>CAZJEN010000026.1:0-48474 GCA_964545045.1 uncultured Lachnospiraceae bacterium | reverse complement strand
CATGGAACCAGGTCAGGTATGGGTATCTGAAAACGGTGAAAACTGGTATGCACTGGCAGGAAGTGAACACTACGAAAAAACAACCCTTTGGGACTATACTGTAACTTACAAAAAGAACAATGACGGAACCACATCTTGGACTGATAACTTTGGCAATTCCTATAACGGTATACAGGTGGGTACATGGCCTATGGCTTCTAATTATCCACTGAACACAATGCTGACTAAGGATACCATTACTTTAAGCGGAATCCTGCTGCCATGCTGGGACGGAAGTCTGACTGGTAACGGAACATTTGCATCTTACAGCTCCGGCGCAAAATTCGGTTATGTAGATGTACAGGTAAATAGTGAATTCGGTAAAGATGCTAATCCGTATTCTGAAAATAAAGATAATGAACTTAAGAGCAGTGGCTTCGACTTGGCTTGGGCAGTTGATGCAGAAGGTAATCCTGTAGATGTAAGCGATAAGGAATTCCACTATGTTAAGGTCGTTACAGCATCAAACCTGTGGGCAGGTGCAGCTAATGAAAAGTCAACAGAAGTTCAAACTATTCTCCGCACTACAGCACAGGATGAAATTGTAGGTGTGACTTCTGCACCGGAAGGCGTGACTATCTCCGATGGCGCAGATGATTATGTAATCAAATTTGAAGAAGGAAAACAGGTTTACACAGCTGACTTAGGCGACATGAAGTATGTGTCCGTTAAGGTAGACGGTGTAGATGCTGAAGATAATGTTTATGTAAACAATAAGCGTCTGGCAGTCGGTGAAGCAGCGGACGGTTTCAAGGTAACTAAGGAAAACGGAGACACCCTGGTTCGTGTTATCGTGCAGAACGGCGAAAAAGAGCCTGCTATTTATCTCCTGAAGCTGACAAGCGATGCAAGTGAAACTAATGATCTGGTAGATGGCGTAAAGATTACCGTAAGCGGAGTAAATCGTCTGGCAGAAACTAAGGACGGTATTACTTATACTGCATCTGTCGGTTATCGTATGAATAGCATCGGTATCGTTCCAATGGCAGATCCAGAAGCAGAAATTCTGGTTAATGGTGAAGCTGAAAAGGAAAGCTACCAGCTTGCAGATGGCGAAAATGTATTCACAATCACCGCTAAGAAGGGTGATATCACTCAGGAAGTAAAACTGATAGTCAATAAGGAACAGTCACCTGAATCCACTGGCAAGATTAAGGTATATCTGACAGTCAAGGGCGACACACTCCATGGACAGTCTGACAAGAGCCATACTCTGGCAAACGGCGGACTTACTACATGGCTGATTAAATCCTATACTGTAGATGCACCTATTACTGTAGTGGAAATCATAGAAATGGCAGTAAAGGAAAAAGGCTGGAGTTACAGCAACCCTGGCGGAAATTACATCGCAGAACTGAACGGATTAGCTGAATTCGACAATGGCAACTTGTCCGGCTGGATGTACACCCTCAACGGAAAGCATCCAAACTTAGGTGTTGCAGAACAGTTCCTGTCCGACGGTGATGCCATCGTATTCCATTATACTGATGACTATACTAAGGAAGAAGGTTCCGAAGCATTCGGCGGTCTCCCATTTGGAACTACAGAGCCTACAGTTACCATGGTTGATGAAAATGGTGATGCCCTGAAAGATGCTGCTAAGTATAGTTTCGATCAAACTACAGGAACTTTAACTATCGCAGCAAATGAAGGTTTCGAGCTGAAAGATGTAAAGGTGAATGGCGTGTCAAAGGGCGCAGCAGACACATTAACTGGTCTTACTGCAGCAGATTCAGTTGTTCTCGTCTTCGCAAAATCTGAGCAGCCTGCCTCTCTCTCTGCGGCTGAGGTGAAGGATTTAGTCAAGACTTTCACTCCTAAACTCCGTTCAGTTAAGACTGCAAAGAAGAATATTAAGGTAACAGTACTTCTGAATTCTGCTGAAAAGGAAGCTGTAAAGCAGCTTACCGATGCAGGATATACCATTAAGTATAACTTCTATCGTTCAACAAAGAAGAGCAGCGGATACAAGTCCATGCTGGTAAAGGACAGCGCTGTTTACACTAACACAAAGGGTGTTAAGAATCAGATGTACTATTACAAAGTTCGCATTCAGGTTTACGATGAAGATGGTAAGCTGATTGCAAGAACTGCACTTGCTGATTGCAGCTATGCAAACCGCAAGTGGACCAAATAAAACTTAGGAGGAACCAACATGAGAGTAGAATGGTTTGAAAACCCAGACAACGTGGCATACGTGAAGATTGAAGATTTTGCGGAAAATTTCGGTAAGGAAACAGGTATCTCTGGCTTACGCGAAAAGATCGAAGCATTTCGTGCAAATCCTAAAGCTGAAGGAGAGGTTTTAATCGGCAAAAAGCGCTCTGCGTTGAAGTTGTTTGTCCCTGACATGGTATTCGATAAGCATATCGATATGGGAGAATCAGTGTGGGTTTACATCGGTGAAATGTATCCGGCGTACTGCCTGTACTGGCCGATGGAAGAAGAGTAAATCATTGCAAATTCAACCTTTTATGTTTTCCATAGAATGAGGTTGGGCGCCCTGCGGAGGATTCCGCAGGGCGTTTGGCCGTTTATAGCATTTTTTCGTGAGTTTTCGTATATTTTTTTATATCCCTTGTTGACATTTATGAATTGTGGGGTATATAATGTATGATGTATGCGAAAGCTACAATCCTTATCAAGAGTGGCTGAGGGAATAGGCCCGAAGACGCCCGGCAACCTGGAGCCCGCCAATGCGGTGCAGCCGAAGGTGCTAAATCCTACAGAAGTTTTTCTGAAAGATGAGGGATTCAGATTCAAATTTATGAACTGCGCCTCTCTTTCAAAAGAGAGTTTTTTTTATGTCAGCAGATTTCCAAAATTTACGAAATTTAAGGAATTTGCGTATACTAAAGGAGGACAAAATGAGAAGATTATTTACATCCGAGTCCGTAACTGAAGGACATCCGGATAAAGTCTGCGACCAGATTTCAGATGCGATTCTGGACGCTATTTTTGAACAGGACCCATATGGCAGAGTTGCTGCTGAAACAACTACAACAACTGGTTATGCTATGGTAATGGGTGAAATCAGTACATCCAGCTATGTAGATATTCCTAAGATTGTTCGTCAGGTAATTCTGGAAATCGGCTATGATAAGGGTGAATACGGTTTCGATGGAAACACTTGTGCAGTACTGTCAGCAATCGATGAACAGTCCGGCGATATCGCAATGGGCGTAGACAAGGCTTTGGAATATAAGGAAGGCACTCTGGACGATCAGATCGACACAATCGGTGCTGGCGACCAGGGTATCATGTTCGGTTATGCTTGCAACGAAACTCCTGAATTGATGCCTATGCCAATTTCTCTGGCACACAAGCTGGCTAAGAGACTGACAGATGTTCGTAAGGACGGCACAATTCCTTACCTGAGACCAGATGGTAAGACTCAGGTTACTGTTGAATATGATGGTGACAAGGTTAAGAGAGTTGACACTGTTCTGATTTCCACTCAGCACGACCCAGAAGCAACACAGGAACAGATTCGTGCAGATCTGATTGAACATGTAATCAAGCCAATCGTTCCAGCTGAACTGTTAGACGAAGAAACTAAGTACTTCACTAACCCTACAGGTCGTTTCGTAATCGGTGGACCTCACGGTGACTCCGGTCTGACTGGTCGTAAGATTATCGTAGACACCTACGGCGGATATGCCCGTCACGGCGGCGGTGCATTCTCCGGTAAGGACTGCACCAAGGTAGACCGTTCCGCATGCTATGCGGCGCGTTACGTGGCAAAGAATATCGTAGCTGCAGGTCTTGCTAAGAAGTGTGAAATTCAGCTTTCCTATGCAATCGGTGTGGCACAGCCGACTTCTGTTATGGTAGATACTTTCGGAACGAGTACTCTTTCCAATGAGGAGCTGGTAGCAATCGTTCGTAAGCATTTTGATCTTCGTCCGGCAGGCATCATTAAGATGTTAGACCTTCGTCGCCCGATTTATAAGCAGACCGCAGCTTACGGTCATTTCGGACGTACGGACCTTGATCTCCCGTGGGAGAAGACGGATGTTGCGGAAGACTTAAAGCAGTACGCAAAGTAAAAGCAGGTGAGAAATGTGCTGTAATCCGGAAAAGGATAATATATTGAAATAAAACAAAATATTTAAATAATGATACGGGATGTCGTTTTTGCGGCATCCCGCTTTTTACGCCGAAAGTAGAAGAAATATAGGTGTTTAGAGAGAAAACTCGTTGAAAATGAAAGACGGATATGATATACTTGGATATAACAATATTTTTATGTTTTTGATTTCGAAAGAGGAAAGGAGTTTTGTTATGCAGTATCGTAAATTCGGTAATACGGGTGTGGAGATTTCTACCCTTGGTTTCGGTTGTATGCGTCTTCCGGAGAATGATTTGGGAAACGGTAAGTTTGAGGTAGATCAGGAAAAGACGGATGCCATGCTTCGTCATGCCTATGATCTTGGTGTGAATTATTTTGACACGGCATATTATTATTGTCATGAAAACAGTGAAATTGCGGTAGGTAAGGCGTTAAAGCCGATTCGCGATAAGGTATATATTGCAACGAAGTGTCCGCTTGACCGTGTAAAGAAAACGGAAGATTACGAAGGAATGTTGGATAAGAGTCTGGCAAAGCTGGATACAGATTATGTGGATTTCTATCACTTCTGGGGTATTAACCGCAAGGTATTTGATGAAGTAATTGTGCCGCTGGGCTTGTTGGATGAGGCAAAGAGATTAAAGGAAGAGGGCAAGATTCGCCATATTTCCTTCTCTTTCCACGATTCCCCGGAGGCTTTAAAGTATATTATCGACAATGCACCGGAAATGGAGAGTGTATTGCTTCAGTACAATCTTTTGGACCGTGCAAACGAGGAAATGATCGGTTATGCGAAGGAAAAGGGCCTCGGTGTGGTTGTTATGGGACCGGTAGGCGGCGGACGTCTGGCGGCTCCGACGGAGCTGGCGAAGCGTCTCGGCAGCGGCAATCTGAATACTTATGAGCTGGCATTCCGCTTTGTTCTCGGTAATCCTGGTGTTTGCTGTGCATTGTCCGGTATGCAGACCTATGAGATGGTAGACCAGAATGCGGCGGTTGCATCCTTAGAAGAGCCGATGACCGAGCAGATGTGGCGTGAGGTCGGTGACGCATTAGAGAATCTGAAGAAGTTCTCCGAGCTTTATTGTACCGGTTGCGGTTATTGTCAGCCGTGTCCGAAGGGTATCAATATTCCGCGTATTTTCCAGGCCTATACTTATCATAATGTATACGGTCTCCATGAGCTTGGAAAGAAGACTTTTATGGATTACGTGAATAACGAGAAGAATCCGGGTGCAACCGTAAAGGATTGCGCGGATTGCGGCTTCTGCGAGAAGAAGTGTCCGCAGCACTTAAAGGTGCGTGAGCTGCTTAAGAAGGTAGAGGACACCTTGACCGCACTGTAATAAATGGAAATAGAATTTAGGTGGTTTTTATTATGCTGTTAAAAACGAGAAATGAAAGAATAGCAGTTGCGGGGATGCTGATTGCATTGGGGATATTACTCCCCTTTGCAACGTCCCACGGCTTTGGAATTCCGGGAACCGTGCTCTTGCCGATGCACATCCCGGTCCTTCTTTGCGGTTTTTTATGCGGTCCGCTGTACGGGGGCTTTTGCGGATTGTTGCTTCCGGTACTGAACAGTTTCTTAACCGGAATGCCGGTGATGTATCCGATGATGCCGATTATGGCGGGGGAACTGGCTACTTACGGTTTGATTAGTGGTTTTTTATACGGAAAAACAAAACTGGGAAAAGTAAAGTTCGGAATTTATCCGGCACTAATCGGTGCTATGCTCTGCGGCAGAGTTGTATACGGTATTATTTTTCAGGTACTGTTGTTTCTGAACGGAAACATGAAGGCTCTTACGGTATGGGCGGCAATTATGACAGGACTTCCGGGGATTTTGATTCAATTATTACTGATTCCGCCGGTGGTGACTGCATTGCGACAGGTCAGAAGACGTGCTACAAAAAGTGCGGTACATTCTGCTATTAACCTGATTACGGAGGGAACCGCCAGCTGTGTGGTATTAAAGGATAATACCATTGTGAAAACCCAATGCGACAGGGGGATCGGTCCGGTGATCCGCCTTTATGAAAGCGGGATTTTACAGGATGCTTTTGTGGTGGATAAAATCATCGGAAAGGCAGCGGCAATGGTGCTGACTTTAGGCGGAATAAAAGGATGCTACGGTGTAACCATGAGCGCTTCCGCGGTACAATGGCTAAAGGAACGTCATATATCCGTGCAGTATGAAAACTGTGTGGAGGCGATTATTAATCGTGCCGGAGACGGTATTTGCCCGATGGAACAGACGGTAAAGGAGATGGATGACCCGGAGGCGGCACTTGAGGCCTTAAAGGCAAAAATGGAAGAACTTAGAAATGCGGGGAGGAAGTAAAAAATATGATGACAGCGATGCCATGGACGGCAAACGATATTACAAAGGCAGAGCGAAGGGGTGACTGCCTTTACTTATATTCCGCGCGGGGAATGCACAGAATTGAGCCGAAAAATGAAGCGGTGGTGCGGATTACTTATACGGAGAGGGAGAGTTTTTCTACAAGAGAAAAGCCGGGAGTTATCCGAAAAGAGGCATGGTCCGGCTGGAAGTTTCGGGAAGATGGGGATATGATAGAATATTTGTCTCCGATGCTTCGAATCCGGGTAGATAAAAAGGAAGCCTCCTTTTCCTATTATGACGGGGAAGGACGGCTTTTGTTAAAGGAACGTGAGAAGGAAAGCCGGGAATTGGAGGAGTTTCAAAGCTATGTACTGGCGGGAGAAGAGGGTGCCGTTGTGGAAAAGGTAGTGACTCCCGACGGAACAAAGGAAGTGATTAAGGAAGCTGCCCGGGTACAGAGCGAGAAGCTTTATCATACCAGACTTTATTTGGAATGGCAGGAGGATGAGGCGCTGTACGGTCTTGGTCAACATGAGGAAGGCTTTTTAAATCTCCGGGGGCAGACGGTGTATTTGCATCAGGCCAATCGTAAGATAGCAATTCCAATGCTGGTGTCGAACCTGGGCTACGGGATTCTCATGGATACCTACAGCCCTATGATTTATAATGATACGGCCTACGGGTCCTATTTATATACGGAAGCCGACGATGAAATGGATTTTTATTTCATGAACGGAGGGGATATGGACGGCGTGATTCGTCAGTATCGTTATCTGACGGGCAAGGCGGCGTTGCTTCCGAAATGGGCCTACGGATATGTGCAGTCTCAGGAGCGGTACGAGACTGCGGAGGAATTGATACAGACGGCAAAAGAATATCGTGACCGTGGCATCGGTTTGGACGGAATCGTGCTGGACTGGCTGTCCTGGGGAGACAATCTTTGGGGGCAGAAGACCTTTGACAAGGAGCGTTTCCCGGACCCGAAGGAGATGCTTCGGAAGCTTCATGAGATGCAGGTGCATTTTATGATTTCCATATGGCCGAACATGGATGAGAAGAGTAGCAATTATAAAGAATTTAAAGAGAACAACCTTTTGTTGCCGGCAAGCAATGTGTACAACGCGTTTTCCGAGGAAGGAAGAGCGTTGTACTGGAAGCAGGTGGAGGAAGGGCTGTTCTGTCACGGAATCGATTCCTGGTGGTGCGATTCCAGTGAACCTTATACACCGGAATGGAATCATAAGTATCGCCCTGAACCGGCGAAGTTATATACGGAATACATCGATACTACAAAGGACCATATGCCGGCATGGGCGTTAAATGCCTTTGGATTGTATCATGCGCAGGCGTTGTATGAGGGACAGCGTAAGGCGCAAGAGAAATACGGCGTGGAGAAGCGTGTGCTGAATCTGACCAGAAGCAGTTATACCGGTCAGCAACGGTACGGTACGATTTTGTGGTCCGGAGATACGGATGCAAGTTGGGATACGTTCCGAAAGCAGATTGCAGCGGGATTGAATTTTTCTGCCAGTGGTTTGCCGTACTGGACTACGGATATCGGAGCGTTCTTTATTAAGTCCGGACATCAGTGGTTCTGGCAAGGAGATTATCCAAAGGGAACCGAGGATTTTGGTTACCGGGAGCTTTATGTGCGGTGGTCCCAGTGGGCATGCTTTTTGCCGGTATTCCGGGCTCACGGGTCGGATTGCCGGAGAGAGTTGTGGGCCTTCGGAGATGCAGGAGAGCCGTTTTACGATGCTTTGCTTGCAGCGAATCGCTTACGTTATCGGTTGCTGCCGTATATCTATTCTTTGGCAGGAGCGGCTTGGCGTGAGGATGTGGCCGTGATAAAGCCTTTGGCATTTGCCTTTCCGAGGGATAAGCAGGCTTTGAATTGTAAGGACCAGTATTTGTTCGGAGACCGGTTGATGGTATGTCCGGTAACGGAGCCGATGTATTATGGAGTGGATTCGACAGAACTTACCGATATTTCGAAATGTCGCAAGGTGTATTTGCCAGCGGGCGAGCGTTGGTATGATTTTTGGACGGATGTGTGTTATGACGGAGGGCGGTGGATTGAGACAGAGGCACCGCTTGAGAAAATCCCGTTGTTTGTCCGTGAAGGAAGTATTCTGCCGATGTATCGTGAAGACTGTGTTCCGAAGAGTGCCGATGAAGCAGCAACGCTCGGTAAGGAGTGTGTGGAATATCGTGTGTTCAAGGGAAAAGATGCAGAGTTTTTCCTGTATGAGGATGCGGGAGACGGATATGGCTATGAGCGCGGTGAATATACGGTTATGCGGATTGTTTGGAAAGAAGCCGAAGGAATGCTTTTGACAGATAAATTATAAAATTTTTCATCTTTTTTTGACAGCGTTAACAGAGTGTGTTATGATAAAAGAAAAGGGATTTTGATTCCTGCAGAAGCTTTTGGGAGGTCTTTATGAAGAAAGAATTGCAAAAGAACCTTAGTTTTGTATTATTTGTCATGGCGGTATTTTTTGCCGGAATGTCTTTGACTGTATTTCAGTCCTATATTTGGATGGCTTGTATTGCCGGAGTGATACTTTTGGCCACGGCGGTATTTTTTGTCCTGAGCCGGGAGAAGGATGCCGTGTCTCCGACGGAAAAAACCTCCGATATTTTGTTGGCGGACCGTATGGCGGAGCTGATGCGGGGAAACGAAAAGGCGGAGAAGGGCGTTTATATTGCCGTAAAGAAGCAGCATGAGGCAATGGAAAGCGGACTGGCTGCTTTGGAGGATAAGATTACGGAATTAATTAAATCGCAGGAAAATGCCGTAAAGACGCTGGTTATGTACAATAAGGAAAACGCAAAACAGATAGCCCTTAGCGAGCGGGAAGAACTGGGGCGCTTGCGTGAGGAAATAAAGCAGCTGCAGCAGGGTAGCGGAACTTCGGATTCTATGTCCGGAATGGTGGATGCGATAAGAGAGATGTCTCATAGGCTTTATGAGGAGATTCATGAAAACAGTGAAGCAATACTTGCTGAATTGGGAACCACGGTGGATTGCCTGGAAGAAATGAAGGAAGTTGTGAGCGGCCTGAATGAAGTTGGTGCTATAAGTGTTGCCCCGAATTTTGCGGTAAGTCAGCCGGAGGCAGGAACGCTGTTTACGGAGGAAGAAGAGCAGGAGGAGTCGTTTGTGACAGTGCCGGAGATAGATGAGCCGGCAGATGTCGATGAGCCGGAGGCAACGGTATGGGCAGACGAGCCGGCGGATGTTGTGTCTGAAGAACCGGAGGAGGATATATTTGCGGCTTCCGGCGTAGATTTGTTGGACCCGAACAGACCGTTATCGGCGGATGATATTGCGGCGCTGTTTGCACAGGCAGGCGGAGCGGAAGAAGAGCCGGTTGTCGCGCCGGAGGAACCGACAGAGGAAGTGCTCGTGCCGCAGGATGTTGTACCGGAGGAAGAACAGGTAGAAGAAAAACCGGAAGATGCACTTGCATCCTCCGGCGTGGATTTGTCAGATCCGAACAGAACCTTGTCTGCGGATGATATTGCTGCGTTGATTGCTTCTCTTGGTAATTAGTATCGATTGTTTCGACGCTTTGCCAAGTAAGCCGCACGTTTTTTACGGTAAGGAAGCTCTACAAAAATAAAGTAAACACCTGCAAAGAAACAAATACAACCGATGATAATTCCTATGATGAGAGGTTTTCGATCTTTTTTAGGAGTGTCGTCGGTTTTGTTTTTTGTGTCATCGGAATGGGTGTCCGGGGTATTCGGATCTTCCGGAAGATCGGTTCCGGGGGTAGTGTCCTCCGAAGTGTTTATGGTAAATGCTGTCCCGTTGTTGGTGTAAACGATATTTGCCGATCCGATAACGCGGGTTCCGTAGGTATAAGTGACTTTTCCGATGATGTTCTTTCCTTCGGAGAAGAATGTCAGCTGAGAAAGGGAAACGCTCTTTCTCGTATCCGAAAGGGATGCCGAGAACGGCAGAACAACCAGTCCGGAGTCGGTGGAAATAATATCACGGTTCATCAGCTGAACGGTATCTTCACTGTTAAATAAAGGAGGAACATCACTTCCTGCGGAAAGCTGTTCATCGGAAACATTGTAAGTTGTAAAGTTATCAAAACCGAAATTTAAGAGAGCTGCGGTTTCATCGTAAAGGGCGGTGTCGTCCGGAGCCTTCATGATGACAGAAATCAACGTCATATTGCCACGCTTTGCACAAGTAACCAGATTGGCTCCCGCAAGGTCGGTATGGCCTGTTTTACCCGCGATGACGCCTTCAAAAGGATAACTTTTCCGAATCATCAAGTGGGTATTTAATACCCAGCGGGGATCTTTGCAAAGATTGGTGGCCGGTATTTGATAATTCTTTGAACCGGAAATCTTCAAAAAAGACGAATTCTTAATAAGCGGACGCATGATTTTAGCAAGGTCTGCGGCGCAGGTATAGTGCTCTTCTTCATCCAAACCGTGAGGGTTCATAAAATGAGTGTTTACACATCCAAGTTCTTTGGCGCGGGCATTCATCATGTCCGCAAAGCCTTGTTTGGAGCCGCCTACGTGTTCTGCAATAGCATAGGCCATGTCGTTGGCAGACGGAAGCATAAGTGCGTACAGAGAGGCTTCCATGGAAAGCTCTTCTCCTACATCGACCCAGATACGGCTGGAATTGGTTTCGATGTCATAAACGGCATTATGAGAAACGGTAACGGTTTCTCCCAGCGCGGCGTTTTCTAAGGCAAGAAGCGCAGTCATCAGCTTTGTGGTGCTGGCCGGATAAAGGCGTTCGGTTGCGTTCTTTTCATATAAAACGGTGCCTGTTTCGGCTTCAATCAGAATGGCGCCTTCAGCGGAAATCTGCGGTCCCGCAGGCCAGTGAAAGGTACCGGCATCGGCGGTATCGTTTTCGGTTGCAAAGGCAAGAGACGGAGAAAGCAATTCCGTACAAAGACCGATACAAAGCAACAACCCGAAAAGAGCGCTGAGGCATTTGTGTTTTTTATTGTGAAACGTCATATAAATTCCTCCCAAAACAATAGGCGTGGTGTGTTGACTGTCAGCACACCACGCCTTTATTATAGAGTAAAAATCTTCACTTGTCGAGAGGGAAAAGAAATGCTTAATAAGTTAAGATCTCATAACCGTTTTCTGTAACCAGTACGGTAATTTCCCATTGTGCGGAGAGGGAACCGTCTTCGGTACAGACTGTCCAGTCGTCCTCTTCATCAATGAAAATGTCCGGCTTTCCCATATTTACCATCGGCTCGATGGTGAAAACCATGCCCGGGACAAGGAGCATTTCGGTGCCTTTCTTGGATACGTAGCTGACCCACGGCTCCTCGTGAAATTCCAGTCCGATGCCGTGACCGCCGATTTCTCTTACGACGGAATAACCGTTTTGACGGATAAAGTCGTGAATGGCAGCACCCATATCGCCCAAACGTTTCCAAGGCTTTACTTCCTGCAAGCCTACCTGAAGGCTTTCTTCCGTAATTGCTACCAGGCGGCGGGCTTCTTCGCTTACATTTCCAATGAGAAACATGCGGGAAGAATCGGAAAAGAATCCGTTGTAAATCGTGGAAACATCCACGTTTACAATGTCGCCGTCTTCCAAAAAGGTCTCCTCATCCGGAATGCCGTGGCAAACGACGGAATTAATGGAAACACAACAGCTCTTTGGGAAGCCTTCGTAGCCTAAAGGGGCCGGGATGCCGCCAAGCTCCGTGGTTTTCCGGTAGACCATATCATCAATCTCGGCGGTAGACATGCCCATGCGGATATGTTCCGCCACATAGTCCAGTACCGCGATGTTGATACGGCTGCTGGCACGGATACCCTCAATCTGTGTTTCATTTTTGATGAGATCTCTGGTAGGAATCGGAAAAGGTTCCTTTTCGTATTTTTTTAACTTGTCGTCAAAGGCAGCGTGGCATACTTTGTATTTTTTGCCGCTGCCGCACCAGCAGGGTGCGTTGCGTTCTATCTTTTCCATGAAAAGACTCCTTTGTTATTTTCCCTGGCCGTAGTATGCGTTTGCGCCGTGCTTTCTTAAGTAGTGCTTATCCAAAAGCTCCTGCTGCATCTGCGGAAGGGTGCCGTTAGACAATGCAAGGTTGTGCCATGCCATAAAGGAAATCTCCTCCAATACAACGGCATTATGTACCGCATTGTGCGGGTCGGTGCCCCAGGTGAACGGGCCGTGGCTGTAAACTACAACACCCGGAACGTCGTCCGCATTGATATTCAGTTCGTTGAAACGCTCGATGATAACGGTACCGGTTTCCTTTTCATAAGCACCCTTGATTTCCTCCGGGGTCATCTTACGGGTACACGGAATCTCACCGTAGAAATAGTCTGCGTGAGTGGTACCGAAAGCCGGGATACCGCGACCGGACTGTGCAAAAGTAGTTGCCCAACGGGAATGGGTGTGGACAACTCCACCGATGTTCGGGAATGCCATATACAGTTCGATGTGGGTCGGAGTATCGGAGGACGGATTTAACTTGCCTTCCACGCGATTGCCGTTAAGATCCACAACAACCATATCGTCAGCGGTCATTTTGTCGTACTCTACGCCCGACGGCTTAATAACTACAAGACCCTTTTCACGGTCGATACCGGAAACATTACCCCAGGTAAAGGTAATCAGGCCGTATTTCGGGAGAAGCATATTTGCTTCATAAACTTCTTTCTTTAACTGTTCTAACATAGTCAATCTCCTTTGATTTTAATATTTATTTCTCCTCGTCCGAAAGGTTACGGACAGAGGAACGATAACAAATGTCAGGCTTTAGGCGAACGTGTTCCCGTAACGTGTTGTCACGGATACAGCGAAGCAAAAGTTTGGCGGCGGTACTGCCGATTTCCACCGAAGGGTAGATGGCGGAAGTAAAGCCGTAGGCCATATCTGCGGCCAAAGGCGAATTGTCAAAGCTTACCAGAGAAATATCATCCGGCACAAAGATGTCGTTTCGCTTGAACAGCTCGGATACTTGCGCGGCAATCTGGTCGTTGTAGCACAGAAGTGCGGTGGCATCCCCTAATCGTTTTAATACAAACGGGTCCATCTCTCCGGAGAATAAATCCGGAATGTCTTCTGTCGTGAACCAAAGAATCCGCTGGTCGTCTACCGGAATGCCGGCGTCGGTAAGAGCCAGGGACATTCCCTGAAAACGCTTCAGTCCCTGCAAATCGTCCGCTTTAAAGATGGCGGCAAACTTTCTGTGACCGTTTTCTAACAGGTGGTCTGTCAAAAGACGGGCTGCGGAAACGTCATCCTGAAATACACCCGACTGGGAAAACTCACGGTAATACCCGTTTAAGAAAACCATCGGGGTTCCTCTGGAACGAAGCTCTTCAAACAGCGGAAGGTTCGGACTTGGGAAGGAGGATTTGGTGCCTTCTACAATCAGACCACATACGTTGTCGTCCAAAATACGCTGAAGACAAGCGGTTTCGTCGGTATGACGGTTGTGGGTAATGCCGAGGGAAATGTTGTAGCCCTGGGCGGTTAACACATCCTCAATGCCGCGAATGATACCCGGGAAAATATAATCGTCCAAATAGGTGGTAATTACACCGATGCGCTTCGGGGCATAGCCCTCCTGAAATGCGGTGCCGCATACATAGGTACCGCTACCTCTCTGGCGCTCCAAAAGTCCACGCTGTACTAATTCCTCGGTAGCATGGCGGACGGTTTGCCTGCTGGTATCGAACTGTTCCGCAAGGGCATGCTCCGAAGGAAGTTTGTCTCCCGGCTTAAAGTGCCCGTTGTTGATGGAATTTATAATCCATTGGGAAATGCGTCGATGTTTTAAGAGATTTTTGATAGGCAAAAGCTGTACACCTCCCTTTGATAAAAAAGTAACAAGTTGTAACTAAGTTGTATAAAAGTTGTACGGTTATTATAGCATGGGCTGTATAAAAAAGCAAGTTGTCTTTTGGCTGAAAATGTGCTAAAATAAAGCAAAATCAAGAGAAACATCCGGAGGGAATATGAGACTCAGAAATATAAAAGGCGCAAGAGAAGAAATTGCAATCAGTGAATACGTAACACAAAATCCGCAGGAGCAGAAGGGCAAGTGGAATACCTTTTTCGGAAAGGATGCACCTCTTCACGTGGAAATCGGTATGGGCAAAGGAAAGTTTATCACAACTTTGGCGGAGCTGAATCCGAATATAAATTATGTAGGTGTGGAAAAATACGCAAGTGTATTAATTCGTGCGGTGGAAAAGAAAAAGGAAAGAGAAGATTTGACCAATCTTACCTTTTTATCCGTGGATGCGGCCATTTTGCCGGAAGTATTTGCGGAGGGCGAGGTTGATCGGATTTATTTGAATTTTTCCGATCCGTGGCCGAAGGAACGTCATGCGAGAAGAAGATTGACTTCCAGAGAGTTTTTGGCTCGGTATGAGCAGTTTTTAAAGCCGGACGGTGAGATTTGCTTTAAGACCGACAATCGCGGTTTGTTTGATTTTTCTGTTGAGGAGGCAAAGGAAGCCGGTTGGGAGCTGACCGAGGTGACCTATGATTTACACCACAGTCCTTATGCGGAGGGAAATGTAATGACCGAGTATGAAGAGAAGTTTTCCGCACTCGGCAATCCGATTCATCGTATGGTGGCAAGAAAGCCGCAGAGAGGTTAAAGAAAGGAGATTTCTATGGCAGAGATTTTAACATCGGAAAGTTTTAAGGAAAAGGTAGTTGAGGCAAAGGGTACGGTGCTGGTAGATTTTTTTGCTACCTGGTGCGGGCCGTGCAAGATGATTGCTCCGGCGGTAGAGCAGCTGGCGGAGGAATATGCAGGTAAGGCTGCGGTATATAAGGTAGACGTGGACGAGGCACAGGACATTGGCATGGAGTATAAGATTATGTCGATTCCGACCCTTGTATTTTTTAAGGACGGACAGGAGGTTGAGCGGATTCGCGGAGCTTTGTCCAAGGCAGAACTTGCGGATGCCATGGAGCGGAACTTGTAGCAATTCCGAAAGAATCTGTGGGGCAGGACAGGAACCATGGAGGAGAAGCTGTCATATGATGTGATAAGATAGAGTTTTCATTCGGGGATGTTGCTTCGGGAATCCGGGCAATTGCCGCGTGAGGAAGGAGAGCTTGTCATGTCGTACGGGAAACAGCGTAAAAATTACGTAAATACGGGAAATATGAAATGGCGCAGACAATGCCTTTGTCTGCGCCGTTCTTTTCGTGAAGTATGCCGCACCATCTGCCGGTTAAGTGATTGCATGTGCGGAAGGGGGCATTTCTGAGAGGCGTTGTTGCGCCATGAAAATCCTTGCAAGATAACCGGACAGAGGATTAAGAATGCCAGTAATCATTCAAAAATTCAACACGACTTTGTAACCATTCCAGAAGGAAATCTGCTGCCTCTTTTTGCGTATGGCAGGCAGCGGAGCGCCAGGACAGCTCTTGCTCGAAGGCGGAACGGTTGTTGATGTTGTCCCATTTTTCATAATTCCGGTCAAAGGCCTCGGAATACAGGGCTTGGTCGGATTCTATCATGGCATACACCCGGTCGAACACACCGGAATCATAGAACTTGGTCCAGTTTTCTGTGATGATTTCCCGGTACCAGTCTTCATAAGCCAGTACCGCGAGCCACGGATTAATGGAGTTGTAATCGCCGCCGTTTCCGGGGCCGCCGTTCACGTCCGGTACAATGTTGGCCGCATAGAAGCCGGTGCCGTCCGTGCAGCGGTCTTTGTTTCCGAGAGCGGAGTCGAAGTCCCAATGTGCCTCAAAGGTCAGTTTTTTATCGCCCGACTGTCCGAAGTCTGCACTCATATAGAAACTGGTGAGGTAAACATCCGCATCGCAAAGCAGTTCGTTTATTAGGTAAGTATCCGCCAGAGAGGAGACGTTTACTACCCGTTCCACTGCCTCCTGCGGTGTGATTTCCGTGGTTTTATGGATTTCCGAATAGGTATCGTCAAAAACGTAAGCCTCGCCCTTATAAGCGGCGGCATACATAATGTCATATACCTTGTTTACAAAGGAAGCAATGAAATCCCGCTGTTCTTTAGTGTAAATATCGCTTTTGATGGTGAAGCCGATATCGCTTTTGTAGCCGTATTCCGGGTCACTTAAGCACTTCATGGTTTCTCCGTTTCCGTCTTCCCCGTCAAAAGGAATCAATGCGGCATTATCCGCGTAATCCACACGGAACTGCTGCAATGGGTCTTCCGTCCGGAAATAACTGTCAAATTCCAGGAAATAGCCGATGTCCGTGCCGGTATAGCCTTCGGTCACCTCGGTAATATCTACACGGTCTTTGTTGACCTGCTGCTGTTCCGCAAGTAAGTAAACACCCCAGTATTGACCGTTAATTACAACTTCCACGAAAGCTGCATCAGAAGCATAAAGCCCGTCATCTGCCAGCAGTTCTCTTGCGATGGCAAGAGCGGTTTTGTTTCGGAGCATGGAGGCGTCCTTGTACTCCGCCAAAAGCACCCAGTTTCTAAAGGTAGCTCCGTCGTTTAAACCCAGCAGGTTTTGAGATTCTTCAAATTTGATGCGGAGCGGTTTTTTATCATAAGAGGTGGTCCAGTTTCCCCGGACCTTTACATCGGCGTTAGCTCCATCCAATAGAATTGTCCCGTCGGCATCCAAAAGAGATACGGTACATGCTTCGGAGTACGGCGCCGGAGGCATCTGATAACCCGGTGTCCAGGAGGCAATGGCTTCCGAGACATGGGAGGCCACCGGAGCGGTCACAAAGTTCATAACGTTTTTTTGGGTACTTTGGGTCTCAATGGAGATGACTGGCATGTCGTTCAGCACACTGAGATCTGCTTTCTGCGGGGGCTCGGAGCCGGAACAGCCGGAGAACAATGCCAGTATGGGAAGTATGAAAACAAATAGGAATAAGCGCTTCATTTTAGGAATCCTCCGAGTTTTCTTTGGTGTACGTCGGTTACTTTTGCTTGGCAAAGTCTTGAAAACCTTTGTATAACACACCTACTTTGCCTTCACGAATATTATAGCATCGCCGGTAAGAAATGAGAAGAGTATTTTTGGGCGGAAAATCATACGGTTTGTATCAAAAAAAGCTGCCGTTACAATCACTTTCGGGTGACGAACGATAGCTTTTTCTTTGCTATAATTTATGTAAGGGGCATAAATTATCGATTCTTTTCGATTTTTCTCTGAACAAACTTTACAATTTCCACAATCGGTATTACCAGGAGACCGAGACCGATAGCAACCGCATACTCGGCTAAATTAACGCTGGTGAAGCCGAAAGCGTTTGCAAGTACCGGAACCTCGCATACCAACGTGGTTGCGATAATGGTCAGGACGGTAGCGATGATTAATACCATGTTGTGGCTCTTTAAGCGGAAGATGCTTCCTCTTTGGGAACGCATGTTAAAGCTGTGGAAAATCTCGGCCATGGACATGGTTAAGAAGGCCATGGTGGTTCCTGCCGGGCTGTCGGTAATTGCCCATACACCGGTTTCCATGTAGTTACCTACAAAGAAGGAAAGAAGTACCAGTGCGGATACCATCAGACCCTGATAAGCAATATCAATGCCCATGCCGCCGGAGAAAATGCCGGCCTTTGCATTACGCGGCTTACGCTGCATGATGTCCGGTTCTGCCTTTTCCATACCGAGGGCGAGTGCCGGGAAACAGTCGGTAACAAGGTTAATCCATAACAGATGTACCGGTTTCAAAATGGTAAAGCCCATTAAGGTTGCGGCAAAAATACTGATAACCTCACTCATGTTGGAACCGAGCAGGAACTGAATTGCCTTACGAATATTGTCGTAAATACGACGGCCTTCCTCTACGGCACCGACGATGGTAGCAAAGTTGTCGTCGGTCAGTACCATGTCCGCTACGTTCTTTGTAACGTCGGTACCGGTAATGCCCATGCCTACGCCGATATCGGCGGATTTGATGGACGGAGCATCGTTAACACCGTCACCGGTCATAGCGGTTACATAGCCTGCGTCACGCCATGCATTTACGATACGGGTCTTGTGCTCCGGCTGCACGCGGGCATACACGCCGATGCTTGTAAGTTCCTTGGCGAACTGCTCGTCGCTCATTTCATTTAATTCGGCACCGGTAATTGCCTTTTTACCATCCTTCAAAATACCTAATTCTTTAGCGATGGCAATGGCGGTGTCGATATGGTCGCCGGTAATCATAATGGCGGTAATACCTGCCTGGTTACATTCTGCGATAGCATCCTTTACTTCCGGACGAACCGGGTCAATCATACCGCAAAGGCCGACAAAGCAAAGCTCTTGCTCTAAATAACCGGCATCGTAAGAGGAAGGTTCTGCATCCCAAACACGTTCTGCACAAGCAAGAACACGGAGGGCTTTGTCCGCCATAGCCTTGTTGCAGCGCAGGATTTCCTGCTTGTAGGCATCGGTCATAGGAACCGGCTTGCCGTCCTTTAAGTAGGTGGTGCAACGGTCCAGAATAACGTCCGGAGCACCCTTGGTATACTGAATCAAACCGCCATCGGTGCGATGTACGGTGGACATAAGCTTTCTTGCGGAGTCAAACGGTGCTTCGCCGGTACGCGGGAACCGTGTCTTTAAAGCACCCTTTGCGAGGCCGAGCTTGTTTGCCCAGTTTACTAATGCTGCTTCCGTCGGCTCGCCGGTAACGGAACCGTCCTCTGCCAGTTCGGCATCGGAGCAGAGAGCCATGGCACGGGCAATGTGCGTTTCGTTTTCTCCGAAAAAGTCAACTACAGTCATCTTGTTTTGGGTCAGAGTACCGGTCTTATCGGAACAGATAATCTGGGCACAACCCAAGGTTTCTACTGCGGTTAACTTACGAATGATCGCATTACGCTTGGACATATTGGTAACACCGATGGAAAGTACCACGGTTACCACTGCCGCCAAGCCTTCCGGAATTGCGGCAACCGCTAAGGATACCGCAACCATAAAGGAATTTAAAATGGTTTCGAAATCAAAACCTCCGGCACGGATAATCTGTACCGCGAAGATAACAACGCAGATACCGAGTACTAACCAGGTCAAAATCTTGGAAAGCTGGGAAAGCTTTAACTGTAGCGGAGTCTGTCCTTCTTCTGCCTTTGCCAAAGCATCCGCAATCTTACCCATCTCCGTATCCATACCCGTAGCGGTAATGACTGCCTTACCACGGCCGTATACGACGGTGGAGCCCATGTATACCATGTTCTTACGGTCGCCTAACGGAATGTCCTTGGAACTGTCGGTCAAATTGATGATATCAATAAATTTGGTTACCGGAACCGATTCTCCGGTAAGGGCAGCCTCTTCTATCTTAAGGCTGGCGTTTTCAATCAGACGTCCGTCTGCCGGAACCGCATCGCCGGCTTCCAGTAAGACGATATCGCCCACTACCAGGTCTTCACTATGTACCGTAACAATTTTCCCGTCTCGCAGTACCTTGGAGGTGGCGGCGGACATGGCCTGTAGGGCCTCGATGGCTTTCTCTGCCTTGCTTTCCTGATATACACCAAGTACGGCATTGATAATTACAACCGCAAGGATGATGATAACGTCGGTAAAGCTCTCGTTCTCGATTACCGCCAGGACACCGCTGATGGCGGCGGCAGCCAGCAGGATAATAATCATCGGATCCATGAGCTGTTTCACGAAACGCTTCAGGAGAGAATCCTTTTTGGTTTCCGCAAGCTTGTTTTTACCGTTTGCAAGCAGGCGTGCTTCCGCTTCTTTCGCGGAAAGACCGTTTTCGGAGCTCTTTGTCTCGGCGAAAACGGCGTTGATGTTTTCACAATAATGTTTCACGTTGTAAACCCCTTTCGTAATTCTTACCTATCCATTATAGCAAAAGAAGGGACGGGGTGCTGTTAAGAGGATATAAAGAAGGACATGCATTGTGTTAAGGAGATGTATAGAGAAAAAGGGTACCTCATCTGCGAGCTTGTATCGCAAATGGGCACCCCGGTTTTTGAAAGGAATGCTAGTCTATATTATTTTGAAAACGCTTTTTTACATAGTTATAAATGAAGTTGATGGCAAAGCACAGAACACCGGCCCCGAGGAAGCAAAGAACGGTTTCCATGGAGTTGTCGTGCTCGACGTCAATCATCAGAAGCTTCACTACCGCAAACATGGCAAGGCACAGTCCGTAAATACGGAGCGGGGCCAGGCGGAGCGGGAATCCGGTCAGTACAAAAAAGATGGCCAGAACCAGCAGGACGCAACTGATGAAGTATCCTTCGATGCCGTCAAAAGCAGTCATTACCGCAAGCATGTAAAAGGTAATACGCAGACCGAAGTAAATGCCGATCCCGTTTTCCCCGGAATAGGTTTTGTATTGCTCATACAGACCGCTGCCGCAGAGGAACAGAGTAAGGATGATGAGCCAGATACAAAGGAACGGATGGTCCTCCAATGCACCGCTGTGAAGCAAGGCGATGCCCCAAATCCAGAGGATGTTGTGGATGATGCGTACAAAGATGTTCGCTGTCGAATCCATAAGGCCGGTATCGGTAAGCTTTTTGCGGAAGCCGGAGTAATAGGCGACGCCGTTACACAGTACAAGGACCGTAAGCAAAAGTGTCATGTGGCTGATATCTTCGTCGATGACGTTTCCGATAAGGAAAGAGGCGTTGACGAAAATATATACCATTCCGAACAAATACAATACAACCTTCCAACCATCGGCAAAACGGTGGTCTTTGCCCTTTTGGTACAGGAACACAAAGGAGCCTGTGAAGAAGGCAATACCGAGAACCGTAATCAGGAAAAGAATAAACGGCGGTTCATCGTAGTAGTAGGAACTGAGAATCGGTAAAAGATACACGCAGGCCGTAAACTTATCGAAGCTGCGTCCTTTCTCTTCTTTACAAAGGAATTCCCAGCGATTGGTACAGGCATTTCGTACGGAAAGCACCGGATATTCGGAGCCGAACATGCCGAACAGAACAGTAACGGCACAAAACAGTCCTAAAACCGATATGCTAAGGAGCGGCGGGAAATCCAGTCCCCACAGAAGAAAGAAGGAAGCCACCACATTCACAACGGACACGCCCCGGCCTTCGATGCCCGTCGGTCCGAAAAGCTGTATCAGCAGGTAAGAAACCAAAAGTCCTGCATACTGGAAAAGACCCGCAGGAACATCGGCTTCAAACAGAACGTCCGAAATGAAAATAAGGACAAACCATGTAATAAATTGTTGTACCGCAAGGAGACATGCGGAACCGCCTCCGGCTTTGTATACCGGGAAGGTATTCTCGTTAATCAGGCGCTTCTCCGAAATGCGCGGCAGAAGAGAAAGTCCTGCCGCATCTCTTTGACGCAGTAAAAAGAACGACGAAAGTGCAAGGGAATACAGGCACAACAGAATGCCTGCGGTCCAGTTTTTGCCGCCCAGGTCGCCGTATTCTCCGAACAGGGTACCGTAGTATGCCGCAAGAACCCAAAGCTGGAGAAGATTCAGGCAAACGGCGGTCAATTGAATCCAGGAATAAGGCTTCTTTTCTCCGGCCGGAAGGAAGCGCCACAGTACAATCCATAAATAGAGAAGGGAAAGCACCGCAAAATAAATGCTAAGGAAGGTGAACTGGCCGGAGGACTCGATACCGAGACAGCCGAACAGAACGGAAAATGTAATACCGATTTGTCCCAGGAAGGCAACGGTATAGGATTGCCGGTGGAACACATACAGGCCGATGGCGATGAGCCAAAACATAAGCGACAGGTACAATACCTCCTGTTCCATGCGTCCGAAGTACAGAGCGGTTATAAACAAGGATATGTACACGGCACCGAAACCGCAACCGATCAAAGAGGTGGTAAACCAGCTTTCCCGTTTGCGTTCCAGAAAAAGACCTGCGCCCAAAAGCAGGAAGCTGACGAGGAAAAGGATGGTAATACGTGCTGTATCCCCCAAACGTTCGTATAACATGCTTCCGAACAGGAAAAGGCCGATAAAGATTAAAACAGCGGCTACGATACCCATAACCTTTCCGCCCACATTCTCCTCGAATTTGGAAGAGGACTTTGTTTTTTTCGGTGCCTGGGCAGGCTTTTTCTCTGCAGTAGCCTTCGGCGAAGGCAAAACAGAGGAAAGAAGTGCGGAAGCGGTGGACTGTGCCGGCTTTTGCGCAGGAGCGGAGCCCTTAACCGGCGCCGGTGTATTCGGCGCAGTGGCAGAAACGGGTTCCTTATTCGCTGCCGGCGCCGGGACAGACTCCGATACCGGTACGCCGGTTGCAACCGGTGCCGGGTCCGGCACGGTGGCAGTAGACACCTCCTCTGCCTGACGCGTTTCATGCAGCTCATTCAGTTCTGTGCGCAAAGCACGGATTTGTTTCTCCAATCCGAACAAAGCGTCTTCGATTTTGGTAATGCGTTCTTGTTCTGTCATAAAATCCCCCTAAAATAGTTCCTTTGCATTTTTATAACACTACTCTGATAATAGCACAGAATTTAAAAGAAGTCTAGGAGAGTGGTATTAACAATGTGTTACGGAAGTTTTAAAGAGGGGAACACATTTTTGTTACATATCTTGGACTGTTTTGCAACGGAAATCAGTCATTTTCCGAAGGAGTATACTCCAAAATATCTCCCGGTTGACAATCCAAAACTTTACAAATTGCATCCAGCGTAGAAAAGCGAATGGCGCTGATTTTTCCGGTTTTTATCTTTGATAGATTTACATTTGAAACGCCCACACGTTCTGACAATTCATTCAGAGACATTTTCCGGTCTGCCATAACCCGGTCTAAACGTAATATAATCGGCATAATGATTCCTCCTATAATGTTTCGTCCGCCTGTACCTGTAACTCTTCTCCGTACCGGAAAACCAAAGAGAAAACAAGCAGCACTATTCCGATAAAAAGATATCCCAGTTGAAGGCTGAATCCGGAGGCAATCCCCGATACTACCCCGATGAGATTTCTCTCTACAATCTCAAAAAAAATAGCATGTGTACTTTGAATTTGTAAGGCATTGAATACATTCCCCACAACACAAATCAGAATACAGCCGATACCCAACTTTTTCAAGGTTCTGCTGACGGTTCCGTCATACGGTTGCCCCTGGGTCATCGGTTTAAGAAGCTTTCTGATGGTACATATCAGAAATAGGCTCATAGCGAAACCAAATGTATCGGCCAAAAATTCGGTAACAGCTTCTTTGATTGCGTGGGTTGTGCTTATGTTCTGTTCATCCCAGAAATCCATGTGGATATTTCCGATGACAATACCGGACACCTTGACATTGTCTGCTCCCGGATTCTCCAAAAGTAGTGCCAACTGGTTTGTGCCCAGCTGAACAAGGTTCACAATGAACTGTACCACCGCAAACAGCAGAGCAAGTGCAAAAATAATATTCGTGATCTTTGATATTTTCTTTAATTTTTCCATGTTACGAATCTCCTTATGAGTTGATTTGATTTCCTTGCAAGAAATGAAACGATAAATATTTAATGTTTATCGTTAAATTGATTATATAGGCATCAGGAGCATTTGTCAATAGTTTTTTAATGATAAACGTTAAAAAGTTTTCGAATATCGAAAGGGGTTTTTGCAAATGACAAAAAGTAGAAATAGTAGAAAAAGATGAAAAATTGGTTTATTTACTTACTGGAAAAAAACACCTCGGATTGCCTAAATCTGGGGTTGAAACATTGTAGAATTGTGCTATAATAAAAGTGTTGTCGCACCCATTCTGGCAACAGAAGGGAGGTGTATGCGATGCAGTACATATTATCTTTTATTATCTCCTTTATGGCAGGAGTAGCATGTAACTACTTTTGCAAATGGCTAGAGGGAGACGAAAGCGACAATTAGCCAAAAAACCCCGTAGCTAGCACCTACGGGGTTTTTTCGTGTTTGCGATGCGCAAGCACATATTATCTTTCTAACCTCATTATAAGGGTGGCAGAGAGGATTTGTCAAGGGAAATAATATTTTTACGGTGGTTATGGTGAGATGTTTTATGGGTTATGCAAACTGGTTGAATGTGATTGGATAATGTAGTATAATTATTTTGACTTGGTGAGAAACGCTAAGAAGGAGGTGTACTTGATGAATGGAATCGGAAGAGATATATTTAAAGCAGTGCATGAAGGAAAATGGCTTAGTATAGAATATCGTAACAAAAGTGAGAGTGTTACGAGATATTGGATTGGGATAAAAGATATTAACATACAGTACAAGTCTTTAAGTGTTCTTGGGCTTCATTTGGGGGAGCACAAGTTAAAGGATCTATATGTATACATAGATAATATTGTTTCAAGTGCGGTAGTTGAAGGGACGTATCAACCCATAAACGAGAAATTAGTTGAGGATATCGCTGTTAATCCAAGCAAGTACGATTTCCTTTTTAGGCATACTGCAAATTTAAAAATATTGAATTATCTTTCGGATTGCAATAAGTTGGATTCGATTCCGTTTCAGTCACAATACAGTTTGATTGACCATCTGGACGGAGATAAAATTTCTTCGAGCGGATATCAGTTAACAGATGTCCAATTTGCACAGATTGTCAGCAATTTTCAAAGACGGATCGGTGAAGAACGGAATGAATATGTTTTTAGTCAAATTTGCTTGAATCTGATGAGTGTAAATATGAAAAAGGGATTGTATGTTTTAGCATATAGACAACTTGATTTGGATATAAGGAACCGCTCTTTGCGCCCCAAAAAGGAGATTACAATATGCAAGGAATTCACAATAGACGGAGAGAAACAGAGTATACGGCAGTTTCTTGATGCGGACGAATATTATCTTTTAGAGGATTTTGAGAAGAATATAGAGCGTATAAAAGATTCGATTACGCAGACGAATAATCATATTAATGGTGTTGATGATCGACCGTATCTTTTAAGCATAGCACGTACACCGGCAATTAACGTGACGTCGGAGTATAAAGCAATTATGGATATGTATGAAAAGGATACGGTTACAACGCCGATAAAAGCCTTTTTTGGCGAACTGATTGCAACATCCAGAAGAAAAAAGGATTATCCGGTGGCATTGGTGAATAATAGGATTAATCTCGACCAGTTATTAGCGATACATAATGCTATGAAATATCCGCTGGCATATATTCAAGGCCCACCGGGCACAGGGAAGACCAATACCATTATTAATACGATAACCACTGCTTTCTTCAACGAAAAAACGGTGTTGTTCTCATCCTACAATAATCATCCTATAGATGGTGTGTTCTCTACACTTAGTAACATGAAGTATAACGATAAAGTCATTCCGTTTCCGATTTTGCGACTCGGAAATAATGAAAAAACACTGGAAGCGATAGAGTATATTAAACATTTATATGAGTTTACAAAAAAGATTTCTATCTTTGATAAGACACTCGGAAAGAATAAGAATGACAAGGAAGAGAGAACAAAGCGGTTAACAGAATTGTTAAAAATGCATGAAGAAATAATTGAGTTAAACGAAAGGAAGGAGGCTATACAGGATTTACATAAGCTTAATGAGAACATGCTGTTTCAATTTGACTTGGAACAAAGACAATTGCAGGAAGTCAATCATCGGTTGAATGAGATTGGAACGGTTACAGATGAGCAGGCACTTGCTTTGTTGACGAATGATGAACATGAATTTCATAAATATCTCTTTTACACTTCGGCAATGTACATTAAACGTCTTGACGAACCGAAATATGAAGATTTTATGAGAATTATCAATGAACCGGTGGAGGAAAAGAGGTTGTCCGGCTTTAATAAGTATGTAAGCAAGGGAGAAAATCTGAAAAAACTTATGAGGGTTTTCCCGGTGATTGCGACAACATGCATTTCTGCGCATAAATTAGGTGAGCCACAACCATATTTTGATATGACAATTATGGATGAGGCTAGTCAGTGTAATACGGCTGTTTCTTTGGTTGCGATACTTCGAGGGAATAATCTCATGTTGGTAGGTGATCCTCAGCAGCTAAATCCGGTAGTATTGCTTGATGGCAATGTCAATGATGTGCTTCGGAGAAGATACGGAGTTTCGCCGGAATATGACTATATATCGAATTCGATATATAAAACATATTTGGCATGTGATGCCGTGAGTGATGAGATTTTGTTGAGCTATCACTATAGATGTGCAAAAGAAATTATTGAGTTCAACAACAAAAAGTACTATAACGGGAGATTGAAGATAAAATCAAACAAAGGAACAAGTGCTGCGTTGGTGTTTGCAGATATTCAGGGGAACACAACTACATACAAAAATACAGCGCCCATTGAGTGCGATAGAATTATACAGTATGCAAAAATGCATAAAGATAAAAGCATAGGAGTCATTACACCTTTTACAAATCAAAAGGAGTATATATCCAAGGCATTAAAGGAAAATGATCTTGAAAATGTTACTTGCGGAACGGTTCATGCATTTCAGGGGGATGAAAAGGATGTAATACTGTTCTCCTTGGCAATAACGGACAGGACACATCCCAGGACATATGAATGGCTAAAAAACAATAAAGAACTGGTAAATGTAGCCGTATCCAGGGCTAAGGAGCAATTGATTGTGCTGTCGAGTAAAAAAGAGCTGGAGCGATTACATGAACCTAATTCAGAGGATGATATATATGAGTTGGTGAATTATGTAAAGACAAAGGGGACGTCTGTGGTAACTCCTAAGGATGTTGCGTCAAGAGCATTGGGAATAAAACCATATAGTACAGAGACAGAAGAGGCCTTTTTGCAAACACTAAATCATGCATTGGATAACATTTTATATACAGATATGAGATGTAGCGTGGAGCGCGAAGTCGCAATTTCTCATGTGTTTAGAGAAAACGTTCCGTATATGGATTTGTTTTACACAGGCAGATTTGATTTTGTAATATATCAGAGAGATTATAATCGACAAAAAATCCCGGTTCTTGCAATAGAATTGGATGGTAAAGAGCATCTGAATGATGAGATAGTACGCACGAGGGACGAGAAGAAGAATGAAATATGCCGTAGTCATGGATTTGAGTTGATACGTGTAGAGAACACATATGCAAGACGATATAATTATATCAAGGATGTTTTGATTAGTTATTTTTGAAAGGCAAGAAAGTAGTGCGGAAAAGAAGAACAGCCCTCAGGATGGAGTTCCTTGGGGGCTGTTCCTCTTACATTCAGAAAAACAAAAAGCCCTAGAACCTGCTATTTGCAAATCCTAAGACTTTTTAAGTGCGCGACCAGGGGCTCGAACCCTGGACACCCTGATTAAGAGTCAGGTGCTCTACCAACTGAGCTAGTCGCGCTTGTTTTGTTTTACCGCTCATCCCTGAGCGCAAAAACGATTATATACCATTCTTTTGAAAAATGCAAGCACTTTTTTTATTTTTTTTTAAATTTTTTTTTGAAAAGTGATGAAAGCCTTATTTTATGCGGGTTTCAGCGATAAAATTTTTTTTGAAAAAGATGTTCGGACGGTGTTTGAAACGAGAAAACGAAGGATTTTTGTTTGTTGGAGCAAAAAAAGAAAGTGTTGCGAAAGACACAACACTTTCCGGAATGACATAGTTTAGCGATAAACCTGAATTTTGACGCCGCCTTCCTGCGGGATGACCTTTGCGGACAGGTCGGAGGTTTCCCAATCGGCAAGAAGCGGGGAGTTGGTGTACACCGTCGGCTTGCAGTTGTCGAAGTTGGTACCGTTGTTTTCGATAAAGATACGGCAATCGTTTCCGGCGGAATCCTTTCCTTCCAACATATATCTGGCAGAGAGTGCCATCTCCTTTGTCTTTTCAATCTTCTGGGTGTCAACGCCGGTGCCGATGACTTCGCCGTTAAAATGCGGGCCGGTAGCGGTGCCGCCGAATTCTATCATGCAGATGTCTCTTGTATGTCCCGCAACAAACTGGGAGCCTGTGATGCGGATGTCGATTTCCATAAGTAGTTCCATACAGAATCCTCCTTGATAAATGATTGTATTTTGTTATATTATACCTCTTTTTGTCAGATAATTCAAGAATGAAAAGATTAGTTGCAAATTTCCCTAAAATATGTAAAATGGAAGTAGAGAATCTGTTGGAGGGCGTTATGGGTAAAATATATGTACTGATGGGCAAGAGTGCCACCGGAAAGGATACGGTTTTTAAGCGTTTAATCGGCATGAAAGAGCTGGCACTGCGCACGGTAGTGGGATATACCACTCGCCCGATCCGGAGGGGTGAAGCTGACGGGAAGGAGTATTTTTTTGTCAGTGTGGAAAAATGGCAGCAGTTACAGCAGGAAAATAAAGTGATTGAGTCCAGAACATACCATACCGTAATGGGGGATTGGCATTATTTTACCGTGGACGACGGACAAATTGATTTGGACGGGCAGGATTACTTGTTTATTTCTACCTTGTCAGGGTATGAACAGTTGAAAAAGTTTTATGGAGAGTCGGTGGTTTTGCCGATTTATGTGGAAGTTGACGATGACCAGCGATTGTGGCGTTCCATTTGTAGAGAGCGCAGACAGGCGAAGCCGAACTATGATGAGGTGTGTCGTCGTTTTCTGGCGGATCAGAAGGATTTCTCTGAGGCGGAGATTTCCCGTTTGGGAATTTCGAAACGATACCGGAATACGGATTTGGATGAGTGTGTAAAAACCATTGCGGGGGATATTTTAAAGGCCAGAGAATAGGAAAGGTATCTTAGAGGGGAAGAAGATATTTCCGGGAAGAAATATTGTTTGCGTGAAGGGCGTAAACGTGATATACTTATAAAATGACGTCAATTCGAGGAAACGGAGGTGAGCGTGATGGATCTGAAAGTGAATCAGATTTCACAACCGGAGCCGGTGGAACTGCCGAAGCAGGTACCGGAGTCCGACGGTACGTTTAAATTCATGCTTGCCGGGAAGATTGAAGAGGCGGCATTGCAGGAACGCTTGAATTCCCTGATGGACGACATTACGTTGCAGGGAAAGAAAATCGCCAAGCACATGGATGTGCGCGATATGAAAAAGTATCGTGAGTTGATTAAGGACTTTATGAATGAAATCGTTACCCGGTCCCATAAGTTTTCCCGTGAGAATTTTCTTGACCGGAGGGGGCGTCACCGGGTATACGGTATGATTCGGCTGGTGGACGAGACTTTGGATGAGCTGGCAGCGGAATTGATTAAAGATGAGAAGGACCATTTGATGATTTTGAGCCGGATTGATGAAATTCGGGGGCTGTTGTTGGATATTTTCACCTAGATGCGGATTGGCGCGGCGTTGCGGGGATGACGGCGACGGAAGGGAGGGCGTTTATGGCGGATTTTAAGGATATTATCGGGCATGAGCAGGTGATACACCATTTGCAGAATGCCATTCGTCAGAAGCGTTTTTCTCATGCGTATTTGTTGT
This sequence comes from uncultured Lachnospiraceae bacterium, assembly GCA_964545045.1. GTDB lineage: Bacteria > Bacillota > Clostridia > Lachnospirales > Lachnospiraceae > SIG307. The sequence continues at coordinate 18,721 of CAZJEN010000026.1, read as the reverse complement.
GCGGCGAGGAAGGAAGCGGAAAGCGTCTTGTGGCAGAGGCCTTTGCAAAGACGGTTCTTTGTGAAGAAGGCGGAATTGTTGCCTGCGGAAAGTGCAAATCCTGTAAGCAGATCGAATCGGGGAATCATCCGGATTTTCGCCCTGTCATAAGGGAGAAGGCCACTTTGGGTGTTAAAGAAATCCGTGAGCAGGTGACGGCGGATGTGCAGATTAAGCCTTACAGCAGTGCATATAAAATTTATTTCATCGACGAAGCGGAAAAGATGACGGAGGAGGCGCAGAATGCGCTGTTAAAGACCATAGAGGAGCCGCCGGAGTATGCGGTATTTCTTCTTTCGGTAAGCCGGCAGGAGCTGTTGCTTCAGACGGTGTTGTCACGTTGTGTGCTACTCCCGTTTTATCCGGTGGCAACGGAGAAGGTAAAACGCTTTTTGATGGAGCAAAAGGGCGTTCCGGATTATCTTGCGGAGGGCGCGGCGGCGTTTTCCGGCGGTTTTGTGGGACGGGCCGTGCGGTTTGCGGAGTCGGAAGAGTTTACCGAGCAGAGGAAGGAAGTGCTCCATCTGGTCAAGTATATCGATGAGATGACCATGGCGGAGATTATGGAGAATGTGAAGCTGTTTGCGGCGAAAAAGGATGCGGCGGACGGTTATCTGGATATGATGCTGTTGTGGTATCGGGATGTGCTTTTATATAAGGCTACAAGGGATGCAAACGGGCTGATGTTCCGGGATGAAACGGAAGCCATTGCGGCCCAGGCTTGCAAGCGGAGCTTTGAAAATCTACAGGGTATTACAGAGGCATTGGAACAGGTAAAACAACGCATGAAGTCAAATGTGAATTTTGAGAATGCGTTGGAATTGCTGTTGTTATATATGAAGGAGGTTTAAGGAACGATGAAGGTAGTAGGCGTAAGATTTCGGAAGGCGGGTAAGGTATATTACTTCGACCCGTTGGAGTTTGATATAAAGCAGGGCTCAAACGTAATTGTAGAGACGGCAAGAGGCGTGGAGTTTGGTTATGTGGTAATGGGCATCAAGGATTTGCCGGAGGAAAAGATTACCCAGCCGTTAAAGCCGGTACTTCGTCCGGCAACGGAGGAGGATGTAAAGACCCAGGAAGAGAATGCGGCAAGAGAGAAGGAAGCCTTTAAGATTTGTCTGGAGAAGATTCGTAAGCACAATCTGGAGATGAAGTTAATTGACTCTGAGTATACATTTGATAACAATAAGCTGCTGTTCTACTTTACGGCAGACGGTCGTGTGGATTTCCGTGAGTTGGTAAAGGATTTGGCATCCGTATTTAAGACCCGTATCGAGCTGCGCCAGATCGGAGTGAGAGACGAGACGAAGATTCTCGGCGGGATCGGTGTGTGCGGTCGTGCTCTTTGTTGTCATACCTATTTGTCGGAGTTTATTCCGGTGTCCATTAAGATGGCAAAGGAGCAGAATTTGTCCTTGAATCCGACGAAGATTTCCGGCGTATGCGGAAGACTCATGTGTTGTCTGAAAAACGAAGAAGAGGCTTATGAAGAGCTGAACAGCCATCTTCCGTCGGTGGGTGAGTATGTAACCACTCCGGACGGATTGCGTGGAGAGGTTCAGAGTACCAGTGTGTTGAAGCAGTTGGTAAAGGTAATTGTAATACTGGATAACGACGAAAAGGAAATCAGAGAGTATAAAGCGACGGAGCTGAAATTTAAGCCGCGCAGAAGACAGGAAAAGGTACAGATGGATGACGAGCTTCATGCATTGGAGCAGTTGGAGCGGAAAGAAGCGAAGAAGTAAGGGGATAAAACAATTATGACGCAGACAGAGGAAACTCTGCGTTCTCCGGGGCTTGTTGCCAGATATGAGTTGGCAGAGCAGCTTAGAAAAGACGGGGAACGTGTGGATGAACTGCAACGAAACGAATACTTGATTTTTCAGCATCCGGGACGTTTTTGTTTCGGAATGGATGCGGTGCTTTTGTCGGCTTTTGTACGGATTAAGCCGGGGAGCCGGGTGTTGGACCTTGGAACCGGTACCGGAATCCTGCCGATTTTGACGGAGGCAAAGACAAAGGGCGAGCATTTTACCGGTCTGGAAATTCAGGAAGAAAGTGCCGATATGGCACGACGAAGCGTTGCGGTAAACGGACTTTCCGAAAAGATTGACATATGCGTCGGAGATATTAAGGAAGCCGGCCGGATTTTCGGAGCGGCTTCTTTTGATGCAGTGACGACAAATCCTCCGTATATGACTGCGGAGCACGGCCTGCAAAATCCGGACCTGCCGAAGGCCATTGCCCGTCATGAGGTACTGTGTACTTTGGAGGATGTGGTACGGGAGGCCGCCTATGTACTAAAGCCGGGGGGCAACTTTTTTATGGTACACCGCCCGTTCCGTTTGGCGGAAATCATACGAACGCTGTCAGCCCATGGGCTGGAATTAAAACGGATGCAGTTGGTACATCCCTATGTGGACAAGGAGCCCAATATGGTGCTTTTGGAGGCCAGCAAGGGCGGCAGACCCAGGGTGACGGTGGAACCGCCGATTATTGTATTTAAAGAGCCTGGGGTATATCATGAGGATATTACCGGGATTTATGGATACTAAAAGAGAGTTTGAAGAGAGATTTGAAGGATGAGAAGTCCGGCATTTTCTAAGCTATGCCGGAAGGATGAGTGCTTCGGAAAGGAAAGATTATGCCGGGAACTTTATATTTGTGTGCGACCCCTATCGGGAATTTGGATGACATTACTTTTCGTGTACTGGAAACATTAAAAAATGTGGACGTAATCGCTGCTGAGGATACCCGCAACAGTATCAAGCTGTTGAATCGTTTTGAAATCAAGACGCCCATGACCAGTTATCACGAATTCAATAAATATGACAAAGGCCGAGAACTGATTCGTCAGCTGCTTGACGGGAAAAATATTGCGGTCATTACCGATGCCGGTATGCCGGGGATTTCCGACCCGGGTGAGGAGTTGGTAAAGATGGCGTATGAAGCGGGGGTAACCGTGACGGTGCTGCCGGGAGCTTGTGCCTGTGTGACTGCACTTACATTGTCCGGTCTACCTACCAGACGTTTCTGTTTCGAGGCCTTTTTGCCGACGGACAAAAAAGAGCGGAAGGATGTGCTGGCGGAATTAAAGGATGAGACCCGTACGATTGTGTTGTACGAGGCACCGCACCGGTTGGTAAAGACGCTGGCGGAATTAAAGGAGGTATTGGGTGACCGTCGTTTGACCATCTGCCGGGAACTGACCAAGAAGCACGAAGAGGCTTTCCGGACCACCTTTTCCGAGGCGCTTGCATTTTACGAAACAAATGAGCCGAAAGGCGAATGCGTCCTTGTCATTGAGGGAGCGGACAGAGAAGAACTGCGCCGTGCGGAGCAGGAATCCTTTGCAGAGCTGAGCCTTGAGGAACATATGGAACGATACTTATCCCAGGGGATGAGTAAGAAGGACGCCATGAAGGCGGTGGCGGTAGACAGGGGCGTGTCCAAGAGAGAGATTTACGCAATGTTGTTGGAGGAGTAGACATAAAAACAGAGCCACCGCCTAGGCGGTGGCCCCATGTATTTACTCTTCAATCAATCCTGCTAGCTTAGCCAGCTTCTTAATATTCTTCTTGGAAACTTTCTTTCCGCAAAAATCGATTAAGTCCTTGGTCTCTCCGTTAAATACGTCACACGGCTGATATTTGGTAAGGATGATGCGGTTGCCTTCCTGAATGATTTCTACCGGGTCATCCTCCTGTAAGTCAAGGTTTCTGCGTAATTCTATCGGGAGCGTGATTCTTCCCACTTCATCTAAGTTACGTACAATCCCTATGTTCTTCATACTCTACCTCCGAAGTATATAATACGATATAATTTGTTAATTATCTAACGAAAATCATTGTACTCCTTTTTCCGAAATTTGTCAAAGAAAAAATGAAAAAATTTAGGGAACTTTCTTGCTTTTTTTGAGGAGGCGGCAGCAATTGACATATGATTGCTAAGGAAGCACTGATTAATGCAGTGATTCTTTAGAAGCCTCCGGCGGATCGCACGAATTTGCAGTGGAAACAGCAGCTTTGCTGCGCAAATTCGGCGCGGGAAACGCTTTAATCAGCGTTTCCCTAAGCAAAAATCTTTTTTTGATTTATACTGACAAATAAATAGCGTTGTGCTAAAATGGGAAAAGAGGCGAATATATAGTATAAATATGAGAGAAAAGAATTCGCAGAAAGGTATGGTAGTCAGATGAAGGTAGTGGTTTTGGCAGGCGGAACGAGCACGGAGAGAGATGTTTCCCTGATTTCCGGCAGCGGAATATATAAGGCGTTAAAAAAGAACGGGCATCAGGTGATTTTGCTTGATGTTTATTTGGGCTATGAAGGCGATACGGAAGGGATTTTTGAGCGGGAATATGACTGGACGGAGAATATCAGTGCCATTTCCGAGCAGAACCCGGACATTGAACAGATTAAGGCAATGCGTCCGGACGGTGCAAAGAATTTCTTCGGACCGAATGTATTGGATCTTTGCAGAGAGGCGGATGCGGTGTTTATGGCACTGCACGGAGCCAACGGCGAGGACGGTAAGATTCAGGCTTGCTTTGAACTGATGGGCATTCCGTACACCGGAACGGATTTTGTCAGCGCGGCCATGGCTATGGATAAGGCCATTACGAAGGATATTTTTAAGGCATATGACATTCCGACGCCGGCAGGTATTCGCCTGAAAAAGGGTGAGACGGAAAGCATGAAGGTGCCGTTCCCGTGTATTGTGAAGGCATGTTGCGGCGGTTCCAGCGTAGGTGTTTGCCTTGCACGAAATGAAGAGGAATACGAGGCGGCGAAGGCAGAAGCATTTAAGTACGACAACGAAGTAGTCATCGAGCAGTATATTACGGGAAGAGAGTTTTCCGTGGGCGTGATGGACGGAGAGGCGTTGCCGGTGATTGAGATTGCGCCGAAGCAGGGCTTTTACGATTACAAGAATAAATATCAGGCAGGCAGTGCGGTAGAGACTTGCCCGGCGGAGATTTCCCCGGAGCAGACCAAGCGGATGCAGGCCATTGCGGAGCAGGTATTTGCGGCATTACGTCTGAAGAATTATGCCCGCATGGATTTTATGATGGACAAAGACGGTAATATGTACTGTCTGGAGGCCAATACGTTGCCGGGTATGACTCCGACATCCCTGCTTCCGCAGGAGGCGGCAGCCATCGGCATCAGCTACGAGCAGCTGTGCGAAAAGATTTTGAAAAAAGCATTTGAAAGATAGGAAAGGCAGAGTAGCGGCATGAATTTGACCATCGGGCAGATTGTAGAGGCCACGGACGGCCGGTTGGTGTATGGCGGACCGGAGAGCGGATTGCAGGAGTTTTTGGAGAGAAAAGCGGACAGTGTGGTGTTGGATTCCAGACAGGTAACAGGAGGCGGTGTTTTTGTTGCCACCGTAGGTGAGCGGGTAGACGGACATTCCTTCGTGGAGTCGGTGTATGAGAAGGGCGCGGTGCTGGCGGTGGTACAGAGAGAACCGCAGGAGACCGAGCATTGGGGCTCGTACCTTTTGGTAGAAAACACATTGCAGGCGTTAAAGAGCATTGCGGAGTATTACCGGAAAACTCTTCGGATTCCCGTTGTGGGGATTACCGGAAGCGTGGGAAAGACCAGCACCAAGGAGTTTATCGCAGGGGTTCTTTCCGAGAAATATAATGTATTAAAGACGCAAGGAAATTATAACAACGAAATTGGTGTTCCGCTGACGCTTCTCCGTATCCGGGAGGAGCACGAGGCGGCAGTCATCGAAATGGGTATCAGTGATTTCGGGGAGATGCACCGCTTAAGTAAAATGGCGAGACCGGATATTGCGGTGATTACCAACATCGGACAATGTCATTTGGAAAATTTGAAGGACCGGAATGGTGTATTAAAGGCGAAGACGGAGATTTTTGATTTTATGTCCCCGGAGGGTACGATTTGCTTGAACGGTGACGACGATAAGCTGCGGATGGTGATTTTGCCGGAAGGCCGGAAGCTTCACTTTTTCGGAATTGACAATATGGAGCAGACCTCGGTTTATGCCACGGATATTGTGAAAAAGGGTTTGTGGGGAAGCGAAGCGGTACTTCATAATGCACAGAGAGAAAGCTACGGGGTAAAGGTACCGTTGCCGGGAGCCCATATGGTATTAAATGCCACCGCGGCAGCCTGTGTGGCGGAGGTGCTGGGTCTTACGCCGGCGCAGATACAGACGGGCTTGGAGCATGTGGCGGCCATCGGAGGCCGTAACAATCTGATTCGTACCGAAACGCTTACTCTGATTGATGATTGCTACAATGCCAATCCGGTATCCATGAAGGCCGGAATCGACTTGCTTTGCATGGCAGACACGAAGAAGATTGCGATTCTGGGAGATATGTTTGAACTGGGCGAAAACTCCGACAAGATGCATGCCGGCGTAGGAGAATACGCTACAGAGAAGAACATTGACGGTTTGATTTGTGTCGGTGAGAACTCGCGACATATGTATGAGGCGGCATCGGCAAAAGCTGCCGGATGCAAGGTATGGTATTTTAAAACACGGGAAGAACTGCTGTCCGCATTGAGAGAAAACCGGGAAGAATTGCTTCCGGAGGGTTCCACGGTGTTGATTAAGGCATCTCACGGAATGCATTTTGAGGAAGTTGTGGAGTTGTTGAAATAAGCGAATGAAATCATTGAGAGAAAGAAGACTGCACGTAAAATTTGAGCATAGTCTCGCAGAGCCGCGCGTAAAGTAGTACAAAGTTTGTTGCGGAGAAATTATGTTAAATTATTTGTGGGGCGGCATGATTTTGATTGCGGTAGTGTACGGTACGCTGACAGGAAATATAGAAGCGGTGGGAAATGCGGCGGTGAATTCTTCTAAGGAGGCGGTGGAGCTTTGTATTACCATGCTTGGGGTGATGGCATTGTGGACCGGTGTTATGAAAATTGCTGAAGTCAGCGGATTGACAAAGAAATTTTTGAGACTGGTGCGGCCGGTGTTGCGTTTTTTGTTTCCCGATGTGCCGGAGGATTCCAAGGCAAACGATTATATCGCCTCCAATATGCTTGCGAATATTCTGGGACTGGGCTGGGCGTCAACACCCTTCGGTCTGAAAGCAATGACGGAGTTGCAGAAAATTAATCTTGCCCAGGGGGGCAAAAAAGAGGTGGCCTCCCGGGCTATGTGTTCTTTTTTGATCTTGAATATATCTTCCTTACAATTGATTCCGGTGAATATTATTGCGTATCGCAGCCAGTACGGCTCCGTAAATCCTGCGGGAATCGTGGGCCCGGCTATGGTGGCGACACTGATTAGTACACTGGCAGCGGTAGTGTTTATTAAGGTGACGGAGCGAAAGGGGGAGAAGGCATGAAGTTTCTGGTGTATCTTTCGGATTTTTGTATCCCGCTTTTGTTGTTTTATATGATTGCTTACGGATTGCTTACAAAGACAGATATCTATAAGGAATTTACGGAAGGGGCCAAGGACGGATTTCAGGTGACCTTCGGGATTTTACCCACTTTGATCGGGCTGATGACCGGTGTGGGGATGCTGCGGGCTTCGGGATTTTTAGAGATGCTTTCCGAGCTTTTGAAGCCTGTGGCGGAGGTGCTTTTCTTTCCGGCGGAGCTGGTGCCTTTGGTGGTGGTAAAGCTGTTTTCCTCCTCTGCGGCCACCGGGCTTGTGTTGGATATTTTTAAAGAATTCGGGCCGGATTCTTATCTCGGAAAGGTGACGTCGCTGATTTGTTCTTCTACGGAGACGGTGTTCTATACCATGTCGGTCTATTTTATGGCCGCAGGGGTCAAAAAAACCCGCTACACCCTGGCCGGTGCGCTGACGGCAACGGCGGCAGGGGTAGCGGTGAGTACAATTCTCGGCGGCCGAATTTGAGTGTTTACCAGTCCTTGCGGGAGAAAAATACATGTCCCTTAATTTGGTGCCAGGAGGTAAACAACGGCCATTCATCGATTTTGTCTACATAATAATCCGCATGGAAAAACAGATAATTACCGATGTTGTTTTTGCCGGAAAGAGCTTCTTTGCATGCTTTGCGGCAGGAGGATAAATCTCTGGAACGATATTTGTCGATATGCTGGTAGCCTTCAAACTGTCCCGGTTTTGTGACAACATCGTAAATAGTGTCATATTCAGAGTCTGTCAGGAGACGGTTCAATATAACGTTTGCTACTGCCAACTGCCCTTCGTACGGTTCCCAGTAGGATTCTGCGGCTACCACAAGAACAAATACTTCAAAATCCTCATCGGAAACGGTAATCGGGTCACGGTAGGTGACCGGCACGCTCTTTACATGAGCCTTTTCAATCTTGGCTGCCCGTTCCGCTGCGGCAATTTCCGCAAGGGTCATGGCTTCCTTTTGGTTGCAGACCAGGGTAACGTATTCGTGGTACAAATATGCCACGGTGTCCGCATCGTACTGAACCGCCAGCCACTCCTTATTGGAAAGGGAAAGGATGGCCGGGAAGGTCATGCCGCCCGTGACGGAGCCCAGCTTGTCGTATTCGGTGCCCGGACCGGAACGTACATTCATGGAATTTGCCGTAACCTTTACGTTATATGCGGTGATTTTGTCCGCATAAGCCAGGGCCTTATCACCCAGGTGTAAGTATTCGGAGAAAATATATCCGGTTACTTTTCCGGAAGAAATCTTGGTCCATTCGCCTTCTGTACCGAGAACCTCTGCGATGCCGTTTTTGAAGAGCTTGCCGAGAAGTTTGGTGTCGGTGGATGCACCCTCACGAATGTTTACAAAGTCGTCCACGTTCGCGATGGTTTTATTAAATTCCAACGGCTCCGGAGTCGGCGTGGCGGTCGGAGTCGGCGTAACCGTAGGGGTCGGTGTGACAGTCGGGGTCGGTGTGACCGCAGGCGTCGGCGTAACGGTCGGCTTCGGGCTCGGTGTCGGCCTCGGAGTCGGTGTAAACGTCGGAGCGGAAGTCTCCTCTGACCGGTCTGTCAGGCTGTGGTCGGAAGGTGCTTGCGTCGGTGCCTCGGCAACGGTTTCGTTCCGTGAAACAGACGTATCTTCCGTACTGTCCGCATTGACCGAAAATCCGCCGGATAGTGCAGTAATAAAAAAGCAGGCACATCCGCAGATAACGGAAATCATGCGGTATTTCAGATGTTTCATAAGAACCTCCTGATGAAAGTCGATTGGGATAAATCACTGAAATTACACATTATTAAAGAATAGTATACCATAATTTAGTTCTCTTGAAAAGGAAATTTTTACATGGAGAAATCATACAAAAAAGATGTTGACTAAGTTGTGAGTAAAATTAGGGTAAATGACGGGTAATTTGAAGAAAACTGAGGGAAATCACTGGACTTTTTTGTTAAAATGTGTTATACTATAGCAAACCTTGCGAAGGATATTTTACGAGGATAAACGTCCGGAAAGGAGAACGGCGATGAATACAACAGAAGAGTTATTGGAGACTACGGAAGCACAGGAAGAAGTGATTCTTCCGGCAACCGATGCAAATCCGGACCTTGATGATGAGATGGAGATTCCGGAGGATTATTTCGCGGATGTGAAGGAAGAGGATTTTGTTGACACAGACACCGAAGAAGATACGGATATATTCCGGATGGATTTTTCCGATGTGGAAGAAGAGGAAGTCAGAGAGGCTGAAAGAGCTGCACAGAAGGAGTTAAAGAAGCAGCAGAAGCAGGCAAAGAAGGCTAAGGGCTGGTTCACCTTGATGCTTCGTATTCTGGTGATTGTGATGGGCCCGATTCTGGTAATCAGCTTGTTCTACATCATCGATTCTATTTCCAGTGCCAAAAAGCTGACCCACCAGTTGGTATACGGAGAAATGGAAGGTCTGACAATTTCTGCGGTAGAGGCATTTACCGTGTACACACACGGAGATTATGCGTATATCGACGGTGTATTTTATAAGGGAACCACGGACATGGAGCCGATGTACGAGTATCTGGATGATATGAGTGAAAAGGCCGGCGTGGAAATTATCGTAATGTTGGGTGATACTTGTGTTATGACCACTTACATGGATGAAAACGGTGCACGGTATACCGGCATTTCGGTTGATGCGGAGACCTACGAAAATATATTGTTAAAACACGTATATAAAGGGAATTACTATTATGATTCCGATGCATACCTTAACGGAAAGCCGTATGCGGCATACTATTACCCGTTAATGCAGGAGAGCTCCGGTGAAATTGTGGGTGCGGTGTTCTGCGGTGTGAATCGCACCGGTATCAATAAGGACATGAACGGAGTTCTGGCATCCTTAATTGTTTTCGGTATTATCTTTGCGGTAGCTACGGCGGCACTTTGTTTCATTGAGGTTAAGAAGATTACAACACCGATTAAGAAGTCGGTGGACGACTTGACGAAGGTGTCCGGCGGTGACTTGAGAGTAAAGGTTACAAAGGCAGAGACAAAGCGGAAAGACGAAATCGGCGACATTGCCCGGGGCGTAAAGCAGTTGTCCGAGGAATTAAGCGAGATTGTAAAAAGCATTCAGACTTCTTCCATGAAGGTGTCCGATTTCTCCGAGCTTATGAATGAGTCTATGGGCAGAATTTCGGAGACGGTTAACAATGTAAACCTTGCGGTAGAGGATATTGCAAAGGGAGCCACCTCCCAGGCAACGGAAACCATGCAGGCAAACAATCAGGTAGCGCAGATCGGAGATGCCATCGAGGTGGCGGTTGCCGAAGTGGAGAACCTGAGTGTCAGTGCAAAGAAAATGGATGAGTACAGCATTGATGCGGACAAGACTCTGCAGGAGCTGTTGATTATCAGTAAAGAAGCAGATGATGCGATTAATGATATTAAGAGACAGACCAATGAGACCAACGTATCCGCACAGCAGATTCAGAAAGCAACCGATATGATTACGGCAATTGCCAGCCAGACTAATCTCCTTTCTTTAAATGCTTCCATCGAAGCGGCAAGAGCGGGAGAGGCCGGCAAGGGCTTTGCGGTAGTTGCGGATGAGATCAGACAGCTGGCAGATCAGTGTCGTACCTCCGCGGAGGAGATTCGCGAAGCGGTAGCGACGTTGATTTCCAATTCCGATACCAGTGTTAAGACCATGAACAATGTATCCGAAAGCATCGTAACCCAGAACGACAAGCTGGATGAGACCTTAAAGGTATTTGCGGCATTGGGTGCGGAGGTATCCTCCGTAATGAAGGCCGTAAAGGAGATTACGGTACAGACCAGGACCTTGGCGGAACTCAGAGAAGGTGTTGTGAATATCGTAGAAGGTTTGGCGGCCATTGCGGAGGAGAATGCCGCAGGTGCCCAGGAGACTTCGGCTTCCATGTACGAGGTAGGTACGATTCTGGAGGAGTGTACCAGACAGACGCAGGAATTGGTTGGATTGAAGGAAGAGTTGGAAAAGAACCTTGCTTTGTTTGTTGTGGCTGAGGAAGAGGCGGAAGAGCTTGCCGAGGAGGCAGCGGCTGAGGATTCTGTAGCAGAAGCAACCGAGCAGGAAACCGGAGAGGAATCCGCACCGGCAGAGGAGCAAGACGAGACCGAAGCAGAAGAATAAGAAAACAGAAAAGAAATATTAAGCGGGGGCTGTCGTACGGGTGTGCGACGCCCCGTTTCATTGTGAAAAGGCAGGGAAAAGAGATGGAATTATTTGAGTATTTAAACGGAGCAGTGACACCTTATCACGCGGTGGAATTGGGAGCGGAGTTTCTTACAAAGGCCGGATTTACGGAACAGAAATTAGAAGAGCCTTTTGCTGTAGAGCGAGGAAAAAGCTATTTTATTCGCGTGTACGGTACGGGATTGGTTGCGTACACGGTAGGTGAAAATTTTAGGCCGGAGGATGCCCTGCATCTGGCGGTGGCCCATACGGATGCGCCGTGCTTGCGGGTAAAGCCGATAGCGGAATTGTTGTCGGGAGAATATAAGCGCCTGGATGTGGAAGTGTACGGAGGAGCGATTTTAAATACCTGGTTTGACCGCCCGTTGTCTTTGGCTGGCCGTGTGGTACTGCGGGGAGAGGATGCATATTCCCCTCGTCTTGTGACGGTGGACATGAAGCGTCCGCTTCTTACGGTGCCGAATTTAGCCATTCATATGAACCGGGAAGTGAATAAAGGTGTGGAATACAAGCCGCAGAGAGATCTGTTGCCGCTTCTTGGTATGTTAAAGGAAGGCGAGGCCAAGGAGGCGTATTTAAGAGGATTGCTGGCAAAGGAGCTGCAGGTAAAGGGAGAAGAAATCTTAGATTATGACTTGACGGTTTATTGTGCGGAGCAGGCTTGTTATCTCGGGGAAGAAGAGGAGTTTATTTCCGCCCCTCGTCTGGATAACCAACTGTCCTGTTATGCACTGCTCCGGGCGATTTGTGCCGGAAAGCGTACCGCAGGCATTTGTATGGCGGTGTTGTATGACCATGAGGAGATCGGAAGCCGTTCCAAACAAGGGGCGGACAGTGCATTGACCGGGGCAATTATCGAGCGGATTTATGCAGGGCTTGGTTTGGAAAGAGAAATAATGCAGGCGGCATTGGCAAAGAGTATCATGTTATCGGTGGACGGTGCCCATGCTTTACATCCGAACCGTCAGGATGTGTACGATCCGGTGAACAGAGCAACGATGAATAAGGGGATTGCACTGAAAATCAACAGCAGTCAACGGTATGCCTTTGATACGGAAGCAGTGGCTGTTGCGCAGGTGCTTTGTGAAGAGGCAGGAGTGCTTTATCAGAAAGTTGCAAATCATTCGGACCAAGCCGGCGGAAGTACCTTAGGACCGATTCTTTCCTCTTGGATTCCGATGCGTGCCATCGATCTCGGAGTACCGCTTCTTGCCATGCATTCCGCCAGAGAGCTGGCCGGTAGAAAAGATACGGACTACCTTGTTCGCTTTTTAACCAAATTTTACTCGTAGTTTTTGTGCAACTATTACAAATTCGTGGACTGAAACCATAGTCCTATTGACAATTTTTTCAAATTATAGTAAACTGTGGAAGCAATCAATATTGGAGAAGGTATTGATTAGAGGAAGAAAACGTTGGGGAACGTGCAAAGGCAAAAGGGAAAGACCGGCTTGAAAGTGCGGTACGTAAGTGACCGGACTGATAGCCGGTCTTTCTCTATGTTTCAGAATATGTTGAAGAGGAGGAATTATGAAGAAGATATTTGCCGGCGTTTTAGCATTTGTTGTGTTGTGCTTGATTGGTTGCGGATGTAAAGATAGCGGAATAAAAGAAGCGAGGACATTAGGGGAATTGGCATATGATGAGAATATAGAGTTAGGGTATACTGTATATCTGAAAGAAAATGATACATATGTCCCGTATCTGGTACTGACTTCGGACTATAATGAACATGCATTGCTCTTGAGAAAAGAGCTTTTAGAGGAGAATCATGTATTTCATGAAGACGGCTATGGCTATGCAAGCTATTATAAGGACAGTGCGATTGATCGTTTCTTGAATGAGGAATTTGTACTGCTGTTAGAGCCGAAGATTCAAGAGGAAATAGTGGAGAGTGAAATTGTAATAACTGCGAAAGAAAGTATAGGAAAAGCAGGGGAAGAAACAGAGCTGATTGAGAGAAAAGTGTTTTTATTATCTTATGCGGAGCTTTGCTTCACCCTTTTTGGAGCCACTCTTAAGGAGGGGGAGGCGCTCTCTTATTTTGACAACCCGGAAAATCGCATCGGATATAAAAACGGTGTTGTTGATGAATGGTTGTTACGCTCGCCAAATGTTTGTTGGTTTAATATGGTTTTGGGCATAAATAAAAAAGGAGGGTGCGGAGGGGCTGCTGCAGAGAAAGCATATGGAGTCAGACCGGCATTTTGTTTAAGTAATACGTTGGGAGTGGAGTTGTGTGGCGATATTGTAGAGGGGGAAACGGTGTATGTAATCAAGAACGCAGGATATAATGCAAATATTGCAGCGAGGAATCATTTTGGAGGTTTACTTCTCTGAACTACTTATTATGTGAGCACGCCAACGACCGAATGGCTATGCCGCGAGATGTGGGGGGGGCAGGTGCGGAGCACCGTTGGTATGAGAAGTGTGTACAAATCCCAAAAGTTATGCTACACTATGGGGTAGAAAAACATAACCCGGAGGCAGTATGAACCTAATTACCATAGAACATGTTTCAAAAAGTTACACGGAGCGGAAGTTGTTTGATGATGTTTCTCTCGGAATTAACGAGGGCGACCGCATCGGAATTATCGGCATTAATGGTACCGGAAAGTCCACCTTTTTAAAGATTTTGGCGGGGCTGGAGGAGCCGGACGAAGGAGCCGTAATTAAAGGAAAGGAAGTGCGGATTGCCTATTTGCCGCAGAACCCGGTGTTCTCGGACGATAAGACACTTTTAGAGAATATTGTGGAAGGACTGGTACATCCGGAGGAGTATCGGGACATTCCGGGCGAGGCGGCAGCCATGCTCCGAAAGCTTGGAATTCCGGAAACGAATGCGGTACCGTCCACCTTGTCCGGAGGACAAAGAAAACGTGCGGCGTTGGTGCGGACGCTTTTGATGCCGGCGGATGTGCTGGTTTTGGACGAGCCGACGAACCACCTGGATTCCGCCATGACGGAATGGCTGGAGGAGTATTTGAAGAAAAACGGAAAAGCTTTGGTGATGATTACTCATGACCGTTATTTCTTAGATGCGGTTACCAATCGGATTGTGGAGCTGGATAAGGGAAAGCTCTACTCTTATAAAGAAAACTATACGGGATTTTTGCTCTTAAAGGCGGAGCGTGAGGCTATGCAGCTGGCAACGGAGCGGAAAAACCAGAGTCTGTATCGTCAGGATTTGGCCTGGATGATGCGTGGAGCAAGAGCCCGTTCTACGAAACAGAAGGCCCATATCGAGCGGTTTGAGGCCTTAAAGAACCGGGAAAAAATCGAAGTGGACGGTGAGGTGGAAATCAATGCCCTGTCTTCCCGTTTGGGAAAGAAGACCATAGAAGTAAACGGTATTTCCAAGTCCTTCGGAGAGAAGACGCTGATTCGGGATTTCAGCTATATTTTCCTTTCCACGGACCGTGTTGGTATTATCGGACCGAACGGTTGCGGAAAGAGTACCTTCTTGAAAATCGTTACCGGAAATCTGGCACCGGATGAGGGAACGGTTGAGTTTGGTACGACAATTAAAGTGGGCTACTTTATGCAGGAAAATGAGGCACTGAATCCGAACATCCGGGTGATTGACTCTGTCAGAGAGGTGGCGGAGTACATCGAGACTTCGGAAGGAAAAATCAGCGCATCCCAGATGTGCGAAAAGTTTCTGTTTACGGATGCCATGCAGTATACCTTAATCGGCAAGCTGTCCGGCGGAGAGAAGCGCCGTCTGGCACTTTTGCATGTGCTGATGGGGGCTCCGAATGTGCTGATTCTGGACGAGCCCACCAATGATTTGGATATTCGCACCCTTTCTATATTGGAGGATTATCTGACCCGTTATAACGGGATTGTGATTGCGGTATCCCATGACCGGTATTTCTTGGACAAGATTGCAAACCGTATTTTCTCCTTTGAGGGAGACGGCGTTATTCGCAGATATGAGGGCAATTATTCCGACTACCGTGCCGTATGCGAGAGGGAAGGCCGTCCGGTGAACAAGGGGATTTCGGAGGGAAATGCTCGTGGTGCGGGAAACGGTGCCGGAAAGAGCGGAAGCGCAGTCGGTGTGACCAATGCGGACGGAGCCGGTTCGGAAGGTGAAACCGGCGAGAAATCCGACAGTCGTGCCACTTGGAAAAATCGCGAACAGAAGGTGAAATTCTCCTATAAGGAGCAGAAGGAATTCGAAACCATCGACGCAGATATTGCGGCGTTGGAGGAGAAGATTGCGACGCTGGAAGAAGAAATCGCAGCCGCTGCTACCAATTACGGAAAGTTGCAGGAGTTATCCGCTGCGAAGGAAGCAGCGGAGGCCGCTCTGGAGGAGAAGATGGACCGTTGGGTATATTTGAATGAGCTGGCGGAGCAGATTGAGAGTCAGAAATAATGGTGGTTCTAAGAGGAAGGAAGGTCCCATACAATAGCAGTAAGGAAAGGTGTGGGACAAAGACATAGGGGACTGCGAATCCCGACAAAAACAATTGTCCCAAAGGGGGCAGCATGCAGAGAAAAGTGGCATATGTGTTTTTGTACAAGAACGGAATCAGAGAACGCAGTGTAGGAATTGTAAGGCGCTACGGTACGGCAGAACAGCCGGAGGTAGCGCTTGAATTATTTGGGAAAGAATTGCGAGGTCAACAGTGGGAGATTTATTATTTCACGAAGGGTGAAGCTTTGGCAGAGGCGGCTTATTTGTGGGGAAGTACAAGAGCGCGCGGAACAAACGAGGCGAGAATTGTGCAGTGCCGTCTCTGTGCCGAGGCGGGGGCCGGAGAAGGGATTGTGCTTTTGCCGGCTTCAGGGAATCGGACGGAACTACGGGAGTATCTTTGCGCCCGCTATGACGGAAAAGAGATAACGGCAGAGGAGTTGAGGAAGGCATTTTATCGAAAGCCGGAGCGGGCAGCGGCGGAAAATCCCTGTGTGGAATCCGCGAAACGACTGATGGAGGAAATCGCTAAGGCAGCGGGCGGTGAAACATTGGTAGGAGGAGAACTGCCGGGAGGACAGAACGAAGCGTCTTCCGTGGAAAAAAGACAAGAGTTACCTTTGCACAGAAAGCCAAAGAGTGCATTGATGAAGAATTTGGAGAAACTTTTGCGGACGAATCCAACGTATACTCCTTGTCGAAATGAATGGATAGACTATTCCGTGCGGATTACCCCGGAGGATTTGCAGTGTTTGCCGAAGGAGAGTAAAGATTACATAGAAAACAGCTATTTGCTGCATGGGTACTATCGGTATCGTCATGTGCTCTTAGGGAGACGGATGCGAAAGGAGAAGGAAGAGTATGTGCTTATGGTACCCGGAATTTACAACGGGAGGGAAGCGGGTTTGGCAAGGTTATTTGGCTTTCCGGAGTTCTTGCCGGTGAAAAAAATAAAACCGGAAACGGGCGGTGCCGCTTCCGGAGGGAATTTATTTGGTTATTTTTGCGGAAAAATATAGGAGTATCGCAGGTGATCCCGCCATACACCGCCTACCTCATGGGAACTGCGGGCAACGCCTTCGTAGGTAAAGCCAAGACGTTCAATCAGACGCAGGGACGGGGCGTTTTCCAGCAAAATGTCTGCTTCTACCCGATGAACATGCAAGTTCTTATGAAGCTCCGGTAAAAGAAGTGTGAGGGCTTCGGTGGCGTAGCCTTTGCCGGTGTAATTTCGGTCTAACTTATAGCCCACACGGCAGCTCTTGTCGTCGGTGCGGGAGATGTTGGAAAAGCTGACAGTACCGATTATCCGGGACGGCTCCTCCTTTAGGAAGAGATAGTAGCGGATATAGGTATGGCGAAGCATGGCCTGGAACTCCGCCCGCAGTACCTGAGCCTGAAAGGCTTCGGTATAGAAAGCGGCATCCCGCTTCGGTTCGTAAGGAGCAAAAAACTTCCGGTTTTCGGTCATGAACGTAAGAAGCTCAGGCGCGTACTCTTCGTTGCATATGATAAGGTGTAAACGTTCGGTTTCGTAATGAAATTGCATGGTAAAACTCATCCTTTGGTTGGTTTCTGTAGTTAATCAATGCCCCGAAGCAGTACCTCGTCAAAGTAAGGCATCAGAAGCTCACGGAAGGCGGTCAGTTCATCCCTTGAATAACCGGACAGGCCCGGCTGTATGAGATTGCCGGAGTCTTTGAAGGCTTGCAGGGCATAGGTTTTCGCACCCTTTAGCCATTCTCCGATGGCGATGAAATCCTCCATGGTGTGGAACTCCTTTACCACCGTGGTGCGGAACTCGTAAGGGAGACCGCAGTTCTTTATAATGTCTACGCTTTCCTCAAAGGCGGAAAAGCGGACGGAAGACAAGCCTACAGTCTCGGCGTACCGTGCCGGGCTGTTTTTTATATCCATGGCGATGTAGTCCAGAAGCTTCGCATCCAGGGCCGCCTGTATCACATCCGGGCGGGTGCCGTTGGTATCCAGCTTCGTCAGATACCCCATCTCTTTACATTTCGTAAGAAACGGCAACAAATCCTTTTGCAGGGTCGGTTCGCCGCCGGTAATGCAAATCCCTTCCAAGGTGTCCTTGCGGCGCTCTAAGAAGGAAATAACGGCCTCCTCGGCAATCACAGGCTGAGAGTCCGGCTGTAACACCAAATCGGCGTTATGACAAAAGGGACAACGCAGGTTGCAGCGTCCGGTAAATACGGTACAAGCGATGTGCTTGGGAAAATCCAGCAGGGTCGTTTTATTGATTCCGTGAAATTCCATGGGAGGTCTCCTTTCGGAAGTGTAAGGATACGGCAGCGGGGAAACGGTTTTCCGCACTTTTGTATCCATAAGATTAGTATAATACGAAGGAGGGGGGAGTGCAAGGGGAAGTTGATGGTAGGGAAGGAATAAGAGAAACGGGTTTAATTGCATACACACCAGAAGGTGAGTAAGAAAAGTGGTCGCACGATAATAGATGGATAAATAAAAAAGAAAGCTAAAATAGGCCAAAATAATTAGATTAGTTGCACTGCTATAAAGTTGACAGGGGGAACACGGTAATAGTATTATAAAGTATAGGTTAATAGGGGCAAACCAGTGGAAACATTGGGATGGAATGCGGTGGAAATGTGATACTCGTTTGTGATACCATATGCATATGAGAAGG
>CAZJEN010000025.1:0-49132 GCA_964545045.1 uncultured Lachnospiraceae bacterium | reverse complement strand
GTTGCAGACTTCCTCTTCTTTCTCCTTCTC
The DNA here is from genome assembly GCA_964545045.1 of uncultured Lachnospiraceae bacterium. Classification (GTDB taxonomy): domain Bacteria; phylum Bacillota; class Clostridia; order Lachnospirales; family Lachnospiraceae; genus SIG307. Next base: position 49,102 of record CAZJEN010000025.1, on the reverse strand, counting down.
TCGAACCAGAATATAGCCGCCCTTTACATTCGGTGCATCGAACATATTAAACTCATATTCACCGTATACAAAGGAAACTCTGGCCTGTACTCCGTCATGGAACAAATCAAAATACAATTTTGCGGAAAAAGGTAAGGTGAGATAACGGTCCTGTACCTCTTCCGGAATCTCTACCTGCATGGAATCATGAATCACCGGAAGTACATACTCCAAAAAGGAATCACGCTCCTCTTCTTCAAATACCAGCGGTTCTTTCGCTTCTCCAAGGCTGGAGTAAAACGGTAAATAAGTCTTCATAAAACGGGCGTCCGGAAGGTACAATGAATTGTCACGAAGTAATAAAGAACCGTCTGCCGTAATCGGAATTACCTTTTCGGTTTCTTTGTAATCCATGGTCAGAACATTATTCTGCATGGAAATATCATACTCAATATGAGGATTGCCCTTTACAAAGCGAACTTCCTCCAGCTCGTTTCCTGATAAAATAAGAGTGTACGTAATCCCCTTACATTGCGATAAAATCTTAGAAAGTAATCGGCGGTTAATCTGAATTTTAGCCTTTTGGAACAGCTGCATACTACCGGAGCCGTCCAAAACCTCCAAAATCTCCAAATACGCCAAAAGTTCCTGCAATAAGCGCTCGGAATCGTGGTCAAAGCTGCTCTCGCTCGGTAAGTAGCAAAACTCTTTTCCGAGAATAATACTCTTTCCGTCCTTATAATCCATAAGAAAACGCTTTAACATTTGCACGCGATACATTTTATTACTTCCCACCCGAAGAGAAAGATACACCGGGTCGGAATCATTACGTAAAAGCCCCGGGATTTCGATGCAAGGCTCGATATGATAAATGTCCTTATCGTAATGCGGCTCGTTTTCATCCATGAAATACCGGATGATTTTGCCGGCTCTCGGGTCTGAGGAAGTGCTTGCGGTACCGTTTTTCTTCTCTTTTTGTTCGATGTATTGCTGTAAATACAACAATGCCGCTACGGAATGCTTACAAGCACCCTTCTGGCTGTAAATCGCCGGACAATTACAGGAGAACTCCACGTCCTGCTCCGGCGTTTCTTCTACGGTAACACGATATTTCTGGTTTCCCTGTACCGTGAAGGTATATAGCTTCTTGTTTTTTGAGCAGGCAGCATGAACCACGCGCTTTTCCTTAAAATAGGCAAGCCCGCGTTGAAATACCGCTTCGTTTGCGGCAAGATTTTGAATTTTACTTCTGGAAAGTCGTATCATAAGCCACACCTCGCAAAAAAACAAGTGATTATCCGTAACAATTCATTATAACACGGATTTTTGAGGTTTTCCATATCTTTTCATTATTTTTTTCCGCTTTTCTTTATTCTTCACATAAAATGTTTCTTTACACAAAAAAAGTAAGACTTTGACATCCTTTTCTGTCAAAGTCTTACTGATACGTCTGTATAACATTATGCCGGATTATTTACGATTCCGATAAACAAAGGTGCACCGGTCTCAGAGGTGATAACAAACAGGAACGGCCGGTTTAAAACAAAATCCACTTCCTCCTCCGGCGGCATGGAACTGCCTCCTTCTGCCATAAAAGTAAATGCGGCCGCAGTACAGCCTTCCTCATCAATCATAACTCTTGCTCCGTGAGTAGCTGTCGTTAATGTTATGTTTTCCTTTGTCACCGGAGTAAAATCTGCCGTTACGGGATTAAAGACATCGGTTACTCCGAGATTTTGCAATCCCTCTGCTAATTCAATCTGTGATTCTATATCAAATTTCGGAACGGAAAGATTTACTACCAGATGTTTCTTGTTTTCCCAATCTTTGTTTTGGAACAGGAACTCTGTGACTTCTTTCTTCGAAAGCAACGCTTCCGGAGATATTCCTTCATCCGGTAAAATAAAAGTCATACAACTACCGCCCCGATAGGTTTCAAAGCTCTTTTTTACTGCTGTAAAGTTTTCTCCCCAGTAATAATTGTTTGTATCACTATGATGCATAAAATCGCAGGTGATTTCACCGGTCGAAGCATAAAAAGCGTCAGGTCCCGTGCTGTACTCCCAAAATTCGTCCCTCCAACCAGCCTTAAAGTATACTGTGGATGCCAGTGCCAAAACAGTTTTTTCGTCCATAGAGATATTGTCAATCATATCTTTCAGCAGTCCCCCTGTCTGCTCGTTCAACCATTCCCGAAGAGCCTGGGTATAGGCTTCTTCCGCCGGATTGCCGCTGTAGGAGGATGCGTAATAATTATTTGCCAGACGTTTGATCGTGTCCTTTTTGATATCCACGCTTTCGTTTAGCCATAAGGAATTTGCCAAAACACAGGTAAATGATCCGTCATCGCTGTAATTGGAATTCCAAAGAGATACCACATCCTTCCGAAGCTGTTCGATATCCTTCGTTCCAAGTAAATCCAGAATTTGTGCACGACTCTCTCCATCCGTAGTTTCTGCCAGCATAGCCAATGCCATATAAAGATTCAACGGAGAATACACCTTGTTTTCATTTCCGTCATCACTTAAAAATTCCTGCATACTTTTTTCATAAAAGGACGTCAAATCAATCGATGCGTCATAGTAATTTCGTTGAATTTCCTTGTCAGCCTCCCACTTATCATAAGCGATATCATAAGCATCCCAATTGTCGTTCTCTATATAGTCGTCTTCCGACGGCATTTTGTTCATTTGCGGATACACAGCCTCTGCCATGGCATAGGCTTTTAACGGGGAATCCGGCGTTTTTGCCCTCCATAGAACACCTACCCCGAGAGCGACAATTAACACGGAAGCTACCGCTCCGTAACAGATCTTCTTTTGAAATAACTTCTTTGATTTCTTTTTACTTTTGATTTCCCTTGCATTGTCTATCATGGTGTCCTCTGCCATTCCGATGGCGTCAAACAATTCTTCCGGTTTCATTAAAATCCCTCCTTTTTCAAATGCTCACGCAGGTTTTCCCGGATATGAAACAGCATGGACTTTACCTTGATGACTGTAAAGCCGAACTTTGTTGCCAGCTCCTCCATGGAGTCCCCGTACCAGTAGCGTCGTAAAAATACCTGTTGCTTTTCGTCTGAGAGTCCTCTCAGAAAACAATTTACTGTTTCTGCCAGTTCCTTTAATTCTACCTGTTGTTCCACGGAAGACTTTGACGGAATACATTCAGAAAGCTCGTCCAGCAACAACGGATATTCGCCGCCTCCCCGCTTCTCTGCATGTGAACTGCGCCAACGATCCACGGACAGGCGTCTGGTGATTCTTCCTAGAAATGCAGCCAAAGAATTAGGCTTATGAGGCGGCATGCTGTTCCACGCCTCCAAATAAGTGTCATTCACACTTTCCGACGCGTCCTCCGCGTTATGTAGTATATGATACGCGATGGAATAACAAAAGCCCCCATATTTCTGTTCCGTTTCATTGATGGCCTGCTCGGAACGCTTCCAATACAACGAAACGATTGCTTCATCCTCCATTCTGATTTACCCCCTCCTGATAGAATCGGTTCTTTATCTATGTAGTCGTAAAAATCTCTCTCCGGTTGCAAAAAAATTTTACCAAAGGGGAACTTTTCTTGCAAGTATCCTAAGGAAATCTTCCTAAAATCCGCAAAAATTTGAATTTATACTTGAATTTTGGAAAAAACAGTATTACAATTAAGCCCGCACAAAGGAGGATATTTAAAATGAAGCCGAAACTGTTCAGTGTTTTGAAACACTATAACGCAAAACAATTTTTCTTAGATATGAAGGCCGGTATTATCGTGGCAATCATTGCCCTTCCGTTGTCTATTGCATTCGCACTGGGATGCGGTGTTTCTCCGGAAAAGGGCATCTACTCTTCGATTATCTCCGGTATTATTGTAGCCATCCTCGGCGGTAGCCGTGTACAAATCACCGGTCCGACAGGAGCTTTTATTGTAATTACCCAGTCTGTCATTGCAGGCTACGGAACCCAGGGACTGATTATTTCTACCATTATGGCGGGTGTAATGCTTGTTCTGTTCGGCGTATTCCATTTAGGTAAGCTGATTAAGTTTATTCCGTCTCCGATTACCATCGGTTTTACGGGCGGTATCGCAATTACCATTGCCACCCTTGAGGTAAAGGATTTTCTCGGTTTTGAAATTGCGAAAATGCCAACCTCCTTCCTCGGAAAATGGAGCACTTATATCGCAAACTTCAAAAACATTAATCTGCAGGCTCTTATTTTAGGTCTGGTCTGCATTGTGATTCTTGTGGTTTGGCCGAAAATCAACAAGACCATACCGAATTCCTTTGTGGCACTGGTCATCGGAACCGCAGCCACCTACTTCTTAAAGTTGGATGTGGCACTTCTCGGTGATATTCCGAAGACGATTTCTGTTGCAAAAATCGAAGGGGTCGGGTTTGATGATTTATTTAATCTCATGTCTCCGGCCTTTACCATTGCGATTTTGGTTGCTATGCAGGCTCTTTTGTCTGCGGTCGTTACCGATGGCATGATTCACAGTAAGCATAAGCCGAATGCAGAACTTCTCGGTCAGGGTGTGGCCAATATTGTGCTCGGTTTGTTCGGCTGTATTCCGGCCACCGGCGGTGTAGCCCGTTCCATCGCAAACGCAAAGAACGGCGGACGTACTCCGATTGCTTTGGTGTTTCACAGCCTCACCCTGCTTGCTATGTTGTTGTTCGGTATGCCGCTGATTAAACTGGTGCCAAGACCTGTTTTGGCTGCCATTCTTTTGGTTGTATCCTACAATATGTTTAATGTAAAGGCATTCCTTGCTTACCGTAAGGCTCCGAAGTCCGATGCCATTGTACTGATTACCTCTTGTGTACTGACCTTTGCTTTCGACCTTGTAATTGCTATTGAAGTCGGTATCGTACTCTCCTGCGTTCTTTTCATGAAGCGTATGGCAGACGTGACCGATGTTTCCGGCTGGAAATATGTGCGTGACACTCACCTTCCGGAGGAAGAAAACGATCCGGAGCATATTTCCTTAAAGGAAGTACCGGAAGGTACAGAAGTATTCGAGGTAAACGGCCCGATGTTCTTCGGTGCAGTCGATAAGCTGCTCCGTTTAAAGCACCAGACCATGAAAAAAGAAACGAAGGTGGTCATTATCCGTATGCGTGGTGTTCCGGCAATTGATGTTACCGCAATGAATACCTTAAAGGATGTAACAAAGGACTTAAAGAAATACGGTATCACCGTTATCTTCTCTCATGTCTTGGAACAGCCTCGTTCTATTATGGAAAAGAACGGTTTTATTTCCGTTGTAGGTGAGGAAAACTTCTGCGAACACATCGATGCAGCTTTGGCACGTGCAAGTGTTGTGATTTCCGCAAAGAAGGCAATGGAGGAAGCTGCCGCAACAATGTGATTCCCACTTTTATCTGAATTACTTCTTCAGGAAGGACAGTGTATCTCCTGAGAAAAACAAATCCAATATTTGCTTAAAATAAAAGTTAAAATCTACCGGTACAACTGCTTCGGCGGTTTGTACCGGTATTTTTTGTATACCCTCCCCGTCGATTTTTATTACAAGCTCTCCTACGGCTTCACCTTGTACTACCGGAGCCAGCAACTGATTTTTAGTTAATTCTATGTCATAGGTAATTGCTTCTTCACCGGTACGAAGCAGTTTATATTCCGAAAGCAGATTCAACGCTTCGGGCGAATAACAAAGGGAAACGTTGTCACTTTGTCCGTTCTCTACCGGTAAATCCACGGGTTCCGGCAATTCTTTTATATTTTTTATCAGAGGAAGCTTCCGAAACGCCTCCAATCCATAATTCATCAAAAGCCTCGTATCGTTCCATTTATAGGTTTTATGGGGCGGCCAGCCACTTGCCAGCACCACACTGATCAAAAGCCTGTCATCCCGCTCTAACGCGCCCACAAAACAATAGCCTGCCTTTCCGGTAAAACCGGTTTTTACCCCGATAGCCCCCTCCATCATAGTCAGAAAGGCATCCTTGTTGTTTACGGTAAAGCTACGCCCTTTTGTCAGTTCTTTAAAGGTATGGGTCGGTGTTGTTGTGATTTTTCGGAACTCCTCCTGCTTTACTGCGTAGGCAGCAATTTTTGCCAAATCGGCAGCGGTGATACCGTGTCCCTCGGCATCCAGGCCGTTCGGAGTGACAAAATTGGCAGAATAGGCTCCCAGCGCCTTTGCTTTCGCGTTCATCATTGCCGCAAAGCCCTCCACCGAACCGCCTACATGCTCCGCCAAGGCTACGGCAGTATCGTTGTGGGACTCCAGCATCAGGGAATAACACAAATCCCCCACATAATACTGTTCCCCCGTATTCATGTTAAGCTGCACGTCCGGCTGTTTTGCGGCGTTTTGAGATACGGTAACAATGTCTGTAGGCTCGGTATGCTCCAGAACAATAAGAAGTGTCATAATCTTCGTGGTACTGGCCATAGGGAGCACTTCGTAACCGTTTTTCTCATACAACACACGTCCGGCTTCCCCATCATACAACAGGGCGGAATAGGCATGTAAGGAGCCGGCAGCGGGTGCGGTAACAGAAAGACTGAGTTCGCCTTCTGTTGCAAGATTTAGGGAAGTTGTATTATCTTCTGTCCGCTCCTTCATAGGCGCATCCTCAAATGCCAAAACCTGATTCACGGAAGGATTCCATACACCTGCCAGTATCGAAAACGCAAAAAAGAAACACATCACCGGATGCGTTCCTTTCTTGTATCTTGTTTTATTGTTGTTATGTAAGTTGCGACATGCTCTGTTTTTCGGCTTTATCCCCTTCATTCCTGACCTCGGAAATGCTCTTTTTCAAAGAATATGCGGGAATTGCTGAAAATAGGTCTTAAATTTCCAGAGAAAGTTGCATTTCTTCTTCCACTTCCAACTTGAAGTCCTCCACCTTTTCCGGATTGATGACCGGTAACTCATCCAAAGAAACCAGACCGAAGCTACGCAAAAACTCCTCCGTGGTACCGAATAAAATCGGACGGCCCGGTGCATCCAGACGGCCCACCTCCTGGATTAGATTGTATTCCACCAGCTTATTGACCGCATGGTCGCAGGAAACACCGCGGATAGCTTCGATTTCCTGACGGGTAATCGGCTGCTTGTATGCCACAATAGACAGCGTTTCCAATAAAACCTCCGTCAACACGTGCTTTTTCGGCACATGGGCGATTTTAATAATCGACTCGTACATAGACGATTTGGTACACATCTGGAAAGAACCGTCCAGTTCGATAATCTGAATGCCTCTGTCCTCCGCTTCGTAACGGTCCATCATATTCCGGAGAACCCTGCGTACCGTATCCACATCATGCTCCAACGCCGTTGCAAGACGATCTACCTCCACTGCTTCTCCCATGGTAAATAATATTGCTTCTAATTGTGCTTCCAACATCTGTATCTCCATTTCATCCTCCGACTAAAAATCCGAATCCTCGAAATCGATAATATCCTCTGCCAGGTATTCGATTTCTATTTCATCAAAAATTTCTTCCTGCACCACGTGCATGCGTCCGATTTTCATTAATTCAAGTATACATAAAAAAGTTACGACAACATCCATCTTGTCATACTGTTCCATCAAAAGAGCCCGGAAGGAAAAACGTTTATTGGCAAGAGCGTATTCCTGGATTTCCCGCATCTTTTGGGACATGCTGACCTCTTCCTTTTCGATACGACCGAACTTGCTTCGTACCGGATCTATTTTGTCCACCTGCTTCTTCATAACGGATTCAAAGATCGAATGAAGCTTCTGCAAGGTTAAGTCAGAAAGCAATGCCTGAGTATCGATAGGTTCTTTATAATCTGCGATTTCCGGCGGAAGATTTGCTTCCTTAAACAATACACGTCCCGCATCCAGCTGACGGTCGGAAAGCTCCAGTGAAGCATACTTATACATCTTGTATTGAAGCAAGCGTTCTACCAGTTCCTGACGCGGATCCACCGCTTCCTCCGTATCTTCCGGCTCCTCCTGCGGCAGAAGCATCTTGGACTTGATATTAAGCAGTGTCGCAGCCATCACGAGGAACTCACTCATGACTTCCATATCCTGCTCCTGCATCTGCCGGATATAGTCCATGTACTGCTCCGTAATCTCCACAATCGGAATATCGTATATATTTATTTTGTTTTTTTCGATGAGGTGCAATAATAAATCAAGCGGCCCCTCGAACTTTTCCAACGTAACGGATAAACTCATTCTGATTTCCTCGTTTTTGTATTGATAATGCAGTATTCTACCCGGTTAAACAGACGGGCCGGTAAGGAATGTGAACCGATACCTGCGCTTACGACCATTGTAGTATTATTTTCAACATAACAACCTCTGGTATACGGTGGTAAATAAAGTTGGGGAGAAATAATTCCGCCAACAAACGGCAACCGGATAATACCGCCGTGATTATGCCCGGAAACCACAAGAGGTGCAAGCTTTGCATAGGCAGGAAAATGATCCGGAAAATGTGCCAGAAGTATTGTATCCTCAGGGTTTGCAATAGAAAGCTCTTCTGTCGCTTCAACCGGAAGCTCCTGTCGTTTTCTTTTGTAATAGTATTCATGCTTTAACGTCAAACAGGCGAAATCAATATTCTTCCCTTGTAGAATAAGCGATACAGTTTCATTGTCCGTAAAGTAAATTCCCATAGCTTCTACCAATTGCCGGTATTCCTCGAACTGCTCCGGGAAATTTGTCCGAAGTACCTCTTCGTGGTTACCCATGCCGTATACCATCGGTGCAATCTCCGTCAATTTTTTTAAAAAAGCCGGTACGCGAAGGTTTTCCTTCTTGCCGTATTTGCTGATCATATCTCCCGCCAGCAAAATAACATCCGGCTGTTCCTCCCTGAAACGCCGAAGGACTCTTTCGTTATTACAAATCAAAGGATTGCAGTGTAAATCGGAAAGTAGCAAAATCCGCAGCCCCGAAAGTTCTTCCGGAACTTCAACGTCATATTCTCTTCTGACCGGCACACCGTGCTCGACTAACTGATAAATCGTCGCTCCCAACACAGCTACAGCCGTTCCCAGAAAAAACAAACCGCTTCCTTTCATTTACACCACCTCCGCTCTTATTATCATACTTTATTTTTCGGGCGGTGTCAATGAAAGTTTCTCCTCCGTTGTTGGTTCTTTTTCTCCGAAAAACAGACCTGTGCATCGTAAAAAGCTTGCCCCGAAGCTCATTTTTTCAACTGCTTCTGTACAGATAATTTCCACACTTCCTAACGTTTTTCCGTTTAAGCTGTAACGATATTCTCCAATTACATCTCCTGCCGCCAGAGGAGCCTTTATTTCCTCGTTTAAGGCAATTTCACGTTTAATGGCAGACAGATCCTCTCCTGCGGTAAATACATAGGAAAATGGCGATTTCAGCTTTACAGGCACACTTGTCTGCTGTCCGTTCTTCACTTCAACCTCCGCGAGCGGAAAATCCGCGCCATCGTCCTTATATACCGTACATTTTGCAAAGCCATAGTCAAGTAAAGCCGCAGCTTCCCGGAATCTTGTTTTTGTATCCGGTGCCGCCAGTACTACAGCCACCAGTTTCACACCGTTTCGCTCCGCAGTGGCGGAAAGACAGTATTTCGCCTCATCCGTAGAGCCTGTTTTCAGGCCTGTAATTCCATTGTATTGCTTTAACAGCTTGTTGGTGTTGGCAAGACCGAACTCACTGCTTCCCCGCCGTGTGGTATGAATAATGGTATCCATCCAGGTGGTGGTGTATTTTGTAATCCACGGATGGTTCTTCATCAGTTCTGCAGACATCAAAGCCACATCCCTTGCACAGGAAACATGCCCTGTCACGTCCAAACCGCAACAATTATGAAAGGTTGTATTTTTCATTCCAAGGGCCTTTGCTTTGGCGTTCATCTGCTCTACAAAGGCACCTTCGGAGCCTGCCAAATGCTCTGCCATAGCTACACATGCGTCGTTGGCACTGGAAATACTGATACATTTCATCATGGTCTCCACATCCTGCGTTTCTCCCGGTTCCAAAAACACCTGAGAGCCGCCCATGGATGCGGCATATTCGCTGACTGTAACCGTATCGGTGAGTTTCAGTTTTCCGGAATCCACCGCTTCCGCAATTAAAAGAAGGGTCATGATTTTCGTCACACTGGCAATGGGACGGGCTTTGTCCGCCTCTTTTTCCGCAATGACTGTACCGGACTCCATTTCCATCAGAATGACCGACTCGGAAGATATGGTAAGTCCTTCCGGCGCCACGACAGATATGCTTTCCGTAAGTTCTTCTCCTTCGGGAATACCGCCTGCCCATACGCTCATTGCCCTTCCCCACGGCAACAGTACCGCTTCCGCCAAAAGAAAAACAGAAAGGATACCGGCAAGTGCGCGTCCTGCCCGTATCCTTTTTCCTGTTTTGTTTTGCGTTTTAAACTTGATTTTTTTCATTTCAATGCTCCGCAATATCTCTTTTTACAAGATATTCGGAAAAGCCTAAACTATGACTGTTCCACTACACCTAAAATATGCGGCACCGGAGAAATCGGTGTCTGTCCGATGGTAATTGCATTCTGTAATTTCGTGACTGCTGCGGAAAGCTTCGTTTCGTCGTTTGCATGAAGTATCGCAATCGTATCGCCGGAGCTCACTTTTGCCCCGATTTTCTTTTCAAAGACAATTCCGACGGTTAAATCAATTTCGCTTTCCTTTGTCTCTCTGCCGCCTCCCAGTAAAAGTGATGTCAAGCCGATTTCTTCTGTATTCATGGCAGAAATAAAACCGTCACCCTGTGCCTTTACTTCACATGTCAGGTTTGCCTTCGGGAAACGGTCCGGTTCGTAAACATAGCGTTTATTCCCCCCCTGGGCCTCTACAAACTCCGCAAGCTTATGAAGGGCTTCGCCGGAACGGACAGTCTCTGCAAGAAGCTCTTTTGCCTCAGGAATGGTCGCAACTCGCCCTGCGCCCAGTAGCATATAGGAGGCCAGTGTCATGCAGGCGTCGTTTAAATCCTCCGGAGCTCTGCCGTTTAAGGCCTCGATGGCCTCTTTTACCTCTAAAATATTGCCCACTGCATACCCCAGCGGCTGATTCATGTCAGAAATCACCGCGTAGGTCTTTCTGCCGGCTCCGTTACCGATTTTGACCATGGTTTCCGCCAGCTTCTTTGCATCATCACAAGTCTTCATAAATGCGCCGCTTCCGGCCTTTACATCCAGAACAATCACATCGGAGCCTGCCGCCAGCTTTTTGCTCATAATGCTGCTGGCAATTAAGGAAAGCTGATCTACGGTAGCTGTCACATCCCGGAGGGCATATAACATCTTATCCGCCGGTGCCAAATCCGCGGTCTGTCCGATAATGGCCAGCTTCATCCGGTTGACGTTTTCGATAAATCTCTCATTAGAAATTGCTACCGAAAAGCCCGGAAAGCTCTCTAATTTATCAATGGTGCCGCCGGTATGCCCCAGACCTCTTCCGGACATCTTTGCCACCGGAACGCCCAGAGCGGCTACCATCGGTCCTAAAATCAGGGAGGTTTTGTCTCCTACACCGCCGGTACTGTGCTTATCTGCTTTCCTTCCGTGGATTGCAGACAAATCAAGCATCTCGCCGCTTTCTGCCATAGCCATGGTAAGAGCAAGAGTCTCGGCCTCATCCATACCCTGAAAGCATACTGCCATCAAAAAGGCGGACATCTGGTAATCGGGAATCGCTCCCTTTGTGTATCCGTTTACCAAAAAGCGGATTTCTTCCCCTGTTAAAGCTTCGCCGTGTTTCTTTTTCATAATCAAATCATACATACGCATAGTTCAGCCACTCCTTCATCCTTCTCTTAAAATAACCGTGCCAATTATGTATAGTATTAGTTTACCATATCCGAAAATATTCCGCAATACGCCTATTGACACTGTTCTGTTCAAGTTTTATAATATGTTTTGTATGTAAAAAAATACAAGCTTTACTATAAATTATCGGCGAATCCCAGTGGATTACCGGAAAGGACAAATTATGAGTTTCACAAAAATCAGAGAAGTAATTTCCCCGGAAGTTTTAAAGGATTTGTATCCGCTTTCCCCGGAAGCAACCGCAGTAAAAGCTGCCCGTGACGAAGAAATGAAGAAGATTTTTACCGGAGAATCCGATAAAGTTCTCGTTATCATCGGACCGTGTTCCGCAGACAACGAGACCGCTGTTTTGGATTACATCCATCGCCTTGCAAAGGTACAGGAAAAGGTAGCGGATAAGTTGTTCATTGTTCCGCGTATTTATACCAACAAGCCGCGTACCACCGGCGAGGGTTATAAGGGTATCGCTCATCAGCCGAATCCGGAGCAGGCTCCGAATATGCAGGAGGGCTTAATTGCGGTTCGCAAAATGCACTTACACGCTTTAGAAGAGACCCATCTGACTGCTGCGGATGAGATGCTTTACCCGGAAAACTGGCCGTATCTGGACGATATTCTCTCCTATGTTGCGGTAGGTGCCCGTTCTGTTGAGGACCAGCAGCATCGTCTTGCGGTCAGCGGTATGGACATTCCGGCAGGTATGAAGAACCCGACCAGCGGCGATTTTTCCGTTATGTTGAATTCCGTAACTGCGGCACAGCACTCCCACTCCTTCCTGTTCCGTCAGTGGGAGGTACAGACCACCGGTAACCCGTATGCACACTGTATTTTGCGCGGTGCCGTAAATTCTCACGGTCAGAGTATTACCAACTATCATTACGAAGATTTGGTACGCCTGCTCTCCATGTATGCAGAGCGTCCGCATTTAAAGAATCCGGCGGTTATCGTAGATGCCAACCACAACAACTCCAATAAAAAGTTTGCGGAGCAGCCACGTATTGTATCCGAAATTTTACATAGCCGCAAGGTAAATCCGGATGTGGCAAAGTTTGTAAAGGGTGTTATGGTAGAGAGCTACATCGAAGAAGGAAGCCAGAAAATCGGTGAGCATATCTACGGCAAGTCCATTACCGACCCGTGCCTGGGCTGGACGGATACCGAAGAGTTGCTCTACCGCATTGCAGAAAGAGTATAACACAAAATACTAAAAGCCCGTCCCTAGGCTCTGGGATGGGCTTTTTTATACATATCCGGTATAGTCTGGGTCTGACGCTCAAAGTTCATGGCAGCAGACAGACGTTTTGTTCCGAGGAGCTGATGTACTCCCGCGTAGGAGGCTCCGTTGCTCATTAGATGGTTTATCATGGAGTTTCGCAGAATGCGGGGCGTAATATTCGGCAATCCTGCTTTTTTCGTGTATTCGGTGATTCGTTTAAAGAAGCCCTGTCTTGTCATTTCTTCCCCTGCTTTGTTATAAAACAAAAGCTCCGGGTCGGAAGTTTCTTTTCTTAATGCTTCTCTTCCGCGCTCCAAATAAGCCTCTAAGGCATCGCAAGCCGGCTTTCCGAGGGGCAAGACGCGATTTTGGTCTCCTGCGCTTACCGTCAACACTTTATATCTCAAATGCACCTGCGAAAGGGTTAAACCAAGCAAAGAATTCAGGTGTATGCCTGTAGCATATAACAACTCCAGCATTGCCCGGTCCCGTAGGCCCTTAGGTGTATCGGTATCCGGCGCGGCGAGCAACGCTTCCAACTCTTCTACCGAAATAATGTCCTGTTGTACCGGATTGGCCTTCGGCGCTTTGATACGTTCCGAAGGATCCTCCTTTAAGATTCCTTTTTTTGTCAAAAAATCAAAAAAACTGTGAATACTGGAAATCAGTCGCACAATGGAAGAAGCCTTTAAGCCTTCCCGTTCCGCGGCCAGAATAAAGGAATTAAGCTGTGTTTCCGTCACCTGCTCCGGCGTGGCAATGCCGTTTCCTCGTAAAAAGTTTACCATTCGCTGCAAATCCGAACGATAGGCAAGCATGGTATTTTCGGAAATCTGCTTTTTCTCTTTCCGGTATTCGCAAAATGCCTGAATATAGGTCTCCATACACGCCCTCCTTTCGGTTACTTTTTAAGCTCTTTATAGGCAAACAAACCTGCTACGGTCTTGGAATCGTTTATCTTCCCTTCTATAATCATTTCGATTAACTCCTTTAGGGAATACCGTTCAATGGTAACATATTCGTTTTCGTCCAATTCTAAATCCGCATAGCCTGTTACCTTACAATAAAACATATGAACCTTTTCGTCATTGTATGCCGGAGACGGCTGAATCATGATGAGAGGCTGTGCTTTCTCGCACAAGGCTCCGGTTTCTTCACGGAGTTCTCGAATAGCCGCGGTTATCGGTTCCTCTCCCTGATTAATGCCACCGGCAGGAAGCTCTAAAATCTCCCCTTCTGCGCCGGGACGCCACTGACGAATCATAATAATCTTTCCGTCGGTATCCTCCGCCACCATGGCCGCCGCACCGTTATGATGAATGAAATCCCAGTTGGCAAAATTACCGTTGGCAAAGGCCATGGAATCGGTATACATGGAAATCCACGCCCCTTTATAGACTAAGGAACGGTCGATACGCTTGATTTTTTTCATCTGCAACTCCTCGTTTCTCTGGTTTTGGTACGAAAACTTTACCTGCATACGCAAAATATGTGTTTCCTCGTTCTACTTCTGCATAGACTTAACCTTATCAAAGGTAGCGATACAAGCCTCCATCACCGCACTGCGGAAGCCGTTCTCCTCTAAAGCACGGATGCCCGCAATGGTGGTTCCGCCCGGGGTACATACGTTATCCTTCAGCTTCCCAGGATGCTCGCCGGTCTCCAGTACCATCTTCGCCGCACCCAGTACGGTCTGGGCAGTCATTTTATATGCGGTGTCTCTCGGAATACCGCAGCAAACCGCAGCATCCGCCATCGCTTCGATAAACACATAGACAAATGCGGAAGAACTACCGGAAGCCGGAATGGCTGCATCCTGTAAATTCTCCGGAAGTACCACATACTTACCGAAAGAATCAAAAAACGCTCCTACAACCTTCTTTTCTTCAGCAGTAAAGGCAGAACCCTCATCGAAGGTTACCGCAGACATGCCTTCCCCAACCATAGCCGGGGTATTCGGCATGACACGTACCACCTTAATCTGTCCGCCCAGAGCCTCTTTTATGTAGGAAATTGTAATTCCGGCAGCCACCGTTACCACGATTGCACCATTCTTTACCTTTCCTTTAATCTCGGAAAGCACGGTCTCGTACACATACGGCTTAATGACAAGCACTACCATATCCGCCTTTGATGCCAACTCTGCATTGCTGTCACAATACACAGCACCTGCTGCCTTGCCTCTTTCCTTGTCGGAGTCGCTCATGCAGGTAAAAAGCACATTTTCTCCTCCTGCTACCTTTACTGCTCCCCTTAACATCGGGTAACCCATGTTGCCCGCTCCGATAATACCGATTTTCATAGTGTTTACTTCCTTTCTGTTTTCATTTTCTTTGTTATTTTTGTTGTTCTTCTGTAAAACTTGCATTGTCAATCAAGTAATCCATGGCACTTTCGATTAAGAACACCTGCTCCAGAACCGCCCGGTCATTGACTTTCAAAAATTCTTCCAAGGTAATTTTATGGGAACATGCAAATTCCTCCGCATAAGCATTAAACTCTTCCTCGGAAAGAGAAAGACCTTCTCTTTTTGCAATTCCGTACAAAATGTGGTAAAACATCTGATCTTCTCTGGCTTTTGCTTCCGTGTCCGCAAGAAACTCATCCATAGTTTCAAAACCGAACAGTCCTATGTAAAAACTTGTTGATTTCTTCATCAATGATGCAATAAGCTCCATTTCCGTTCTTGCCTTCACCACATTTCTGCGGATGCTTTCTTCGTCCAACTGGGCTATGGAGCCATTGGCAAGCAAATACTCCTTAAGCTTCGGGATGTAGTAATATTCCTCGCATTTATTCCGCATAAAAGCCTGATAAGACGCCTCTGTCGGATAAATGCCCCGGGACATTTCCTCCGCCTGAGCATCCGAAAAATGCACCCCTAAATCCGGGTCCAGTTGCATCTCCTCCCAAGCATTCTCGTTGCCGATATAGTAACACATCTGGGTGTAGGCATATTCGCACATATAGCTTTGGTAGTAGTTCTCTTTTACCGTCGGCAACGGAATCTCAAGGTAATTCTCAGGCAAAGACACAACACCGGTAAATGCCGCATAATCTGGCGCATACAGTCTTCCGAACGGCACCTGGGTAAGTGCTCCCTCATAATCCGACCGGCTCATATAAGTTTCCGCATCCTTATAGCTCTGAATTTGTGAAAACAACTCATAGGCTTCCGCATATTTTTTATTTTCATAAGCCGCAAGCCCCAACCGGTAATAACATTCCATTCCGTTTTGCGGAAGGTGTTGGGCTTCACCGCCGGTATATAGCTTATAATACTCCAAAGCCTCCGTATAGTTTTCTTCCGCAAACAGCTTCTCTGCCTTTTGGAGATAACAATCCATCTTACAAAATTCCGCATAATAATTGATTGGCTCTGTGACTTCTAATAGCTCCAAGGCCTCTTCGTATTTTTCCGCCTCATACAGAACCATTGCCCGGCAGGTAGCCTCAAAGTCATCGGCGTTATTATAATCTCCCAAGGCATGGAACAAGACCTGTGCGGTTTCATAATCTTTATTCGCAAATAACCATTCTGCTTCGTCGTATTGCTCTTCCCGCACAATATCTGCCAGTCCCTCTGCCCATACATCCGGTACATTCAGAGCAATCAAATTTTCTTCAAAAGCTGCGGCATCTAAGGTTGCTACCCAGCGCAACATTTCCTCCTCTGTTTCTGCGGTGATCCGCTTTTCTTCCGGCGGATAAACCGGTTCTTTAACTTCTTCCGGAACAGTTGTGTAAGAAATCCCTACAAAGACTTCTCCGTCATTCTTAAAGGAAAGTTCGGACCGGAACTCTTCTCCGATGGTTTCTGCCTCAAATATCAGCTTCGGCTCCTTCAGTTCAAAATAACTGTCCTCGTTCCATTCTTCTATTAACTCCGATAATTTTCCGTCCGGGGTCAAAGTTACTTTATAAGAACGATTTCCCTCCGGCTTTTTACTGTCGGAACCGGCTCTAAAACTTCCTTTTGCCACAAGATAATCCATGCAATCCAGCGCAAACTCCCCGGACACCTCATCGCCCTTTTGCTCGCCGTTTCCCTCAATTTTAAAAATCGGATCATCCGTAACAAGATGCATCGAAAAGCCGAAGTCCTCCTTTTCCCTTGTTACTCCGGAGAAGAATTGGAACTCTCCTTTCATTTGGTAATCCCTGGCGATGACCTTGCCGTCATCATCCACAAACATATTTACCTTTATCCTTTCATATTCATCCTCATCATCCAAACTTTCGATTTCAGCTATCTTTTCCTCGATAGCTTCAATAAAGGAGTCATAACAATCCTCGGCATCCAGAAAAAAGGCATCTACCTCTTCCAACGCAGAAACGACACCGATGAAATACTCCTCAAATTCCTCATCCTCCGCCAGTTCCTCTAATACAAGCACTGCCGTATCACGGATTTGCTCCACATCCAAAGAATAGGAATATCTGGTACAATTCTGTTTCACATCTTCAATCTCTAACGTCTCGGAATAATCCCTTATGTTATCAATTTCGGAAAGTATAAGCTCCGTATACCGTTCCAAAAGCTTCTCTGTGACTTTACGGTCCGGTAACTGCTCCGCCAGACCAGGCAACACCTGCAACAGCTCCTTTGTGCTTTCCGCATCGTAGCCCATGGCATCCTCTAAGGTGCTAAACAAATACTTGTCGGAAAGCTCCGGGATTCCCAGAAACATCAAATCTTCTTCGAAATCCAATAACGCATCGCCGCTTATCACCGGCACTTCGTTCAGCAACAGCTTAGCCAAAAAGGACTGTGTCATGGCGTGATTGCTTTGGCCTGCCGTAAGCTCTACCCCGATGGTGTCTGTTCCCTTGAAATCGTCAATCCCAAACTTTCGGAACAGCTCCTGCAATTCCTTACCCAGTTCTATCTGAAATTTACTTGTAGACTGTTTCTCCTCTGTAACTGTAAGACTATCTCTCAGCTTATCATATCTTTCCATTGCAGGATCATATGCATTCTTAAATGCCTGCAGCTCCACATACTTATAATATTCCTCCGGGGACATGGTGCGCTTCCTGAAAGCAGTCTCTAGTGATTTGAAATTCAGTCCCACGAAAACCGCACCTGCCGCAACCGCAAGCAGTGCAATCAAACCGATGATAAGCCCGCGTTTTTTCGGTTTCTTTTGCTTTGTTTCTTTGTTTTCAGTGATTTCCTCGCTCATCCTATTATCGTCTCCTTTTTGAATGATACTCATTTGTAGTGCAACATTTACTTTACATAAAATACCACGGTTTTATTATAAACATATCCGAAAACCGTGTCAATAAGGCATAGAGATTATTCGAAAAGAACGTATCCTTTCATGAAATTGAAAAGATACGTTCTTTTTTGTTTAATGGTTTTTTAATTAACTTTTACGGAATCCCTCAGAGCAATTGTTGCTATTGCGGAATTTTGGTCACATCCACCCAAATAGCCGGGCGAATCAGTACGTGCTGTTCCTTAATCGCCTCTTCCTCATAGGAAATGCTTCCGTCCGGCATCACTCTTGCAAATTGTACCTCCGAAAAATCTCCCTCGGTGGTTCCGGTCACGGCAACCAGCCACGGCGCTTCCACCCCCGCAAATTCGCCGTTCTTATCTATCCATGCGCCCTTTTGTGCCGCAGAAGCAGTCGGTATGGTAATCCTGGACTCTTCTGTCCGGAAATATTTGGTTTCATCCTGCCCTTGTCCGGATAACACATCGTCGGTTGTAAGTAAAAAGGTATAGCCTTTATAAAGCAACATTTCATTTGTAAAATGAATCGATTCATTTTCAATCGGATTCGCCTGAATCAGTGCCGCCCGTTCTTTCGCCGAAAATGCATATTCGTAAATGGTACGGTTCATCATCCAGTAAAGTGCATCCTCTTCCCATATTTCTAACTCCTCGTTTTTATCCCACTGCATGGTTTCGATGCCGTATCTGGAAAGAAGCAACGCCCGGTCTCCGTCCCGGTCAAGTACCAGCCATTCCAACGGCTCCTTCCCGTTACTTTCATCTCCGTCCTGCTCATAGGCTCCGAAAATCACGGAAGAGCCCTTCTGCGGGTCATACGTAAAGGCGTTCGGCTTGGAGGAATGATGGGACACCTCCTTCCAGGTAATACCGCCGTCTTCGGATACAATACAGGAACTTTGGGACGTAGTGCCGCTTTTGTTGAAATAACAAACAATCGTATCCTTCTCCGGAATCAGGATTCGCGCGATTCCGCCCTCGGTTGCAGTATAATTCTCTGCAATCAGCCGCCAGCTGATTCCGCTGTCTTCCGTGCGATAAATGTTGTAATGCACGGTATTTGCCAAGGTCCACTGAGGGAGAAATATAATTCCCACACCTAATTCCTCATTGATTGCCACATTGGACTTCGGACTTTGTACCGGTTGTTCGTTGACCAAAATCGACTCCGTACCGTCATCGATTAATATTTTATGATAAACTGCACAAGCCTTGATTCGATTCAACTGTTCCGTATCCATGGTATCAAGTGGCTTAAATCCATGTCCGTCATACACCTCCGGCCAACCGTCTCCGTACTCTATGGTATAGTCTCTTGCGTAATTACCATAGTAATACATCTGATATAACGGATATAAGTCTATGTTATTCCCCTGCATTTTTCCGAAGGTGGTTTCAAACACCTTAGAATCGTTGATAATCAGATAGGCATAAGGAAACAGCCCTTTTTCCATATCATATTCCGAAATTATAACCTCCAGTTTTAAATCATTCCGATAACCGTTTCTTTTCAAATCCGAAAAAATATTTGCAATATTTTGTTCCGTAAAATCATCCACCGGCTTCCCGTAAGAAGGCTTTGTCACCGCAGGCACATAGATTTCATCGCTTCCGATGCTTGCAATGTTACCGTTTTCCAGGCTTTCCTGCTTAATATCCGTTCTTTGCAGTACAATCCGGTTCGGAGACGCTGGATCATAGTACTCTTCCGGTTTAAACTGATACCAATATTCGGTTTCCTTGATTACGGTTTTTAAGTACACATACTTTGTCTTGGTATCATTTGTATTGCAATACAGTTCATAGGAGCAGGTATAGCTCTCCTGTGGATACTTTGACGGATACAGCCATGCCTGATGATTCAAATACTCTAACAGAAGGGATTTGATTTCCTCGTAGTTGTAGCGTTCCGGTAACGCCTTCACAAGCTCCGGCACCGCTCCTGCCATCAGCACCTTTCCATCCTTTGTGATACCGATGGTCACTTTGCCGTTGGTGTTTACCGCAATGACATCGGTCCAGTCGTCTACGTCGCACTGTCCCACATTGCTTCGCCCCGGACAAACCGCAACGACGGTACCGTCGCCCTTTAAACCGACTACGGTTTCATTTTCCGCCGCAATCTTAACGATATCGCACCATTGTTCCACGGTATTTATCATATAGTCCTGCTCCACGCCCTCGGAGATTACGGTACCGTCTTCGCAAAGACCTACAAAGAAATTGTATCCTGCAACAATTTGCTTCAGTTTTTCCGGCCAGGTATCCAGCTTTTTCTTACGAAGTACATCACCGATTTCCGTCATTACGACTGTTCCGTCTGCTTTAATTCCGGCAAGGATACCGTTTCCGTCCTTTGTAATCTGTACCGCGCCTTCCAATGCTTCCTGTTCTCCGTAATGATACACAGTGCCGTCCTCAAACAATGCAGTATACGTGGAATACGGGTAGGTACTGAAAATATGCTTTACCTCGGACATTTCTTCAAAATCATTTGCTATCCAGCTTTGCACACCTCCAATACCATAGGTCCCTCCGTTATCCGCAGCATCCTTTGCTGCTTGATTGCAATATTCCGATACTTCCTCTGCGGTCATAAAGTATGACACAGAAAGCTTTCCTTCTTCATCAATTGCCACCAAATGCAACGGGTCTGTTCCCAATGTCTTGTAGGTCTTTGTCAGGTCAATTCCTCTTGTGGCGCCTACCGGATCCCATTCCCAAATCAAAGAGGTATCATACAATACATGTAATTTCCCCTTTTCATCCAGATAAGCAGCATACTTGTCCCCGATGGCAATGGAAATGTTGGTGGATTCGATTTGCTCCCTCAAAAAGTCCGAAGGTTGCAATACGGAGGTCGTATCTTTCGGAACCTGATTCGGGTCTCCCTCCAAGCCGGACAAATCCACCCAGATAGCCGGACGATACAGTACCGTTACCGTATCAAGTTCATAATCTCTTCCGTCTGTCCTTATCGTACCGTCCTTCGCTACCCATACTCTATTCATGTTGCTTCCTTTGGCCCGTAACAACCATTTTGTCTGGATACCGTCCCATTCATTGCTTTCGCAATCACTGTATACCCAGGCACCGATTCCTTCCATCGGAGACGGAATCGTCAGCCTTTCCTTTGTATCCTTAAAATACGGTGTTCCGTCCTGGGCCTTTCCTTCCAAAACCTCCGATTCACTGAGTAAAAATACATAGTCCTCGGTAACGATATCGATACCGGTGTCATTCGGAGTTTTGATTTCGGTTTTTACAATTCTCTCCCGTTCCGAAGGGGAAAAGGCATCCACGTAGAAATATTCGTTTAATTCTCTTCTTACTTCGGATTCTTCCCAGGTATCATAGTGATAATACTGATCTGTCTCGACCCCGTATCTGCTGAGAAGCAGTACCTTGTCACCTACACGGTCAAGTACAATCCATTCCACCGGTTCCTTACCGTTAGAAAGGTCAAAGTCCTGTTCGTAGGAGCCGAACACAACCGAGGTTCCCACGGCAGCATCTGCCAAATCTACCTTCGGCTTATTCGCATGCTCAGGCATACTCCATGTCACTCCGCCATCCTCAGAGAAATAACAACTGCTGTGATAGGTACTTCCGACGCGATTAAAATAGCACACCACGTAATCGTCTTCCGGCACCTCAATAGCCGCGATTTCTTCCGCATTGGTCTTAAAATTTTTGGAAACCAGACTCCATCGCTCTCCTCCGTCGGTACTGCGGTATATATGATACCGGGTAATATCTCCGGTGGTTTCTTGTGGTACAAAGGCAATACTGGTATAGTCTTCCGTTCTAAGACATACATTTTGTTTCGGAAGAGTTATCTCCTTTCCGTCAACAGTAATCGTCACAGAAAAATCCGGTTCGTGTACATAATGCAATGCCGCACAATTCTTTACGTGTTCCAACTGCGCTTGATCCACGGAGGCAAGCGGTTTTATGCTTCTGCCGTCAAATTCGTCCGGCATATATACCTGTTCTCCGAAATGATTTTCCAAAGAATGATCCTTTGCATAGTTATCGTTATAAAAGTTTGCATAAAGCCCTTTATATTTCGTAAAGCTTGTCTCGTACACATAGGAATCGTTGATAATAATGTAAGCATGCGGATACAGCATCTTTTCCATATCAAACTCGGAAATCCAGGCATCCAGCTTTATCACATCCGTGTATGTTTCATTCTTTAACAGATATCCGTTTTTACAAAGCTCATCGGAAATCAAGGCGATACTTTCTTTATAGCCGGTGGCGTCAAGTTCGATGTTTTTATGATATTCCGGTGCCTTTGCGGCCGCCACCTTTACGGTATCGGTTCCGAGATGTTTGATGGCTCCGGTGGAACGTAAGCTCTCCACCGATTCGGCATCCATAGGAAGAATGGTAAGCGGAGCTTCATCCTCCAGATATACGGTCGGAGTACACAAATACCAGCGTTCCTCTCCGTTTACTTCCGCTTTTAAATAAACCCGTTTCATCTTGGAATCGGCGGTACTGTATACCTCAAAGGCACACTCCCACTTCTCTTGCGAATATTCCGCCGGATATAAATAGGCCTGATGATTCAGATATTCCAAAAAGGACTCTTTCACCTCTTTGTATGCATAGCGTTCCGGAAGCTTGGAGGAAAGGAACAAGGAACTCTTTTTATTGCTCTCTTTGTTCTTTTTTTCGTTTTTCTTTGCGATTTCATCCAAATCACCCAGTTCCACCCAGATAGCCGGACGAACTCCATTTTCATCATATCTTGTATTACCGATGGTATTATTGACGGTTGTATCAAGGCTTCCGTCAATGGAAATTCCGGCAACAACCAGATACGGGTCTTCCTTCTTTTCATCGGATGGTCTGTACTCTGTACGGGAGGATGCCCGCAACCAGTAGGCCCCGTAAGGCATACCGTCAAAATTATATAAATAATATCCACCATAGTCAAGCCACTGGTCTTCCTCGTACACGCCTCTTGCCATACGCTCAGTATCCGACGTAAGATATCCGTCAAAGGTATAGGCTGCGCTTTCCGGTGCCTTTTCCGTATAGAAATAGTCTCCTGACAGCATATCCTCCATGGACGGCAAAAACACCTTATCCTCCGTATATTCATAGTTTGCAAAAGTATTCCACGGATTCCATACGTTTTCCAAAAGAGTCGTGGCAATACGCTTCTTTTCCTCATCGTTGAATGCTGCTTCGTAAAAGGTTCCGTTCAGCCATTCCCGCAAGGTACAATTCTTCCAAGATATTTCTTCTTCGTATTTATGATACGGCATATTTTCCAGTATATATTTGGAAAGAAGCAATGCTCTTCCGTCCTTTACGTCAAGCACATACCACTCGATAGGCTCTGCGCCGTCACCGGTATCCTGATTTTGCTCATAAGTACCAAACTCCACCAAATAGCCCGGCTTTGCATCTTCTAACGATACCATATCTTTAAAACGTCCGCTTCCGGTATATAAGGTATCATTGACTTTTTCTGCTTCTTCCTCCGAAACGGACGCAGAAAGAAGCTCATACTCCGCCTTTTCCAAATCAATTCGCATTGCCGGACGAATAGCGCATCCGCCGTAATCATTGCTTACCTCATGGGAAAGTTCACCATAAGTATTAACCCTGCAAACCGAAGTATAATTAACACCCAAGGTACGTAATAACCACGGGCTTGCCGGATTCCCTTCTTCCGTGGTTCCTTCCCAAACTCCTTGTGCCTTTGCATAGGCGGTGGAAGACGTAATGCTCGCTTTATTCCGGTATTGGGATTCGTTCAAACCTGCTTCCGTTTTAAAAATCTGATATAATTCATCAATACTGAGGAGATATACCTTGTCCTCGGTAACGGCTCCATCCTTCACATTGTAAGATGCGTTGCCATGATTATCCAGTCTTGTCGTAATAATCCGTTTTCTTTCATCTTCGCTAAAGGCAGTCATAAAAAAGTCCGTATTAAGCCAACTCCGTAACGAACAATCCTCCCAGTATATGCCTTTTGAGCCTTCCTCATGATAAGGCTTTGCATCCAAACCGTATTTACTGAGCAGGGTTGCCTTTCCGTCAAACACATCCACTACAATCCATTCAATAGGCTCCGCACCGTTTTCCGTTACATTGTCCTGTTCGTAAGTACCGAAAGTAATGATGTCTCCGGCCTTCGGTAACTCAGCCTTTCTTAACGGGTTCGTAAGAAAACATATCGCCAACACCGCAGAAACCACTACAGAGGCAATGATAATCCAAAAGGCAGGCTTTTTATAGTGTAATACGGATTTTACCCGGCCCTTCACTCCGGTTTCTCCGAAGGCCAACGGACAGGCAGAAAGCATCTTTCTGGAAACACTACAGTTTATGAGTGCCGTGGAATAGGTCTTTTTCTGCTCTGCTCCCAGCTCCTTAATGACCTTTTCATCACAGGCATACTCGATGTCCTTACATAAAAGAACATACGCCACCCACAACAGCGGATGAAACCAATAGATACTGAGTAAAAGGAATCCTAAAGGCTTCCAAATATGGTCAAACCGCTTCAAATGCGCCCTTTCATGGGCAAGTACAAACACGCGGTCCGCTGCATTGATATCCGACGGCAAATAAATCTTCGGCCGGACAATACCTAAAATAAACGGACTGTCGATGTTATCACAAACGCGTACATTTTTCGAAAGCGGTGCAGACTCCCTTACCCGTCTGTAAATCAAAAAATAACTGATGGCGGTATACAAAAACATACCAACCATGCCGCCTAGCCATAAAACCGCAATAATAGCAGAATAATCCGTTCGTTTCACCGTAACTTCGGTTCCGTCCTCCATAATTTCGGTATAGGTGACGGAAAACGGAGTTTCTTTTTTTGTTACATTGAAATCATCGGAAAATCCCTGATTCTCAAACTCATGATTATCACCGGTATTTTCCGTGCCCTTATTCCCGGATTCATCCAAGCCTTCAAAGATATCGGTAACACCTTCTCCTAATTCGGGTGTATCAATCTCAACAAACTCTCCCCCCGGCGGCAATTCCTCCGGAAGCTCCACCGGCTCCACGCCCTCCGGTAAGGTTTCCTTCTCCGAAGAGGTATGTACGGTTTCCTTCTGCAGAAACTCTTCTGCATGTTCCATCGGCTCCGCGTTCCTGATTAAGCTGAAATTACTCTCAAAAGTAATCGGACACACAAGGCGCACCGCCACCATAGCCCAAAGAATCGGAAACAATGCCTTCGGTGCCTTTTTCTTAAAAAGAAGGCGCACCAATAACACCGCCAGTACAATCCAACCGGCCGTGAGGCTCATATTTAAAATTTTAACAAACACCGCTCCCATATCCTACTCCTCCTCATATTCCGCAACCATACGCCGCAGCTCGTCAACCTCCGCTTTCGATAACTTCCCCCGCCTACTCGTAAAGGCCGCCAGAAAGGCCGGCAACGACCCGGCAAAGGTCTCCTGTACGAACTGCTCACTCTGCATGGCAAAAAACTCGTCACGCTTGATTTTAGACGTCACAATACTGTTGGTATTATCAAAAATCCCCTTGTCACAGAGACGTCGTAATACCGTATAAGTGGTAGACTTCTTCCAGTCCAGCTTCTCCTCCGCCAGACGCACCAGTTCCCTGGAATGTACCGGTTCCAACTCCCAAATCATATCGGCAAACTGCGATTCTACCGCACCCATTTGTAATTCTGCCATAAGTAGCCCTCCTCACTCGACATCATGTAGATTGTGATTTCAGTCTACATCATGTGGAGTGTTTTTGTCAAGTAGTAATACATAATTTTTTTAAACGCTTTTTTCCATATCAAAAAAAGAACCGTCACAACAAGCATATATGCCAAATTTTGCCTGTTAACAGTTCTTTCAAGATATAACTATTTGCGTTATTTTTATGCCGTTCCGACGGTATCCGCTACTTCAACAGTTCATCCGTAAGCCGCAAGATTTCCGGTGCGATTTTCTCTCGCTCCTTCTTTGTAACCTGTATGTAAACCGGATATGCTACAGATAAGCATGCTAAGCCAAAAACCCCGATAATAATTCCCGGAACAAACCACACACCCTGCCATACAAGAACACAACACATTCCCAGGCCGAGAATCAATGTTCCGATGACACCCACAACAATGGATAAAGTCGTTCCTTTTTTTGTGGCGCTTTCGTCCAATCGGCGCAAATACGCCATTTTATCTTCCTTCGGCTCTTCATATTTACTACGGATTTTCTTGATTTCTTCCTGCTGTTTTGCGGAATAAGAATACTGAAATCCTGCCGTTTTATTGTTCTGCTCCATTTTGATTACTCCTTAACTTTTTTATTTCCTTTGCCGGCCTTAAAATCATGATACACGACATAATCACCACTGCCACACTGACGCCTCCTCCGGTAGCTGCGATTAAAATCCTCTTTTGCACCTCGGTCATCTCGGCTCCGAATTCCGATAACATCGCTGTTTCCAAAGAGAGCATGGAGACCAATGCAGCGGACAGTGCGATGATTTTTGCCATCAACATCACCGGACTGTTATACTTTCGGTACTTGATTACATTTACAATAGCATAAACCGTCACATAAAAAGTATATAACGCCACAACATATATGAGGATTCCGTGATAGAAAAAGCCTTTGCCCTCGTACAATATCATTAAAACCGCACCGGAAAGAATGACATTCACAAACAATAATGTAACCGCACAAAGAATCGTCCGGTATAACTCTCCTTTCCGATTGCTTCCGATTTCATGTTTTGCCTTGTAGCGTAACAACAGAAACCGCATCCAGGCCAGAATCCCATAATACGACGCTAAAATCACAAACCACATGGAATCGTACAGGAAAAACATTACTACATTTACCCCGACATAAAGAACATTAACCGCCAGTGTAGCGTACAAAGATACCTGATTTTTAAATACCGCGTCCGTCATATAACGATTGCCGTATTTTGTACCGTAAAACCATGCTTTGGCACGTTTGAACTGTTTTGGGAAGGTTGTTCCGCATGCAAGCGAAAGTACGGAAATTGTGTAAAACGCCACCACATAAATGCCGTATACCACCGGATGCGTTTCCAGATGCTTTACAAATACAAAGACTAAGCCGATTGTACTTCCGATCGTTAACAGTAAAATCACCCAAATCGGCGGAAACAGCCATTTCTTCCAAATTTCTTTCCGTTCCATTCTAGTTCCTCCGAATTTTTACAGAAAAGCAGGTTCCTTGTCCCGGGATACTGTCCACCCCTATTTCTCCCTGCATAATGTCAATGACACGCTTCACAAGGGCAAGCCCGAGGCCGTTTCCTTCCGTAGCATGGGAGGTGTCTCCCTGATAGAAGTTATCAAAAATGTGTGCCCCCACCTCCGGCGACATGCCGCAACCTGTATCCTCTACCGTTACAATGGCATGATGTTCCGTTGTTTTCAGCGTCAGCGTCACCTTGCCGCCGTCTTCCGTAAACTTAAAGGCATTGGACAGTAAATTGTTCCATACTAACGTCAACAATTCCTGATCTGCCGTTACAGTCACCCCATCTGCCAGATCCGTATCAATCTCGATATTCCGGCGTTCCCAGACATCCTCAAACTGAAGCAGGCATTCACATAACTGTTCACTTAAATCGTATTTCATAGCCTTCGGATAAATCTGCTGATTCTCCAGGCGGTTCAGCTTTAACATGTTGGTCATCATATTGGCCAAGCGTTTTGCTCCGTCGGTCACCCCTTTGGCATATTCCAGACGCTTTTCTTCCGTAAGTCCCGGCGTTTGTAAAAGCGTTCCGAAATTCTGCAGCACGGCAAGGGGTGTTTTCATCTCGTGGGAAACATTGGCCACAAAGTCTGTTCTCAAAGTTTCCACGCCGGACAATTCCTCAGCCATCTGATTAAAACAACGAATAATCTCATTAAATCCTTCCGTTGCAGTAATTTCTTTAAAGGGCTCAATTCGTACTGTAAAATCTCCCTGCATCATCTGTTCCGTAGCTTTCGTAATCCGTCGTACCGGACGGTCCACCGTAATCTTTCGACGAATCACATCAATTACGGCAAATAAAATACTAAGCGCCACCACGTTTACGAAGGTCAATTTAGCCGCAGCACTGATGTTTTCACTGGTTAATGTCAAGCCCATATTCCCGGACATGATTCGAATAAATAAGATCAAACAACAGGTAATCGGGAACGCCACCACAAGAAAAAATACGGTATAACGACTCACTACCTTTAATACTTTAGGAATGTGTTTTTCATTCTTCACTTAATCACCGCCTTATAGCCCAAGCCATGTACCGTCACAATTTCAAAGTCCTCACAATTTGCCAGCTTCCCACGAAGTTTGGTCATGTATACATCCACCGCCCGTGGCGTTGTTTCCGTGTCCACATCCCAAAACTCATCCATCAGTTGCATTCTGGTAAAGGTCTTTTTCGGATAAGACAAAAGTTTATATAAAATACTGAATTCCCGGTTTGTCATCGGGATTTCCTCGTCATTTAAGTATGCCGTATGCTCGTCCGCATCCATGAAAAAGCTGCCGATTTCCAGCTTTCTGCTGGCTGCAATCTTAGCACGGCGAAGCAATGCGCCGATACGAAGAAACAATTCATCCAAATCGATAGGCTTTACCATGTAATCGTCTACACCGATACGGAAACCACGTTGCTTCGACGCCATATCATCCCTGGCCGTCATAAACAAAATCGGAATGTTCTCATTCTGGATTCGTACGGTTCTTGCAAATTCAAACCCATCCGTTCCGGGCATCATAATATCCGAAATAATCAAATCAAACACAGTCTCATACAACGCATCGTAGGCCTCATAGGCATTTAAACACCCTACCGCCTCATATCCGCTGTGATTCAAAAAGGAGCAGACCGTCTTATTTAAATCCTTATCATCCTCTACCACCAAAATCTTAAACATGGGCATTCCTCCGGTTCTATAAACTTCTCACATATAGAATACCATAGAAATGTTAAAGTTTTGTTTCTGTTTTCGAGATTTTGCTATAGTTTTACTTATTCTACAAGCCTCGCAAACCCGACAATAGCGAGATGTCCTTTGACACCTCGCTAATCGTTCTGATTTTTTGTTCGTTTATTTCTGCCTTACTATAACCCGGTATGTTCTGCCGCCGAATGTCGCTTACTTCTCTCCAGAAAGCCTTTTCTTTGCTTCTTCTACCGTTTCACCCTCTTTGGCAAAGAGCTTTTCCACGCACTTATCGGTTACCTTGTTAAACCCGTCCACTGCCCCCTTTTCGATTTTCTTATAGCCGGATACCACTCCGTCCTCAATCTTCTTGTATCCCTCTACTACAGCCTCTGCGATCTTTTCATTTGCTTCTACTAATTTAGACATTTTACTTTTCTCCTTTTCATGATTTTATATTTTTTACTCTTCCATCAGCTTATCACTGAGTGCAATAATTTCTTCCGCATACTTTTCCTTGCGGGAGCCAAGAATCTTCTTGTACAGCGGATAATTTACAAGTGCCAGCACCAAGCCGATAACACCGATAACCACGCCCGGCACCATGGCATCTCCCATGCCGAGAGTCTCACCCAGGTCCGTCATAACAAGGCTCATACCTGTTCCCATAACAATCGCACTGATACTACCGAACACATAAGCAAATACGTTTGCCGGCTGTTTTACCTTCTTGTCCAGTTCCTTTAACTCGTCCAGCTTCGTACTTTCCTTCTCTGTATACTGACTGCGAATCTTCTGTACCAAAAACTCCTGATCATTCTTGTTCATTTTCAATTCCTCCGTTTTGTGATATGTTTTGTTTGCTTGTTGCTTTGTTTCATTTGATGAGTTCATTCTAACGGGGAATTGTTGGAGAAAGTTTTAAGAAATGTTTCTGAAATATTAAAAATACAACTATTTCGATTTGTTATAATGAAAAGCCCCGGACTTCTGCATTTGCAAAAGCCCGAGGCTCCGTTTTTACTTATATTTGTTTATACTTACTTTACATCCTTAATAAACTGCTCAATTCTATCTAAGCCCTTCTTAATCTGCTCCATAGAAATTGCATAGGACAGACGGATGTGGTCATCAAAACCGAAGTCCGCACACGGAATAACCGCAGTCATATAATCCTCAATGAGAATCTTCGCTAACTTGCTGACATCCGCAATCTTCTCACCCTTGTAGGACTTTTCAAGAAGCTTGCTGACATCGATAAATACATAGAATGCACCAAGCGGCTTTAAGGCATCTACCAAATCCATCTTAGCCACGCGCTCGTACATGTAAATACGACGCTTATCGAACTCCTTGTTCATCTCCTGTACCGTATCCTGCGGTCCCATAAGAGCCTCTACGGTTGCCTTCTGTGCAATGGAATTCGGATTGGAGGTTTGGTGGCTCTGTACACTACCCATGAGCTTTGCAATCTCAGCGGAGGAACCGGTGTAACCGATTCTCCAACCGGTCATAGCGTAGCTCTTTGCCACACCGCTACAGGTAATGGTTCTCTTATAAATCTCCTCATTTAAAGAAGCGATGCTGACAGCCTCGTGTCCTTCATAAATGAGGTTCTCGTACATTTCATCGGCTACGCAGTAGATGTCCTTCTCTACGATAACCTTTGCCAAAGCCTCAAGCTCCTCACGGGTATAAATCATACCGGTCGGGTTGTTCGGGGTATTCAGAACAACAGCCTTGGTATTCTCGGTGCATGCAGCAGCCAGCTGCTCTGCGGTCATCTTATAGCCCTGCTCCTTACCGCAACGAATAATTACCGGCACGCCGTCCGCAAGACGAACGATTTCCGGATAGCTTAACCAGAACGGTGCCGGGATGATAACTTCATCACCCGGATTTAAAATTGCGGAAAAAATATTGGTTAAAGAATGCTTACCTCCGTTACTTACTACAATCTGATTCGGCTCGTAGTGAAGCTTGTTAAAAGTCTCGAACTTCTTGCAGATTGCCTGCTTTAACTCTACCGTACCTGCAGCCGGGGTATACTTGGTAAAACCGGCATGAATCGCATTGATTGCGGCATCACAGATGTTGTCCGGGGTATTGAAATCCGGCTCGCCTGCGCCGAAGCCTACAACATCAAGGCCCTTTGCCTTTAACTCGTTTGCCTTTGCGGTAATTGCAAGTGTGGAAGACGGCTTTACAGCCTGCGCTTTCTTAGATAACGTAAGTGCCATATCTTATCTCTCCTTCATAGTGCTGCGTAAATGTATCATTGTATACAATCTCACAGAGTATTCTTATGTATTGTAATATAAGACTCTGGAAAATGCAAGCATTTTTTGGTAAAAGAAAAAAATATTTCACCAAACTATTCTCTTTACGGTAACAAGAAAAGGGCCGCGCATTTCTGCGTCAGCCCTTCTTCCATCATTACTTCGCGTAATCCGTAGCCTTTGTCTCACGAACCACGTTAATCTTAATCTGACCCGGATATTCGAGCTCAGATTCAATCTTTTTCGATAAGTCACGAGCGAGTAATACTAAATCGTCATCAGATACCTGCTCCGGTACTACCATGACACGTACTTCTCGACCTGCCTGAATTGCAAAGGACTTATCTACCCCCTTAAAGCTGTTGGCAATATCTTCTAACTGTTTCAATCTGTTGGTGTACGCTTCCAGCGTCTCACGTCTTGCGCCCGGACGGGCTGCGGAAATCGTATCGGCTGCCTGTACAATACATGCAACCAAAGTCTGCGGCTCCACATCACCGTGGTGAGATTCTACCGCATTGATAACATTTGCGGACTCCTTGTACTTGCGGCATAAGTCAACACCGATCTGTACATGAGTACCTTCCATTTCATGGTCAACGGACTTACCGATATCATGCAACAAACCTGCACGCTTCGCAAGTCGGGTATCAACACCGATTTCGCCGGCAATAAGACCGGATAAAATCGCAACTTCAATGGAGTGCTTTAATGCATTCTGACCGTAACTTGTACGGAACTTCATACGACCAAGGAGTTTAATCAACTCCGGATGGATTCCGTGTACGCCGACTTCAAGAGCGGCGGATTCGCCTTCTTCACGAATCATGGTATCCACTTCCTTCTGCGCCTTCTCTACCATCTCCTCGATTCTTGCCGGATGAATACGGCCGTCAATAATGAGCTTTTCAAGCGCAATTCTTGCAACCTCTCTCCGAATCGGATCGAACCCGGAAAGCACTACCGCTTCCGGAGTATCGTCAATGATAAGTTCCACGCCTGTTAAGGTTTCTAATGTACGGATATTACGACCTTCACGACCGATAATACGTCCCTTCATTTCGTCGTTCGGCAACGGAACAACGGAAATGGTAGATTCTGCCACATGGTCAGCCGCACACTTCTGGATAGCGGTTACGACGTATTCTTTTGCCTTCTTGTCCGCTTCTTCCTTCGCACGGTTTTCCATTTCCTTAATCATAATGGCAGTCTCATGCTTTACATCTTCCTCAACAGATTTAAGAAGATATTCCTTTGCTTGTTCGGAGGTTAAACCGGAAATCTTTTCAAGCTCGTGGAGCTGCTTCTGATGAAACTCTTCCATTTCGGCTTTGAGTTTGTCCATCTCAGCTTCCTTGAGACTTAACTTATTTTCCTTCTTTTCCAATGCGGTAGCCTTCTTATCAATGGCTTCTTCCTTTGACAAGACACGCTGCTCATAGCGATGTAAATCGGCACGCTGCTCTTTTGCTTCCTTCTCAAGTTCGTTCTGCGTCTTCAGCTTCTCTTCCTTGATCTCGAGCATTGCTTCCTTTTTCATTGCTTCTGCTGCCTTTAATGCATCATTCTTTATGTCCCTTGCCATGCTCTCTGCCGAACCGATCTTCGCTTCCACAATCTTCTTGCGGTAACCGATTGCCAGAAACCAGCACGCTACGCCGGCTACAACAGCAGCGAGTACACATGCAATAATGAGCACAATTAAATCTACTTGCACGGAAACACCTCCTTTATTCAATTTTCATTGTACAAAATACAACATAATAATTTTATACTTTTTTAAACTTTATGTCAAGTGTTACATGAATTGATTTTAATTTTTCGAATAATTTTTTCAACTTCGAAATTATTCCGCCAAAGTACCGAGATAATAAAAGCCTTTACACTCGTTAATCTTTACCTTTACAAGCTTACCGATCAGTGCCTCATTTCCCGGAAAATGCACCAAAAGATTGTTGCTTAAGCGTCCGGTTAAAAGGGAATCATCCTGCTCGTTCCGCTCTTCTACTAATACTTCTGCCACTTCGCCGGTATGACGTGCGGTCAAGGTTGCGGACTGTTCCGATACTAAGGCCAACAAACGGTTGAACCGCTCCTTTGCCACTTCATCGGTTACCTGATTCTCCATGGCAGCCGCCGGTGTACCGGTACGCTTGGAATACAGGAAGGTATAGGCGGAGTCAAAGCCTGCCTTTGCAACGACATCAAGTGTATCCGCAAAGTCCTCCTCCGTCTCTCCCGGAAATCCTACAATAATATCCGTAGTCAGGGAAATCTCCGGCATAGCAGTCTTGATTTTTGTAACCAGCGCAAGATAATCATCCTTCGTGTACTTCCGGTTCATGCGGCGCAAAATTTCCGTACTGCCGGATTGCATCGGCAAATGCAGGTGACGGCAAATCTTCTTGGAATCCTTCATTACCTCAATCAACTCATCGGATAAATCCTTCGGATGGGATGTCATAAAACGGATACGTTCAATGCCGTCCACCTTTTCCACCTCACGAAGAAGCTCTGCAAAACTCATCGGGGTCTCCAAGGTCTTTCCGTAGGAGTTTACATTCTGCCCCAGGAGCATTACCTCTACAATGCCCTCGGATGCCAGCTTCTTTACTTCTGCAATAATGTCCTCCGGCTTACGGGAACGTTCCCTTCCTCTTACATACGGTACGATACAGTAGCTGCAGAAATTGTTACAGCCGTACATAATATTGACACCGGCCTTAAAGCCGTACTTATGCTCGCTCGGTAAATCCTCCACAATCTTGTCTGTACCGTCCAAAATCTCGAATACCCGCTTTTCTCCGCATACCTTACGCCAAATCAGCTCCGCCAGCATATAAATGTTGTGAGTGCCGAATACGATATCCACGAAGTGATAACTCTTTTTAATCTTTTCGATGACATGAGGCTCCTGCATCATACAGCCGCACAACGCAATCCGCATCTCCGGATTCTTTTTCTTTAAATTGCCCAGATATCCGATACGTCCGTATACCTTTGTGTTGGCGTTTTCACGGACGGTACAGGTATTGTACAGTACGAAATCCGCCTGTTCGGAATCCACCGGCACATAGCCCGCCGTCTCCAGAATACCCGCCAGCTTCTCGGAATCCTTGGCATTCATCTGACAACCGAAGGTCTCAATATGGTAGGTCAGCTTTCTTCCCAGTTCTGCACTTCTCTTTTCGTTGTGCTCTCGTAACAAATCCATGAAATAAAACTGTCTGGCCGGCTCTAAGGTCGGGGCCTGAGTTTTGTTCTTAGTCATATCCATAGCGTAATATCAATCCTCTCTATAACCTACAAAATTCGGGGCAAAGATATCTTCCTTTTATCAGAAAGATGCTCTTATTCCCCGAAT
Source organism: uncultured Lachnospiraceae bacterium (assembly GCA_964545045.1). GTDB lineage: Bacteria > Bacillota > Clostridia > Lachnospirales > Lachnospiraceae > SIG307. Next base: position 14,294 of record CAZJEN010000025.1, on the reverse strand, counting down.
CTGTATTTTGAGTGACAGGAAATCTCGCAAAATCCGGTCACGTTTACTTTGATTTATCTTATCTGACCCTGACCGAAGATAATATACTTGGTGGTAGTCAACGCTTCAAGTCCCATCGGTCCTCTTGCATGAAGCTTCTGGGTGCTGATGCCGATTTCCGCACCGAAGCCGAACTCTTCGCCGTCAGTAAAACGGGTGGAGGCATTCACATATACCGCAGCCGCATCAATTTCGTTTAAGAACTTCATGGAAGCTTCATAGTTGTCGGTGACAATAACCTCGGAATGCCCGGTGTTGTACTTGTTAATGTGGGCAATGGCCTCAGAAATGGAATCTACGGTCTTTACGGAAATCAGACGGTCCAAATATTCCTTTGCGAAATCCTCTTCCGTTGCCGCTTCACATTGCGGGCAAACCGCTTTCGCACGCTCATCTGCACGAAATACCACGTTCTTTGCGGTAAGACGCTCGTAAACAAGCGGCATAAACTGCTCTAAAATATCGGAATGAATGACCAAGGACTCACAAGCATTACATACGCCGAGACGCTGGGTCTTTGCGTTATCGATAATGTTCAGGGCCATTTCAAAATCCGCATCTTTATCTACATAAATGTGGCAATTGCCGGTACCGGTTTCAATGACCGGAATGGTGCTGTTCTGTACCACGGAGGCAATCAGTCCCGCGCCGCCTCTCGGAATCAATACATCCACATACTGATTCAGCTTCATGAACCTGGTTGCGGTCTCTCTGCTGGTGTCCGTAAGAAGCTGAACCGCATCCGGCGTAATGCCGCAAGCCTCCAAAGCTTCACGAATGACCTTTACAATGACAATATTGGAATGAATACAATCGCTTCCGCCGCGCAGAATTACCGCATTTCCGGTCTTAAAGCAAAGCCCGAATACATCCGAGGTCACATTCGGACGAGACTCGTAAATCACACCAACCACACCTAACGGTACACGCTTCTTTCCTACCATCAGGCCGTTCGGACGCTGGTCCATGGAAAGTACGCTTCCAATCGGATCCGGTAAGGTTGCTACCTTCCGAAGACCGTTTGCCAGTGCCTCAATCCGGGCCGTAGTCAAAGTCAGACGGTCAAGTAACCCCTCCGACATACCGTTAGCCTTTGCAGCCTCTACATCTACCTTATTTCCTTCTAAAATCTCAACCGCGCTTGCGCAAAGTGCATCCGCTACGGCACATAATGTCTCGTTTTTCTTTGTCTGTCCCAAAAGTCCCAAGGATACCTTGGCTTCCTTCGCTTTTTGTCCGATAATCTCTAATGCTTCCATTTTTATTGTCTCCCCTTTTCTGAATTCTAAATTACGTTCCAACCATTCTAATTCTTCAAATTTCTTTTGGGGTTCGTTACCGTGCCGTCCGGCTCCAAAATGGACACATTGTCCAAGGTGGCACGAAGGTTTTCCCGGAAAGACTTTACATAATCGGCACGAAGTGCCTTCTGCTCTTCCTTTTCCGCATCGGTCAGACCTTCGTTCTTTGCTTTATGATATAACTCGTTGATTCTTGCGATTTTCTCATCCATTGTCATGGAGCGCACTCTCCTTTTCTTTGAATCTTTCTTTGTGTTGCGGGGCAACCGGTCTTACTCCTCTTCCTGTTCCAATAAGTAATCTGTTAAATGGAAATGAGGTACTTTATGGGCCAGCATTAAAGTTCCCACCGGCTCTCCGTTTAACACCGCACGGATGTTGTCCACGTTATTTCCGTTGGTGATTACCATATCCGCACCGGAATCTGCCGCAATTCTTGCCGCGGAAAGCTTTGTTTTCATGCCACCGGTACCGAAGGAGGTGCCGGCGCCCTTTCCCATATTTATGTATTCCTCCGTCAGTTCCGGAACCAAATCGATAAACTTCGCATCCGGATTCTTGCGCGGGTCATCGGTATACAGTCCGTCGATATCGGATAATAAAATCAACAAATCCGCATGAATCAGGGCCGCAACAATGGCAGAAAGGGTATCGTTTTCCCCCAGTCCCAGCTCCTTGATTTCTTCCGTAGAAATGGTATCGTTTTCGTTTACAATCGGAATCACGCCCATTTCGTTCAGCTTTTCAAAGGTGTTCCGGGCATTCTGACGGCTGATTTTATTCAGCATAATGAACTTTGTCAAAAGAACCTGTGCCGTTAGCTGGTGATACTCGGAAAACAGCTTCTGATAGACGGTCATAAGACTGGCCTGCCCCACAGCGGCACAAGCCTGCTTTTCCGCTAATTCCTTCGGTTTTTCTTTCAATCCGATCATCTTTCTGCCTACCGCAACCGCACCTGAGGAAACCAATACCACTTCCTTCCCGCTGTTGCGAAGATCGGTTAAAAGGCGCACAAGGCGCTCCATTTTCTCCAGGTTCAGATTACCGGTCTCTTCGTGTGTCAAAGAAGAAGAACCGATTTTTATAACAATTCTCTTTTTATCTTTTAAGGCTTCTCTGTAGTCCATACTATTTTCCTTTCCTATCCATACAACGTTTGTTTGAACGTTCCGAATTCCTTTACATTCCGGCCCCGTATGGTTTATCTAACGCTTCCCGGCCGGTACCGTTCCGCGATTTTCTCATATACCCTTATCCCGTCCACCGCCGCAGAAACAATACCACCGGCGTAACCCGCGCCTTCGCCGCAAGGGTAAAGACCTTCTACGGAAGACATCAGCGTATCATCACGCTCAATGCGTACCGGAGAAGAGGTTCTTGCTTCCACGCCGAGAAGTACTGCTTCTTCATCTGCAAAACCCTTGATTTTTTGATCAAAAGCGGAAATGCCGTCAATAAGACTTTCCGTGATAAACGTCGGAAGACATTCCTCCAAGGATGTAAGTTTATACGCTCCCTTTGTATTCGGAATAATATGACCTATTGTAACAGATGGTTTGTGATTTAACAAGTCCCCAAACAACTGAATCGGAATTTTTCCTTTACCGGCACGATAAGCCGCAGCCTCCAGTTTTCTCTGGAATTCCACGCCGGCTAATACATCCTCCTCTGCCCCTCCGAAATCCTCCGGCGTCACAGTGACAATCATTGCGCTGTTGGCATTCCGTTCGTCTCTGGCGTGATTGCTCATGCCGTTGACCGTAAGTCTCCCTTCCTCGGAAGAGGCATTTACCACAAAACCTCCCGGACACATACAGAAGGAATACACACCTCTGCCGTTTGCTGCGGTATGAGTCAGCTTATAATCCGCCGCCGGAAGCTTGTTTGCCGCATCTCCGTACTGGGCACGGTTAATCAGCTCCTGCTCGTGCTCAATACGCACACCCACTGCAAAGGCCTTCTTTGACATCGGAACAGAATGCTTTTTTAGCATAGCAAAAGTATCTCTGGCGCTGTGTCCGATGGCAAGTACCGCTACCTCACAAGGAAGAAACTCTTCTCCCAACCAAACACCGGTCAATTTATTCTGTTCAATCTCCAAATCCGTAACCTTTGCATGGAACCGCACCTCTCCGCCTAATCGAAGCAGCTCCTTGCGCATATTCACAATGACATCTCTCAGACAATCGGTACCGATGTGAGGCTTATTGATATATGTAATCTCCTCCGGTGCACCGAATGCGGTAAAGGTATCCAGTACCGAACGAATCCGACCCGTAGTCTCTTTTACCATGGTATTTAATTTGCCGTCGGAAAAGGTGCCTGCACCGCCCTCTCCGAACTGTACGTTGGTCTCTGTGTCCAAAATCCCATTTTTCCAAAAGGTATTTACGATCCCTACTCGCTCTTCTACAGATGCCCCCCGTTCCAAAAGAATGGGTGCATAACCGTTAAGAGCCAGACGATAGGCGCAAAAAAGTCCTGCCGGACCTGCGCCGATCACTACCGGACGATGCCGCAAAGCCTCCGTTCCCGACGGTGTATGGGTATACACCAAATGTTCCGCTTTTACCGCAATCTGCGGCTTTACACGACGAAGTACCTTCTCTTCCAGCTCCTTCGTACGAAGCTCTGCTTCACACACATAGGAATAGTGAATATCGTCTTTCTTTCGTGCATCCAAAGAACGCTTCACTGGATGAAGTTCTGTGATATCCTCCGGTTTTACAGATAAAAGCTTTGCAGCTTTTTTTACCAAATCTTCTTTTTTATGTTCAATGCTTAGTTTCAATTGTTGAATGCGAAGCATAGGTTCCTCCGATTTCCTTCCCGGCCGCCGCGCCGCTGCTCCATGCCCATTGCAGGTTGTAACCGCCGCAGGTGCCGTCGATGTCTGCCAGTTCTCCGGTAATAAACAGGCCGGAAACCAGCTTTGATTCCATGTGTTCCGTCAGTTCCCCGAGAGGAACGCCTCCGGCACAGGCCTGGGCCTGTTCAAAGCCGTTGGTATCCGTGATTTTTACCGTAAAGTTTTTGATTTTCTCTGCCAACGCTACCGCTTCCTTTTTGCCGTAGGAGCCTGCTTCTTTCGTTGGCTCCAAACCGCAAAGCTGAAGCATCACAAAGTTTAATTTATGATTACACAGCCCGGCTAAGGCCTCTTCTGCGGTATTATCTTTCATTAAACGGAATCTGCGGTCAATTTCCTCCATAAGTTCCGATTCCAAAAGTGTAGGGAACAAATCCAACGCTGCCGTTACCGCCTTTTTCTGCGCCAGTGCTACGGACGCATAACGGCTTACCTGCATCACCGGAATTCCGGAAAGTCCGTAGGCTGCAAACAAAAGCTCGCCCTCTTCCAAATAGGTGTCCCTGCCAATATGAAGGGTGACCCGTCCGTCGGTTCGTACACCTGCAAGTGTTTTAAAAAATTTCCCCTCTGCCTTTAGTTGTACGATAGCCGGTTGCGGCGGAATCACCGTATGTCCGAAGCTTTTTGCGAAAGGATATCCGCTTCCGTCGGAACCGTGGGCCGGAGAAGCCTTACCTCCGGTGGCAAGAACCATGCTTTTTGCCCGGTATAAGCCTCCATCCGTTTCTGCCATGAAAATCCTACCATCGGCCTGTTTGTTATTGTTCCGTTCACAATACACCCGGCTTACCTTCACTCCCGTCAAACATTCCACGCCGAGCCTTTTTGCCTCCCGTACCAGGCTTTCCGCCACGGAAGCCGCCTGCTCGGAAGCCGGATAATAATACCCGTTCCGCTCCTTCGGATACACACCGATTTCTTTAAAAAAAGCCAATGTATCCTCCAAGGAAAAAGAATGCAAAACAGGCTCCGCTAACGAGAAATCACTTCCTCTGAAATAGGACGCCTGCCAGTCTTTATTCGTAAAATTGCATTTGCCGTTGCCGGTGGCATAAATCTTTTTGCAAAGCTTATCCTTCTGCTCCAGCACCAACACCCGACAGCCCCGTCGTGCCGCAAAAATTGCCGCTGTAAGCCCCGATGCACCGCCGCCGATGACCACGGTATCAAATACCTGTTTTTTCATCCGTAACTCTCCTTGTATTTCTCTTAACTGGAAAATCCCTCTAAAATCGAGTACAATTCCTCTCTGTCCTTTACGTAAATCCCTTCAATCAGGGCCAGTCTGTCTTCCTCTGCCAAATCCACCGCCGGAATATGGGTATATTCAAATACCGATTCCATGTCGCTGTAGAAAACCGTCACCATACCGTCTGTAATGTTGACATAAAATTTATATGGCACCTTTGAGGCATCATACGTCTTTCGAAGCACCACCTTGTTCTCGGAAAAGGAAACAATCTCAAAGGATAACAAGCCTGCTTCATACTCTGCCAAGGACATCTTGTCCATATATTTTGCTACATAGGCCGATAATTCATCTCTTGTCATGCCGATTAAAAAACCCGGCGCAGTCTTTGCGACAGAATCCAACTGTCCGGTCACCATATTGTAGGTCTCCTCAATATAAGAAACCGTAGGAAGCACCGTATTGTGTGCAATCACACCGGCGGCAATATTTTCCTGTTCCTCCGTTTTTTGTGCTGCCAAGCGTGCCGCTTCCGCCTCCTGCTGTGCCAATCGGCTTAACAAAGATTTATTTTCTTCACTGATTTTTTCCAATTCGGAATATAAACTGTTTTCCTGTTCCTTGGCTTTGCGGTTAAAGTCCTTCAGAGCATTTTTATAGCTGGCATAATAACACAAGCAAAACATAAGACCGATTGCCGCAAAACTTCCGAAATAAATTCCTATTTTTTTCACGGAATACACCTCCTGGTAAGAAGTGTTTCCGATTTCATCTGTTTTATACCAAAAACTTACAACAAACGCAGCTTCCTTGCGATACGAACCAAAAGAGCCCCTTTCGGCATCTCATAAAGCTCTTCTTCCGTGACCGCACGGAACATAACCAGCATAACAAAGTATACCGGTATTGCCACAAAGATAGCAACGCAAAGAGCTATGGTATTATTACCCTTCGTGATAAAATGCATCCCGCGGTAAACCAGGAAGGAAAGCAAGGACATAAACACCGTACAAAGACCGGTGCGTAGAAACGTGCGGTCAAGCTCTTGTACATATCCGGTCTCCTTGCGTAATCTTACCCAGTTCAAAGCACTGATAATCAGCGGGAATATCATATTTCCAATAACCAGAGCATATCCGCCCAGCGGAGTAAACATTAACAAAACAAAATCCAAAACCAAGTAAATCGCCAGAGAAATCAAACCGTGCACTACCGGCACCCGCATCCGGTTCACACCCTGTAAAATGCTGTTTGTCGCTGTAGAATAAGCGAAAAAGATAATGGAGGCGGCACCGATATACATCATTCGTGAAGTCATAATCAATGAATCGCCCGTTTCCCCGAATACAAACTGCATAATCGGAGACGCCAACACTGCCATACCGCCCGCACACGGGAATGCAATCAGCATATTTAACTTGATTGCCTGGGCAATGCGACCGTGTAACAAATTCCTATTCCTCTGAGTAAAGGCCTGCACAATACTCGGCAGTGTCGCCATTCCGATGGAGGAAGCAATGGCAATCGGCACATTGGTCATCAGACGATACTTGCCGGAATATAAACCGAATACCTCTCTTCGAACCGTATCCGCCACTCCTTTCCCATCTAAAATCTGATTTAACAAGACACTGTCCAAAAGACTGCTGATGGAATACACCGTCTGATTTAAAATAATCGGAACCGTGGTTAATACAATCGCCCGTAACAAAAATGCCCGGTCTTCGTAAGCTCCGATCTGATCCTTCCTTACTCTCCGCTTTAAGTACGGATAATAACTGAAAAAAACAAAAAGCAGGAAAATAAGTGCTACCAACGCACCGCACAACGTACCTAAGGTACCGCCCGCCGCACCATATGCGGAAATCTTCTGCGAGGCACTGAAATGGCTGATGAGCAGCTTCGCCGCCACAACGCTGACTACCGCATTTACAATCTGCTCCAAAATCTGAGAAACCGAGGTCGGAATCACCGTATGTTTTCCTTGGAAAAAGCCCCGGATAACGCCCATAATCGAGAAAACGAAAATGGTCGGAGCCAGTACCTTTAACGGAATAGCCGTACTGAGATCCGCTTCTTTAAACACGTGCTCCGCAATAAAATCCGCCCCTACAAACAACAGTAACGACGCAAGAAAACCGAGAATTGCGGCAAACACCATACCCACCTGTAACAAATGATAGGAATTGCCGTATTCCTTTTTGTCTTCTCTCTCGGAAATAAGCTTGGAAATTGCCGTCGGAATACTGTAGGTAGAAAGCAAAAGTGCTATATTATATACCTCAAAGGCATTGGAATAAGCACCGAGACCTTCGTTCCCGATGGTGTTCGCAAGCGGTATCCGGTAAATTAAACCGATGAGCCGGACAACAACCGAAGCCGCCGCCAATATAATTCCCTGCGTAATAAAACTTGCCTGTTTCTCTTTTCCTGCCATAATCTAAACTCCGTCTATCGATAAATTTTAAGCGTATCCATAATCTGACGCTGTTTCTCTTCCATTACGAAACGCTCTTCCTCTTCCATGTGATCAAATCCGCACAAATGAAGCACGCTGTGGGCCAATAAAAATCCCAACTCTCTCTCTTCGGAATGTCCGAATTCCTCCGCCTGGGAAACAACTCTCTCCACGGAAATAACAATGTCACCCAGCATCAGCTCTCCGGTTTCCGGATGAAACACCTCCGGCTGTTCCTCTTCCAAAGTATCAAAATCTCCCGGAACCGGATATTCGCCGATTGGGAAAGACAAAACATCCGTAGGCGCATCGATGTCACGATTTTCTCTGTTAATTTCGTGAATGGAGGCATTGTCCGTAAATAAAACATTTACCTCAGCCTCATAAGGACACTCGATAAAATCCAGCGCTCCGTTAATGACACGCTCCGTCAATTCCTTATAATCGAAGGAAAACGGAATTTTTGCTTCTTCTTCAATGTTTATTGTCAAAACATGTCCTCCTTTATGATTTCCTCCATGGTATTACGGATAACGGTCAAATCCCCCGCCGTCAACCCGCTGTAGCTTAAATCGCCCTTGGTCAGACGCAGATTAAGGGCTTTTTCGATAATTCTCACGACAACAATTTGCCCGTTTTGCGTACTCTTTAAGTGCTCACACATACCGCAAATATTATCCGTCAAAAGAAGTAATGCGGCTTCCTTAGAGGTAGGCTTGTCTCCGTCTACTGTATGCCCGCGTAAAACCTCCTGCAGCGCAATTGGGAAGTTCTCCTCCTCCGCTACGGAAAGTGTATTCGCCAACGATTTTTTACCCTTTAATCGACCGATTTCATGATAATATCCGCCGCACTTTACCAACGTCGCATTTACGCCCTCCATGCGCTCCGCCACTTCCGTAGCAAATAAAGCAACACGACGTACATGCAAAAAAGCCTTCGGATACTTCTGTAAAAAACGCGTGAGAAGCGGTGCGGATTCCTCCGTTAAAGCTTCCAGACGCATAAAATCCTCATCACTCATTGATGTGTTATCAACGGTTCGTAACGTCTCAAAAGCGGTTCTGCCGTATACGGGAGCTTCAGCAACGGCATCCCCTTCCGTCATGGCAATATACTCGGACACATTGGCATCCTGCAGTTCCGCACCGGCTGCCAGCTCCTCCAAAAACTCAAAGCTTTCTGCCTGTCCCTGCATATATGCGGTTTCCCGAAAGGCTCTTGCCAGTAATAATACCGCACAAACCACGATTGTATAGACAACCGCAACACTGAAAATATCATTGGTAAGACTTGTCCTGTCCATGGTAAAAAAACAAACGATTCTGACACTGATTAAAACCGCCGCCACGGAAACCAGTACATTAACCGCATCCTTCCATGACTTTGCATTCGGCATCACAAAACCGAACAACAATAAGCATAACAGCTGAACAATCAAAACCTCGCTCACAAGGTTTGTTTGCATACTACCTAAAATATACAACAGGAAAATGTTCAAAAACATACCGTAACGAAGCTTAAACGCACACAATACGAAAATTCCGCCGAAGGTCCAGAACGGAAACGCAAATGGCTGATCAAACAATAACAGAAATGCTACTGAAATCAAGTATACCAACGGAATCAACCAAAACAAATAGCTTTCACAGGCTCTTGCCTCAAAGCTGCATACAAACACAGCTGCGCCCAAAGCAAGCCCCCCCGCAAGAATCAGATACAGAGACTCTATGGCTTGTTCGCCATCTTTTAAGAACGGGATCGCAACTGCACTTCCCATCATCAGCAAAAACATAATCACACTCCAAAGAACAGTCTTTTTTGAAGTGTATCCAAACTTCCCTTTACTCATAACTTACTTTCGCCCAAACAGGCGCTCCCCCTTCTTCTTCATCGAAGACTTTCCTGTATTTCCGAACTTTTTCTCTGCCGGAACCGTTTTTCTTGTAAACTCTGCCGGCTTTTTTACCGTCTCCCCGGACACTTTCTGTCCTTCCGCAGGCTTTTTCGCCGGTTCAAAGCTTCTCTTCACATCATCTTTATATTCCTTTTTTGCCGTCGGTTTCTTTGCCGTCTTCTGCTCATACTCATCATAAGCATGCACAATCTTCTGTACCAATGGATGACGCACCACGTCTTGGGAGGTCAACTCGCAAATACCGATATCGTCAATCTTTTTGAGCACTCTGAGGGCAACATCAAGACCTGAGGTTGCACCGCTCGGCAGGTCCTTCTGGGACAGGTCGCCGGTAATAATGACCTTGGAGCCGAAGCCGATACGGGTCAAGAACATCTTCATCTGGGCCGGCGTCGTATTCTGGGCCTCATCCAGAATAATAAAGGCATTGTCTAAGGTTCTGCCTCGCATATAAGCAAGAGGAGCTACTTCAATCAGGCCCTTTTCCATATTCTTGGTAAAGCTGTCGGCACCCATAATCTGATACAACGCATCATAAAGCGGACGCAGATACGGATCTACCTTGCTCTGCAAATCCCCCGGAAGGAAGCCAAGCTTCTCTCCCGCTTCAATGGCCGGACGGGTCAAAATAATACGGCTGACCTCGTCGTTTTTAAAGGCCGTAATTCCCATAGCCATGGCAAGATAGGTCTTACCGGTACCGGCAGGACCCACTCCGAATACAATCATCTTCTTGCGGATCAAATCCACATACTGCTTCTGCCCCAGGGTCTTCGGCTTAATTGGCTTCCCCTGGATGGTATGACAAATGGTATCTTTGTCAATCTCCGTCACCGCCGCTTCCTGCTCCTTCGGTACCAGCGACAATGCGTAAGATACATTCTGCTCCGTAATGGCATTGCCCCGTTCGGACAACAAACAAAGCTGGTCAATGACACGCTTTGCCTGCTCCGCCGCCTCTGCCGTACCTAAAATCTTTAACTTATCGTCACGAACAATCAGTGTCACGCCCAGATTCTTCTCAATCAGCTTGGCGTAGGCGTCAAACTGCCCGAAAATATTTCTGCTATGCTCCACCGGTAGGTTCATCATTGTTTCCACGATACTCATCTACGTTTCCTTGCCTCCACTCATCTTCCTGTACCGCCACCTGTTCCCATGCCTCCGCTAACAGGAGTAGTTTCCCCTCCGTTTTTACCGTATCCTTTCCGACCACAGTCTTCACCTCTGCAGAAAGCACTGTGGTACGATTCTCCGTAAGATACGCCAAATAACGGTCCAGTGCCTGTTTTGCCAAGCCTTCCGCCTCCTCCTTCGTATAATCCCGTACTTCGGGAACATACTCAGAAACCGTGCTTTTTTGTACACGGAACGGCAACGGAAAATGCTCATGCAACGACAAAACCGCATCCTCTGTTATTATAGCATAATTTGTATAAGAATGACTAGGCATATGGGAAAAAATTTTTTTATTTCCGTAAGAAAAGGTATAGCCCCTTTTCTCTTTCCCTGTATAGTTTTTCTCCTCTGTCCTTCTTGAAAAGCTGTGGATGTATTTTTTCACGGTTTTCAGTGTAATATCCGCATCGGCGGCCACCGCATACCGTTCTACCTCTACGTCATTGTCTCCGATGACGGACACCACTCCGCTGACCAGAACATCACCTTTTTTCACCACATCCCCTTCCTTCACAAGGGGCGTTCCTTTACGACAGGTCAGCGTTTCCACGATACCGTCGGCGGTGGCCACCAGATGCACCGGTGTACTGCTTTCCTCCTGCAACATGGGCATATCCGTTTCCGCAACCCGCAAAAAAAGCTTGGTTCCCCGAAGCTCTGCCGATACCCAGCCGATGTCCGGATAATCGATTCGAAGCTGCCGTTCAATCTCCGTACAATTTATCTCCTCACAACGCATGCCGCATACCACACCGGTTCCTCGCAAATAGGACAAAAGCTCCTCCTCCGTATGGACAAAACCTCCCGTAATCGAAATGTCCCACACAAACCGGGACAACAGCCAGATGAGCCAGAAACAATAAACACCGCCTGCAAAAAACGCAATGCGGTTTCGATATTTCTTTATAAAAAAAGGCAGTCCGATTCTTCTTCGCACATAGGGAATACAATGAGACTTTTTTGCCGCATGCCTTACCCGGAAATAGTCCTTAAGCTTCATTTTTGCCACATAGATTGTACCTTTATCTGTTACCCGTGTACTTATCTCATACAAAGGAATCTTTCTGCTGCGACATACGTTAAAAAAGCGTTCCGGAGAGGTTCCTTGCAACTCCACAAACACCGTTCCGCCGAAAAAATCAAATAAGCGCTTCATCTGTCTTCCCCCTTACCCTTTGCTTTCCTGATAGGTGACTCCGGTAACGGTTCCTACAATCCGGAGTTCCTCCGGTAAGAAATATTCCAGACGAAGACAGTTTCCTTCCACGCATAACTCATACTTTTTGGTTTTTAAACGTATCCGGCAGGCGGTATATTCCGTTACGGAAGTAAAATTACGTACAATCATACAATGTCTGCCAGCCAGATACACCAGCATTTCTCCAGCCACATCACCGGTCAGAGAAACAGCATCCGTTAACCGCTCATAAAAGGTTGCATATTCCTTTTTCTCTTTCTTTTCCGCACGTTTTACCTGCAAATAAAGGTCTTTCTTTCCTTCGGACTTTTTGCGTTTTCGTACCTTGTACTTTGCCATGCAGCCTCCGTGAAATCTCCCTTACTTTCCAGTATATTGCACAGATAAACGTAAAATACCCCTTAATCCGAAGATTAAGGGGCTTTTTTCGCACATTATTTATACTTGCGCTTACGAGCAGCTTCAGACTTCTTCTTACGTCTTACGCTCGGCTTCTCGTAATGCTCTCTCTTGCGAATCTCCTGCTGAATGCCAGCCTTTGCGCAGTTTCTCTTGAATCTGCGGAGAGCGCTGTCGAGGGATTCATTCTCTTTTACGATAACATTCGACATCTTCTCACCTAACCTCCCTCCAGTTGTGTATTGTGCCTATATACAACTGTTTGGGTATTTTATAATAGCACTACATAGATTATATCATAAAAATTCCATTCGTCAATACGGAAATTTAAAATTGTTGGAATTTTTTTGAAAACTTTTGTCTGCCGAACAACAATCCTCGACTTATTCCGCATCAAACAGACTGGAAATATCCTCCAGTCCCTCTATCTCCTTTGCTGCTGCCGTCAATTCCTCCCAGGAGTCATATGCCGTAATTGTTCCGTCACTTTCCCCGATAAAAAATTTCTTTGCAAGAAACTCCCAGTATAAGACAGCGTCCTTTTCCGAACTTCTGGCGGAATAGACGGACGGATCCTTTGGAGAAAACATAATTACATCGACTTCCGTCATCACCTTACCGGCCTCCAAAAGCTCTTTCGGAACAGCGTTATTTTGTATGGTAAGAATTTGATTTACATGTCCGGAAAGAACGTCCGCTTCACTGTTTGTTCCCAACCAGTGAAGTCTTTGCTTTTCGTCCGGCAAAAAACCGAGATCCAGATACGGTTGACCGTCTTCCGTAAACAGAAGCTCATCCCCTTCCGAATAGTCGAAAAGCCCCACATCAAATTCTTCTCCTGCCCACACCAGTTGTACATCATCGTCGATATACCAGTCCTCAGGAAAGCCGATGGTGTCACTCATATTGATTCTTGCCTTCGGACATTCTGACACATATAACGATGAAAAACCATACTCGTAACCATCGATATTCTTTAAACATTTACAGTTATTTACATACAACGCCATAGCTCCGTTGGTACAAAACCACATACTTTCAAGCTTATCACAACCGTTGATATAATAATTCGCCCCTCTCCATGCTTCCGAACTTCCTATATACGTTACCCCCGGATGTTTGTCCAGAATTATTTCGAAAATCTTGCCCCCCTCATGTTCAATTGCTTCTATGTTCGGGAACCAATTCAAGCCGTCCACTACATTAATATCCTCTGAAAGATCATGGTTTTCATAGCAGAAGTCAACAAAATAAATCCCCGTCACCTTTTCTCGTTCCTGCTTTGTAAGGAAACCGTCTCCATCCGTATCAATGATGTCGCTGATATATCCACGGAAATACTGTCCCGAAAAATACTCTTCCGAAATCGGAATCCTCTCTGCTTCCGGCTCCGCTTCTGCGACTCTTGACTCCGGCATTCGGTTTACGGTAGGTTCCGGTGATATTGACGGATTCGGTGTCGCCGTTGGTTCCGGAATTACAGCCGACTCCGGTGTCACAGTTGGCTCCGGTGTTACAGTTGGCTCCGGTGTTACAGTTAGCTCCGGTGTCACAGTTAGCTCCGGCGTTACAGTCTGATTGGGTGTTTCTGTTAACTCCGGTGAAATCGTCGGACTCAACACAGATTCCGACGGACGTTTACACCCCAAAAGAAAAAGTAAACCAATCGCTAAAACAAATAATCTTTTGTGTTTCATAATATCCTCCCTCATATCCACGAAAACATATACTTTAATTT
>CAZJEN010000024.1:0-51897 GCA_964545045.1 uncultured Lachnospiraceae bacterium | reverse complement strand
CTAGCATTCAAGACTGCTTTTTCGTTTACACCGCTATTGATTGTAGCCTAAAGAATTTGTCGAGTAATTTTTATAATATTTTTTCCATCAGGATATGAGGAACTGGAGCATAGCTCAGCATAAACACATCCCCCACAGTTTTGTAACCATGATTCTCATAGAACTTTTGAGCAGAAACACGAGCATCAAGAATAATTTTCTTGGCATTTTTTTCTAAAGCCTTTTTTTCTAACCATTCAATCATCTTTCCTCCCGCCCCATGACTCTGTATATCAGTATCAACACAAAGATATTCAAGTTTGAATGTATTATCACTATAACTCATGGTTCCTACTCCAATTAATTCCTCTTCTTCATAGGCACCTACTATGATTGCGTTCTTTTCAAAGCTGAAGTCTTCATCGTAAATATTAAGCCCAAGTGGGATCCTCATTACTTTATTTCTCAAATCCAATGTTTTTTTATAATTCATTGAACCATATTCAATATTTTCAATCTTAATCATACAACGTCTCCTTTGGATTTCTATATTCAAGACTGTTCTACAAATTCAAATTTTCTTTCCTTTACCATTATACCTCATTTACACAAGTAACACATTTTCAAATCTCTTTTTTCTTTTCTAAACTACAGTATTTACCGCACTACTCTGCGCGGCGGCTCGGGCGTGGCGGATTCTTATAAAAATTCCGTGCAGGCTTGCAGTTCGTGCTTGCGCCCAACTTCGTGACTACGTCACTCAGTCGTGGGCGCGTTCGCATGATTACGCAACGGCACATAAGCAAGCTTATGCCGTTTGCTCACATGCTCACTTTGCCTGCACGGAAAAAGGGGCGCGTCAGCGCCCCCCTTGTAGTTCTGTAATTACATTACTGCACGTCCTTAGTCCCAACCTCTGTCAGTGCCTTTACCATGCCTGCCATTCCCTGAATCTCGGACGGAATGATAATCTTGGTTGCCTGACCGTCAGCAGCCTTTGCAAAAGCCTCCAGACTCTTTAACTGAATCACCTGACCGGTCGGTGCCGCCTCATTTAAGTAACGGATACCGTCGGCATTTGCCTGCTGTACGCGAAGGATTGCTTCCGCCTGACCTTCTGCCTCACGGATCATTGCTTCCTTCTTTGCTTCCGCACGAAGAATTGCCGCAGCCTTTTCAGCCTCTGCCTCAAGGATTGCAGACTCCTTCTTACCTTCCGCAACAAGGACGGTGGACTTCTTCTCACCCTCTGCGATAAGGATTGCTTCACGGCGCTCACGCTCTGCCTTCATCTGCTTCTCCATGGCATCCTGAATTGCTGCCGGCGGAATAATGTTCTTTAACTCTACGCGGTTTACCTTAATACCCCACGGGTCGGTTGCCACGTCAAGAGATGCTCTCATCTTGGTATTGATGGTCTCACGGGAGGTGAGGGTTTCATCAAGTTCCAGGTCACCGATGATGTTACGAAGCGTGGTGGCGGTCAAATTCTCGATTGCCATAATCGGATTCTCTACACCGTATGCAAACAGCTTCGGATCGGTAATCTGATAGAATACAACGGTATCGATACGCATGGTAACGTTATCCTTGGTGATAACCGGCTGCGGCGCGAAATCCACAACCTGCTCCTTTAACATTACTCTCTTTGCGATACGATCGATAATCGGCAACTTTAAGTGAATGCCTACAGACCAGGTAGCCTGATAACCGCCGAGACGCTCCACTACGTATGCCTGTGCCTGCGGTACAATCTTAACACAAGACGCAATAATAATTAATAAAACAAAAAACAATGCAATAACTGCAAACCAAGTTTCCGGATTCATATTTCCTCCTTCTTTGTCCTCTTGGGACACCCTTTCAAATTATTCTGTTACCTTTTCCACGATTACCTTGACACCGTCTATCGCGCAAACCTTGACACGAACTCCGGCTTCAATGACCGTTTCATCTTTACTCCTAGCCGTCCATTCCAGTCCGTTCAACAAAACAGTGCCCGTTCCGTTAAAGTTGTCAATAGCTTCCGTCACCTTACACTGTTCCCCGATTACGCTGTCTACATTCGTTTTGGTACGCTTACTGTTGTAAAACTTCTTGGCAAGCGGTCTCGTAAAGAACAGAAGTAACAAGGACACCGCCAAAAAAACAATTACCTGAATCAGCAAACTGTCCGTTACCATCGCAACAAAAAATGTAACAAGGGCACCTCCCGCAAACCAGATGGTGACCAGTCCCAGGGTTGCAATCTCAACCAAAAGACAAAGAGCAAGAATAATCAACCATACAATTTCCGGCATAAGAATCCTCCTTTCCCTAATGCGAGTGAAAACTCTTTACCGACAGTATAGCGTATTTTTCCTGCTCTTGCAAGTTTCGTCGTGAAATTTTCAAAAAAACTTAAAGAATTATAACTTTTCTCCGCCCGTTTCCTTTACCGCCAAAATAATACGGAGATTGCCGTTTCTGCAACGAAGCTCATCCATAAACTTCTTTTCATTGGCGTCCTTCTTCATCTGCACCGAATAGGTGAGTTCATACAGAGTCCCCATATTGGTGGTCTTTACCTTTTCCAGTCTGGCACCTGTTGTATACTCCTTAAACAAATCGTCAAAGGCTCCGGCATAATTCATATCCTCCGGAATCATAATGCGCAGCTGCTTTGTGGTGTCCTTAAAGAAAATCGCAACCACCTTAAAACAAAGCACCACAATAATACCGAGCACAAGCAGTACACTAAATGCAAGGGTAATATAGCCGAGACCGCAGGAAAGTCCCGCTGCCATTGCCATAAATACCAAAGAAATATCCTTCGATTCACCCGGCACACTACGGAATTTTACAAGTGCGAACACACCTGCAATGGAAAAAGCACGAGCCACATTACTGCCTACCAGCGTAATGACAAGTGCCACTACTGCCGGAAGAATCAGCATACTTACAATAAAGCTCAAAGAGCGTCTGCTCTTTTCCGTAATCAATATGTACACTGCAGCAATCAAAATGCCCACAACCACTGCTGCCAGCATATAAGACAGCGTAGTTCCCAAACTAATCGTTTCCGCCTGTTCGGCTACTCCAAATAACTTTTCTAACATATCGTTTTCCTTTCTTATCCGTTGTTACATTTATTCTTCAAACAAGGCATCCTCCGGCACACTCTCGTCCGTAATTGCCGCCTCGTCTTCTTCTCTTTCACAAAGCCCCAGCATATATCTCGTATACTCCGTTCCGTATTTGGAAAAGGATGCCGGATAAATCTGAAACTCCGACAGTATCTTCGTCATCCAGAGCGGCATGGCATTTTCAATCTTAACCTCCATAATCCACTCATCTTCCGCCAATAGCTTATCCCCATAGATACCGTAATGCAATCCTAAATCGTACCGTCTGGTGGTAATGTTTCGGTCAAAGGTAATACGAAACTCCTTATTATCTTTTCCGAACATAGCCACTCTGTCATAGGACAAAAACAGTGCCGGTTTCAACTCCATGTTCATGCGCTTTAAGAAATATTGCAGTTCCCGAAGCACCTGGGCGTTCATATAGGGCTGCTGCTTCGGTATTTCTCCCGATTCCACAAAGGCATAGGCCTCTGCCAGCCTAAGCTTCGTACGACGCTTGTTTACCTTTTTCTTGAACTTTTTCTTAATCTCAAGAAACACCTTATCCTCCGGCGTCACCACTCCGTAGCTGCGAAGCCTCAGCTTTTCCTTATACACCGGCTTCTCCAGCGAACGGCTGATTAACTCATTCTGAGGTGTATCATAATAAATATTGCAAATGGTATAAAACTCACCGTCTCTGCTATGGGCGTCCGGCTCCATGTACTCAAGCAACCGTTCCCGAAGCTTCCGATAACAAGCATCCGTAATGCGGTACTTCTTCTCATACCGGTTAAATACTTCAATTGCCATTTCCGGACCTCCCTTCTTTCGTATTCTATCATACTTTACTTTTGTGTACAATGTGTGACAAAAGGAAAAATTTTTTGTGTGCCGACAGACACACAATCCTTGTATTCTACTCACAACAAAGGGTTACGCACAAATACGTAACCCTTTGCGTAATTCTGTTTCAAAGCACAAAACAGTTTACAGTCTCTTCAATAACTCTTCGCGCTCTTTTTCAAATCCCGGCTTGCCAAGGAGTGCAAACATGTTCTTCTTGTAGCTTTCTACGCCCGGCTGATCAAACGGATTTACACCGAGAAGATATCCACTGACACCGCAGGCAAACTCAAAGAAGTAGAACAACTCACCGAGAGAACGCTCGTCACGGTTTGCTACCTTAATCACAAGATTCGGTACTCCACCGTCAGTATGCGCAAGCTTCGTTCCCTTCATTGCACTCTTATTGATGAAATCGATGCTCTTACCGGTCAGGTAATTGAGGCCGTCAAGATCTACCGGCTCTTCCTCAATCAAAAGCTCGTGGGTCGGGGTCTCAAGCTCCATTACGGTCTCAAACATAGTACGCTGTCCGTCCTGGATGAACTGACCCATGGAATGAAGGTCAGTGGTCAAATCTACGGATGCCGGGAAAATACCCTTCTGATCCTTACCTTCACTCTCGCCGTAAAGCTGCTTCCACCACTCAGCTACATAGTGGAAATTCAGCTCGTAGTTTGCTAAAATCTCAATGCTCTTACCCTTTCTGAGAAGAACGTTACGAACTGCAGCGTACTGCAAGGACGGGTTCTCTGCATACGGTGCGTTAAGACATACTTCACGCATTGCAGCCGCACCTTCCATTAATGCATCGATATCCGCACCGCTTGCCGCAATCGGAAGCAAACCTACCGCGGTCAGTACGGAGAAACGTCCGCCTACATCATCCGGCACAACAAAGGTCTCGTAACCTTCCTCGGTCGCAAGCTTCTTAAGCGCTCCTCTTGCCTTATCGGTGGTTGCGTAAATTCTCTTTGCGGCCTCAGCCTTACCGTACTTCTTCTCAAGAACCTTCTTGAAAATACGGAAAGCGATTGCCGGCTCCGTGGTGGTGCCGGACTTACTGATGATATTTACGGAGAAATCGCGGTCACCGATTACCTCTAACAGCTGTGCAAGATAAGTACTGCTGATGTTGTTACCCGCAAAATAAATCTCCGGAGTCTTTCTGATTTCCTTCGATACGGAGTTATAAAAGCTGTGTCTTAAAAACTCGATTGCTGCGCGTGCACCGAGATAAGAACCGCCGATACCAATTACTACCAACACCTCGGAATCAGAACAAATCTTATCCGCTGCCTTCTTAATACGTGCGAACTCTTCCTTGTCATAATCTACCGGCAAATCAATCCAGCCCAGGAAATCGTTTCCTGCTCCGGACTTATCCAAAAGACTCTTCTTTGCTGCCAATACCGGCTGCTCCATCATTTCCACTTCGTTTCCGCGTACAAATACGTTTGCTGCGGATGCATCAAATGCAACTCTACTCATAATAACTGTCCTTTCTCTTCGGTAATCTGACCCGAAGCTATAGTCTCTATGAACTATTTTCCTGATTATATCATGTTTTATCATGTTTTTCAAGAAGTCTCATAAAAAACCGCTTCCTTTCTATGTTTCACACTTTATGCCAGATACTCCGCCAAAACTTCACGCATCAACCGTTCATAAGAAAACTCCGATTCCTCGCGTTGTATTACCGCATCGGCAACCTCCGGCTCCTCACACTGCGTTACCGCCGCTGCCGCTTCTTCCTGTACCTGTTCTACCTCCACCTGCATATCCTGTTCTCTCTTCCGACGCTCCGCAAAACTTCTGGCCTCCAGCTGTCTTCGTTCCCTTAACAGTTCCTCTGTCAGTCTTCGTTTTTCTTCCTGCGCTTTTCCTTTTTTGCCGGTTTTCATTTTTACAGGCTTGTCCTTGGATACACTCATTTTTTTCCGGGCATGTTTTTGTTTTTTTTCTTTTTTCACTGCCCTTTCCATCAACTCCTCCGGCAGCATATTTTCCTCCATCCATTCTGCCCGGACAGACCAGTTATTATCGATATAGTCCCGAATCATCAAACGTATTCTTCTGTATCTGTCACGTAATCCCAATACCATATCCGTCGCCAATAATCCCAATACCGTCACCCCGCTTACAAAAAGCAAAACCAATACCGTTCTCTCTTCACACCCCGACAAAGCACCGGCAAATGCCGCCATAACACCGCATAACAACACAAATAAAGTCGAATACAATAACCAGTTCTCCAACCATCCGATTCGGACCCCCAGCACCTTGCATTCAGCCAGACGACATTCCGTGTAAGTCATTGCATTTTTTATCTCCTGTCCGTTTCCCCTACGACGCTTTAAATCCTCTTTTATGTACACAATCGCTTTGTGACGCGATTTTTCAAACCGCTTACACTCCTTATACAACTTTCCGTAATAGCCGAACAAAATCATTCTCACCAACAATCCGACTCCCGCCGCTGCACCGATAAACATCAAACCGGTTCCCTGTTCCAACCACTCCTTCATAAATACTCCTTTCCGTCATAACATGATTTATTCTGAACCAAGTATACATCTTTTTACATTTTTTGGGAATTATGCACATAAAAAAAGGCAGCTTTCCGTCCGCCTTTTTTCGACATATTACCCTCTTTTTCTTCTCTTCCGATACGCTTCATACACAAAAAGCGACGTCGCAACCGCAGCATTCAGAGATTCCGCCTTTCCATCCATCGGAATTTTTACCAGACAATTCGCCTTCTCTGTTGCCTCATTGCTTAATCCGTTGGCTTCGTTTCCGATTAGGATAACCGAACAACCGTCATACTCCGGTTCATCATAATACTGTGTTCCTTGCAGATGTGCTGCATAAAGGGTAGCCCCTGCCTGTCTCATCATATCAAGTTCTCCCAAAAAGTCACTCAGATAAAAATGGGGCACACGAAAAATTGCTCCCATGGTGGAACGGACCACCTTCGGATTGTACATATCCACCGAGCTGTCACTTAAAAGCACTCCCGTAACCCCGGCAGCCTCCGCAGTCCGAAGAACAGTTCCCAGATTACCCGGATCTCTCAAATCCTCCAACGCAATCCACACCGCTTCCTTCTTTTCCAGCAATACTTTTTTATCATACTTCGGAATTCGTACCGTCGCCAAGATTCCCTGCGGCTCCATGGTCTCCGCCATTGCCTTCATCACATTATCGGTTACAAGCTCGTAAGAAACCTTTTCCAACAACTGCTCATGTTCGGGTTGCCCCAAATAAGCCTCAGTTACATAAACCTCATGAATTGCATCCGGAGCGTCTCTTAACACCTCTTCAAACAGCTTTCTTCCTTCGATTACAAACAGCCCCTGATTTCTTCTCTCTTTTCCCTTTTTCTGTAATGCAACGATATTTTTCACTCTTGCATTCGCCGTACTGCTTATCATCCTTTTCTCCCTCTCCGAAACTTTTGTCTCTTATAAATCAAAAAAGGGACCCGCTTCTTTGCCTGCCCCTTTCCTTTATTGTGCGGACTAACTTTGTCTGTTCTTACGATTACGCTTCTTTACTTCGTACATCAGCTCATCTGCTTCTTCTACGTAATCATCCAGTTCGGCCGTACTCTTTGTATCGGTTAATACATATCCGATGCTGGCTTCAATCTGATACGGAAGTCCGGACTTTGCATTAGCATCATCTAATGCTTTTTCCAGCATACTCTTAAACGCTTCAGCCTCGTCTTTATCCTCTACCTGACCGATAATCAAAAATTCATCGCCACCGTAACGCACTGCTATCTTATCCTCTCCTGCACAGGACTTCAGCACATCGGAGAACAAAATCAATGCATTATCGCCATGGGAATGACCGAAAATATCGTTGATTTCCTTTAAACGGTCCATATCCATAAACATAACCATCAACGGCTTGCCGTAGGCTTTGCTCTTTTCAAACATCTCATAACCGTCACGCATATAACCGAAACGGTTATACATATCCGTCAATGCATCCTTTACATAAACCGCATCCAGACGTTTGTTCATCTTACGCAGATTCTCAAGGTTTCGAAGGTTACTGTAAGCACTGTTGATGGCACCCATCATATACAGACCCATCTTACGATGCAGGACTCCCTTCGCATCAACAAACACGACATAACCGATGCACGCACCAAAACGATGTAATGCCATACACATATATACATGAGTCTCATCATCCTGCTGTTGCAGACAAGGCGGCACCAAATCTTTCGTCTTAATTACCCGAATCTCGACATCTTCCTCTCCCTGCTTCATACAACTCAGTATATACTGCTCCTCATCATACTTGGAGAAAATTTCCATCTCTATCGGTTGCGTTCCGTAATAGATATTCTGATTCACACACATACAATGACCGTACATGGAGAACTTTCTCATTACTTCCATCAAATAAAAGTTAAACAAGCCTTCACCATCGGAAATTGCCAAATTCTGGCGAACCATATTCAACGTCTCGTAATATTCCGTCTCCTCTCTCACCCGGAGAAGAATCTGACGCTGCAACTGGCGACTATCCCATTGTACCAGTTCTTCCGGCGAATAACAGCCACAGCTGCCTCGTAATACAAGTGCCTGCTCATGCGAAATTATTTGCTCAACCTTCTCATTCTTCAATAACCGCATTAAAACATCACAACCGAGATATCCCATCGCCTTTACATTTTTATCTATCGTAGAAATCAATGGCGTAAATGATCTTGAACTCTCATCATTATCATATCCGGTAATCAGGAAATCATCCGGCGGATATTTCCCGTCTAATTCTGCCTCCAGGCAATATCCCAAAGCCATGGAGTCATTCGCACAAACTACCGCATCCGGGGCCTCAATTCCCAACTCCTTAAAATCATTATAAGCCTGATGACCGTCTGCTTCCATATAACTGTAATCACGAATTCTGCCCTGTTCTACCGGAATTCCGTTGTCCGTCAAGGCATCCATATATGCCTTCTTTCTAAGAATATTGTCCGGATGCTCAGGGGAACCGCCTACATAATTAATCTTACGACAACCATGCTCCTTAATCAGATGCTCTACCAAACGATACTCCGCATCATATCCATCCGGGACAATCGTCAGAATACCATCCATTTCATATTCCAAGGATACCATCGGTTTTCTGCACTGCAACAGAGGCTGATGATATTTCTTCAACATCTCATAGCCCTGAACTACATTGATGGCAAAGATGAATCCATCATAATCTTCATAATTCGGCAACGAAAAAATGTTATAATTCGCAATATTATCCGGTGCATCCAAACCAAATGCCGGAAAACATAAAAAAACATACAAATCCATGCCGCTGCCTTCAAGACGTTCTTTGATGCCGCTGACTATCGCATCCAACGCTTCTCCGTCATATGAAGCCGCAAACAAGGCAATTTTTCGTTTTTTCATCTGCTATTACCCCCCTTCGTCCACTCTATATTTTGTATTCACGAACATTTACATATACTTTATCTATATTGTACTCCTTATTTTTCATTTCGTCAAACACTTTTTTTGGTATTCTGTCTTATTGCACTTTCGGTTCCGATATTGTATAATATCCTATAAGATATATTCATTTTTTAAAGGTCTAAAGCAGTAAAAAGGAGGTCAAATTCTTGCTTACCGCAAACGATTATTACCGTACCCATTTCGGCGGAAAAGTGTATCGCATCTCCTTAAACGGCGGTATGTCCTGTCCGAACCGTGACGGCACTTTAGATACAAGAGGCTGTATTTTTTGCAGCCGGGGCGGTTCCGGTGACTTTGCTGCATCCGCCACACTTTCTATCACGGAACAGTTGGCTCAGGCAAAACAAAAGATTGCCGCAAAGCTTCCGAAACAAAAAAAGAATTTTGCCGGATATCTTGCCTATTTTCAGGCATTTACAAATACCTATGCACCGCTTCCTTATCTGGAACAGATTTTTGAGGAAGCTATGGCCGACTCGGAGGTTGTGGGGCTCTCCATAGCCACACGTCCGGACTGTTTGTCCACCGAATGCGTTGCTTTGTTGGCAACACTGAACAAACGCAAACCGGTCTACATAGAGCTTGGATTACAAACGATTCACGAAACCTCTGCCGCTTTTATCCGCAGAGGCTATTCTTTGGCAATATACGATGATGCGGTCCGACGTTTACAATCGGCAGATATACCGGTCATTACCCACGTTATCCTCGGACTTCCGAAGGAGGTACCCGAGGATATGGTTGCCACCGTGCAACACGTAGTAAATGCCGGCGTCCATGGAATAAAGCTCCAATTACTGCACATCTTGGAGGATACGGAGCTTGCGGATTATTACCGCAGTGCTCCCTCTTCGGAATTTGCCTGCATGTCCATGGATTCTTATTTTGATATTCTTACAAAACTTTTGCCTCTGATTCCGGAGGATACCGTGATTTACCGCCTTACCGGCGACGGCCCGAAACGAACTTTACTTGCTCCTTTGTGGAGCGCAGATAAAAAAAAGGTTTTAAACACGCTGCACAAGCAGCTGGAAAGGAGTTTCTCATGCAATCCGAAATGCTGATGCTGTATAAGCTTATGATTCTGTATATTTTGGACCGTATCGATTTTCCCATGACAGATTCCCAATTAACGGACTTTTTCATCGGAAAGAACTACACAGACTACTTTACGTTACACGAGACCATCAATGATCTGACAGAGGACGGATTTATCTCAAAAGAAACGGTACGAAACAAAACCTTGTACCACATCACCGCATCCGGCGGAGAAGCTCTTTCCTTCTTTTTCAAGGATATCTCTCCGGCTGCCAGAGCGGATATCGACGAGTACCTTTCCGCACAGCGTTATCAGTTAAAGGAAGAACAATCCACTCCGGCAGATTATTATGAAATCAAACATTCCGAATATCTTGCGGAGTGTAAGATTTTAGACAGAGATTCCGTCCTGTTAAACCTTCAGATTACAGTTACCAACGAAACCGAGGCGGAACGACTCTGTAACAATTGGAAAGACAACAGCACCGATATCTATACTTACATCGTTACTAAGCTCTTAATGGGCGGAAGCAAAGAAACGGGAAATTCTTCCAACTAAACACCTGAGAACAAAGAGTTTCGCTTGCGAAACTCTCGCGCCGAGCGCGGTCGCTTGCGACATCTTCCAATCGCGCGAGTGCGCATCCATAGCGGAGCGTTTTTTACTCTATAGGAAATGTGCAATTTCCTATAGAGTAAAAAAACCGCGCATTTTTCATCCTGCGCGGTTTTCTTATGTTCTTATTCTTCTGCTTCACTGTCTGCGTCAGCCTTCGGAAGCAATTCCTCGATTTTACTCCAAATCTCGTCTCTTCCCTGCTTTGTCTCTGCGGAGAACGGGATCAGGATTCCCTCCTTCGGCATTTTAAGGCATGTCCGAATCAGCTTTGTCTGCTTTGCAATCTGACTGCGGTTAATCTTGTCCAGCTTCGTTGCGATAACAATGGGCTGGAAGCCGTTATGCACAATCCAGTCATACATATCCCTGTCGTTTTCCGACGGCTCATGACGAATATCCACCAACAAAAAGATTAATTTCAGTTGTCCGGACTTTTTTAAATACCGTTCAATCATCTTGCCCCACTTTGCACGAAGCTCCATGGATACCTTGGCATAGCCGTATCCCGGCAGATCCACAAAATAAAGCTGTTCGTTGATATTATAAAAGTTTATGGTTTGGGTTTTGCCCGGCTGTGAAGACGTTCTTGCATAAGACTTCCGGTTCATCAAACCGTTAATCAAAGAGGACTTTCCCACATTGGACTTTCCGGCAAACGCAAACTCCGGTAACAGATTCTCTGGCAGCTTACTGGTAATACCGCATACCGTTTCCAAATTCACTTTTGTTACATTCATCAATGTTCTCCTTCCTCCTACGGATGATCCCGAACCGTATCCTAAGAAATCTTTTCTACTTTACCAGTGCCTCCTCCAGAACCTGCGGCATCTCGGATACGAATACTACGGTAAGGCCCTTGGTAATTTCAGCCTCCAACTCCGCCACGTCCGCCTCGTTCTTTTGCGGCACCAAAACCTTCTTCACTCCGGCCTGTTTTGCAGCCAAAAGCTTCTCTTTTAAACCTCCGATCGGAAGCACGCGACCTCGCAACGTCACCTCACCGGTCATTGCCACATCCGGCAATACCTTTTTCCCGGTAACTGCGGAATAAATCGCCGTAGCCATAGTAATACCTGCAGACGGGCCGTCCTTCGGTACCGCTCCCTCCGGCACATGAATGTGGAGCTGATGTTTTTCGAAATACTCTTCAGAAAGTAAGTCTCCGCAGTACGCTCTCACATAGGACAACGCAGTCTGGGCGGATTCCTTCATCACATCACCAAGCTTACCGGTCAGCGTAATACCGCCCTTACCCGGCATCACATTTACTTCGATTTCAAGAGTGTCTCCGCCTACACTGGTCCAGGCAAGACCGCGTACCAATCCCACCTGCGGCTTCTTCTCTACCGTGTCCTTACGATATTTCTGCTTTCCGAGATAAGAAAACAAATCCTTTTCGCCGATTTTTACCGGGAGCTCCGGCGCTTCTTCCGCCGCATCGATATTCCATACCGCCTTCCGGCAAAGTTCACCTAACTTCTGCTCCAGCTTACGTACTCCGGCTTCCTTCGTATATCCGCTGATGACACCCCTCAGAGCACCATCCGTCACTTTTAATTCCTTCGCGGTAAGACCGTTTTTCTTTAACTGCTTCTTCCACAAATGCTTCTTTGCAATAAAGAATTTTTCCGCCTCCGTATAGCTGGACAGTTCAATCACCTCCATACGGTCGAGAAGCGGTCTCGGTATGGTCTCTAAAGTATTTGCCGTAGCAATAAACAATACTTCCGACAAATCCAGCGGTAAATCCAGGTAGTGATCCATAAAACGGGAATTCTGCTCCGGATCCAACACCTCCAAAAGCGCCGCACTAGGGTCACCCTTATAATCATTTCCTACTTTATCGATTTCATCTAACAGCATCAACGGATTCTTTACACCCGCCTGCTTGATGCCTGCCGCAATTCGTCCCGGCATAGCACCGATATAGGTACGTCTGTGTCCGCGAATCTCCGCTTCATCCCGTACTCCGCCTAAGCATACACGGATGTACTTCTTTCCCAGCGCTTCTGCTACAGAATGGGCCACCGAGGTCTTACCGGTACCCGGCGGTCCCACAAGGCACAAAATTGTACCGCCGGCTTTCCCCGTACGCTTTCTGACAGCCAAATACTGCAAAATGCGTTCCTTCACCTTTTCCATTCCGTAGTGGTCACGCTCTAAAACAGCCTTCGCATCGGTAAGAGCAAAATTATCCTGCGTCGCCTTATCCCAAGGCATGGAAAGCAATGTCTCGATATAGGTCCTGGTCACCGCACCTTCGGACGCCGCCCCCCCGAGACGCTTATACCGCTCGATTTCCTTTAAAATGGCTTCCTTGATTTCCGCAGGAGCCTCCAGTGCCTCTGCTTTCTTAACAAACTCATCCGCTTCGTTGCTCTCGCCGAGCTCCTCGCGAATCACCTTCATCTGCTCCCTCAGCACATATTCTTTCTGGTTCTTGTCTACCTTTGCCTTTACCTTCGTCTGTAAATCCTTACGAATACGAAGCTCTTCGATTTCATTGGCAAGAATCTGCGCCAGTAACTCAAACCGAGGGAAAAATTCCTGTTCCTCCAAAAGAGCCTGTCTCTGGGTTGTGGTCAGCGGAATCATTGCTATAATCTGCTCCATGAAACGGTCAAGTTCAGTCACCCCGGATAATTGCTCTGCAATATCCTTTCCGAGCTTACTGTTTACAGAGAAGTATACGTCCAGCAGATCATGCAAAGTACCGGTCATGGCACGCTGCTCCACCGCGGAATACTTCGTGGCCTTCTCCTGTTCCGTTACGGTAATCTGGGCAGAAAAATAAGGGGAGACACTCACCAAATAGTCAAGCTCTCCTCGCTGTTCGCCTGTAATCAGCACACGGACCAGATTTCCCGGCAATTTAATAATCTGCTTGATACGCGCCACACAACCTACCGGATACAAATCGTCGATGGTAGGCTCGTCTACGGACGCATCCTTCTGCATCACCGCGAAAATCATCTGGTCCGACTTCATTGCCTGTTCGATGGCCTGAATACTGATTTTCCGGTTCACGTCAAAATGCACCAACATGCCGGGCAGCACTGCGATATTTCGCAGTGCTACCAACGGCATAACCTGTATTTCATTACTCATTTTATCACCTTTACTCTATGGATTACGCACTTTCATCCGTGCTACGGCTCCCTGCCTTTTTGGAAACAGAACGCTTTCTCTGCTCAGCAACCTCCAAGGTCGGCTCCTCGGTTCCCTCTGCCGCTTCCTTCGTAACAATGCACTTTAAGATGCTTTCATCCGAAGGTGCACGGTACATGGTATCCATCATGATATTTTCCATGATAGAACGCAGTCCTCTGGCACCGGTCTTTTGCTCCACCGCACGTCTCGCAATCACACGAAGTGCCTCTTCCTCAAACTCAAGCTCGACGCCATCCAGTTCAAAAATACGCTGATACTGCTTGGTAAGCGCATTCTTCGGCTCCGCCAAAATACGAACCAATGCATCCTCATCCAGAATATCCAGAGCAACCGTTACCGGAACACGACCGATAAACTCCGGAATCAAGCCGAACTTTACCAAATCCTGCGGCATTACCTGACGGAACATATCACCGATTTTCAGTTCCATGCCGTCTCCGATTTCCGCATTAAATCCCATGGACTTATGACCGGTCCGGGCTTCTACAATCTTTTCAAGACCGTCAAAAGCACCTCCGCAAATAAACAGGATATTCGTCGTATTAATCTGCAAAAGTTCCTGATGCGGATGCTTTCTTCCTCCCTGCGGCGGCACGGAAGCTACCGTACCCTCTAAAATCTTTAACAAAGCCTGCTGTACGCCTTCACCGGATACGTCACGGGTAATGGATACATTCTCAGACTTACGGGTAATCTTGTCGATTTCGTCGATATATATAATACCGTGCTCCGCACGCTCGATATCAAAATCCGCTGCCTGAATGAGCTTTAACAGAATATTCTCAACGTCTTCACCCACATAGCCGGCCTCCGTCAGTGCGGTTGCATCCGCAATCGCAAACGGTACGTTTAACAGCTTTGCTAAGGTCTGAGCAAGATAAGTCTTACCGCTACCGGTCGGACCGATCATTAAGATGTTAGACTTCTGCAGTTCCACATCCATACTCGGCTGCATCAGTACACGCTTGTAGTGATTGTATACGGATACCGCAAGTACCTTCTTCGCATCCTCCTGACCGATTACATATTCATCCAAAAAGGCTTTGATTTCCATCGGCTTCAACAGGTTGATTCCTGCCTCATTCTCTTCACGGAAATCATCATCTCTGTCCAGTTCATCTTCCACAATCTCCGCACAAAGCTCAATACACTCATCACAAATGTATACTCCGGACGGTCCGGAAATCATTTTTCTTACCTGCTTTTGCGGTTTTCCGCAGAAAGAACAGCAAATGTTCTGTCTGTCATCTGTCTTATTTGCCACTTTAGATTCTCCTCAACTATCATCTACTATTATCGATTCGTAATAACACTGTCGATTAAACCGTATGCCACAGCTTCTTCCGCAGTCATATAATTATCACGCTCGGTATCTACCGCGATTACATCAATCGGCTTTCCGGTATTGGCAGCAAGAATCTCGTTTAACTTCTGTCTCGTTCTTAAAATATTCTTTGCCGCAATTTCAATCTCGGTTGCCTGACCTCTTGCACCGCCGGACGGCTGATGAATCATAACCTCCGCATTCGGCAGAGCAAAACGCTTGCCCTTGGTACCGCCTGCAAGCAGGAACGCACCCATGCTGGCAGCCATACCGATACAAATGGTAGATACATCACACTTAATGTACTGCATCGTATCGTAAATTGCCATACCCGCGGTTACGGAACCGCCCGGGCTGTTAATATATAAGCTGATATCTCTCTTCGGATCTTCGCTCTCCAAAAACAGAAGCTGTGCAACCACAAGGCTTGCTGTTACATCGTTTACTTCCTCACCGAGGAAAATAATACGATCCTTCAATAATCTGGAATAAATATCATAGGTACGCTCGCCCTTTGCGGTCTGCTCCAATACATAAGGCACTAAACTCATAATACAAAACTCCTTCCTTGCAACGAAGGGATGCCCATGCGGAACATCCCTTATGTTGATTCTATCTTACTTTTCTTTTGCAGCGTCGCGTACGAAGTCTACTGCCTTCTGTACTGCGATATCCATCTTAATCTGCTCCTTTTCCTTATCGCCGACAAGCTCCATTAACTTATCCTTTTCCATGCGATAGTTCTGAGCCATGGTATCGAATTCCTTATCAAGCTCTTCCTCGGATACCTCGATGTTCTCAGCCTTTACAATTGCCTCAAGAACAAGTCTGCACTGGATTCTCTTTAATGCCTGCGGCTTTAAGTTCTCCATGAAGCTGTTTGCGTTCATACCGGTGAACTGGAAGTACTGCTGTAAGTTAAGGCCCTGCATCTGAAGTCTCTGTGCATACTCCTCAGCCATCTGACGGGTCTGGGTATCGATCATTGCATCCGGAATCTCCATGGTAGCCTTCTCGATAATCGCATCCACTACCTTATCTTCCTTTGCAAACTTTGCTTCCTTTTCCTTCTTCTCAAGAAGGTTCTTCTTAATGTCTTCCTTGTACTCAGCGAGAGTATCGAACTCGGAAACATCTACTGCGAACTCATCATCCAGCTCCGGAAGCTCCTTTGCGGTAATAGCCTTTACGGTAACCTTGAACAATGCCGGCTTGCCTGCAAGCTCTGCTGCATGATACTCGGTCGGGAAAGTAACGTTAACGTCTACTTCTTCGCCGATGTTCTTACCGATTAACTGCTCCTCGAAAGTATCGATGAAGGAATGGGAACCGATTACAAGCTTGTAATCCTCACCCTTGCCGCCTGCAAACGGAACACCGTCTACAAAGCCTTCGAAATCGATTACGGTCTCATCGCCGTCAGCAACCGGTCTGTCCTCTACGGTAAGGATTCTTGCATTCTGCTCTCTTACACGGTCAAGCTCTGCAGCCACCTCATCGTCGGATACGGATACGTCGGTCTTCTCAACCTCAACACCCTTATACTCGCCTAAGGTAACCTCCGGCTTTACAGCCACTTCTGCGGTAAAGATGAACTCCTTACCCTTCTCAACCTGAACCAGGTCGATTTCCGGTCTGGAAACGATGTCAAGACCGCTCTCAACAGCTGCCTTCTCATAAGCATCCGGGATTAATTCATTTGCCGCATCTTCATAGAAAATGCTTGCACCGTACATCTTCTCGATCATTGCTCTCGGTGCCTTACCCTTACGAAAACCCTGTACGGACAATTTATTTTTATTCTTCTGATATGCCGTCTCCATTGCTTTCTCAAACTCTTCCGCTGCAACCTCGATGGTAAGCTTTACCATGCTCTTGCCCAATTCTTCAACTTTGAAACTCATTTCAAAATGTCCTCCTTAAAATCGTATCGTTTTATTATAACACAAAGCCCCGGTTCTGTAAAGTCTCAACTACCGCGTCTGTGTATTGTACACATAATTCATCCGTTTTTGCCTCTACCATAACACGTACCAGAGGCTCGGTGCCGCTCTCTCTCACAAGAATACGACCTTCGTCTCCCAGAAGAGCCGCAACCTCAGCCACCTTCTTCTGTACCTCTGGGTCTGCCTGGGCATCCTTCTTATCGGTAACCCTTACATTTACCAAACGCTGCGGATATACCGTCATTCCGCTTGCAAGCTCGGCAAGAGACTTCTTCGACTCCTGCATAACCTCCATTACCTTTAAGGAAGTCAGCACACCGTCACCCGTGGTGGCATGCTTCATAAAAATAACGTGGCCGGAATTCTCACCGCCGATCACATGACCGTTGGCCATCATATTCTCATGAACGTACTTATCGCCTACCGCAGTCTTCTCGTAACGGATTCCCAGTTCGTCCAGTGCCTTATACAAACCAAGGTTGGACATTACTGTGGTAACTACCGTATCGTTTGCCAGTTCTCCGTGCTCCTTCATGTACTTACCGCACAGATACATAATGTGGTCACCTTCTACCAGCTTTCCGTTGTGATCTACCGCAAGACAACGATCCGCATCTCCGTCGTAAGCAAAGCCCACATCCAGCTTTTCATCCAAAACCAGCTTCTGCAATCGTTCCATATGAGTGGAACCGCAATCGGTGTTAATATTTAATCCGTCCGGCTCAGAACTGATGACATAAGTGGTTGCTCCGAGCGCATCGAATACCGCCTTTGCGATCGGTGTAGCGGAACCGTTTGCCAAATCAAGGCCCACCTTCACACCCTCAAAAGAGCATCCTACCAAACCGGTCAGGTACTCAATATACTTCTGTCTGCCTTCGGCATAATCAACAAGCTTACCGATGTTTTCTCTTCTTGCATAAGGAACCTCATCGATTTTGCCGTCGATATAATCCTCGATTTCAAGTTCAACCTCGGCCTCCAGCTTATAGCCCTTGCCGTTGATTACCTTGATACCGTTATCATAAAACGGATTGTGGCTGGCGGTAATCATAATACCGCAGTCAAAGCCGTCCTGTCTTACCACATAAGCCACGCTCGGGGTTGGTGTTACATGAAGCTGATATACATCCGCGCCGCTAGCTGTGAGTCCCGCTGTCAGTGCATACTCCAGCATATCACCTGAACGTCTTGTATCCTTTCCGATAACCACCTTTGCCTTATGGTCTTTTCCGTAATAATAGCCTAAAAAACGTCCTACACGAAAGGCGTGCTCCACCGTCAGGTTTACACCGGCCTCTCCGCGAAATCCGTCCGTACCGAAATATTTACCCATACTTCCTCCGTTATTTCCGTTCATTTACACACGGTATACTCTATCATAATCGGGAATGAAATGCAAGCAAGAAAAATAAAATGAAAGAAAAAAGGCTTTCTTATGTCCTTCCTCTTTGATTTTCTGTCCGCTTCCAACCGTTTCCTGTGGAACGGACCGCTACTTATCCTACTTCTTTTCACCCATATTTTCTTTACTATACGTTTAGGCTTTCTCCAACGCCGCATTCCGGTTGCCCTTCGTCTTTCCGCCGCCGGAGAAAAGAAACAGGGACTTCGTTCTCTTACCACTGCGCTCGCCGCGACCCTCGGAACCGGCAACATTGTAGGTGTTTCCTCTGCCGTTGCCTTGGGAGGTCCCGGCGCCGTTTTCTGGTGTTGGATTACGGGACTTCTCGGAATGGCCACAGCCTACGCCGAATGCTATCTTTGCATGAGATATCGTCACAAGGACAAGGACGGTTCCCACCGGGGTGGAATTATGTATGTACTGGAGCACGGCGTAAAAAGTAAAACCGCAGGTAAGATATACGCCTTTCTCCTTCTGATTGCCTCCTTCGGCATCGGCTGCTCCACCCAGGCCGGTACCGTTACGGAAACCGTATCCGCACTTACCGATGTAACACCGGCTGTAACCGGTCTTCTCCTTGTATTTGCGGTAGGCTATGTGATTTTGCACGGTTCCTCCGCCATTACGAAGCTTTGCAGTATTCTGGTGCCGGCCATGGCATGCCTGTATCTTCTGGCCTGTCTGGTGATTCTTATTCTGAACCATGTATACCTGCTTCCGGCACTGCGCCTCATCGTTGCTTCCGCATTTACTCCTACTGCGGCAATCGGTGGAATCGCGGGCGGTTCCTTCCTTTTTTCCGCCCGTTACGGCATTGCCAGAGGCCTTTTTACCAATGAAGCCGGCTTAGGAACCGCACCCTTGGCCTTTACGGAAGACAAAGAAAGCAGCCCTGAAAAGGCTGCTTTACTCTCCATGTCTGCGGTCTTTTGGGACACGGTAATATTGTGTGCCCTGACCGGCATTTTAATTGTAAGTTCACTGCTCCGGAATCCATCCCTAGCGGAATCCTATACCGCAACTACGCTGACAAGTGCCGCTTTTTCCCAACTTCCCTTCGGAGAACTAATTCTATCAGTTTCCTTAATCGCCTTTGCCTATGCCACCTTAATCGGCTGGTCTTATTTCGGCGCCCAAGGTGTGCGGTATCTGTTCGGCAATCAATCTCTGAAAACCTACCGGCTTTGCTATCTCGGTATGATTTTCATCGGTTCGATACTGTCTCTCCATGTCTGCGGTCTTTTGGGACACGGTAATATTGTGTGCCCTGACCGGCATTTTAATTGTAAGTTCACTGCTCCGGAATCCATCCCTAGCGGAATCCTATACCGCAACTACGCTGACAAGTGCCGCTTTTTCCCAACTTCCCTTCGGAGAACTAATTCTATCAGTTTCCTTAATCGCCTTTGCCTATGCCACCTTAATCGGCTGGTCTTATTTCGGCGCCCAAGGTGTGCGGTATCTGTTCGGCAATCAATCTCTGAAAACCTACCGGCTTTGCTATCTCGGTATGATTTTCATCGGTTCGATACTGTCTCTCCCGCTCATCTGGGAACTGACCGATTTTATCAATGCATGTATGGCATTACCCAATGTGTTTGCCCTTTTTCTCCTCCGGCATGAAATCCAACCACCAAAGAACTAATACTGAATGGCCTTTAACAAATCCTCTGCCGCCTCATCACTCACCAGCACGGACACCAGTGCCGCACCGAAGGCAATTGCAGTACCCATACCGCGGCTCGTAATAATTGTACCGTCCATTACCACCGCATCCGGCATCGCCTTTGCACCGAGAAGCTTCTCTTCAAACCCCGGATAGCAGGTGGCATGGCGTCCCTCGAGCAGTCCGTTCATGCCCAGCACACTCGGTGCTGCACAAATGGCCGCCAAATATTTCTTATCCTCATGATAAGAAAACAATACTTTCTTTAATCCTTCATGGGCCATCAGGTGATTGGTCCCCGGCATACCGCCCGGAAGCACTGCCATGGTGCCATCCTCGTAAGAATACTCCGTAAACAAACCGTCGGCCTGAATCACAATACCGTGGGCTCCTGTTACCGTCTTTGACTCATTTACGGAAACCATCACGGTTTCCACGCCTACACGGCGAAGCATGTCAACCACCGTAAGACCTTCGATTTCTTCAAACCCGTCCGCAAAAAACACATATACCTTACTCATAGCCTACGCTTCCTTTCTTAATTCGGATATTACACAGCAAAGCTGTTCCGCCGTTTTTTTGTGTCCGCAAAGCCCCGGGTGAGATCTTGCGCCGATTTGCTCGCCCTGTATTTCTTCCAACGCTATGTAACGAACCTTGTTATCACCGGTTTCCTCACCATATGCCGCAATCCCGGCTTTCACTGCAGACTCCACCACAGTCCCCATCATACCGTACGCCCACAAAAGATAGGCATGCGGATTATTTTTTCTTACCATTTTCAAGAAGCCGGTAACTGCTTTTTCCACTTTTTCCAAACACTCGGTTGCCGGCAATCCGTCGGCACCGTTGTACATCTTATTCTTTCGACCGGTGGCTTCATCACACCACTCCGGGTTGTGGAACGCCCCGCCGTCATTCGTCCCCAAATTAATAACAATATAGTCCGGCTGCCATTCGGAAAAGTCATAGGCATCTCCGGCTCCCAATGCCCGATTACGCGCTCCTTCCAGCACGCCGCATACCTGCTCGTAGTACAACGGCATCACATGGTCAAGGTTATTGTCGTAAGCGCAATATACGCCGTAGCCGCTCTGGGAAACCACGCGGCACTCAGCTTCCAAGCGCTCGGAAACCAACTGCGGGTAGGCCTGACTTGCGGAAAACCACATGGCAATCCAGTCCTGCTCTACGGTACCGCCGCGACTTCCTTCTCCGGACGTAATGCTGTCACCGATAAACTCGATTCTGCACGCCGGCTCCGGCAACTCGCGAAACTCTCCGTCTCCGTACAACGCATGAATCGCCAGATATGCCTCCGGGTCTCCCGGCATCGCCTGTACTTCCTTTACCACCTTTACATGGTTAACCTTTTTCGTCTGCATATTACGGAACAGGCATACCTGTTGTTTTCCCTTCTGCAACATTTGACGGGAAAGCAACGCACCGTTTACATAGACCGCAATCCACTGCTCATAGCAGGAATAATCGGACTCAAACTCACACCACAACTCCGTGCCTTCAAAATTCAGTTCAATCCCCGAACCTGTCCAAAATAAAATCAAGGGATTTTTATTCTTCACGGTTCTGCCCAAAATCCGAAGTTCTTTGATTTCTCCCGGCAAAAACTTTTTTAAACCTTCCATACCAACCTCCGAAATATTAGTTATGCTGCTCCCGCGCCCGGTGTATCAGAATACGTTCCAACACCGCACGATAGGTTTCGATAATTCTGGCATCCGCATAAGCACACTTGCTGGCCAAAAACTGCCACGTCTTCAAACCGAAGCAAACAGAGATTCCCAACACCCCAAAAAGCAACAGCTCCGTCTTTAACTCCAAACTCAATAATGCAAACCACGCTCCCAGATAAATAAAGAATGCAAGAGAATAGGTCCTGCCCACCTGAAACGCACTAAACATCACTTCATTCAAACGCATCTGCATGCCCATGATTTTTTCCGAATCCAAACAATTACAATATTCATATATCTCTTCATACAATTCTTTGTTATCTTTTACTTCGGGACCGCAATTTGTGTTCACAAACTTCACAAGCCCCTGATATCGCTTCTCTCCCAATTCCTTTCGGAGAAGTTTTTTAAATATATTCATACTCTTCTTTTTCACTCCTATTCATCACTATCCGCTATGAGAGTATATGCAATTCCGATACCGCTTTCTCAAACAATTACTTCCACCGTCTTCATTTTAAATCTTTTTCGACATAATTACAATAGCGTAATTCACGTTTTCGGTGTTTTTCGACACTCGCTCCATATTAACAAATTGTTCACAAACTATCCACACCCACAACATATGTGACAAATATAATAACGATATAAGATAAGTCAGACATCATACCGATTTTGCTTATTACTTACTACTTTTTCATATATTTATAGCCCGGTACACCCCTCCCCGTTTCGGGCTTCTCCTCTGGATACCTCCGTCACAAACGGAGGTATGTTTTTTATTTTTTCTCTTTCTTTTCCCGACAAAATTTGCTATACTGAATATAGTGTTTTATTTGATTTATTACCACAGTAATACCAAACTCTACCTCATTACGGAAAGGAGCATTTCTATGTCAACTGTAACAGTTATGGATCATCCGTTAATTCAGCACAAAATCGGCATTATGCGCGATAAAAATACTTCTACCAAAGAGTTTCGTGCTCTGGTAGCCGAAATCGCCATGCTGATTTATTATGAAGCAAGCCGCAATCTTCCGCTTGCCGACAAAGAAATCGAAACACCGCTTGTAAGAACTACCGTAAAGGAAATCGCAGGCAAAAAGCTTTGCGTCGTTCCGATCTTACGTGCAGGTCTTCATATGGCAGACGGCATTTTGAACCTGACTCCGAACGCAAAGGTGGGTCACATCGGCCTTTACCGTAACGAAGAGACCTTAGAGCCGGTGGAATATTTCTGCAAACTCCCGTCGGATGCCGCAGACCGCGAGATTTTCGTGGTTGATCCGATGTTAGCTACCGGCGGTTCCGCCATTGCCGCCATCGAACTGTTAAAGAAGCGCGGCATCAAGAAAATTCGTTTCCTTTGCTTAATCGCAGCACCGGAAGGTATCGAAAAGCTGCAGGAGGCGCATCCGGATGTCAATATTTTCGTAGGCGCAAAGGACGAGCGTCTTAACGAAAAGGGCTACATTTTACCGGGTCTCGGCGATGCCGGTGACCGAATCTACGGTACCAAATAAGACTACAAACGAGGCTGTGCAACTTCAACTGCGACAGCCTCGTTCTTCATTCTCAATAAATATCTATATTCTTGATTATCGTTCTCTTCCGAATATAACTTACTTCTCCACCGTAAACTTATATACGGTCATAGATTCTACTTCTTCGTATGCTTTTACTACCGGAGACTTGAAGCTCGGGATGTTCATGGCATTCGGGAAGTACTGGGTCTCAAAGCATACACCGTGACACTTACCGTAGGTGCAACCACCCTTACCCTTTAAGCCGTCGCGGATAAAGTTACCGGAGTAAAGCTGCATGCCCGGAAGGTCGGTAAATACTTCCATGACACGACCGCTCTTCTTGTCGTAAAGCTCTGCCACATACTCTGCTTCCTCACCGGTATTGTTTAACGCATAGTTGTGGTCGTATCCGCCGCCTAAGCGAATTGCCTCACAATCGGTATCGTTAATGCCCTCTGCCAGCGGCTTTCTTACTCTGAAATCCATCGGCGTACCGGTAACATCCGTAAGCTCACCGGTCGGAATCAGCTTTGCGTCGGTTGCCGTGAATGCATCCGCATCGATGTATACTTCCTGCTCCGTTACAAGACCGGAATTGTGTCCTGCCAGATTAAAGTAGGAATGATTGGTCAGATTTACGATGGTTGCCTTATCGGATACCGTTAAGTACTCGATGGCCAGCTCGTTCTCATCGGTCAGGGTATAGGTCACGGTAATATCCAGATTTCCCGGGAAGCCCTGCTCCATATCCGGGCTGAGACGGGAAAACTCAATACTTAAGCCCCCCTCTTCCACGAAGGTCTCTGCTTCGTACATATACTTATCGTAGCTTACGGAACCACCGTGTAAGCAGTTACCGCTGTCATTATCCTCTACCTGATATTCCTTACCGTCGATGGTAAACTTTGCACCGCCGATACGATTGCCGCATCTGCCGATAAAGGAACCGAAGAAGGTCGGATTTGCCTCGTACTCCGCAAGAGTATCAAAGCCCAGTACCACATCCTCTAACTTGCCGTTCTTATCCGGTACCCAAAGCTGTACCAATACCGCACCAAAATCGGAAAATACAGCCTTCATGCCGTTCTTATTCTCTAAAATATAAAGTTTTGCCTCTTCACCGTTTTTCGTCTTACCGAAACTCTTAGTTGTAATTCCCATAAATTCTCCTTTCCTTGAGCCGGACTTCCACCGTACTCCACTTAAAAATCATAATACTCCAAGCAAGGACCCATGTCAAGATTTTACTTTTTGAACAAGCCGAACAAGCCCTTCTTTTCGTACGGCTCTCTTGCAATACCGGTAAGAGTATAGCCTGCACTTGCAACAGCTTCCTGCAACTTCTCATCCGCAATGTCCGCTTCAGAAAGAATCACTGTTTCATGGTTCTCATGGGAAGAGGTCACCTTCTCCACCGCAAACAGCTTACGTACCGTATCATCCATATGCGCCTCACATTTTACGCACTTCATTCCTTCTACTCCAAGAGTAATTTTAATCATCGTTCCATCCTCCGTCTGTTATTTTATTGCAAGGACCTTGTAGTCCTCGTTTTCTACTGCTTTCTTCAAAATGCGGGCCTCTACTGCCTCGTTTAATTCCACACTTACCAAACCAGTTTTATGGTCCGGTACCGCGCACTCTACCTGTGGAAGTGCTTCTAACGCTTTCTTTACCCGCGCCTCGCAGTGCTCGCACATCATCCCTTTTACCTTCAAGGTATATTGTAAGGATTCCTCCGTAGCCGGTACTTTTTCAACTTTCTGCTGTCGCTTTTTATCCCGCTTCGTACTGTACAGCTTAAACAAATTTAATCGCAATGCGTTGGAAACCACACAGAAGCTGGATAAACTCATGGCAGCCGCTCCGAACATCGGATTCAGCTTTAGGCCAAACACCGGAATAAACACTCCCGCCGCCAACGGAATTCCGATGGCATTATAAATAAATGCCCAAAACAGATTTTCATGAATATTTCGCAAAGTCGCACGACTTAGTCGAATTGCTGCCGGCACATCGGACAGCCTGCCTTTCATCAGTACGATATCTGCGGCATCCACTGCCACATCTGCTCCCGCACCGATGGCAATTCCGATATCCGCTCTTGTCAGAGCCGGGGCATCATTGATACCGTCTCCAACCATAGCTACCTTTCCCCTGCGTTGCAAGGTTCGGATTACATTTTCCTTTCCCTCCGGAAGCACACCCGCAATCACTTCATCCACTCCGGTCTGTGCTCCGATAGCTTTGGCGGTACGTTCGTTATCTCCGGTCAGCATAACCACCCGGATACCCATATTTTGCAGTTCCTTTATCGCCTGCGGGCTGTCTTCTTTTATAACATCCGCCACGGCAATCATCCCCGCGAAGGTATTATCTTCCACAAAAAACAATGGCGTTTTTCCCTCCGTTGCAAGTACCTCCGCCTGCTGTTTTACCGTTTCGGACAACATCACATAATTGGAAATATATGCGGCATTTCCCCCATAGACCGGAACATCCTCCCGTAACGCAGAAAGACCGTTTCCCGGCAATACACGAAATTCCGTAACCGCTCCTGCAGTCATAGCCTCTTCCTGTGCCCGCGCCAGAATTGCTCTTGAAAGAGGATGCTCACTCTTACACTCCAAATCCAGTGCAAGCTGTAACAAATCTTTCTCACAATAACCGTCTGCCGGCAATAAATCCGTCACCCGAGGTTCTCCCGCCGTAATCGTTCCCGTCTTATCTAAAACCACGGTAGAAACCTTTCCCGCCTGTTCCAAAGATACTGCTGTTTTAAACAAGATACCGTTTTTTGCTCCTACACCGTTTCCCACCATAATTGCAACCGGCGTCGCCAAACCAAGGGCACACGGACAACTGATGACCAGTACGGATATTCCTCTTGCAAGAGCAAAGCCGAAACTTTCTCCCGTAAGCAACCATACAAGAATCGTCACTGCTGCAATTCCGATAACCACCGGCACAAAGACACCGGACACCTTATCCGCCACTTTTGCTATCGGTGCTTTGGTGGCTGCCGCATCACTGACCATCTTGATGATTTGGGACAAGGTTGTGTCCTCACCCACTCTGGTAGCCTTGCACCGGATAAATCCGGAACGGTTTACGGTTGCTGCAGAAACCGCATCCCCCGCCGTCTTGTCCACAGGAATGCTCTCTCCCGTCAGCGCCGCTTCATCTACAGCACAGGAGCCTTCCAAAATCACACCGTCCACCGGAATACTTTCTCCCGGTCGTACAACAAACATATCGTTAATTTTCAGTGCTTCAATCGGTACTACCGTCTCTGCTCCGTCCACCCACAGAGTGGCCGTCTTCGGAGCCAGCTTCATCAGCCCCTTTAACGCATCCGTAGTCTTTCCCTTGGAACGGGCTTCCAACATCTTTCCCACGGTAATCAATGCCAAAATCATGGCCGCCGATTCAAAATAAAACTCATGCAAATATCCGTGAGCCGCCTCAAATTCTCCCGTCGCCTGTGCTCCCGTCATAGCAAACAGCATTACCGTACTGTATCCGTATGCCGCTGCCGAACCCAAGGCCACTAAAGTATCCATATTGGGAGCACGATGTAAAATCCCGTTCACTCCGCTCACAAAAAACTTTTTATTTATGAGCATGACAACCGCTGCCAGTATCATTTGTACCAACCCAATGGCTACCGGATTATCCGCAAAAAACATCGGCATAGGCCATCCCCACATGCAATGCCCCATAGACACATACATGAGCGCAAGTAAAAAAACGACCGAGGCAACCAAACGACGCTTCAGTATCGGTGTCTCCCGATCCTTGAAAGCTTCTTCCGGTTCTGCAAAAGCTTCCTTTCTTTTCGCTTCTGCTCCCTTTACCTCCGCATGATATCCCGCCTGCTCCACGGCCGC
This sequence comes from uncultured Lachnospiraceae bacterium, assembly GCA_964545045.1. Taxonomy (GTDB): domain Bacteria; phylum Bacillota; class Clostridia; order Lachnospirales; family Lachnospiraceae; genus SIG307. Next base: position 24,194 of record CAZJEN010000024.1, on the reverse strand, counting down.
AATAACCGCTTCCGGGGTTACTGTCCCTTCCACGCCCATGGAGTTAGTCAAAAGGCTGACGGAACAGGACTTAACTCCCGCCACCTTCGACACTGCTTTTTCTACTCTTGCACTGCAGGCGGCACAGCTCATACCGGTTACTGTATATTGCTGCATGTTATACCTACCTTTCTTTCATTCCTCCCTACAAACCATTTGCGTTATCGTTCCATAAAGTCATTCACCTATTTCCCGTCCACAAACAACACGCCGAGCGTTCCCGGACCGCAGTGGCTGGAAACCACGCCACCCGCTCTGGTTACATAAATCGCATGAAAATGCTGCAAGGACTCTAAATACGCCTTTACCTCTTCCACAATTTCCGAAGATATGCCGGAATGAGTAATAAACACCCGCTCCTTCTCCGCACGCTTTAAATCATCTTCCATATCCTTGACATAATCAATTACGGTTTTCTTCTGATTTCCCCTATATTTTTTGGAAACACCCATCTTTCCGTCCGCTACAGCGATACGCGGCTTTAATTTCAACGCATTTCCCATAAGAGCCGTCACTGCACTGCATCGTCCGCCTCTTTGTAAATAAGTCAGGGTATCTACCACAAAGCTTGCCCGTACACGTAATCTGTATTCCTTCAAAAGCTCCTCCAGTTCGGCCAGAGAACAGCCACTCTGTACCAGCTCAACCGCATGAAGCACCTGTAATCCGATACCGGTGGAAAGATTCATGGAATCCACCACACAAACATGCTCCGAATAATCCAACTCCTCGGCCGCCAAACGCACTACCTGACAGGTCGCACTCATCTGCTCGCTGATTCCGAAAAAGCAAACCTCATCTCCCTCCTCTGCCGCAGAGCGCAAAAGTTCCACAGCAGCCTCAATTCCCGGCGCGGAAGTCTTCGGTGTCGTACGATTCGCGTCTGCCCATGCATAAATCGCATCCGGATTCGTCTCTACGCCGTCCAAATAACTTGCATCATCCATTACAATATTAAGCGGAAGTACCGTAATTCCGTATTCTTCTATCAATTCCGACGACAAATCACAGGTGCTGTCTGCCATAATTCGTATTTTACTCATCTGTACTCTCCTTTCGGATATCTTGTCCGTTCAAAAAATAATTTTACACGAACAAGGAAAGGATTGCAATGAAAAACGGTCTTTTCCCGTAAAATTTACATATATTTTATTTTTCATAGTTTACACACATTTCCTGCACAATCACCACACAAAAACTTCACAATTACTCGTTATGATAAACGCAGTAAAACACACGAAAGGAGGATACATATGAACTTTCGCAATGAATGGAAGCATCACATTACTCCGGCCGATATGATGGTTTTAAAGCAGCGCCTCTCCGTGATTATGAAGCGTGACAGCCATACCACCGACGGACTATATCACATTCGAAGTCTTTACTTCGATGACTTGTATGATACGGCTCTTTATGAAAAAATCGACGGCGTAAATCTGAGAGACAAGTACCGTCTCCGTTACTACAACGGCGACACCTCTTATATGGTGTTGGAGCGAAAAAGCAAAATCAACGGTCTGTGCAGTAAAAAAAGCGTACCGATCAGTCTACACGACGCAAGACTGATTACCGGAACCGAAATCATCTCCGGTTCGGAGCTTGAAAGTCCTGAAGTACAAAAGCTTTATGCAGAAATGAAATGCAAGGGACTTCGTCCGAAGACCATCGTGGATTACACACGAATCCCTTTTACCTACGGACCGGGAAATGTTCGTGTTACCATCGACTACAACATCCGGTGCGGTGTCCTGACCACGGACTTTTTAAATCCGGACTGCCTTACAGCTCCGGTTCCCGACTCCCCGATTATTTTGGAGGTCAAATGGGATGCCTTTTTACCGGAAATTATCCGGGATGCGGTTGAGCTTCCGAATCGTCGCGTGTCGGCTTTTTCCAAGTATGAGGTATGCCGCGCCTATGATATTTAAAGAAAAAATAAATTAAGGAGAATACAATTATGAAATTTGAAGACATTTTTAAATCCAGCTTTCTTGACAACATTTCCAGTGTCAGCCTGCTTGACATGGCACTGGCATTAATCCTGGCCTTCGGTATCGGCCTGTTTATCTTTTTCGTTTACAAAAAGACCTACAGCGGTGTTATGTATTCCGCCAGCTTCGGTACCACGTTAGTTGCCCTTACCATGATTACTACCGTGGTTATTCTGGCAGTTACCTCCAATGTGGTACTTTCTCTCGGTATGGTAGGTGCTCTTTCCATCGTACGTTTCCGTACCGCAATCAAAGAGCCCCTTGACATTGCATTCCTGTTCTGGTCCATCGCGGTAGGTATCGTCCTTGCAGCAGGTATGATTCCGCTTGCTGTCATCGGCAGTGTCATCATCGGTGTAATCTTACTTGTATTTGTAAATCGTAAGTCCCACGTAAACCCGTACATGGTTGTAATCAGCTGTACTGACCATACCAGCGAATTAAAGGCAAAGGAATATTTGGAGAAGCAGACCCTTCGCTGTGTTGTAAAGAGCAAAACCGCACAGAAGGGTGCCGTAGAGCTTAACGTGGAAATCCGTTTGAAGGATGACAATACCGATTTCATCAACGCACTTTCCGATATGGAAGGTGTCAACAGCGCGGTACTTGTCAGCTACAACGGCGATTATAGGGGGTAACTTATGTCTACGAGCAAACACTTTGACAAAATCTGCTGTATCGTGTTGTGCTTTACCTTAGTGATTACACTTTTGTTTATGAATGCGGAAAGCTTCGGTGTGGAAGCGGCCGGCAATACCATGGGGTACGAAAACCGGTTGTTTGACACCTCCATGGTCCATACGATTGATATCGTTATGGATGATTGGGAAGGATTTCTTGATACCTGTACCAACGAAGAATATTCTGTCTGCTCCGTCATTATCGACGGCGAGGCCTATAAAAACGTCGGTATCCGGGCAAAGGGAAACACTTCCCTTTCCTCCGTTGCATCCTACGGAAACGACCGATACAGTTTTAAAATCGAATTTGACCAATACGACAGTACCAAGTCCTATTACGGACTGGACAAACTCAGTTTAAACAACATCATTCAGGATACTACCTACATGAAGGACTATCTCGTATATCAAATGATGGGCAAGTTCGGCGTAGCCGCTCCGTTATGCAGCTATGCGTATATTACGGTAAACGGAGAAGACTTCGGGCTTTACCTTGCCGTGGAAGCGGTAGAGGACGGTTTCCTGACCAGAAACTACGGAAGTAACTACGGCGACCTCTACAAGCCGGACAGCATGAGCATGGGCGGCGGCAGAGGCAACGGCAAGGATTTTGACCGTGAAGATATGGAAAGCATGTTTGAGGGCTTCGGTGATATGAACCCATTCGGCAACAACTCCGACAGTTCTTCCGGCGAGGACACCGATACCGACAGCAGTGCCACCCCGGATATGGGCGGTATGCAGATGCCGGATATGTCCCAGTTCGGCGGCATGATCTTCCCGGGTATGGACGGCACGGAAATGCCGGATATGTCTCAGTTTGGCGGCGGCATAACCTTCCCGGGCATGGGCGATATGCAGATACCAGAAGACAGCGAAACAACGGATAGCGAAACCTCCGAAGGAGACACCGGAAAATCCTCATCCGATAAAAAGGACGGATTCAGCTTCGGCGGAATGGGTAGCTTCGGCTTTGGCGGTAACGACGTATCCCTGATTTATTCCGATGATGATTACGACAGTTACTCCAACATTTTCGGAAATGCAAAAACTACCGTTACCGATGCAGACAAGAATCGTCTCATTACTTCTCTGAAGCAGATGAACGAAGGCACCGACATCGAGGAAGTGGTTAATATTGAAGAAGTGATCCGCTACTTTGTGATTCACAATTTTGCGGTAAACTTTGACAGCTATACCGGTTCTATGATTCACAACTACTATTTGTACGAGGAAGACGGCAAAATGGAGATGATACCGTGGGACTATAACTTAGCCTTCGGCACATTCCAGGGCAGTTCCGATGCCACTTCTCTCGTAAATTATCCGATTGATACTCCAGTTTCCGGCGGCGATGTATCCTCCCGTCCGATGATAGCCTGGATTTTCGAAAATGAAGAATACACGGAGCTGTATCATAAGTACTTTGCTGAATTCCTGGCTATGTTCTACGAAAACGGTACTTTGGAAGAAATAATTGATACCGTTAGCGAAATGATTGCACCGTACATCGAAAAGCAACCGACAGAATTCTACACTTATGAAGAATTCCAAACCGGCGTTGTTACCTTAAAGGAGTTCTGTTCTCTCCGAATGGAAAGTATTGAGGGACAACTTAACGGCACCATCCCAGCCACTTCAAGCGGACAGTCTGCGGACAGTTCCTCTCTGGTAGACGGCAGCGGTGTGAATGTCTCCGATATGGGTAGCTTCGGCGGAGGCGGCGGTGGCGGCTTCGGCGGTTTCGGCGGCGGTGGCGGTTTCGGCGGTTTCGGTGACTTCGGTAGCGGCAGTCGCGGTGATAGGTCCGATGCAGGCAACCCTACCGAAAGACCTTCCGGCAGCACCGGAAAGTCCAAAGAAAGCCTTACTGTTCCTCCTACTACCGGCGACACAACAGATGATACTACCGAAGAACCGGTCGATGATACTGTCGTTTCCTCCGATGTTTTTCCAATGACCGTTACCATTACCAATACCGCTTGGGGAAATGCACCGATGGGCAATACACAAAGGCCTGACATGTCCCAGTTTGGCGGTGATATGAGTAACTTCCCGAACATGGGAGAAATGCCGCAAGACTTCCAAGGAGACAATATGCCTTGGGGTAATATGTTCGGAGGAAATTCCTCCTCCGACGACACAGAAAACAACGATAGTTCTTCCTCATCGGAAGACAAAACACCGTCAAGTGACAATTCCGGTGCAAACCGCGGCGAACGGCCGAGCGGAAGCTCCTCCGGATTTGATTGGGGCTCCATGTCGGGCGGTTCCTCTTCCGGCAACACAACGGTAACCAACCTTGTCTTGCTCGGAATCTCCGTACTCGTTCTCGCAGGCGGACTTACCTTCGCGATACTGTACGGAAGAAAACGGTATTAAACGTATTTTAACAAACAAGAAGATTGAGAAACCTTCTCTCCATGCATTTCAAACCAGGGGCCGACAACTTTAATTTGTCGGCCCCGTTTCTATTACAGCGTATATTGCTTTCTGTATTCCATATAACGCTTATGGAACGGCGAATTCTCGCCCTTTGCCAGATTATGAATATAATTGTGCATCTCAAAGTCATGCTCGGCAGTCTGAATGAGACACGCTGCGATATTGGAGCAATGGTCTGCCACACGTTCGAAATTCGTGGTTAAATCGGAAAGTATAAATCCAAGCTCAATGGTACACTTTCCTTCACGCAAACGATTGACATGACGATTCTTTAATTCATCTCTCAAATCATCCACCACTTCCTCTAACGGCTCAACCAAAGCAGCCTCGTCCATATCTTCCTTTATAAAACTTTCCAAAGACAAGCGAAGAATTTCACGCACCGCATCCGCAAAGATTCCGATTTCTTTTTCTCCCTCCGCAGAAAATGCCATATTTTTCTGATGCATTTCCTCCGCGCTCTCCGCAATATTTACCGCATGGTCGGAAATACGTTCCATATCTCCGATGCAATGAAGCAGCATGGAAAGAGCCGCACTATCCTTTACCGAATGATCCTTACTGCTTAATTTCACAAGGTACTGTCCCAAATGGTCCTCAAATTGGTCTGCCTCCGACTCCAATTCAAACACCTTAGCTACTTTTTTCTCATCATATCCCTGCAATAAGTCCATGGAACAATTAAGCGCCTCTTTTGCAATTTCGGCCATATGATTCGCAACTACTTTACAATGCTCCACCGCAAGTGCCGGAGTCTCTAAAAAGCGCTCGTCCAACAGCTGAAGTTCCTGCTCGATTTTCTCCTTCTTCGGATCCTTTACCTCTTTTACGGTTAAGCATGCCAACTTCTCCAAAAGCTTGGAGAACGGAAGCAACAACAAGGTAGCAAATACATTAAAGCATGTATGAACTGTTGCGATTCCCGCCGGAGTAGCCGCCGTATCCAAAAACGCAAAATCAACAAACAGATTAATTCCGTAAAAAGCAAGCATAAAAACTACAGTGCCGACTAAATTAAAATATAAATGCACCAACGCTGCACGCTTTGCATTGGTCTTGGCACCGATTGCGGAAATGAGTGCGGTTACACAGGTACCGATATTCTGTCCCATAATAATCGGAAGTGCCGTTGCAAAAGGCACCTTTCCTGTCATACAAAGAGCCTGTAAAATACCGACAGATGCAGAAGAACTCTGAATGATGGCGGTCAAAATCGCACCGGCAGCCATACCTAAAATCGGGTTAGAGAACATCAGAAGGATATTCGTAAATTCAGGAACATCACGTAATCCTTCCACCGCACCGCTCATGGTGTCCATTCCAACCATAAGAATCGCAAAACCCACCAGAATCATACCGAGGTTCTTTTTCTTCTCGCTCTTAAGGAACATAATGAAAATAACGCCAATCAATGCAAGGATTGTAGTAAAGTTCGTCGGCTTCAACAACTGCATGAAGATACTGTCACCTTCGATACTTGTTAAGCTTAAAATCCAAGCGGTCATAGTCGTACCGATATTTGCACCCATAATGATGCTGACTGCCTGGGAAAGCTTCATGATGCCGGAGTTTACAAAACCAACCACCATAACCGTGGTAGCGGAAGACGACTGAATCACCGCCGTTACCGCCGCACCCAAAAGCACGCCCTTAATCGGATTGGAAGTAAGCTTCTCCAAAATACGCTCCAAACGTCCGCCGGACATCTTTTCCAAACCTTCTCCCAGAAGATGCATTCCGTAAAGGAACAACGCCAAACCGCCGATCATCGACAACACATCAAAAATATCCATTTTTCACTTAACCGTCTTGTATACGGTCTTTCTCCTTTATTTTTTACATCCTTATTCTACCAATAATTTGTGAATAATCCCAGAAAAAATGCGTTAAGAAGTCGTTAAGGTTTTGCGTGCTTGCCTCGCGCTTCGCGTTCACCCACGCACATCGCGACCTTCAGTCGCTCAGTCGTGGGCGCGTTCGCATGACTGCACAACTGCTTGGGAACAAGTTCCCGCAGTTTACTTGCATGCTCACTTTGCCTGCACGCAAAAAGAGAGCCACCGACACCTCTGCAGCTCTCTCATAAATTTTCTTTATAATCCTAACTTCTCAATATTCTCAATGGTACGGATAATATGCTCATGGGCAAGCTTTTCCGCCAGCTCCTTATCCCTGGAACGGATGGCGTTTAAAATCGCCGTATGCTCCGCGGTAGAGCGCTTTGCACGCTCCTCCATGGAAAGGGTAATCTTTCTGACACGCTCCACATAATGATGGAACACAGAAAGCTCATGCTCTAAAATCTTACTTCCGCAAGCGCTGTAAATCAACTTGTGGAACTTACTGTCAAGCTCCACAACCTGCTCGAAGTGGCCCTTACTTGTATGGAATTCGGAAAGGTAAATCACCTCTTCGATGGCATCCAGCTGCTCGTCGGTCACATGCTCACAGGCCCAACGTGCACATAAGCCCTCCAGATAGGAACGTATGGTGTAAATGTCGTGGATATCCTTTTCCGAAATACCGGTCACATAAGCTCCCTTATTCGGAATGATGCTGACAAGTCCCTCCAGTTCCAGCTGACGCAATGCTTCACGAACCGGAGTCCGGCTGACGCCGAGCTCCGCTCCGATGGTATTTTCCTTTAATTCTTCGTTTTCCTCATATCTGCCCGACAGAATGCCCTCACGGATATGGTTGAATACACGTCCGCGTAAGGAATATTTATCATCCTTGTCGTTTTGCAGCTTGGCATCGCTCATAGGGCGACCTCCTCTTCTATTACATCTTCTCGATGGTTTCCATGATGTAATCCGCAAACTGCGCACCGGTTGCACCGGTATCGCGTCCGGTCATCACAAGCTTCTTCTCGGTAATCGTACAAATATCAAGTGCTGCGTAAAGCTTATCTGCCTTATCGTTAAAACCGATATGTGCAAGAAGCATTGCAGTCGCACGAATTACGCTGCACGGATCGGCATAAATATCTCTGCCTTCCTTCACCATACGCGGTGCGGAACCGTGAATTGCCTCAAACATTGCGTACTTCTTACCGATGTTTGCACTACCTGCGGTACCTACACCGCCCTGGAACTCTGCTGCCTCGTCGGTAATAATATCGCCGTACAGGTTCGGAAGTACCACAACCTGGAAATCTCTTCTTCTCTTCTCATCCACAAGCTTTGCGGTCATGATATCGATGTACCACTCGTCTGCGGTAATATTCGGATAATCCTTTGCAATCTCACGGAAGGTCTCAAGGAACTTACCGTCAGTGGTCTTAATGATGTTTGCCTTGGTAACCGCGCTGACTCTGGTCTTGCCATTTGCCTTTGCGAACTCAAATGCCGCACGGATAATTCTCTCACAGCCCTGGGAAGTAACTACGGTGAAGTCTACGCCCAAATCCTCGGTTACGTGAACACCCTTGCTGCCTACAGCGTAAGCACCCTCGGTATTCTCACGATAGAATGTCCAGTCGATGCCCTGCTCCGGAATACGAACCGGTCTAACATTTGCGAACAAGTCAAGAGCCTTACGCATTGCAACGTTTGCACTCTCTACGTTCGGCCACGGATCACCCTTCTGAGGAGTGGTGGTCGGTCCCTTTAAAATAACGTCACAGGTCTTTAACTCTTCCAATACTTCTGCCGGGATAGCTGCATTTTCAGCTACACGACGCTCGATGGTAAGACCTTCGATGTTCTTAATAAGTACCTTACCGGATGCGATTTCATCCTTTAATAAGTACTCCATAATTCTCTGTGCCTGACCGGTAATTGCCGGACCGATGCCGTCACCGCCGCACACACCGATGGTAATCTGATCAAGAGACTTGTAATCTACAAAATCTCCCTGCTTCTTCATCTCTTCTACTCTTGCTAACTGCTCGGTCAAAAGCTTACCGAATGCTTCCTTTGCTGCTTCAATCTTAGCCTGCATGTTTATATCCTCCTTATATAGTATATGTATTTTACAGTTCTACGGTAACCTCCGGAAGGTCTACACCAAACTCTTCCTTATGTGCATTTATCATTCCGACCAACTCCGCATCGGTCATTACCGTAATACGACCGTCCTCGTACTCCTTATCTACCAATTCCTTAATCTTCACTACCAACGGATTGGACTTATCCAGTGCCGCATCGCCCTTTAAGCGGTAGAAGGTATTTATCCAGTGTGCAATACCCGCAAGTCCGGAAGTATTGGATACGGAAACAAGTACCGGACGATTTAAAAACTTCTCGGTATCGAAAATATTGTAAATCTCCTCATTCTTAAGAAGACCGTCCGCATGAATACCTGCACGGGTAACGTTGAAGTTCTTTCCTACAAACGGGGTTCTGTGCGGAATCTTGTAGCCGATTTCCTTCTTATAGTATTCAGCAAGTTCCGTGATAACGGTAGTGTCCATGCCGTCCAAGGTACCCTTTAACTGCGCATACTCAAATACCATTGCCTCAAGCGGCGTATTACCGGTACGCTCACCGATACCGAACAAGGAACAGTTAATACCGGATGCACCGTACAACCATGCGGTGGTAGAGTTGGAAACTGCCTTGTAGAAATCGTTGTGACCGTGCCACTCCAAAAGCTCGGACGGTACGCCCGCGTGGGTCATCAAACCGTAGATAATACCCTGCACGGAACGCGGAATCACCGCACCCGGGAAGTTAACACCGTAACCCATGGTATCACAAGCACGAATCTTTACCGGAATATTGTACTCCGCACCAAGCTTCATCAGTTCAAAACAGAACGGGATAACAAAACCGTAAATATCGGAACGGGTGATATCCTCTAAGTGACAACGCGGCGCAACACCGGTCTCCAGACACTCACGCACTACGTTTAAATAATGCTCCATAGCCTGGCTTCTCGTCATCTTCATCTTATAGAAAATATGATAGTCGGAGCAACTAACAAGGATACCGGTTTCCTTCATACCGATGTCTTTTACCAGTTCAAAGTCCTTCTTGCTGGCACGAATCCAGGAGGTAACCTCCGGGAACTTATAGCCTCTCTCCATACACTTATAAACCGCATCTCTGTCCTTCTTGCTGTAAAGGAAGAACTCACTCTGACGGATAATACCGTTCGGTCCGCCCAAACGATGCAAATAGTCAAAAATAGTTACAATCTGCTCCGTTGTATACGGTGCTCTGGACTGCTGTCCGTCACGGAAAGTCGTATCTGTAATCCAAATTTCCTCCGGGAAACAATGCGGTACAATACGATCATTAAATGCAATTTTCGGAACCTCATCGTACGGGAACAAATTCCGGAATACGTTTGGGCTCTTCACATCAACCAACTCATACATATGCTCTTCCAAAGAAAGCAAATTGTTATGAGGATTACGATATACTTTTCTGTTTTCCATATGTATACACGCTCCTTTATAATCCACTATCGAGTAATTGTATACAATTATACGTTTGTTGTCAAGTAAAAAAGCGCATTTCATGTAGAAATGCGCCCAACTGCATTTGCCAGACGGTGTCTGGCATTTTTCGTCTACTTACTAAACTCCTTCAGTCTCTCCGCAATGGTCTTATTATAATTCTCCACCTTACGCTCATACTCTTCTTCCATATATTTAGAATGAAGCAAAAAGTCTGCCGTCGCCAGATTATTGGCAATCGGAATATCATACACAAGCGCAATACGAAGAAGCGCCTTTACATCCGGGTCATGAGGCTGTGCCGCAAGCGGATCCCAGAAAAATACTACAAAATCAATGTTGCCCTCCACGATGCGGGAACCGATCTGCTGGTCGCCACCTAACGGGCCGCTGTTGTAGCCCTTTACCGGAAGCCCGGTCTTTTCCGCAATCAATCGGGCGGTAGTTCCGGTTCCGCAAAGAAAATGTCTCTGCAAAATCTCCTTGTTTCTTTCGCACCAGGAAACCAATTCCTGCTTCTTTCCGTCATGGGCAATCAGCGCAATACGCTTCTGCTTTCCGATGGTAAACTTAATAAAATCTGCTGCTTCCATAATTTATCTCCTTTACTTTCTTCTCTTTTTCTTTGACTTTTTCTCCTGTGTTCCTCTTTCTTTTTCTTCTCTTCTCGCATTTGCAAAATTCCGGTACTCCGACGGGAGCAGACCTGAATTTATCATAGCTGAAAGAGTTAGCTCGAACTCTCCGTACGGAACCGACGGTTCCGCAAGACTGTCAATCACCTTTTCCACTTGCGCCTTGAACTCCTGTAACGTCAAAATCCCGTCTCTCCATAAAAAGGAATCCACAAACACCTTTTTATAATGAGGACTCAAATCCATATCCGCAAGTCGCCGGTCCTCAATCTCGATTCGGAAAGAAAACAGCTTCTTCAGCTGATTTACGGACGTAGATGTAAACTTGATATCCTCGTCCAGCACATACAAGTTCTTTAACAGAACCGTCCGTCCGCTGATTTCCTTCTTCTGATACCTCGGAAGATACGGCGTAAATGCCTTTTTCATCACTTCGTTTTCCCGAAGCTCTACATATTCATTGGAGGCCTTCACCGCAATTCCCCGCTCCACCTCCATTACCTGCAGCTTCGAAAGCGGTCTCTCCATCATACGGGCCTTTCGGTCAATCAAAAGAATCTTCAACAGTCCGTCCTCAACCCAGGCAAAGCCCGGCGCCTGACGAACTCTCTCCGGCACACACAAATCAATCACTACCGGCACATGCTCTTGCTTCACCTTATAACGAATCAGAAGCTTTCTTAACTTTTCTGTTGTCATGGAAGCCAACGCATTGTCTCCGAAGTCCTCTTCGTCCTCTCTCTCCCGTTCCGCTCTTTCCTGTGCTTCCTGTTCTTCCTTCTTTTTTTCCTTCTTGCTCTTTTTCTTCCGACCGCTCTTCTCCGTATCCTCGTCCCCAAAATCTTTTATCTCGTCTCCCCGTTCTTTTAAGGAGCCGGTCTGTTTTCCCGCAGTCCCACCGTTTTTCACCACAAGAACTGCATCCTTTGCCATAGCCGCCGCAATAATGGCTGCCGCCACCGCCAATACCCACGGCAAAAACGAATGGGTCCCGACCGCAACGCAAACAAAAACAACCGTAGCCAAAATCAGTCCGATTTCCCACAGTAAAAAAGCCTTTGTACGTCCGTCACCGTGACGAAGCGTATTCCAAATCTTTCGCAGCATACCGTTCCCCCTTCTTTCGTATTTCCTATCCCTCATTTAAATCATACAATATTATTTCTCCCGCCGCAAGAGATTCCCTCACCAAAATCGTGCGCTGGTTTGCCGACCCCTTGAATCTTAAATTCAGGCTTTTCTGCTCTTCGATAAACTCCCCGTCCACCAACACATCAATCATAGAAAGAAGCTCTTTTGTCTCCTCCCACTCTTGCAGCATATATCCGGTAATGTCCTTTTCGAAATCATATCCGGAAAATGCCCAAATATCTTTTTCCGGAAGCTTCTCCTTTACTTTCCTTAAGAACGGTACAAGAGCCTTCTGGTTTTCCCGTTCAAAGGGCTCTCCTCCCAAAAGTGTCAGCCCTCTCACGTAGGACTTTTCCAAATAGGAAAGTAACAGTTCTTCCGTTTCTTCCGTAAAAGGCATTCCGTAAGAAAAGTCCCAAGCTTCTTTATTAAAACAATTTTTACACCGGTGGGTGCAACCGCTGACAAACAACGATACCCTTACCCCCGGTCCGTTTGCAATATCATATTGCTTGATATCCGCATAATTCATAGTCCGCTCCTTAGATATGCAGCACTCTGGAATTGATTTCCTTTGTCTTCCCCACATTCCAGAAATTTTCTCCCAAATAGCCGCAGGTCCGTCGTGCCACATTCATCTTTGCATGGTCCTTATTGCCGCACTGCGGACACTCCCATTCCAAATTTTCATTAATCGTGATTTCACCATCAAATCCGCAAACATGACAATAATCCGACTTGGTATTAAACTCCGCATACTGGATATGGTCGTAAATGTAACGCACCAGTTCCTCCAACGCCTCTAAATTATGGCGCATATTCGGAATCTCTACATAAGAAATCGCACCGCCGGAAGAAATCACCTGGAAGGATGCCTCAAAATCAAACTTAGAGAACGCATCAATCTTTTCCCGTACATCCACATGATAAGAGTTGGTATAGTACCCCTTATCCGTTACATCCTTAATCTCACCGAACCGCTTTTTATCAATATTCGCAAAACGATAGCAAAGAGACTCCGCAGGTGTTCCGTATAATCCGAAGGCAATACCGGTGGTTTCCTTCCAGGTATCCGTCGCCTTACGAAGACGCTTCATGAGCTTCATGGCAAACTCGGTGCCTCCCGGTTCCGTATGACTGACACCGGTCATCAGCTTCGTTACCTCATACAGACCGATGTAACCAAGGGAAATGGTAGAATATCCGCCGTGTAACAGCTTGTCAATCTTTTCACCCTTCTTCAATCTGGCAATGGCACCGTACTGCCAATGTACCGGAGACACATCCGATACCGTACCTTCCAAAGCGCGGTGTCTGCACATCAATGCTTCAAAGCAAAGTGCCAGACGCTCCTCCAACAGCTGCCAGAAGTATTCCTCGTCTCCCTTTGCCAGAATACCGATTTGCGGGAGATTAAGACTGACAACACCCTGGTTAAAGCGTCCTTCAAACTTATATTCACCGTCCTCGTCCTTCCACGGGGTCAGGAAGCTGCGGCAACCCATACAGCTGAATACATTTCCTTCATAATTTTCCCGCATCTTCTTGGCGGAAATGTAATCCGGATACATACGCTTTGCGGAGCAACGCACTGCCAGCTTTGTAATATAATCGTACTTACCGCCCCTGAGACAGTTATGCTCATCCAACACATAAATCAGCTTCGGAAAAGCCGGCGTCACATACACGCCCTTTTCATTCTTGATACCCTCCAAACGCTGACGCAAAATCTCCTCGATAATCATGGCGTTTTCTTCAATATACGGGTCATTCTTGTCCAAATTTAAGAACAAGGTTACAAACGGCGACTGTCCATTCGTCGTCATAAGCGTATTAATCTGGTACTGGATGGTCTGTACACCGGAACGAAGTTCGTCCGTCAATCGCTCCCGAATTAACTGTTCCATCATCTCGGCAGGCATGGTATCCCCAAACTGCTCCGTATAACGTCTCCTGTACTTTTCACGACTGATACGCAGATATTTTCCCAAATGTCTCACATCCACAGACTGGCCGCCGTACTGGCTGCTGGCTACTGCCGCAATAATCTGGGTCACCACTGTACACGCTACCTGAAAACTTTTCGGACTCTCAATCAGCTTCCCATTCATCACGGTACCGTTATCCAACATATCCTTAATATTAATCAGACAGCAGTTAAAAATCGGCTGAATAAAGTAGTCCGCATCGTGGAAATGAAGCACGCCGTCCTCATGAGCCTTGGAAATGACCTCCGGAAGCAGCACACGCTTCGTCAAATCCTTGGACACCTCTCCCGCAATCAGGTCTCGCTGGGTAGACGCAATGTACGCATTCTTATTGGAATTTTCCTCCATAACATCCTTGTTGCTCTGCTTAATCAGACTCATAATGGAATCATCCGTGGTATTGGCCTTACGTACAAGCTCTCTGGTATAACGATAAATAATGTACGTCTTTGCCAGGACAAACTTGCCCTCCTCCATCAGCTTCTGCTCAATGATATCCTGAATCTCTTCTACCTGCATTCTGCCCTTCCCGAGAGCCTCGATGCCGGCAATAATCTGTTCAATCTTCTCTTCGTCAATCGATTCATCCTTGCCGACTACATGGTTCGCCTTTCGGATTGCAAGCAAAATCTTGTTTCTATCATAATCTACGGTACGCCCGTCACGCTTTACTACATACATACACTCATATCCTTTCCGGTGCCTCACGCAACCAAAATAAGTATAGCAGATTCCCTTTCATAAGTCTATACATTTTTCATAGATATTGGGATTATTTTAAGAAAACCAACCCTTTCACACTATATCTAGTAGTTACTCATTCCACATAAATATACCGTTAAAAAACTTGTCGATTCCCTCCGAATCATTGCGAAAAAATCGTTTTCATGCTATACTGAAATAAGAAGGTTTTATTTGTTATCGGGAGGTCTTGTATGAAAGAAAAATATTCCAATCATCTGCGTTGGGCAATTACCACCGTTTGCACGGTTACCGTTTGTCTGATTATCTTTTTCCTGCTGTTTCGTTCCAAAGAGCTCTTGCAGTTTTTCAAAAAACTCAGCGATATTTTAATGCCGATTATTATCGGTGCCATTATCGCTTATTTAATCAACCCGTTGGTTAATATTTCGGACAAGCTTTTCACCAAGCTCTTTTTGCGTTTAAAGCTGTCCCCGAAAAAGGCCCAGGGAATTTCTCTTTGGATTTCCGTATTTGCTTCCATGGCCGTTTTCCTGTTTTTCGTTTACTTTTTAATTTCCCTGATTTTACCGGAATTATATCAAAACATCATGAATTTTGTTTCCAACTTTGACGGTTATGTGGCCACCATTACCAAATGGTTTTCCGATCTGGATATATTGAAGGACAACCCTGAGTTGTACAATAACCTGTCCTCTACCTTGGACAAGATGTTAACCACTATGGAGGATTGGCTCAGCACTTCACTTCTTACCAGTCTCTCCGGTATTTTATCCGGCCTTACCTTCCGTATCATCGGCTTCTTTAACGTTGTCCTTGATGTAGTGGTAGGTTTGATTGTTTCGATTTACATTCTGTCCAGTAAGCGAAAATACACTGCAAAGGCAAAGCGTTTTTCCTATGTACTGTTTAAACCGCAGACAGCCAACACAGTTTTAACCATTGCCTCCAGATGTAACAAAATTTTCAGCGGTTTTATTTCCGGAAAGCTTTTGGATTCCCTGATTATCGGTATGATGTGTTTTATCGGACTGAGTATTTTAAATATGCCGTATACCCTGCTTGTCAGCGTTATTGTAGGCGTTACAAACGTAATCCCGTTTTTCGGTCCGTTCATCGGTGCAATCCCGTCTGCAATTTTAATTCTTTTGGCAGACCCGACCAACTTAAAACCGGTCATCATTTTTGTCATTTTCATCATTTGTTTACAACAGTTTGACGGTAATATTTTAGGTCCGAAAATCCTCGGCGACTCCACCGGTATTTCCGCACTGATGGTTGTGGTTTCCATTACCATCGGCGGCGGTTTCTTCGGTTTCATGGGCATGTTCCTTGGGGTACCGACTTTTGCGGTCCTGAGCTATTTATTAACCTGTTTTATCCACTACCGTCTAAGAAAGAAAGGGTTGCCACCGGAACACGAGCACTATATTGATTTGACCTCCATTGATGCTACTGCCGGCGAATTACATTACTGTACCCCGGCGAACGCCTCTCTTTCCGGTGTACCCGAAACTTATACCAAGACCTTTCAGGCTTCTTCCCCGGAAAGCACTTCCTTCTCCGACACGGTTCACGCAAACGAGCAGGAAATGAATGCAAAAACGGAAGCCCCGGTAAACAAAACGCCTCGTGCAAGAAAAGAAAAGCCGGGCAAAAAGAAGGATAAAAAACAAGCCGATACAAACGAGCGCAGCGAATAGACAGCGTATCTAATGTCGATTTTTCTTGTAGAACAAAAAGCAGGTACCGAAGTTTTCGCATTTTCGATACCTGCTTTTCTTTCATTCTTTACGGTTTCTATCGTATCCAAGACAGCCTTAAATAAATTCTGTTTTAATTACATATCCGCTTCCGCAGCCTTTATCATAATGGCACATTCCATACGCTTACGGAACAGCTTACAGCCATACTCGTAAATGCCCGTAATGTCTCCGGTGGCATGATATGCGTTTGCCGCACAACCGCCGGAGCAGTAAAGCTTTGCCCAACAGTCGTTGCACTCCGGTCTGGAATAAGCGTTACATCCACGGAACTTCTCCTGCATGGTGGTATTGGTCACGCCGTCCCATACATTTCCCATCAAGTATGCCTCATCACCCACAAACTGATGACACGGATACAAGTCGCCCCACGGGGTCACTGCCAGATACTCGGTTCCCGAACCGCAGCCTGAAATACGCTTGTAAATACACGGTCCGTGGGACAAATCAATCATGTAATGGTAGAAGGTAAAGCCTCTGCCTTCCTTCTTGCGCTCTATCATTTCCTTTGCCAAAAGCTCATACTGGTCAAACAACTTCGGCAAATCTTCCTCCGTCAACGCATACGGGTCCGTCGGAGCGCAAACTACCGGCTCCATACTGAGCTCCGTAAAACCGAGATCTGCCATATGGAACAAATCCTCGGTAAAGTCTACATTATTATGAGTAAAGGTACCTCGCATGTAATAGTCCTTGCCGCCACGGCTCTCCACAAACTTCTGAAACTTCGGAACAATGGTATCATAGCTGCCCTTGCCCTCGTAGTTCTTACGCAAACGGTCATGTACCTCTTTACGTCCGTCCAGACTCAGCACCACATTGTGCATCTCCTTGTTGGCAAACTCGATGACGTCATCATCCACCAGCACACCGTTGGTCGTCAACGTAAAACGGAACTTCTTATTGTGAATCGGTTCCTGAGTTCTTGCATAAGCCACCAACTCCTTCACCACATCCCAGTTCATTAACGGCTCACCACCAAAGAAATCTACCTCCAGATTCGTTCGGGTGCCGGAGTGGGCAATGAGGAAATCCAACGCCTGCTTACCCACTTCAAAGGACATCAGCGCACGTTCTCCCTGATACTTTCCCTGGGCAGCAAAGCAATAATTACAATTCAGATTACAGGTATGCGCCACATGAAGACAAAGAGCCTTAATCACATTGCTTCTGTTCTTTAACACACCCGCTTTATCTCCGTAGATATCCTTGGAAAAGAGCTGGCCGGATGCAGCAAGCGCTTCTATATCACGAAGGCAGGCACTTACCTCCTCCGCACTCAGGTTCTGTTCCTTATACTTTTCCACCATCTGTGCCACAATCTGCTCTGTCGGGGTAGACTCGTACAATGCAATAATGTCGTATGCCACTTCATCCACCACATGAATGGAACCGCTGAATACGTCAATGACAATATTATAACCGTTCATCTTGTACTGATGTATCATAATAATCTCTCCTTCGCCACGCCCGAGCCGGCGCGCGTATAATATCTTCACATATTTATTCCTACAGAAACGAACCGCCGGATTTCGGTAAAGAAATCCGACGGCACACAATTCTTTACATTCGCTTAATTAGCGCTCACACGGCTGATTTGCAACACCGCAAGAGGTCTTACATGCAGACTGACAGGAAGTCTGGCACTCACCGCATCCACCGTCAGCAAGGCTGGCAGAAAGGCTACGGGTATTTAAGGTCTTGATACGGCTGTTGGTGTTCTCACACGGCTGATTTGCAACGCCACAAGAGGTCTTACATGCAGACTGACAGGAGGTCTGGCACTCGCCGCATCCGCCGTCGGTCAAGCTGATTGCTAAGTCTCTGGTATTCAGTGTATTAATTCTGCTCATTATTTTATGCTCCTTTATGTAGAATCTTCATTATTGCATCTATTATAGTCCAAAGCAACGGACTTTGTCAACCGCTATGTTAGGGAAGTTATAAATTCCTTTCCGTCTCTTCCTCTATCACAACCTCCAACGACAGCTCCCCTTTACAACTTCCGCTTTTCCGGTGCAATTCCACACCTTGACTTTGTTTTTCCAGAAGATACTCTTTCGTTTCCTCTGTGATTTCTTCTCCGGCTACCACCACCGGAATTCCCGGCGGATACGCCCAGAGATGCTCTGCCGCAATTTTCCCCACCGCCTCTTCTATAGGCAGTTCTTCGCTTTCTCTCCCCATAGCTTCACCAATGGGCAAATATACCGGAGGAAGTGACGGATAGATTGCTTCCCTCTCCGCTCCCTTGCTGCATTTCTCATCTATCGCAAATAATGCCTTTAACAAACGCGCCAGACTTTCCTTCGTATCCCCCATTCCGGTCATGGCCAGGCCGTACCGCTCCGCTGCCATCTCCAGTTCAATACAATGCTCTTCGCGCAACAATTCCATCAGCATCGGTCCGTTTAAATCGGTGCCGTCGGTAACAATTACAAGCTTGCCCGGGTCTCGTATAATTCCTTTTCCTTCCGACCGTTTTGCAAAACACGTTTCCGTATCCGTAACAGTTTCATCAAGCACCCGAATATGCTGTAACAGACGTGCCCCTTCATAAAACTCGGAAAGGACTTCGCCCCACACAGAAAACAGGGTCTCTCCCTGCTCCTCCAACAGCCCGATACAGCCGTCTATGGACGCCTGCAGCAAATAGGACGGACTGCTTGTCTGAAACATATTAATTGCGGTTTGTAAGGCTTGTCCCGACACAAAATTACCGGTTCTGTGAAGCATGGCCGTCTGGGTCAGACAGGGTAAGGTTTTATGCAGACTATGCACCACAATATCCGCACCGCATTCTACCGCGCCCTTCGGAAATCCTCCAAAACCCAAATGTGCTCCGTGGGCAGAATCTACCAACGCCGGAACTCCGTGTGCATGCGCTACCCGACAAATTCCTTCGATATCACTGATAATCCCTTCGTAGGTAGGGCTGGTGACAATCACAAGCTTCGCATCCGGCATTTTCCGCAACGCCGCTTCCACAGACTTCATCGTAATGTGTCCGTAGCTCCCCATAACAATCTCCTGCTCCGGCAACAAATAAGTTACCCTTGCATTCACCAGCTGTAATCCGTTGTATACCGATTTGTGACAATTCCTCGCAACAATAACCTCTCCCCCGTAAGGAACCGTCGCATAGATTGCCGCCAAAATCCCGCAGGTACTGCCGTTTACAAGCGGATAGGCCTCTTCACTCTTCCAAAGCCTTGCCGCACGATTCTTTAAATCCAAAAGAATCTCCTCCGGCTCCGCCAAATTATCAAACCCCGCAATTTCCGTAATGTCACAGTCCGCACAAAGTGCAGTCAGATACCCGTCCGTTCCGGAAAGAGCGAGGTTGCGTTTGTGCCCCGGCATATGCATCGGAAGCATGGTTCTATTATATTCTTTCAGCTTCTGAAACAAGGTTTTCTTCTCTTTCATACTCTTCCCTCAGCTTTCGTAATGCTTTCTTCTCAATCCGGGACACGTAACTTCTACTGATATCAAGTCGGTCTGCAATCTCCCGCTGGGTCAATTCTTTTCCCCCGTGTAAGCCGTAGCGAAGAGTAATGATTTCCCGTTCTCTTTCCTCCAAATTTGCGGCAAGCAACTGCGGAAGCACGGAAAGCTTCTCCTTTCGCTCGTACCGGTCCGTATAATCCTCTTCGTCTGCCACGATAATCTCCAGCAGATTGATGGCGTTTCCTTCTTTATCCGTTCCGATGGGATCGTACAGATACACTTCCTTTGCGGTCTTTTTCCCTGCACGGAAAAACATCAGCAATTCATTCTCGATACACCGCGCCGCATAAGTCCCCAAACGAATTCCCTTGTCTCCGTCATAGGAATCCACCGCCTTAATCAGCCCTACGGTACCGATGGAAAGTAAGTCCTCATTATCTTTCTCCGGCTGGGAATACTTCTTCACGATATGCGCCACCAGACGAAGATTATGTTCGATGAGTTTATCTCTCGCCTGCCTATTTCCTCCTCGAAACTCCGCAAACAACGTCTCCTCTTCTTTTGCATCAAGCGGTTTCGGATAAGATAACACGCCGCGCCTCCGACCGTTCTTTCTAACAGCCTATGACGCCAAAACATGACCCGTGCATGTCGCCTCCGAAACTTTTCATTTTCCTAACCGTGGAAAAAACATCCCCCGACCTTTAACGCTCCTTATTAATTCGCAAAATAGTCAGCGGCTCTGCCTTACAATCCAAGGTGACATACAACATCTGCTGCGGATGCGGGCAGCTCTCCATGGCATTTCCATCTGCATCCGTAATGGACAGCACATTGGCATAACTGCTCTCTCCGTCAAAGTGCATTACTTCTATGGTGTCGCCCACACAGAACTTATTCCGCTGTTCCATATAAAGTCTTCCGTCTTCGGTCACCTCTACCGGGAAACCGAGGTAGGTATATTCTTTGTTGTAATCATTATTCTCATACACCTGGGCATCGCTTCCCGGGGCTCCGAAGAAAAATCCCGTAGTATAGCTGCGGTAGGTACACTTGGAAATTTCCTCCCGGTAGTACGGCAGACGCTCTCTGTATTTTTCTTCACTTTCAAAATAATCATCAATGGCCTGACGGTAGGTCCGTGCCACCGTTGCCACATACAGCGCCGTCTTCATACGACCTTCGATTTTAAAACTGTCGATACCGGCAGCCATCAGCTCCGGAATATGCTCAATCATGCACAAATCTTTAGAATTGAAAATATAGGTTCCCCGCTCGTTTTCAAATACCGGCAAATATTCTCCCGGACGGCTCTCCTCCATAATGTAATACTTCCAACGGCACGGATGGGTACATGCACCGAGATTTGCATCTCTACCGGTAAAATAATTACTGAGCAGGCATCTTCCGGAATAGGAAATACACATAGCGCCGTGAATAAAGGTCTCGATTTCCAAATCCTCCGGAATGTTCCGACGAAGCTCGGAAAGCTCCTCCATGGAAAGTTCTCTTGCTGATACCACGCGCTTCGCTCCGAGGCGATGCCAAAAACGATAGGTCCGATAATTTACGTTATTCGCCTGGGTGCTGATATGAAGCTCCGTCTCCGGTAAAATCTCCCTGGCAATTTCAAACACACCCGGGTCCGAAATAATAAGAGCATCCGGTGCCACTTCCCTAAGCTCCGTAAAATATTCCTCCACGCCTTTTAAGTCACGGTTATGGGCCGTAATATTCGCGGTCACATACACCTTTACTCCATGGGCATGAGCATAAGCAATACCTTCGATCATATCTTCCTTGGAAAAATTGTGAGCCTTTGCACGCAGACCGTACATCTCACCGCCGATATACACCGCATCGGCACCGTATTTTACCGCTATTTTTAATACTTCAAGGCTTCCTGCCGGGAGCAACAGCTCCGGTTTCTTTCTCTGTTCCATTTTATTTCCTACTTTCTGATTGTATCGTATCCACTCGGCTATTCTATTTCTCTTCCCAACGCACTGCTACTTCTCTACCGTTTTCTTCACACTCAATGTCACGCCGTCCCCTACCGGAAGCACCACCGTTTCCAGCTCTTCCATGTGTTTCAACGTGTACACATACTCTCGCATTCGCATGTGAATGGTACGTTCCCTACGCGGAATGGTATATTTGGACTCCACAATGGTCCCTTCCTGCAGTACGTTATCCGTAATGAGGATACCGCCTTCCGGCAACAACCGCATCAAGTGAGGAAGAAAATTCATGTACTGCCCCTTTGCCGCATCCATAAAAATAAACGGATAAGACTCTCCCTTGTCCGCCAGCTCTTTTAACACCTCGTTGGCATCGCCGCAAAGAAGGGTTACCCGGTCTGCCCGCGGAATCGCCGCCAGGTTCTTCTTGGCTTCTTTAATCCGCATTTCGACCTTTTCAATGGTAGTGATAGTACAGTTTTCCGGCATATACTCGCTCATAAAGGCCGATGAAAAGCCTACCGCACACCCCACCTCCAAAATCTTCTCCGGCTTTAACAAGCACAAAAGGAAACGCAGTAAAGACTGCGCTTCCTTTCTGATAATCGGTACTTCATCCGCCAGGGCTCTTTGTTCCAGTTCATCCAGATACTCCGGCAAATCACATTCCAACGCCTTAATATATTCTGATAATCGTTCGCTGATAATCATTACGTTTCCTCCGGCAGTGCATTCGATAAATCGGTAATCACATCCAATACCTCGTCATAGGTCATGGAAGTATTGAGTAAAAAGGTTCCCTGCATAATCTTGTATTCAAACAGCTGTACCTTCAAATAGAACGTCGTCTTATTGACCACAATCTTGTTCATATAAAGCTTTTCCGCGATATCCATGGTGGACTCGCCCTCTTCGATATGAATCTCCACATCGCGCCCCGGCTCCGCTTCACACACACGATCACCGAACACCTGATAAGAAAACTCGTATACATTTGTTGCAGCAAAGTAAATGCCGAATGCTACAACGGCATAAAACACCAGATTTAACAATGCTCCGAGAAAGTAGCCGATTAAATCAAGTGCCGCTTTCGTCTGTTGTGATTGGTTCGCCATAATTACGCATCCACCTCCATAATAATCGGGAGAATCATCGGGTTACGCTTCATCTTCTTCCAAAGATACTCGCTCAAGGAATCCTTCATAGTATTTTTAATCTTTCCCCAATCGGAAACATTCTTTTCCATACAACGGTCCAGAGCATCCAATACCACTTCTCTTGCTTCATCAAGCAGGTTTTCCGACTCTCTGACGTAAACAAAACCTCTGGTAACGATGTCCGGCCCTGCAAGAATCTCATTGGTATACTTCTGTAAGGTAAGCACAATAATAATCAAACCGTTTTCGGACAAATGCTGACGATCACGCAGTACAATATTTCCTACGTCACCCACACCGAGACCGTCTACAAAAATGCCCTGTGCCTCTACCTTATCCACAACGCTTCCGTATTCCTCATCCAATTCCAACACATCTCCGGAGGAAAGGATAAATACATGCTCCTTATCCACACCCATACTCTGGGCCAACTGACCGTGAGTCACGCGGTGATGGTACTCTCCGTGCAACGGAATGGCATATTTCGGTTTTGTTAAAGCGTAAATTAACTTTATCTCTTCCTGGCAGGCATGGCCGGAAACATGAGTATCCTGGGTAATAACCTTCGCTCCCTTACGGGTCAGCTCATTGATAATCTTGGATATCTGCTTTTCATTGCCCGGAATCGGATGGGAGCTCAAAATTACCGCATCGCCCGGCACAATAGACACCTTCCTATGGGTAGAATTTGCCATACGGGACAATGCCGCCATAGCCTCCCCCTGGCTACCGGTGGTAATAAGCACCAGCTTCTCGTCCGGATAATTCTTAGCCTGCTCGATATCAATCATAATATTGTCCGGAATGTTGATATATCCCAATTCTGCTGCTGTAGAAATAATATTTAC
>CAZJEN010000023.1:6228-53278 GCA_964545045.1 uncultured Lachnospiraceae bacterium | reverse complement strand
AGCTCTTCCGGATCACAGTTGGTATCAGCGATACCGATTAACGGAATACCGAGGGAATGTGCTTCCTGTACGCAGATTCTTTCCTTCTTCGGGTCTACGATGAAGATTGCGTCCGGAATTTCCTTCATATCCTTGATACCGCCAAGGTTCTTCTCAAGCTTAGCCCATTCCTTCTTTAACTCGATAACTTCCTTCTTCGGAAGAACATCGAAAGTTCCGTCTTCGCTCATCTTCTCGATTGCCTTTAACTTAGCGATTCTGGACTGGATGGTCTTGAAGTTGGTCAGCATACCGCCGAGCCATCTCTCGTTTACATAGTACATACCGCAACGCTCAGCTTCGGTCTTAACGGAATCCTGTGCCTGCTTCTTGGTACCAACGAAAAGGATCTTACCACCGTTTGCAACGATGTCCTTGATTGCAAAGTAAGCCTCATCAACCTTACCTACAGACTTCTGTAAGTCGATGATGTAGATACCGTTTCTCTCGGTATAGATGTACTCTGCCATCTTCGGGTTCCATCTTCTGGTCTGATGACCAAAGTGAACACCTGCTTCAAGTAACTGCTTCATAGAAATAACGCTCATGATACTACCTCCATTTGGTTTTATTCTTCTGTGTGCCTCAGTTTTCGGCAAACCGCGAGCAACGGCACCCTGCCGTGAGTCCACACACATGCTTATTTCGGCCTACGCCGACTGCACCGTTTGATATTCTATCATAAACAAATCAAAAAGGCAAGCACTTTTTTCCTATATTTCCATATAAATTTTCAGATATACGGAATTATATATAAAATTGTTCTATTTTATAACATCGCTTTTTCTCCGGTGGTCTTCTCTCCCAACCGGTTGGCCCAGCGCTCCGTATACAGATGCTGATAAGATATCCTTCTCTTTCTTCGCAATTTAGCAAAGCAACGTAAATTGCACCATAACACCGACGGAATCCCGATAACCAATAAATAGAACGGTCCGAGCAACAACGACTGTATCGTATGCCCGTATTCATGAACGAGAAAATCTTTTCCCGTGTTTCCCGCCGGCACAAACAAAAACAAACCTAAAGATAGCCCGGTCTTTTTCTTCCATTCCGTCACAATCGAACCATGGTACCGATAATGCGAAGCCTTCGTATTACAAAGAAATACCGCAAACCCGAGTAAGGTTTGCGGAAATCCCCAAAGTATCTGAAGGACGCCGTATCCGATTTGTTTCATACCGCTCCTCCTTGTCATCAACTATCTTCCGGTCAAAATATGCGCAATCTCTTTGTAGGACGCACCTTCCGAAATCGTAAATTTACCGATATTAATGAAATCCGTCAGGTTGTTTTTGCGAAGATACGAAATGAAATCCTGCACATCCGAAATCGCTCCCGCCGCAGCCAGACGTTCCGCCACTTTCGTCGCCGTCATGCCGCGTTCCACAGTAATTGTATAGGATTTCTTCTCCGTAGAATCCGTGCCTGCCGGTGTTGCGGTTGCCTTTGGTTTCTCTGTCGGTTTCTTTGTTGGAGCCAACGTCGCGGTCGGCTTCAGAGACGGAGTCGCCGTCGGCTTTTTATCCGCAACCGGTGTCGGTGTCGTAGGAACATCCGGCTGTTCCGGCTCATCCGGAGCATCCGGCGGTGCCGGCGTAGGTACCGGAGACGGAGTCGGTCCCGGAGTACCTTCCGGTTCTTCTGTAACGTTCGGAGTTCCCTCCGGCTCCCCTGTCACTCCCGGTGTTCCCGATACTTTTTCTTTTATTTTATCAATGTCGTCAGGCGTAACTCCTCCCTCCGACTTTTCGTATCCCAATTCCTTTGCTCTCGCAATTACCTCTGCATCAGTCATCGGCTCTGTTTTCTTCGGAAGAGCAATCGCACACAAGATTGCGGTTACCAATATTCCGACGCCAAGCCCGCGCATATAGTATTTTCTTTTCATTCCAATCCGCCCTTTGCTTTATTTACAGTCCGTACAAATCAACAACGAGTTTCACTTCTCCTTGTCCCATGCCCAATTCTCTTGAAATATCACGAATGGATTTTCCGCTCTTGTAAAGCTCTAAAATCTTCTCCTTCGGCATATCGCCATCCAAATCAGAAGTCTCTTGGTTCATGGTTGCCGCCAGCAAGGCTGTAATCTCGTCCGGATTTTGTTCCTTCGGCTCCTTCTTTACTACCGGACGTTTTACCGGCTCCGTTTTCGAAGCAACTCTCAGCTTACTCACACTCTCCTGCTTTTTCACGGTAGCTCCCGCCGGTTCTTCGGACTTTTTCTCGACTGCCTTACCAAGTGCTTCCTTTGCTTTCTTGGCATTTGCAATCTCGGTTTTTAACTCCTCTTTCGTTTCTGTTACCATGTTATAGAGAAACATGACATCGGAATTGTTCTTATCCAACCGCTCCAAAATCTGTTTGGAAAACTCATCTACCGACATAATTTTTTCATTGGCAACCTGACTCAGATAATCGTCGGTCTTAATAATTACTTCTTCTGTTTTATCGGAAATAATCTGATCCACCGTCTGACGAATCCGTTCGGTTTCTTCGGCACTTAACTCTCTTTTCGCAAGTCGGTTCAGCAGTTCGTCATACTCCGGCTCTTTTAACTCGTCTTTCCCGAAGAAACAACTGCCGACTAATAAAGCAATTCCCAAAACAATTAATATAATCGAAATCGGTTCCATATACTTCCTCTTTTCTGTATTATACGGTAATATCAAAAGTACTTCCGCGCATTCTCATACGCTGTTCTTCTTCCTTTTTCTCTTGTTCCTTCCTCTTACCGGAAGAGCCTCCGTACGCACCTTTTCCCCGGTCTTTCGCATCGTATTTCTGTTCTTCGTTTTCGGTTTTGTTGGAGCGGACCGTTTGCGTCTCGTTTTGTCTTGACTGTTGCTGTACGGCTCCCGCTGCATTCTGTTGTTGCAAATTGGTATGCTGCACTTCCTGTTGCTTATAAGTACCTGCTTCCTGAGTCTTCGGTGCCATGGAAATCATATCCAGTCTTGTAATCGGCATAACAGTTCCTCCTTTCTTTTAAAAAGTCCGGCACACACCGGACTTTTTAATTCATAAACGACCTTTCTACGTAAGAGCACACAACCTCTGCATAATCAATACACATCTAGCTTTACATCCCCGCGTTCTTTTACGAACCGCGTATGTGATATCTCTGTCTTCACATAATAAACCGCACCTGAAATCGTGATTTTACATCCGGAATATGCGGTCTGTGAAACGCGAATCATACCGTTTTCTTTCATTTCCATATCATCCTGTAACTCATCCAAACGCTTGTCGATTTCCTCAATCTGGGTATCGATTTCAGCCACGCGCTTCTGAGACTGTTTCAATAACAATAATTTATCTACCGAAAGCTGCTCACCCTGCTTTAACTTCTTCGCAAGTAAAACAATGTTCTGAGTAGCACTCTCCCGCTCAGCCTCAAGCTCCGGAATCTGCTTTTCCAGTCTACGGAACTCTTCCGCAATGGTCGGGTCAACACCCACCTCAAGCAATGTCTGCGTTCCCATATTGGAACCTACGGTCTTTGCCTCAATCATCTGACTGCAACGGGTACTTCCTCCGGTAATAAAGCCCTTCTTACCGCCCACGATAACGTCAGTTTTTGCGGAAACCTGACTATGCATAATTGCCTCAGACTGTACATAACCGTATTTTGAAATTACCTCGGCACTTTCGATAAACTTGGAAATAATGTTGCCGTCGGCGATTAATTTACCGCGGGACATACCCTGAATACCTCTCATCAGAATAATCTGTCCGCCTGCACGAATCTCCGCACCTTCCACAACACCGTTTACAATAACATTACCTTTGGCCTCAATCTTAAATCCGGTACGTACGTTACCCTTTACCAACACATTTCCTTCACATTTAATATCACCTGTAGAGGAATCCACGTCCACCGGCACTTCATATGTATCCGACACGAATACCTTATCATCCACCAAACTTACATGACCGTTTACATCAGAGTACATTTTTAAACCGTCCTCCGATAAATGAATACGGTTCGCATGACGCAAAATCAAATTATTGACCTTAGTCGGACGTATCGGTTTGCCGCATACGTCAATTCCCGGTCTGCCCTGTACCGCCGGCTCAAGCTCTGCCAACAAATCACCTGCTCTGACCGGACAAATCGTATCCAGGGTATGGAAATCTACGGAACCGTCCTCCAGCAGCTTCGGCTTTGCCGTCAAATCCGTATTGAAATGATAGATAATCTTAGCATCCTTGCCTTCAATCGGAGGCGTTGCCTTCGCCAGTACAATCGGTGTACAAAACTCACGCTCTGTCATTAGAGCATTTAAACGCTCTTCCTGTAATCCATACTTTACACCACCGCGAACCAATTCGCTGATAATCTCATCACGGGACATTAACGCACGCCCCTCTGCCGGCGGGAATAAAATAATCTCCGCCTGGGTATGATTCGTATCAATCGTAACAATGGCAGACTCGTCCATCGGAAGAACCTTCTCCGCGGTGAGACGCAATTCGGTTTTTTCTTTTATTTTCCCCAAGGCATCCGATACGGCTTTTTTATCGTATCCGATACGCCACTTCGTCAAATATGCATCTACCAAATCAAAACGAACCGGCTTTCCACCTTCCTTCGGCGGATAAATTACAATATAGGTTCCGTTATCTCTGATACTGATGCGGAAATATCCGTTTACTTGTGCCATTCTTTACGCTTCCTTTCTTAGAAAAATATCTCAATCTGATTTCCCAGTCTTATACGCAACTTTTGAATTGCCTTCGTATGAAGCTGGGAAATTCTTGATTCGGAAACCTCTAAAACTTCACTGATTTCCTTTAAGGTAAGCTCTTCGTAGTAATACAATAAGATTACCTTCTTCTCCTTCTCGGTCAGAGACTCCAGTGACTGCACCAAAATCTCCTTCATTGCTTTTTGCTCCATTTGCTTTTCCGGACCGGCAAAATCTTCGCTTTCCGTCGTTCCGACAATTCCGTTTTCGCTGCCCTGCTCCAGATATTCATCCAAAGACACAACACCCGCGGCTTTTGTCTGTGCCTGCCATTGAGAAAGCTCATCCACGGAAATCTCAAGCTCCGCCGCCAATTCTTCGTCAGTGGCAAATCTACCACTTTCCGTTTCCAACTTCTGATAAGCAGCATCCATTCTCTTTTGTTTCTGTCGAACGGTACGCGGCAACCAGTCCATCCTTCGTACCTGATCCAGAATTGCACCTCGAATACGCAATGAAGCATAGGTTTCAAACTTCACTCCCTTGTCAAAATCGTACTTGTCAATTGCATCAATTAATCCAAAGGTTCCGTATCCCACCAAGTCATCATACTCGACATTATAGCCTAAGTATATGCCAAGCTTACCTGCTACGATTTTCACAAGACCAGCATATTCAATTATGATTCTTTCGCGCAGTTCCGGGGTTTTATTCTTGCTGTATTCTTCCCACAGTTTTAACTTTTCTTCTGCACTCATAGGCTCTCCTGTCCTTACTAACTATTCTTCCGTGATTCATGGACATACTGTCCTGTTACATTGCTCCGTTTGCTTCGCTTGCTTCCTTGTTGTCCGGCGCACCTTGTCCGAATTCTGCAGCCGCCGCTTCTTCCTCTTTTTTCAGCTCAGCTTCCTGCAATTCCTTCGCTGCCAGTTCCTGTTCGATTCTCTGTCGTTCCGCCGCTGCTTCTTCCGCATCCTTGTCTATCTTCACAAGAATCTTTTGCGCAATACAGCCGATGATGAAAAAAACAACCATCACAAACAGTACGATTTTTAATGTCGTATATAAAGACGCTCTCCGCATAATACAGATTCCACAGGCAATCACTGCCGCGGAAAGCGTTATAATAGGCGGAATATTTTTCCCTTCCATCCTATGCCTCCTAAATCTTATAAGATGACTTACCGACCGCTTTTACCAGCAGTTCGCTGGTATCCGGATAAAACTCTATGGTACGTCCGTAAGAATTTCCGGTATCCTCCGCGATAATCGGAATATGTAACCCGGCAAGTTTTTCTTTTACAGCTTCTACATTACGCGCACCTACGCGCAATAAGTCATTTTCCGAGCTGAATGCGAACATTTGCGCTCCTCCGGCAATCTTTGCCTTTAACGTAGCACGGGATGCCCCCGCACTTATCACTCTGCGAAGCATCTCTTCGATTCCGGTATCCGCGAATTTCGCACAATTTTCGTTATTTCTGATTTTTGTACTATCCGGCAGCATGATATGCACTAATCCGGCGATTTTTGCATTAGGGTCATACAAAACAACGCCGACACAAGAGCCAAGCCCTAATGTAGTAATTGCATCAGGTGCATGACAATAGTTCATATCTGCCATGCCTACCTTAATCATATTTCCCATAATCCCTCCTATAAGCCAAGCGATGTCAATATTGCATTATAAGAGTCCAGTGTAGGTATTAAAATGAAAAATCCGTTTACCTGCGTATCTTTTTCTCCGAATTCCGTCTGTATCAAAAGTGCCTTATCTCCGATTTTTCCGAATTCAATCGCCGGCACGCTCAAAATCGCGCCTGCCATATCGATTGCAATATACGGAACACTGGCATTAATAGCCATCTGTGTCAGATTGGATAAGGACGACAAATAGGCTCCGGTAATAATATTACCGATTTCCTGCAACGCCGACGCCTCCATCTCCGAAAACTCAGAATCTAACGGCACATCCTGTCCCATTAACATATTTACCATGGAATGGGCTGCATCCCGTTCCAAAACAAACATCATCATTCCGTCGATATTCCCGCTTAACGTAAGAAGAATACCGGCAATAATATTCTCTGCACCGCCCAAAATTTCAGGAAGCTCCTGAAAATCAAGCAACGCCACCTTCGGAACCTTCATATCGACCTTTACCTGCAACATTGTCGCCAATGCCGTGGTAGCATTTCCTGCGCCGATATTTCCGATCTCCTTCAATACATCATATTGCACTACATCCATTGAATCTAATTCCAGTTTTGCCATACCTTCCTCCCAATTCAAACACACCAAGGAAGAAGTCACCCCTGACCTCTTCCTTGGAATATGTGTATTAAGCTTCTTTTTCCTTTTCTACGATGATACCCTCGATATTCAAAAGAGAAATGAGGTTGTCATTGTGCTTTCCGATACCGGAAAGGAACAAGGACTTTTCATCGTTCGGGTTATAGCTGACCTTTTCAATCTGATCGGCATCCAGGGTAACTACCTCTCGCACTTCGTCTACGATAACTCCGACTGCAGCCTGCGGCTCAAACTTTAAAATCAGGATACGAGTCTTATTTGTAAATTCATCCGGATCCAGTTCAAACTTCACACGAAGGCTCATTACCGGAACAATCTCACCGCGAAGATTAATTACTCCGTTGAAATACTCCTGTGCTTTCGGCACTCTGGTAATCTTCTGCATTCGAACAATATTATCCACATACTGAATGTCAATGCCGTATTGTTCGTTTCCAAGCTTTACTACAATGTACTGCTTTGCTTCTTTACTTGAAACTGTCTCTGTCATATCGGCACCTCCTAGACTATTGCATTCGCATCAAGAATCAATGCGACTTCACCATCACCAAGGATTGTTGCGCCACCAATCATCTTGTTGTTATTGATATACTTACCAATGGACTTAATAACGATTTCCTGCTGACCGATTAAGTTATCTACAACGAGACCGGCAAGACGGTCACCCTTTGCAACAATAACTACCGTTAAGCTTTCTGTTTCAACCTCAGCATCCGTAATATCAAGTACATTACGTAAACGAATGAGCGGAATAACATTGCCGCGAAGGTGGATTACTTCCTTCGTCTGTACATACTTAATGTCAGACGGTAATACATCCTCGATGGTCTGAATACTTCCTAACGGAATCGCATACTTTTCCTGACCAAGCTCTACCATAAGAGCCTGAATAATCGCTAAGGTAAGCGGCAAACGAACGATAAAGGTAGTACCTTCGCCGAGAACAGTCTTCGCTTCTACATCACCACCGAGCGCTTCAATCTTAGACTTAACAACATCAAGACCTACACCTCTGCCGGACAAATCAGAAATCTGCTCTGCTGTGGAGAAGCTCGGACGGAACAACAAGTCGATTGCTTCCTTATCCGTCATGGTTGCAGCCTGCTCAGAAGTGATGGTACCCTTCTCAACCGCTTTCTTCTTAATCTTCTCAACATCAACGCCCTTACCGTCGTCTCTTACTTCGATAACTACGTTGTTACCGTCCTGATATGCATTCAGGAAAATCGAACCAACCTCCGGCTTGCCTGCCTTGATACGCTCCTCATTAGACTCCAAACCGTGATCCGCTGCATTACGCAACATGTGCATAAGCGGGTCGCCGATTTCATCGATTACGGTACGGTCAAGTTCGGTCTCTTCACCGGACATGTACAGTTCCATCTTCTTATCTAACTTCTTGCTGATATCACGAATCATACGCGGGAAACGGCTTACTACGTTTTCAATCGGCACCATTCGTGTCTTCATAACAGACTGATGAAGATTGGTGGTAATTCGCTCCAAATACTCAATCTGCTCGTTAAAACCGCTCTCCTTCAAACCGGTAACTTCTGCCGTATTAATCGACACAAGACCGTTCTTGGCAATAATAAGCTCACTGACAAGATTCATCAAATCATCCAGCTTGTCGATATCAACACGAACAGAACGGTTCACTACCGGCTTTCCTGCGGAAGCCTTCTGCTGGGATGCTGCAGCATTTGCAGGTGCCGCACTTTCCTTCTGCTGAACAGAAGCACTCTCTTTGATTTCCTTTGTCTCAGCAACCTCTGCCTGTGTAACTGCATCCATTGCAATAGCTTCTACGCACGTCATTTTAATTTCGGATACATTCTCTACTTTCTTCTTTGCGGTTTCTGCATCCTTATCGGTTAACAATACAACCGTAAAATCGAAATCAAAATGCTCATCCTCAATATCCTGCACTGCCGGTTCGGAATGAATTACCGTACCCAAATCCTCCAATGCCTTAAATACAAGAAACGCACGAGCAGCCTTCAGGATACAAGTTTCCTGAATATATACGGTCATTGCAAAAGCATTCATCTTTTCGGATAAAGCCTTTTCGATTGCGCTCTTTTCATGCTCTGCAAGCGTATACGGCTTCACACCGCTTTCTCCCACGGTCTGGGTTGCCGCTGCTGCAGCCGCCGGTGCCGAAGCTGCCGGTGCTGCGGTCTCGGTTGCTCCGCCGAGGCCCTCATTTAAAATCTCATTTAATACTTTGATAATATCCTCGTTATCTTCCGTTCCTTCATCTCCGGAATTTACGATAACATCCAGATACTGCTCCAAAGCATCCAAGCCCTTGAACAAAACATCAACAAGCTTTGCAGATGCTTTCATCTTGCCGTTACGAATCTCGGAAAATACGTTTTCCATATCATGGGTAAGACGTTGCATTCTCTTGTAGCCCATGGTACCGGCCATACCCTTTAATGAATGAGCCGCGCGGAAAATTTCGTTGATGGTATCTACGTTTTCCGGTTCCTTTTCCAAAATAAGAATCTGCTCGTTTAAGCTTTGTAAATGCTCTCTCGTTTCATCAATAAATATTTCCAAATACTGACTTACATCCATAATTATCGCACTCCTACGTTTTTGATAATCGATCCGGCCACTTCCTCAAGAGGTACCATTTCATCTGCAAGTCCGGCCTCGTAAAGAGCACGTGGCATGCCGTATACAGTACATGTAGAAGCTTCCTGACCGATTACATAAATATTGCGCTTGTCATTAAGTTGCTTAATTCCTACGGTGCCGTCCCTGCCCATACCGGTAAGTACTACACAGGTAATATCATCGTAGTCAGATTCCAACAAAGATTCATATAGGATATCCGCACACGGTCTTAAGGCATTTCTGGCAGGCTCGTCCGTAACGGAAAGCACATGCTCTTTTCCTTTTTTTGTAACCCTGAGCTGAGATCCTCCTTTTGCAACATAAACCGTTCCCTTTTGTAATAAATCACCGTCAGCTGCCTCCTTTACGGTAAGACCGCTCAATTCATTTAAGCGTCCCGCTAAGGTTTCCGTAAATCCAACCGGCATATGCTGAACAATAATCATCGGTGCGTCCATATTCTTCGGCAGACGCGGAACGACTTGTTGTAAAGCCTTCGGTCCTCCAGTGGAACAAGCTAACGCAACAAGTTTTGAAGCATCCTTCCCAACCGTTTTATGCGGCTTTCTTGTCACCGTCTCCTTCGCGGAAATTACAGGCGTTGTATCATTTCCTTTCAGTTTCGGTGTCTGCGGGCTCTCTTGCTTTCTCTTGCTACGGAACTCCAGACCTGCAAATCCGGCTGCACATGCAAGACAGGTCAGCACATTGTCCTGGAAGGTGTTTTCTTTTGCTTCGGAGAAACTGTTCGGTTTCGTCACAAAGTCAAAAGCTCCGAGTTCCAGCAGGCGAATTGTCTCTGCCGCACCCTCCACTGCTATGGTACTGACAACGATTACCGTCAGCTTTAACTTCAGACGGTTAATCTCTTCCATAAACTCGATTCCGTTCATCTTCGGCATGTTAATATCCAGAAGAATCACATCATAAAGTTTCGGATTTAAGGTAATCTTGTCATATGCTTCCAGACCATTGCTTGCAACATCGCAAACTATGAATCTTTCATCTGAATTAATTATATCAGACAGCACCCTTCTCATAAGTGCAGAGTCATCAATAATTAAAATATTTTTCTTATTCATAGCCTTTCACCTCTATTCGTTTCCCGCTTCTCTCTTCCTGCGTTTTCTTTCTTCCAGGAAGATATAGCGAATAATACTTTCCCGTTCCATATTGGAAATTGAAACAAACTCTACTCTGTGTTCGAACAAGCCCGAACGATTCTGTACAGGCACCACCGTCAGTACCTTTGCAAATAATATCTGTATCTTTCGGACCTCTTCCTCAGTAAACGCTATCCGCAGTGCGATAATATCCCCCGGCTGTGCTTCGTAGGATGAATTAAAACGGATACCGCCACCGCTGATATCCAACGTTACGCCGGAATAAAATCGCAAGCGCCCGGTTCCTGAAAATCCGTCCGTGCTGTCTTTTTGCGCCGGTGCACTCCATGAGTCGCTTTTTTGTGCCAGTAACTCGTCGTACTCTTCCTCCGTCACGGAGCAAAACTCCATCTGCAACAAACATTCCATACGGTAATACTGACGACGCTGCAGCTTTTCAAACTCCGAACGTAATTTGATTACAGCAACCGGAAGAGAATCCTCATAATGTCTGGAAACCACTTGGGACTGACATTGATAAAGTCCCTTTGTCGTATAAAAACATACCTGAAACAGTTCCTTCGGTTCCAAAGGAACCATTCTCCCTGATTTTACCGGCATTTCAATAACTGCCTCGTCAGCAGATTTCTGATAAAGAAACCGGCTGACGTAACTGATTTCTTCCATAGCTTC
Organism: uncultured Lachnospiraceae bacterium; assembly: GCA_964545045.1. Classification (GTDB taxonomy): domain Bacteria; phylum Bacillota; class Clostridia; order Lachnospirales; family Lachnospiraceae; genus SIG307. The sequence continues at coordinate 41,811 of CAZJEN010000023.1, read as the reverse complement.
AACATGTCTGATTCTTTTTAATTCTAACTTGGTTCCTGTTTCAATCAGATGACCCATGTCTACTGTTCTCCCTCTTTTTTGGTACGTGCTTTCCGAAATCTCGTACGAATCATATCGGAAAACAATCCCGTTATTCCTTTCTTCGATTCCTGTTGCATCCCTTCACACAGCTTCCCTGCGATGGTCTGCAAAGCCTTTGCTGCCGGCGAATTCGGATATGCCATAGTAATCGGTTTCTGTACCATTACAGCCTTGGAAATCATATCGTCCTGCGGAATAATTCCGAGGAATTCTGGCTGGATATTCAAAAACTTATCGACAACCACACTCATCTTTTCGTATAAGCTTCTGCCTTCCGATTCACTGCCCACACGATTGGAAATCATCTTTATGCTGGTATACTCTCTGGAAAAACCGGCGCGACGATTCAACGCCTTTAACAATGCATACGCATCCGTAATGGAAGTCGGCTCCGGTGTAGCCACCAAAATCACCTCGGAGCTGGCGGTTACAAATTCCAGTACATTGTCCGCAATTCCCGCTCCCGTATCCACAATAATCACATCCGCCATGGAATCCAATTCCACCAGTTTCTGTGTCAGATACATTACCTGCTCCTTTGTCATCCGGGCAAGTTCCTGAATCCCGGAACCTCCGGAAATAAAACCGATCCCTTCCGGTCCCCGGGTAATGATTTCATTCAGCGTCTTTCCGCGGAACATTAAATCCGCCAGATTATACTGCGGTCTGATACCAAGCATTACTTCGATGTTCGCCAAGCCGAAATCCGCATCCAGAATAATAACTCTCTTTCCCATGCGTTGTATCTGAATCGCCAGATTTACGGCAATACTGGTCTTTCCTACGCCACCCTTTCCGCTGGTAACCGTAATTACCCGCGCCGCATTTTGTTGGCGTTCTTGATTTTTTACAAGTTTTCTGAGCTGTTCTGCCTGATCCATCAGTTTCCACCTCCCAACAGCTGTCTCGCAATATTCTGCGGATCCATCCGACTGATATCATCCGGTACGTTCTGACCGTTGGTCGCATAAGACAGCGGTGCCCCTGTTAACATTTTAATATTAAATATATTGCCGATTGTTCCGGTCTCGTCCAGCTTCGTAAAAATCAGACGATACTCCGCAATCTCCGAATATGCCTCGGTAATCTTAACCAAATCACGATACTTTGTGGTTGCGCTGAGTACAAGATACGTTTCTCTCGCATTTGCCGGTACGGAGTGAATCAAACGCTCGATATCATCCCTCTGTTCCTTGTTACGATGGGAACGGCCAGCCGTATCCACAAGGATCACATCATATTTATCCAGTTCTTCCTTATACTCCGCAAGCTCCGTTTCACTGTAAATCACATACAGCGGAATATTCATAATCTCAGCATAGGTGCGAAGCTGATCCACTGCCGCAATCCGGTATGTATCCGCCGCCAACAGCGCTACCTTTGCCTTTTTCTGCTCCATCAGGCTGTATGCAAGCTTTGCAATCGTTGTAGTCTTGCCTACACCGGTCGGTCCGATAAAGAAGATATACTTCGTCTTTCCGCTCACAACCTCCAGCGTCTTTGTCTGACCGAGCTTTAACACGATTTTCTGATAAATATTGGCCAGAATCTTGCTGACATCCGTTTCCTTCTTTAAGGACGACTCAATCTCCGTAATAATCTGGTTTGCGTACTGCTCCTCTACCTCATTATCCAAAAGCTGACGGAAAATCAGACGCAAAAACGCTATATTTTTATCCGGAAGCTCACTTGCCGTATCCTCCGGCTTTTCCTTTATCTCCTCGGTAACCTTTCCCTGTCCCTGCTCCCTGATTTGCTCTTCAAAAAGCTTCTTCAGATTGTCAAGCTTTTGTTCAATGGCATTCGAGCTTTTTTCGGACTTACTTTCTTCAAACAGAAGCTCCTGTTCCTTCGGCCGATTCCCCGACGGCGTATAATGAACCTCCGGCGTCTGCTGTACCGGCTTTCTGGTAATCGTACGTTCATATACATCCGGCTCATCAACAGCCGCAGTCACTTCCCAAGTCGCTTGTCCGAAAAGTTTTCCGAAAAAGCCCTTCGGTTCCACCTTACGGGATGCCATCTTAACCGCACGCTCCCCCAATTCCTTTTTTGCCAGTTCCATTGCCTCTTCTTCAGTTTTCCCTTTAAAAGTCTTGATGTTCATACTATTCTGTCACCATCCCAACTGATTGTAATTCTACATTGGACTCGATTTCATTATAGGAAATGACAATCAAATCCGGGAAATAATCTTTCGTCAAACGCTTAAAATACATCCTGACAATCGGCGAGGTCACCACAATCGGATTCTTTCCGAGGTTCTCAAGCTTTTCTGCCTCCGCCTTCACGGACTGCATCAAACGCTGTGTCTTCTCCGGGTCAAGCGTAATATACGCGCCCTGTTCCGTCTGCTTTACGGAATTCATAATATCCTGCTCTGCCTTCGGATCCAGTGTTACGACACTTGTAGTCTCGCCTCCCGGGAAATATTTGTTGGAGATTGCACGCTTTAAGGCCTGACGTACATACTCCGTCAAAACGTCCGTATCACGATTGGTCGGCGCATAGTCCGCCAAGGTTTCCAAAATCGTTACCATGTCTCGAATCGCAATACCTTCGCGTAATAAATTCTGTAATACCTTCTGCACTTCGCCGATTCCGAGAAGCTTCGGTATAAGCTCCGTAACCAGCACCTGGTTTGCCTCCTGAATATTGTTGATAAGCTCCTGAACAGCCTGTCTCGTAAGCAACTCGTCCAAATGGCTCTTTATCACTTCCGTCAAATGAGTCGCAATAATGGACGGCGGGTCAACTACCGTATATCCGTAGGATTCCGCACGCTCACGCTGACTCTCCGTAATCCAAATCGCCGGCAAATGATAGGACGGCTCGAAGGTCGGAATACCGGTAATTTCCTCTTCCACGTAGCCCGGATTCATGGCCATATAATGGTCAAACAAAATCTCACCCTCACTAACAGCAATGCCCTTTATTTTAATCACATACTGATTCGGATTTAACTGAATGTTATCTCGCAAACGAATGGTCGGTACCACACAACCAAGTTCCAGTGCAATCTGTCTACGAATCAATACCACACGGTCCAAAAGGTCGCCGCCCTGATTTACGTCAGCCAGCGGAATAATACCGTAACCGAACTCCAATTCCACCTGGTCCGGTAAAATAATCTCCCGGACATTTTCCGGCCGGCGAATCGGTAAATCCTCTTCTTCCGCCGCATTGGTCTCCGCCACCGTCTTTGCCTCTTCTATCTTTGCCTGCATGGAACGTCCTACCATAATAAATACCACTCCGTATGCCACGAATACAATGGTCGGAAGCTTCGTAAAAATACCAAGTACCAGCAACCCTGCTCCTACCATATAAAGCACCTTCGGCGTAGAAAACAATTCCTTCATAAGAAGGTCGCCCACATCGGCTTCCTTCGATACCTTGGTAACCAAAATACCGGTAGATAAAGAAATCAAAAGAGACGGAATCTGACTTACCAAGCCGTCACCGATGGTAATAATCGCATATTTGTTAAGTGCAGTCATCATATCAAGACCTTCTCTGGTCATACCCATGATAAGACCGCCTGCAATGTTAACCATAGTAATGATAAGACCGGCCGTAGCATCTCCCTTTACGTACTTCGTAGCACCGTCCATGGAACCGAAGAAAGCGGATTCTGCCTGAATCTTTTCACGACGGATTTTCGCTTCCGCATCGGTAATCGCACCGGTATTCAAATCCGCATCGATTGCCATCTGCTTACCAGGCATTGCATCCAAAGTAAAACGTGCCTGTACTTCGGATACTCGTTCGGAACCCTTATTGATTACCATGAACTGTACCAGTACAAGAATAATAAACACGATAATACCCACAACCATATCACCGCCACCGACGAATTCACCGAAGGCTTCTACCACTTCACCGGCATATCCCTGTGTCAGAATATTTCTCGTGGAAGAAACGTTAAGGCTGATACGGAAAATCGTCGTAAACAGCAAAATCATCGGGAAGGTCGACATATTAAGCACTTCCTGCGAAAACAAAGCATTAAACAAAATAATCAAAGAAATCGAAATGTTTAATGCCATCAATACATCCAAAAGAGCAGTCGGCAACGGAATAATCAAAAACATAATTGCCGCAAGAATATAGATACCGACAAAAATATCCGTTTTTTTCACTGACCTTCCTCCCTTCGATGTATTTTTTCGCACCGATTTCGTGCGTCTCGTAAATTTACTTCGACAACGCTACGTCTAAGCAGCGCCGCCGTTTTTCAGTTTATATACATATGCCAGTACTTCTGCCGTCATCTGGTACAATTCTCTCGGAATCTCACTGTCCAGATCCACATTATAGTACAGCATTCGCGCTAAAGGCTTATTCTCTACAATCGGAATATTGTTTTCCTTTGCCGCATCCTTTATCTTCTGTGCCAGATAATCCGCACCCTTTGCAATGAGTACCGGCGCCTCCGACACCTCTTTGTCATATTTAATCGCACAAGCAAAATGCGTCGGGTTCGTAATAACAACATCCGCCTCCGGCAGGTTCTGCATCATACGACGCTGGGAAACCTCTCTCATCTTGGATTTGATTTTACCCTTGACCTGCGGATCTCCTTCCTGTTGCTTATACTCGTCCTTTACTTCCTGCTTGGACATCATCAAATCTTTCTTAAACTTTAACTTCTGGTAAATATAATCCGCAAAGCCGACAATTAAATAAATTGCACTCAGCTTAATTCCCAAGTCGATTACAAAATCACCAATGTAAACAATTGCCTGAGGCAAAGACAAATCATACAACAAACCGATTGTGTCTGCCGCCTCCGTCAAATCGGAATAAGCCACATAGAAAATCAATGCAATCTTAACAATATCCTTAATCAGCTCAAACAATTTTTCTTTTGAAAAAATCCGTTTAAAACCTTTGATCGGATCAAACTTACTGAGCTTCGGTTGTAACGGTTTTGTCGACACCTGCCATTTTACCTGGGCTATTGTTACAACAAAAGCAATAACAACCGCGACACAAAACACCGGAAGACAGATAATCAAAATCTCAACCAGACTGTCCCGCATAAAAGCACCGGCCATTCCGGAACCGAACTCATCTGTCGTATACACATCAATTACTTGATAAACTTCTTTAAAGCTCCCCAAAAAACGATTCCCTATAAATCCTACAAACACCTTCACAGCCAGAAAAAATCCCAATAACATAACAGCTGTGGAAAGTTCCTGACTACGGGCTACCTGACCTTCTTTTCTGGCATCCTGTAATTTCTTGGGTGTTGCTTCTTCTGTTTTGTCCGCACCCTCGTCCGCGAAGAACTGAAGACGTAACGGAATAAAATAACGGGATTCAAACATCTCTTCCCTCATTATCCGTTCACGCTCCTTTCTACTCCTGTGGACTCTTTCTAACTGCCGTTTCCTCCTAAATACGGAAGAGTCTCCCGAATCATGGAAATCATCTCTCTGAAAACCAAATCCGCCACACCGGTAATCATCATAAACATAAGCACAAGAACTGCCAAACCGACAAACACCTTTAATTGCAAACCGATAACGAACATATTCATTTGCGGTGCCACTCTCGCCAATATCGCAAGAATCGTATTCACTACAAGAAGACTGGCGAAAATCGGAAGAACAATCCGAAAGCCTATAACAAAATAGTCCACAACAAAACGCTTCATTACTTCATAAATATTAAAGTCGAGTATCACGCTTCCTACCGGAATTACCTGAAAAGAATCCGTAATCGCCCGAATCAGATAATGATGCATATTTGTAATTAACACCATCAACATCACCGCATACGTATAGAAATTACCGGTAACCGTTACTTGGGTACTGGTAATCGGATCAAACTGGTTCACCATAGAAAATCCGATTTCCTGGTCGATAATCTGTCCCGCAAAAGAAAGAATGTAATACGCCACATTTGCCATAAATCCCATAATCAGGCCGGCTAACATTTCCGTAATTACAACAATTGCATATTCTATCGTTGTAGAATATACAACTTCCCGATACGGCACAACATGAAATACTACGATTGCAATTCCAATCGCCAGCAATGTTTTCACCCGCATCGGTACATTTCGCAAGGAAAAAATCGGTGCCGCCACTATGAAACCGCTGATTCTCACAAGTATCAGCAGAAAAAACTCTAAATGATCTAAGGATATGGTCATTGTTATCCGTGAATGTAATATTCAAAATTCATACACAGCTCTTTCATCAACTCGACGACCAATCCCATAATCCAATTTCCTGCAAGGATTAATACAAGAAACACCGCCAAAAGCTTCGGAACAAATGTGAGCGTTTGCTCCTGAATGGAAGTAACTGTCTGCAAAATACTTATCACAAGTCCCACCACCAATGATACAAGTAAAAGCGGTGCGGATGCTTTGATAACCGTAACAACAGCCGAAACCAATAAATCAATCAATACAGCTTCATCCAAAGCCTCTCGCCTCCTTTACCTACACTCCTCCGAACGTTTTAAAGGTTCGGAGAACACTCTCAATAATCAGTGTCCAACCGTCTGCCATAATAAAGAGCAAAATCTTAAACGGCATGGAAATCGTTGTCGGCGGAAGCATCATCATACCCATTGCCATAAGCGTTGATGACACTACCATGTCTATGACAATAAACGGGATATAAATAAGGAATCCGATAATAAAGGCCGCTCTTAACTCACTGATAATAAAGGCCGGAACCAATACCCAGGTCGGAATATCATCTGCCGTTTCCACTACCTCAATTCCCGCAATGTCAACAAATAAAGCCAACTCCTCGTTTCTCGTCTCAGCAAACATAAACTCACGCAACGGATCAATTGCAGCGTCAATTGCCTCTTCTCCGGTGATTTCACCGGCGGACAACGGTTTAATTGCCTCATCGTTAATTCGTGTCAATGTCGGAGACATAATAAACAACGTCAAAAACAACGCCAAACCAATCAATATCTGGTTCGGAGGCGTCGTTTGTGTTCCCAATGCCGAGCGAACAAAGTGAAGTACCACCAAAATTCTGGTAAAGGACGTCACCATAATCAAAATGGATGGCGCCAGGGAAATTATGGTTAAAATAAACAGCATCTGCAACGTGGTTGCCAGAGAACTATCCTCTTCCTGTCCGGAGGATATGTTGAAATCGACATTACCGACATTTCCGTTAATATCAATTCCGTTCTCTGTACCGACTTGTGTTGCATATGCTGTGTTTTCTGCATGCCAAATAAAGGTTAACAAACACGCCGCAATGAAAATTCCAACCAATGCTGAAATCTTCAAAATTTTTCTACTTCTCTGCGTCGTCATTCTTATCAACCTTTACTTTAAATTCAGATAAAATTTCCTTAAAAGAGCGATGCCCCTCCGGCTTTTCCGGCTTAAGAGCAAGCTCTTCTTCCTTTAATTCGGCAATAAAGCTTATATTCTCTTTTGTAACCGACACTACAAAATACCGTGTCCCGATCTGTACCAAATGCAGATAACGGTTCTGGGTAATCTGATAAGTCTCAATCGGTTGAAAATTGCTGTTCCTGCCGCGTTGCATTTGACGCCCGGCAACAAACCGGGTCGTAAAAACGCACGCGACAAGAACCAATGCAAAAATGCCCAAAAGCAAAATTAATTCAAGAATACTTTCCGTTTTTGAGACATGCAACAAAAAGCTACATCTGCTCTGTAACGCTTCTGCCATAAAAACTCCTTTATCGTTTAGCCGACTGCCTTACGAACAGCTTCCAACACGCGGTCTGCAGCAAACGGTTTTACGATGAAGTCTTTTGCACCGGCCTGAATGGACTCAATTACCATTGCCTGCTGTCCCATTGCGGAACACATAATAACATTTGCAGACGGATCCTTAGCCTTAATCTCCTTTAAAGCCTGAATACCATCCTTTTCCGGCATCGTAATATCCATCATAACCAAATCCGGCTTAACTTCGGAATATTTATCTACAGCTACCTGGCCGTTCTCTGCTTCTCCGGCAATATCGTAACCGTTCTTTGTCAAAATATCCTTAATCATCATACGCATAAAAGCGGCGTCATCGCAAATCAGAATGTTTTTTGCCATAGTACCTCTCCAATCTTTAAATGTAATTCGCCTGACTTACTTTGTTGTTATTTGATTACCTCGGTAACTCGGATACCGAAGGCTTCATCAATGACAACTACTTCTCCCTTAGCCACATACTTTCCGTTGACTAATACGTCAATCGGTTCACCTGCCAACCTATTGAGCTCGACAATGGTGCCCGGAGCAAAATCCAAAATCTCTTTGATGGATTTACTGGTTCTACCCAACTCTACGGTTACTTCCAAAGGAACATCCAAAAGTAAATCGATATTCTCCGTCTGTAACAGCGGACTTTGTACCGGTTGGAACGCCTGGAACTGTGCCGGTGCAATATTCACATCCTGTACCGGCGGCATCGCATACGGCATAGCCATCATCTGCGGCTGCATCATTCCCTGCATCTGTCCCATTGCCATCATATTCATATCCTGCATCGGAGCCGCCGCCTGTTGCGGAACCGGTGCCGGTTGTGGTGCTTGTTGTACGACCGGTTCCGGTGCTGGTGCTACCGGTGCCGGCTCGGAGGCTGCTGCCTCATCATTAATAAACTTTCTGTAAAGACTCTTTGCAAAGTCAATCGGATACATCTGAATCAACTCACTGTCAATCAAACTTCCGATTTCCATATGGAACGCGACCTTGACAAACTGGTCTTTCAAAAACAAATCCATATCGCCGCCGCTGACTACGTCATTCAGATCCACAAGACTTGCGGTTGGCGGACTGATATCAATCTTCATCTCAAACATTTGAGAAAGTGAAGTAGAAGACGCTCCCATCATCTGGTTCATCGCTTCACTGATTGCACTCAGGTGCAAATCATTCAACTCTCCCTCGGCTGCGGAACCATCACCGCCCATCATAAGATCGGCAATGATTTTAACGTCCTTTTCCTGTAAAATCAAAACATTTTTACCATCCAAGCCTTCTTTATAAGAAATCTGAATGAATACACACGGTCTTTCGTATTGATTGGATAAATCATCCCATCTGCACACCGAAACCGTCGGGGTGGAGATATTTACTCTTTGATTTACCAAAGCAAACAGTGTCGTTGCCGAAGAACCAAGGCTGATATTGGAAATCTCTCCGATTGCATCCTTCTCCTCCGGTGTTAATACTTCCCCTGACGTCGCCGAAGTCGAAGCGTCTGCCGCCGGTTCATCTTCAATATCCATGCCGCTGAATAATGCATTGATTTCTTCTTGTGATAACATTCCGTCCATGCACTTATTCCTCCCTCACGATACTTGATATTTTTACTGCATATGTGTCCGAGGACGAACCCGGCAAAGCCGTAAACTTCCATATATTTCCGACAAACACATTTAACTCATCATCCATCTTTGTGTCTAACTTAATAATGTCACCTTTTTGCATATTAACAAAATCGTTTACCGAAATCGTACTGCGTCCGAGAATTGCTTTAATCGGAACCTTTGCTTTTGCGATTACAAGCTCAATAAACTCTTTGTAGACTTCGTCATCCTTCAACTTTTCCGAAGAATACCAGGACTTGGTATTCAATTTATCGATTACCGGCTCCAGTACAGCATACGGAATGCACATATTTAACATGCCTTCCGTATTACCCACTTTTACATTCAGTGTAATAATGGAAACCGTCTCATTCGGTGCAATCATCTGTGCGAACTGACAGTTCGTCTCGATACGTGTCAAACGAGGTCTTAAGGATACCACATTCTCCCACGGATCATGAAGCAAATTGGTAATAATCGTAAAAATACGTTCAATAATTACCAGCTCAATCTCCGAGAAATCTCTGGACTTATCCAGCGGAAGTCCGGGACCTCCCAACATACGATCAACAATCGCAAAACCGAGATTGTCGGAAAGTTCGATAATAATATTGCCTTCCAGTGGCTTAAAATCAACAATACCCAACAGCACCGGATTGGAAAGCGCATTCGTGAACTCCGAATAAATAACCGCCTCCGAGTTCATCACTTCCACATTTACTGTTTTACGTAAATACGCCGGCAAATGGGTCGATAACAAACGTCCGTAATGCTCGAAAATAATCTCAAGGGTACGGAGGTGTTCTCTGGAAAACTTAGTCGGACGATTAAAGTCATAGTTCTTTACCTGCTTCTCCGTCGTCCCTTTCATTTCCTCCGCGTCTATTTCACCGCTACTGAACGCCGCAAGCAGGTCATCTATTTCCTTTTGGGATAATACGTCACCCATACCGAAACCTCCCTACGTTGCTTCATAAAACTTACCTACTACTATCATACCACATATTGTCCAAAAAATCATCAAGAAAATTTATTTTCCGCCATAAACATGCAAAGTCACTTCAAGAACACACTTAGACTGGAAAATCTCCCTTACTTTTTCCAAGGCATCCTTATTAATATCCTCGGTATACATAGAAACTTCCGCTGCGACATAATCGCTTAATACACTGCTGACAGCCGCTACAATCTTCGTTTTCTTGCCTTCGATTAACGGTTGTACCGTTGCATAATCTTCATGCTTCTTATTCAAAGTAATTGTAATATTTGCCATAGCGACATTGGCCTCATCACCAATCGGCTTCAAATTGACATATTCATTCTGAAATACATATTCTTCCTGGTCTTCCGGCGCGATTTCACCGTAATTCGTACCGATTCCCGACTCAGTCTCCAGCTCGATTGCCGAAACAATCTTTTCAATCAACGCATCGGTTCTCTTTGCCTTCGGGATTACCGTAAATATCAATACAGCGGACAAGGTCAGATTAATCAACGTTGCCGCCAGGATTACGATTGTAAGCATATTTCTCTTCATCTGCGTTACCTCCTTTGTAACTATTCTTGATGTCTGTAATCTTCCGGCTTACTTTACCGGAGTATAAATTCGAAACTCGATTCTGCGGTTTCTGGCACGTCCTTCCGCTGTTGCATTGGTATCCACAGGCTCTCTTTCTCCCTTTCCGGAAAAAGAAATCTTAGACGCATCCAGATTCTTTGCTTCAATCAAATACTGTGCCGTTTCAATGGCACGGGCCGCGGACAGATAATCGTTATCCGCATAAGGTCCCGATTTAATCGGAATGTTATCCGTATGACCGATGATGTCAATTCCGAATCCGTCATATTCCTTTAAAATATCACCGATTTTTAACAACACCGGTTTTGCATCCTTTTTAATTTCTGCTTTGTTGTCTTCAAACAGAACCGAGCCCTTTACATCTATTTTAACAAAATTATAGGCTTTGTCCATGCTGAATTCCACATCGGCTCCAAGATTATACCGGTCCGCAAGCTCATATATTTCATCATAGATAGCAGATGCCGCTTCCTTCTTATCTTCTTCCTTGGCTGCCTCCTGATTCTTTAAGTCTTCGATGACTCCTTCCATCTCCGCAACTTTATTTTCGTAATACTCCAACAGTTCGTCCGTATCTCCAATCTTGTCATAAATGTGATCCTTATCCACATCGGAATCGGACTCCTCACCCATACTCTGTTTATGCTCGTCCAGATTGTTTAACTGACTGGCACCGTTGGCAACAAGATTGCCTTCGCCGAAAAAAGCTCCTCCGGCCTTAAATATATTAAAGGTGCTGGCCATTGACTGGGCCATCTCGTTCCACTTTGCCGTATCGACCGAAGACATGGAAAACAAAAGAACGAAAAAACAAAGCAACAAATTCATAAGGTCACTGAAGGTCGCCATCCACGCCGGTGATCCCGGTGCCGATTCCTCCTGCTTTTTCTTTCTAGCCATTAAGCCTCACCGCCTCCCGAAGTCAACGCCTCTCTTGCTGCCGGATCAATAAAGGACTTTAACTTTTCCTCGATAACTCGCGGATTCTCACCTGCCTGAATGGACAGTAAGCCTTCCACAACAATGGTCTTAATCATAATTTCCGCACTGTTCTTTTCCTTAAGCTTGGCTGCAACCGGAAGACATACCCAGTTTGCCAGCAAAGAACCGTAGAACGTGGTAATAAGAGCAACCGCCATGTTCGGTCCTACGGAACTGATATCCTGCAAGTCCTTTAACATAAGAACCAAACCGATCAGAGTACCGATCATACCCCATGCAGGACCCATGGAAGCTAAATTCTCCCAGAATCCGATGGTAGACTTATGTCTGTCCTCAATACACTCAAGCTCCGTCTCCAAAATCCGGCGAACGAACTCCGGATCCGTACCGTCCACAATAAGAAGAATTCCCTTCTTCATAAACTCATCGTCAATACTGCTGTTAGCTGCTTCTTCTAACGCCAGAAGACCTTCCTTACGTGCCACGTTGGACAAGTCGATAATCTGCTTAATCTTCTCGGTCTCATCGTACTCCACGTTTTTCAGCGCAATACCGAAGGACTTAAAACCATTGAAAAAGTCCTTTAAACTCGGGGACATGACAAGTGTAGCCATCAGTGCTCCACCGAAGGTAATCAACGCCGACGGCAAATGCAGGAACGACGAAACAGCTCTAAGTGCATTCGGTTGTCCCACAATCATTCCGAAAATACACAATATTAAGCACGCAACAACACCAATTAATGTAGATAAATCCACGCCATTCACCTTCCCATCAAAGTTCTCTTAAGTCTATCGCATAAAATGTAGCAACTATTTACTCATTTACATTCATAATCTGACGAAAAATATCCCTTTTATATGATTTTACTAGATTTTCTATCTTTTGTCTACTTTCTTTTACAAATATTTTTTTTCCGGTGGTAAGAGTTATTACAGTATCCGGGACTTCCTCCACCGTTTCAATCAATTCCGCATTAATTGAAATCTTTACATCGTTCAATTTTGTAATCTCAATCATAAACATCCCCCGAAAAATGCCTTATAGGCCAGCAAAGGATGCCTCACAGGCAGCCCTTGCTGACCTCAAATCACTAAGCTTATCTCTTTAAGTTAATCAACTCTTCCAACAACGTATCCGAAGTGGTAATAATTCTGGAGTTTGCCTGGAAACCTCTCTGGGTGGTAATCATATCGGTAAACTCACTGGCAAGATCTACATTGGAACTTTCCAATACACCTACGTTAAATTTGCCGCCGGACATAGTAATATCCTCGCCGATACCGTCAAACTCACCGGAGTTCTGAGACTCTGCGAACAAGCTGTTACCCACTGCCTCAAGACCGGAATTATTTGCAAACTTCGCAACTACTACCTGACCGAGAAGCTTGCTTACACCATTGTCGTATACGCCGTAAATCTTTCCTGCGTTATCAATGGATACACCGGACATATTACCTGCGGTACGTCCCTTTCCGAGAGTGTCAAGACCACCCTTGCTTCCCTCGATGGTAGTCTTACCGCTGTTTGCGTACATGGTCAGTGCGGAGAAATCTACATCGATATCCTCAAACGGATGCTCACCGGTAATACCGATAGAGAAGGTAAGGCTCTTCTCGCCTTCTGCATCACCGATACTTACCATCTTACCGGTAGAAGCATTAAAGCTGAGTACCGGCGGTGTATCACATTCCAAAGTCGGAACACCGGTTTCCTCATCGATATCACCTACTGCAAAAGTATATGTGCCGAGGGTTACCTCCGTAATCGTACTCTCACTGTACGTAATATTTCCCATACCGTCGTCTTCCTTCTTTACGAAAATGGACTGACCGTTGGAATCCAAAACATCGGTTACGGATACCTGATACTCGTTCTTAATTAAGGAATCCGCCTGGGTATTCTGCTTTACCAGCATCTGTACGGTATAGCTCTGGCCCAGGTTATCGTAAAAGGTGAAATTGGTTACACGTCCCGTTCCCGCCAAATCGGAATCGGCACTGTCAATATTACCTTCAAAATGAACCGCTGTGGTTGCTTCCGGCTCGGAATACATATTGTCCGCACTCATAATATGTAACGGAGATACCGTATCCGCCTTAATCTGAGTCGGATTGGTCGGATCAATCTGCCAACCCATGACACTGTAACCGGTTGCGGTACAAAGGGTACCGTTGGCATCTAAGGTAAAGGAACCGGCTTTGGTAAAGTAATTGGAAGTACCGTTATTTACGATAAAGAAGCCGTCTCCTTCAATCATTAAGTCAAACGGGTTATCGGTTCTCTGGGAACCGCCCGTAGAATCCATGGTCGTCTTTACGGATGCAAAATTTGCACCGAGACCTACCTGCTTCGGATTCACACCGGCACGTCCGGTATTTTCATCCGGTCCGGATGCTGCGGACGATGTCTGATACAGTACGTCCGAAAATGTCACCTGACTGGACTTAAAACCTACGGTATTTACGTTTGCGATATTATTACCGATAACGTCCATTTTCGACTGGTGAACTTTCATACCGGATACTCCGGAATAAAGTGATCTTAACATAGTACATGACCTCCTTTGTTGCTTCCCCTTCTGTCATTCCGGGGAGCACTGCCTCCTAATCAGGTCCGGCAGCTAAGTAATTATCGCGCCGTCAATGTTGGTAAATATTTTATCGTCTCCCTCTCCCACTGCGGTAATCACCGTGCGGTTGGTTACGTTAACGATAAACGCCATATTGTCCACCATGACAAGCGAATCTCTGATTCCCTTCTGCGAAGCCTTGTCCACTCCGCCCTGAAGGCGCTCTTTCTGTTCGGCAGATAATCGGATATTACGACTGGCAAGCCGTTCGTTTGCATGTTTCGAAAAACGAAGCTCTGTGGTCTGCGCCTGTTTTTCTTCCAAAATCTGACGAAACGTTGCACCTTGAGGTTGGGAAACATTTACGGGTTTTGCTTTGCCGGCAGTATCCAGATACTGATTTGTCATCTGCTCTATCGATACAAACCGACCGTTCTGTAACTGATTCATAAGCTTCCCTTCCTTGTTGTACGCCGTCGGCGTAATCCTCCGTGATTAAGTTACACTGTTTGTTCGTTGTTCTCCGTATTCGTATCGCCATCGGATTCCGTCTCTACCGGCGGGTTCTGCTCAGGCTCTACCGGATTCTCCTGTACGAATACATCCGTGTTTTCCTTCGGTTCGGAATTGATGACATCCACTTCGATGACATCTTCCTTCGTGGTGTAGTACGGGTCGTTATTAAACATAACGGATATATAATGCTTGCCCGGAGTTAACTGATGGAATACATCCTGGTTAATGGTAAAGTAATTATCATTCTTGCGGATATAATCCGGATTGATAATTCTCTCACCGTCAACAATTAACGCAATCTCCGTTGCCTTTGCCTCTTCAGTACCGAAATCAACTTCGAAGGAGAAGTTCTTCGGGGAGGCTCCGTCATAAGCATAATACTGGGACGCCATCTTCGGCATCTTCTGCTCTAACAAATATCCGGTCTCGTAAACCTCTACAAGATGCTCCGAATCGTACAAGCTTCCGTCTACCGTAAGGTAAGCCTTACCGCCGCTGATGGTTACTCCTTCCACAACGCCCTGCTTGTAATTCAAAGTGCCGTCTTCGTTTTCCGAGGAAACGCAAACTTCCTTGCCAACCATAGACAACATCTGAGAATTCTCGTTGGTTGCCGCGAGATTCTGCATCTGCTCAAGCTGTGAGAACTGTGCAAGCTGTGCGATGTACTCTGTATCCGACGTAGGATTTAACGGATCCTGATATTTCATCTGTGCTACCAAAAGCTGTAAGAATGCATCTTTTCCCAGTTCGGAAGTGCCCTTTGTTTCTTTTTTGGTACTTTCGATAGCGGTATTTTCGACCTTTCCGTCTTTAATCGGTTGAATCAATGCCATAACTTAGTTCCTTTCTTACGCTGAGTAGTCTACACTGCTGTCGGTTACATTGAGGTAATCCGCCATCTTCGGAGCCGTTTCGTCCGTATCCTCTACGGTAAAGTCATCGGATTTTCTACGTTTCTCCGGTTCGCCGTTTCCGCTTTGCTCGGACTGTCTGTCACGCTCAAATCCGAATTCGGATACCGTAACCTCGATTGCCTCTACCTTGATTCCCTGGTTTTGCAAGGATTCTCTGAGAGCCGTCATCTGGCTTTCGATTGCTTCCTTTGCTACCTCACTCTGCGTAGTAAACTGTGCGGTCATCATACCTTCCTTTTCGGTAATGGTAAGATTGACTCTTCCGAGGTGCTCCGGATTCAACTGAAGTTCCATATTGGTCTGCTCCGGACGAATGGTAATTTTAATATGCTCCATAATCTGGTTAGCAATTTCTCTTACCTGTGCCGCCGCAGCTAAGCCCGCTTCTCCGGTCTCCGTCACTGCATTCTTTGCTAGCGCGTCAACAAATACACTCTTGACATTGGCATCCGTCTCATTGGAAACCGTAATCTTATCTCCGTCCTTTTTCGCCGTTGCCTCATGCCATTCCGTTCCGTCGTTGCCGGTTTCGGTCTTTGTTTCGGAAGTCGTCCCGGAACTTTCCTTGGTTACCGTTTCTGCCGTAACCTCTTCCGCCTTGTCTTCCACATCATTTTCCGTTGTCTCATCTGCTGTCACCGTGTTATCATTTACATCCGTCACAACATCTGTCATTTCTTCTGTTGCTTCAAGAATGGCCTGTACATCCTCCGGATTCATTCCAGACTCTGTTACGGTCTGTTCCACTGCCTGCATCAGTTCGCCGAACTCGGTAAACAATGCTTCATTGGTCAAAAACTCCGTCGGTTCTGCCTGGTTCAGATTCAGGAAAATCTGCTGCAAGCTGTCTCTGTCAAGCAAGTCCGCATCCTGAAGTCCCAGTTCTTCCATTGCGCTTGTAAGCTGCTCTTCCGTAATGTCCAAGGTTTCGCAAATCACCTGCTTTACCTGTACAAGCAATGTAGAAACCGCTTCCGCCTCTTCTTCCGAAACCTCAATAGGTTCTTCTGCCTGAGACTTTGGGACATCCTTTACTTTGCTTTCACCGGAAAACAATTCCTTTGCCCGTTCCTTTACGTCCTTCCCGGTTACGGTAGCTTCTTTTACGCCCGTATCTTTGGTAGGCGCAACCGAAGTGTCTTCATTTCCGCTTTTGGACGTTTCCATGAACTGTTCAAAAGAAGTATCCTGCATTCCTTTTACGGAACCGCCTACCGCAGGAAACCCGGAAAACATGGCATTCATCGCCGAACCAGCACCACTCATAATACCTTGTGCTGTCATCTTTTTCCTCCTTTCTGAAAAATTTTATAGAAACCCTTTCGGGGATTTCCCTGATTAATACTCAAGAACCCAGTCGTCAAACCGTTCTTCGTCCATTTCCTTCATCTTTCTCGTAATCTTTGCCGCATACAACGGGTCCATTGCAGCCAAAAGATCCGATACCGTCTTCGGTTTCATACAATACAGAAGCTTACATACATATTCCAAATCCGCCGTCATATTCTCAAAAATCTCTGCAGCTGCGGAAACCTTCATCTTCTCGTAATACTCCGCCTTTTCCCTGATTGTGATATTATAAGCTTCCTTCTGAATTGCCATCTCGTAAATCCGTTCCGCATTCTCCGGCGAGATGGTCTCGTACCATTTTACGTATTCATCGATGGACGGAGCATGTTCTCCGAACACAACTTTCTTGTCGAACTCATACACCCGATCTTCAAAATCGGCCATTTTCTTCTCCAATTCCTTTAACCGGTTTACCTGAGAAGTAAGCGCAAGAATCTCATCATCCTTGTCTTCACCCTCTATAGTTAATTTATCGACCAAAATCTCCAATTCCTTAATACGTTGATTCGCTTCTACGATATCTTTATATGCCAAATCATTCTCCCACGCAAGTTCCTCGTCGGAAACCGCCGGAAGAATTTTATTTACCACCGGAATATCCTTTAACATCGGTCGCAGCGTCGTTCCGATCCCCCCCACATCAAGATTAATCAACAACGCAAAAATCGCAACCCAGATAATGATAATGAGCAAGACAATAAAGACGGTAAGAAATCCGCCTTTATTTTCTTCCTCATTTCCGCTTTTCCTGTCTTTTCTTGCCATTACGCTTCCTCCGCCTCTGTTGTACCGTACCGAAAACTTGTACGTTCATCAATTTCCTTTTGTTCTTCCGCATTCATTTCCTGGCGATACTCTTCAAATGCATTTTCTCTCAGGCGTTCCTGGGTTTTCCGCTCCGACATGGCCTCTACCAGCCGCTCCTCCGCAGCATGGACAGCCATCTCAGCCTTCTTTACATTCTGCTTCTGTCGGGCAATCCGGTCATCCATTGCCTCCACCGCCATCTGCAAACGGTTCAGTTTCGGCACATCCAGTCTGGCTGCCATTACCTGACGCTTTTCTTCTACGTAGTCCTCTCTTTTTAACTGCATTACCCGCAAACGCTCTTCTTCTTCGTTTAGACGGATTTTTGCCGTTCCGTAGGCTGCCTTTGCCTGGTCCTCCAGCTTTTGTTTGATTACAAGAAGGCTCTGCATCGAATATCGGAATTTTTTCATTCGCTACATCTCCTCCTCCCCAAACGGCCGGTTAAACCGCTTCCGTTGAAAAAATGCTGTTTAACTGCTCCACTGTTTCTTCAAAAGTAAACTTCTCGTCCGTTGCCTGGCATAAAAACTCGTTAATCGCGCTGTTCTTTTGTATCGCATAATCGATTTCCGGATTGGAACCGGCTTTATAGGCACCGATATTAATCAAATCCTCCGCATCGGAATAGGTCGCCAGCGTACTCTTTAACTTGCTCGCCAGCTTCTTATGCTCCTTGGTGGCCACCGCACTCATCACTCGGGAAATGCTTTGCAGCACATCGATGGCCGGATAATGATTTTTATGACCTAACTTTCTGGATAAAATAATGTGTCCGTCCAAAATACCGCGGGCCGTATCGGAAATCGGCTCATTGAAATCATCACCGTCTACCAAAACCGTATAAATACCGGTAATGGAGCCTACCGCACCGTTTCCCGCACGTTCCAGAAGCTTCGGCATCTCCGCATATACACTGGGCGGATATCCTCTGGAAACCGGCGGTTCTCCCGCCGCCAGACCGATTTCTCTCTGTGCCATGGAAAAACGGGTCAAATTATCTAACATCAACAAAACATCTTTTCCCTGGTCTCTGAAATATTCCGCAATGGCTGTAGCGGTCTGTGCCGCCTTCTTACGAATCAACGCCGGCTTGTCCGATGTAGCAATAACAAGTACGGAGCGCCGCATACCCTCTTCTCCCAGGTCATGTTCAATAAACTCTTTTACTTCTCGGCCACGCTCGCCGATTAAAGCAATGACATTGATATCTGCCTTTGTATTACGGGCAATCATACCCAGCAAGGTACTCTTACCCACTCCGGAACCGGCAAATATACCGATACGCTGGCCTTTTCCCAGTGTAAGCATACCGTCGATAGCCTTTACTCCAAGAGGAAGTACATCGCGGATCAGCACACGATCCATGGGATCCGGAGGTGTGGCATTAACTTCGTAATACTGACTGACATTTAATTCACTGCCGTCCAACGGACGTCCCAATCCATCCAGTGCTTTCCCTAACAGCTCCTCACCTACCGGCACCTTTAACGCCTCGGAGTTCTGTTCCACACTGTCTCCGATACCGATACCGGAAACCTCCTCATACGGGGTCAGCAACACTCTGTTATCCCGGAATCCTACTACTTCCGCCCGGATTTGTCTGGATTTATCCGTAGAGGAAATCGTACAAACATCTCCCAGTTTTGCCTCCGGTCCGAGAGACTCTATGGTTAATCCGACAATCTTTACTACTTTGCCGTATTTTTTCACATATGACCGCTCACGCAGTTGCAAAAAGTCCTCGGTTGAAAACGCCATGTTACACCCTTTCCTGTACACTAAGCAGCCGGATATCCTCTATGAGGCCCTCCAGCTGTGTACCCAAACTGCAATCTATAATGTTAGAATCGGTTTCTATCATACATTCGCCCTTTTTCAAAAGAACATCCCGTACAACCTCTAATGTCACTTCTCTTTCAAAGAGCGCTCTTAAATCATCTGCCGCTCCCTTTACTTCATCCAAATCTTCTTTGGAAACCTTAATCAAAAACGAATTGCTTCTGTCCGCTTCGGATAATGCCTTCGTTACCAGATATGTCACAATTCCTTTTCTGCTTTCCAGACATACTCCCGTCAGATGCTCCAAAAGCTTTGTAATCACCTCGGTAGCCGTCGGTTCCAGTTCCCTCAGCTTATTTTCGAACTCGGTCTCAAGCAGCCTCTCTCGTTCCGCAAAAGAAGCTTCTAACTCCGCCTGCTCTTGTAACAATCTCTGGCGGCCCGCTTCGTAACCTTCTCTTCTGGCCTCCTCTAAAACAGCGGCCTTTTCTTCTTCTGCCGTCTGTCTTATTTTTTCCTTTAACAGTTCTCCCTGAGCCTTTGTCTGCTCCAAAATTACATCTGCCTGGGTACGAATTGCTTTTTCCAGTTCAATCTTCATGGCAAGCTTTTCCGCAGCGGTAATTTCTTCACGAAGCTTTTCGCGCTCCGCTTCCCGCCAAGCCTCCATATAGGCTTCACTCATCACGGTACGCTCCATAGGCGTTGCTTCCGGATTGTCCTCCGATACCACACCTTCGGCACCTATCGCTTCTTCCGGGAGAACGACTCCTTCCTCATCCGAAAAACCCGCAAAATCCGCAATTGCCGGCACCTCTCCGTCTTCTGTCAAAGTAATCGCCTGTAACCCACCTACAAAAGAACTTTCCAATATAGAATCCGCCACACGGGAATGAATTTCATCTTCTTTGGCCGATACATCGATTTTCTTCATTTCTTCTTTGTAGCGTACGGAATACGCCTTTATCATATTAGACAACGATCTCGTCACCTCCGCCTCTGGAAATAACAATTT
The DNA here is from genome assembly GCA_964545045.1 of uncultured Lachnospiraceae bacterium. Taxonomy (GTDB): domain Bacteria; phylum Bacillota; class Clostridia; order Lachnospirales; family Lachnospiraceae; genus SIG307. The sequence continues at coordinate 20,920 of CAZJEN010000023.1, read as the reverse complement.
CTCCGGAGTCCTCTAACTTACGAATAATATTAACAATCTTCTGCTGTGCTTCTTCAACATCCTTCAAACGAACCGGACCCATGAAGTCCATATCATCCTTAATCATAGCCACAAGACGTTTGGACAAGTTATTAAAGATAACCGTCTGTACCTCTTCATTGGAACTCTTAAGTGCAGTAGCCAGTTCATTATTGTCAACCTCACGCAATACACGCTGAATAGAACGGTCGTCCAGAGAAAGGATATCCTCGAATACGAACATCTTTCTTCGAATCTCGTCTGCCAATTCCGGCTCTTCGATTTCGAGAGTTTCCATAATGTGCTTTTCTGTACCTCTGTCTACCGTATTCAAAATCTCTACGATTGCATCTACGCCGCCGGCAATGGTGTAGTCCTGATTTACCAAGGATGCCAGCTTACGCTCCAATACATGCTCTACATCGCGGATGGTATCCGGAGATGTACGATCCATCTGTGCGATACGCTTCGCAACATCCGCCTGTTTATCCGGTGACAACGCACTGACGATGGTTGCCGCCTGGCTTGCGGATAGATAGGATAAAATAAGAGCAATGGTCTGGGAATTCTCGTCCTGAATAAAGTTCAGCAACTGGCTCGGGTCCGTCTTTCGAACAAACTCAAACGGACGTACCTGCAAGGAATCGGTAAGCTTTCCGATAATCTCCTTTGCCTTTTCGGTACCGAAGGATTTTTCCAACAAATCGCTTGCATAACTGATACCGCCCTCTGCCACGTACTGCTGTGCCAGACATACTTCATAGAATTCATCCAATACCTCGTCCTTTACGGAAGGAGTAATATTCTTCGTATTCGCAATTTCCAACGTCAACTGCTCTACTTCGTCTTCTTTTAAGAACTTAAACACTTTGGATGCCCGTTCCGGTCCAACTACAATAAACAGAATCGCAGCCTTTTGCATTCCTGTCAAATCCAATGATCTGCCTGCCATAGCGTATCCTCCTTCCTCCTTTAGTACTCATCGTTCAACCAGGTCCGCAACAACATTGCCACAGACTCCGGATTTTCATCAAAGAACTTCTCAATCAAAATTCGAGTCTCCGATTTCTCACCGAACTCAACATCCTCCAGGGATGCATTGTTTCCGTGCTCCGCCAAAATCTCGGAATAATTGAGCTCCGGCTCTACCTCCATCACTTCTACCGGTGCCATACCGCGGAATACGACATATGCCAAGAACGCAAGCAGTAATACCGCCAACACAATGGTAAGAATGAACTCCCAGTTCACCGGTTCTTCCAGCTCTTCCAGGAACTTATACTGGTCATAAGTGGTAATATGAATATTATCTCTCGGAATACCTGTTGCCTTTGCCACCATCTGGTACAAATCCTCGGACGGCTCCGTCTTTACAGGCTTTCCGTACAAAAGCTGGAACTGCTCATAGGTCATATCCTCGGTCAAAAGCTCCTTTTCACGAAGCTCCGCCTCACTTACTTCCTCCACATGAGTTGCAACAACACTGATAAATGAAGAATCCTTATCTACCACACCGGTCTCGTAAATCTCATTGGTAATTTGCTTATTATAAATCATATCATAGGACTCGGAATCCACCGAAGAAGTGCCTCCCATACTGTTTACCAGCATATAGTCCACTTCATCGTTACTGTCCGTTCCCGGAATATCACCGGAATTGGTTACTCCCGTTGCGGAATAGGACTCGTAGTGAGACTGATATCCCTGCTCCATGTCCGGATTATCCGGATAATACCGCTCGGTATAGGTCTCCTTCTTGTCCATATTTACGGTAATGGACGGCATAACCTCCGTCAGCTGGAACTGACAAGCCGCAAAGCCCGCATAAACAAGATTCTTGTACGCCAAATTAATCTCATTCTTAAAGGCCGTGATTTCATCCTGGGTAATTTCCTCTTCTTCCTTCGGATCCGAACCGTCATAAAGCATCACACCGTACTGGTCTACCACACGGATTTGCTCCGTAGAAGAATTGCCGATGGCATAGGCTACCGCAACCGCAATGGATACCGGAGTCACCTCCGTATCGAATTCATCGTTTATGGTTAAAAATACGCTGGCCGGTGTATCCTTCTTAGCGGTCAGAATCGTCGTGGAAGAATCCTGCGGAACATAACTGATTTTAGCCTTATCCACACCTGTCATATTTTCGATATTCTTCTTTAAATCCGACTGCATATACAAATGTGCTCTGGTCAAACGCTCGCCGCTGGTAGTACTGATACTGGTATTCAACAAATCATCGATTCCGAAGCCCGTCTCTTCCAAGTCACTCTGAGCCACCAAAACAACCGCATCTGTCTGACGTTTTTGGTCTACCTCTACCGTCAGATTATCATCCTGCAACTTATACTTGATTCCGTTCTCTTTCAACAACTGTACCACACCAGTGGCAATGTTTGTATTCTCAAAGGTAGACAGCGTTACATACTTAGTTCTGCTTAAAAGCACAATAAGAATAGCAAGCGCCAAAACCACACCGGAGAACACACTAACGATAATGGTCTTCTGCTTACTTGTATACTTATTCCATAATTCCAATAAACGCTTCGGAAGCTGTTGTAACCGTTCTTTCATAGTCGCCGCTCCTTTGTATCAATCTCATTAAGAAAAAAACGCTAAAACTGCATTGCCATCAATTCCTTGTACGCCTCCAACACACCGTTCCGGATAGCAACCGTGTACTGTAAAGAAATATTTGCTTTGTTCTGCGCAATTAATAAATCATGTACATTGTCATTCAAGCCGAGCATATAAGACATCTGCGCCTCTTCCGCCTCATGGGTATAGCGGTTTGTCTCTTCCAAAAGTCCGATTGCCGACTGATATAATGCTTCAAAAGCACCTGACTTCTCTGATTTGTCCTTTACGGGATTTACCTGAAATCCGCTGTCCAGTGCCTGTATTTTATTAATCGGTGCGATTAAACTCATACCGTCTCATCCTTTCTGTGACCGCCTACCGGCCGTCTGTCATTACTTTCCGATTTCAAGTCCCTTTAACGCCATGTTCTTCGTTGCATTGAATGCTGTCACATTTGCCTCAAAAGAACGTGTGGCATCAATTAAGTTCGTCATCTCCGTAACCGTATTGACGTTCGGCATGGTTACATAGCCGTCCTCATCCGCATCCGGATGTGCCGGGTCATATACCATCTTCATCGGTGTCACATGATCTTCCGCAATACCGGTAATCTTTACACCGTCTCCCAACGGATCGGACTTTCTGGAAATACCGGTCTGCATCGCTGTCAAAATCGACTCGAAATTCGAATCGTTTTTCTCCGCAAATACGACGGTCTGACGACGATATACGTCACCGTTCTCATCTCTTGTTGTATTTACATTCGCAATATTCTGAGAAATAATATCCATTCGCGTACGCTGTGCCGACATACCGCTGGCACTGACATTCAAAGAACCCATCAAAGACATAGGCCGCTCCTTTCCGCATAAAAACTATGCACTCCGTATGTATCTAACCGTATTTATTTTATATACGACGAAAAGCCGTTACCGCTGTAACACGGAACGGATTCTGGAAAACTCCTGGGTCATGGAATCCAGCAAAGCATAATACTTTAACTGGTTATCAGCCAAATATGCGGATTCCGTATCAATATCTACGTTATTGCCGTCCTTGCGGTAATCCAACGTAGCATGATCTACATAAGTGGTGGAACCCAGCTTTGACAAATCCATACCTTTCACTTTTTTCGATAATGCATCTCTTCCGGTCAATTCCTTTGCCAGATACGTCTCAAAGGTAACATCACTGCGTTTAAAGTCCGGCGTGTCCACATTTGCGATATTGTTGGCAATGACCTCGTTGCGCTTCCAGGAGGCATCTGCCGCCTTATCCAGCACATTTACAAAGCTAAAAGCATCTGAACCTATCATAAGATACACTTCCTTTCAATACTATTATATCGAACTTTTGTAAAAACACAAGATATATTTACAAAATTCCTTGTTTTTAGTTATAAAATACTAGAAATTGTGGTGTGTAGGCACGCGCATTCGCGCTTTCCCGAACCTCGCGACATTGTCGCTCGGTCGCGGGCGCGTTCGCATGACTGCGCAACTGTCTGTAAGCAAGCTTACGCAGTATGCTCGCATGCTCACTTTGCCTACCCGGAAATACTAGAAGTTGTGTTCAAAAACCGAAAGGGACTTTTGAGCAGACTCAAAAATCCCTTTACCGTCAAACCGGAATCCATCCCGGTTAATCCCATATTCAATTACGAAACCTTACAGCTTCTTTAATTCATCGAATACAACATCATTCAGAACCTTAATGTAAGTACCCTTCATACCGGAAGAACGAGACTCGATAACACCGGCACTCTCAAACTTACGAAGTGCATTTACGATAACGGAACGGGTGATACCCACTCTGTCCGCAATCTTACTTGCAACAAGAATACCTTCGTTTCCTTCCAGTTCCTCAAAAATATGAGTAATTGCTTCCAATTCGGAGAAGGACAATGTACTGATTGCGGAACGAACAATCTGCACCTTACGGTTCTCTTCCGCATTCTCTTCGTTTACGGAACGCATCATCTCAAGACCTACTACGGTGGTACCGTACTCACTTAAGATAATATCGTCGATAGAGTAAGACGGTCCCTTCTTGTAAATAAACAAGGTACCGAGACGCTCACCGGCAATATCAATCGGTAAGATAATTGCCTGATACTTCTCCACCTCCGGGAAAGAAAAGCCAAGGGTCTCAAGATTTACATTTTCCTTTGTAGAAAGAATGTTTAACAGACGTTCATTTAACATACCGTCAATATATCCGCCAACTGCATCCTTAATCAACTCTTCGATTGTTTCTACATCGTTACGATTCTTGATACCGAGAACCTTACCCTTTTTACTGATTACCAAAATGTTCGATTCCAAAATGTCTCCAAGGACCAGACAAATATCGTTAAATACTACCTTATGAGAGGTATTGTTGTGCAAAAGCTTGTTAATTTTTCTGGTCTTATCCAATAACTGTACGCTCACGGTAACTCCTTTCCGGCAGACTCAACTGCCTAACATCTCACAATACGTTATCAATTTATTTATATTATATCACAGTTTTTTTTGAAAAACAAGTGCAAAATAAACATTTGACACACTACATTGTATTTTCATAAACAATGAACAAAAATCCGACTATTTCTCACTCATTTCCACATAACCGCACTCTTCCGAAGCACAGGCAAGCTTGTTCCCTTTTTCCAGAAGAATTCCGCCGCACTGCGGACATTTCTTGCCGGACGGCTTCTGCCATGCCATAAAATCACACTCCGGATTTGCCTCACATCCGTAGTAGCGTCTGCCTTTTTTCGTTTTGCGGACAACAACATCTTTTCCGCACACCGGACAGGCTACACCGATTTTCTCCAGATACGGCTTGGTATTACGGCACTCCGGGAACCCCGGACAAGCCAGGAATTTTCCGTGCGGACCGTACTTAATTACCATCTGTCTTCCGCACATTTCGCAGGTTACATCGGAAATCTCATCTTCAATCTTAATATTTTCCAATTCCTGCTCCGCATTTGCCAAAGACTCTTCCAAATCCGGATAAAAGTTCCGTACAATGGTTTTCCAATAAACATCTCCGCTTTCCACGGCATCCAAAAGTGCTTCCATGGTCGCCGTGAAATTCACATCAACGATAGAGCAAAATGCCTGTCGCATAATACGGTTTACTGCTTCACCGATTTCGGTCACATATAAGTTTTTATTTTCTTTTACCACATAACGTCTTGCCAGAATAGTTGTAATGGTCGGAGCGTAGGTACTCGGACGACCGATTCCCAGTTCTTCCAAGGTCTTTACCAACGACGCTTCGTTGTAATGAGCCGGCGGTGTCGTAAAATGTCTGGCCGGAAGTAATTCCTCCAGCTTAACTTCGGAATCCTTGGTCAGATTCTTTAAAAATCCTCCCTTAACTTCCTCTGTCTCCTCTTCGTCCTCCGGGCAATACACTGCCATAAAACCGTCAAACACCAATTCGGAGGTGGTCGTTGTAAAACGATATCCGCCGCCGTCTAACTTAACCGTAGCCGTTTCATACTTTGCAGCCTGCATACGGCTGGCAATAAAGCGCTTCCAGATAAGCTGATATAAACGGAACAAATCTCTGGAAAGAGACTCTTTTACCGCAGCCGGCGTCAAATCCGCATAGGTCGGACGGATTGCTTCGTGCGCATCCTGGATTTTCTTTTTGTCCGCCTTCTTCTGCTCTGTTTCAATCACGAAATCTGTACCGTAATTATCCGTAATAAACTGTTTTGCAGCCGCATCCGCTTCCTCCGACACACGAACGGAATCGGTACGAAGATAGGTAATCAAACCCACCGTTCCATGGCCCTTCACATCCACACCTTCGTATAATTGCTGTGCCAGACGCATGGTCTTCTGGGTAGAGAAATTCAGTGCTTTTGCGGCTTCCTGCTGCAATGTACTGGTGGTAAACGGCGGCGCCGGCTGACGCTTCCGCTCTCCCATCTTAATTTCACTTACTTTAAACTTGGCACCGTTTACTGCCGCCAGAATCTTATTTGCCTCTTCTTCGGAGGAAATGGCTACTTTCCCTTCGGTTGTGCCATAGAACTTCGCCCGGAACGGCTTTTTCATTCCCTTTACGGAAAAAGCTGCATCCAGAGACCAATATTCCTGCGGTACAAACGCGTCAATTTCTGCTTCTCTGTCACAAATAATACGAAGTGCCACCGACTGTACACGGCCTGCACTCAAGCCCCTCTTTACCTTATCCCAAAGAAGCGGACTGATACGATATCCGATCATACGATCCAGAATACGTCTCGCTTGCTGTGCATCCACAAGATTCATGTCAATACCGCGAGCTTCTTTGATAGAATTACGTACTGCATTTTTTGTAACTTCATTAAAGGTAATACGCTTTACTTCCTCCTGCGGAATCTTCAAGGCTTCCGCAAGATGCCAACTGATTGCCTCTCCCTCACGGTCCGGGTCGGTTGCCAGATACACATTCTCAGCTTTCTTTACTTCTTTACGAAGCTTCGCAAGCACATCTCCCTTTCCGCGGATTGTAATATATTTCGGTTCATAATCGTTGTCCACATCAATTCCCATGCGGCTCTTCGGAATATCACGCACGTGACCGTTGGAAGCGAGCACCTCGTAATTGGCACCCAAAAACTTCTTAATGGTCTTCGCTTTTGCAGGAGATTCCACAATCAGTAAATTCTTCGCCATCTGCAATCCTTACCTTTCCATAAACAAAACTATTGCTATCTATCGAACTCATCAGACAATGCATAATATGCCTGTCCGTATCTTTTTATACAGCCATAAGAAGAAAGTATTTCCAAAGCCGCCGACAAATCCTCCGGCAAAAGCCCTGTTTCTTCCCGAATTTCCTCTATATGTTTTGGCATCAAACGCAAACTAGCATACACCATTTTTTCATTTGTTGCAAGTATATTTTTTAAAAATTCATAATTTCTACATTTTTGGACACTATTTCCTTTCTTTTTTGCCGGTAAAACCGTCTTTATATCCTCAATGATGTCTGCCGCAGAAACCGTAAGCTTTGCACCTTCTTTAATCAAATAGTTACACCCTTCGCTCAAAACATCATCGATTCGTCCCGGCACAGCATAAATATTCTTTCCATATTCTAAACCAAAGGATACCGTAATCAAGGTCCCGCTCTTTTTTCTCGCCTCCGTCACCAGAATTCCGTCGGACAATCCGGCAATAATCCGGTTTCTCTGAGGAAAGAACCAGGAAAGAGGCTGTGTCCCCGGCGGATATTCCGACAAAACACATCCACCGGATGTCAGAATCCGGTCGTAGGTCTCCTTATGACTCCTCGGATAACAAATATCCGGTCCGCACCCGAGAATTCCATAGGTACGTCCTCCTCCCGCCAAGGCACCGTCGTGAGCCGCCTTGTCCACACCGTAAGCCAGACCGGAAATTACGCCGATTTCCTGCATCGCCAGTTCCCTTGCAATTCTCCATGCGATTTCACTGCCGTAATGGGAACACCTTCTTGCTCCGATAATAGCCACCACCGGCTCCTCTCCCGGAAGTTTTCCTTTATAATAGAAGTAACGAGGTGCGGAAAATATCTTACGCAGCTTTTCCGGATACTCGCGATCCTCCTGTGTCACAAAACCGATACCCTGCATTTCCAGCTCCGCATACGCTTTCTCATGGTCTTTTCGTCGCGTTTCTCTTATACTCCTTTTCTCCGTCTCCGTAAATCCGAACTGCTCCGTAAGCCGAAAGAAAGTATCCCATTCCCCATCCGTGGCCGCAAGCGCATTGTCCGGCGTCTCAAAATACGTCAGTACCGCATCCTGCATTTTCGGCGTAATACAAAAGGAAGCAAATGCATGCCAGATGCAGTGACGTTTTCTTTGTGTTTCATTATAAAAAGTCTTCTGTTCCATCACTTACTCCCCCCAATACTTCCGGTCCGGCTCCCGGTACATAAGAGCCTCTGCCACATGTGTTTCCTCTATGTGCTCCGTTCCTGCCAAATCCGCTATGGACCGTGCCGTCTTTAAAATTCGGTGATAGGACCGGGCACTCAAAGAAAGACGCTCATAAGCCTCCTCCATCCGATGCTTGGCGGCTTCTGTCAAAGTACAATACTTCTTCACCTCACCTCCCGGCACCTCGGAATTACAGAAAAATGCCGTCCCCTTATAACGTTCCTCCTGCCGGTCTCTGGCCGCTTTTACCCGCTTCCTGATTTCTGAAGAGCTTTCCTCCTTTATATCCTTCTTTAAATCACGAAAAGAAATCGGAAGCACCTCCATACACATATCAAAACGTTCCAAAAGAGGCCTGCTGATTTTCCCCAGATATCGTCTGATTTGTGTTGCCGAGCAATTACACCGGCTACGGTCCGGATAAAAGCCGCATCCACAAGGATTCATGGCGGCTACCAACATTCCTCCCGCCGGATATTCATACGTCGCGTCATACCGTGCCACCGTTATTTTCCGTTCCTCCAAGGGTTGTCGTAAAATCTCAATGGTTTCTCTGCGAAACTCCGGAAACTCATCTAAAAACAGTACGCCCTTGTGCGCCAGACTGATCATTCCCGGCGTTGCTCTCCTTCCGCCTCCCGCCAGCGCCGACTGGGTCACCGTATGATGAGGTGCTTGAAACGGCGGCTCCGAAATCAAACGTTGGCCCGAAAGTCTCCCCGCCACACTGTAAATTTTCGAAATTTCCAGACTTTCCTCAAAATTCAGTGCCGGTAAGATGGACGGAATCCGTTTCGCAAGCATGGTCTTTCCGGTCCCGGGAGGCCCGATCATCAGCACGTTATGACGCCCCGCCGCTGCGATTTCCAAAGCACGCTTCGCCATGCGCTGTCCCTGCACTTCGGAAAAATCACACCGTTCCGTAACCGACTCCTTTTCCGATGTATTTTCTTCTCTGTAAGGCAGAATATCCCCGTTTCCGTTTAACACTTCCACGACCTCCCTCAGAGTTCTCACACCATAGACAAAGAACTCACCTACAGCTGAGGCTTCCTTCGCATTGTCCTCCGGCACAAACATCTGTAAGAAGCCCTCCTCCTTGGCAAGACAGGCGGACGGCAACACACCGGGTACCGGGTTAATACTGCCGTCAAGGCACAATTCCCCCAGAAACATACTCTTTTCAATTGACTGTTCTGAAATATAACCGAACGCGGTTAAGACGGCTATCGCGATGGACAAATCGAATGCAGTCCCCTCTTTTTTGATATCTGCCGGTGAAAGATTCACCGTAATCCGTTTCACCGGCAGACGATAGCCTGAATTTTCCAGTGCGATTCGCACCCGTTCTTTTGCTTCCCTGGTCTCACACGCCAGTGCCCCGACCATAGAAAAGCACGGCAGACCGTCCTTTACATCCGCTTCTGCCGTAATCAGCTCCGCTTCGATGCCTAGCACCGCCGCAGAATACACTTTTCCTAACATAATATCCTTTCCCTTACGGAAAAGACTCAAAAACATCCCTTATTTTGTATCCAAAATCTTCTTGATTTCCTGCATGAAGGTATTTACATCCTTGAACTCACGGTATACGGACGCAAAACGTACATAAGCCACCGCATCCAAATCCTTCAGCTTATCCATAACAATTTCTCCGATTTTGCTGCTCGGAATCTCTTTCTCTTCAAGACCGAAAATAATGGTTTCAATCTCGTCCACCAATGTCGTAATCTGGTCTACGGAAATCGGACGCTTGTGGCAGGAACGGAACACTCCGGATTCAACCTTTGCCCGGTCGTACGGCTCACGGATATTGTCCTTCTTAATAACAACAAGCGGGATGGTCTCCACCTTCTCATAGGTCGTAAAACGCTTGCCGCATTCGTCACACTGACGTCTTCTTCGAATCGATCCTCCGTCATCTGCCGGTCTGGAGTCGATTACTCTCGTATTTTCTTTTCCGCAAAACGGACACTTCATAAGTTCCCCCTTCTGTTGCGTTACGCAACCCTTCGAATTTTACAAAACCTTGCAAACATCGAACTCTCTCTACTTCTATTATAAAAGAAATGTAAAAAAATGCAAGTAACAATTACATAATTTCAGGTACAATATAGCCCTTTGCATCCAAAGCACGACCGATTTCATCCAATACCTCTTCCGAATCCGCCCGTACCGTGTGATAATGATATCCTTCCGTAATATGCATCAGTTCCTTGGACTTTCCTGTTTTGATACCATCCATAAACTGTGCAATACTGCGTTCCGAAAAAATATTCAGATTCGCCTCTACCTTGCCATATACCTTATGCCATACAAACACATTGACTGCAGTTCCGCCCATAGACACGATAGTGGTCAATTCATCCTCCGTCTGCTCACTGGTATGACGCAGCTTAAACACGCGCTCCGCAAATGGCCCCTTTGTAATGACATAGCCCTGATGAGTGGAAAGCACATCATATCCTTCCGCTCGCAGCATAGCGATATCCTGCACAATAATCTGTCTCGATACCCCAAGGCACTCCGATAAGGCAGAGCCCGAAACCGGTTCCTCTGCCGCCATAATCAGTGCAACAATTTCCTTTCTACGCTCTTTTCCCTTCATCAAACTCCCCCTTATACCGCATGCAGGTTCTTTAAGGAAAGGTCCAGAATCGGTGCGGAATGAGTCAATGCACCGCTGGAAATGTAATCCACACCGATATCGATCAAACGCTCTACATTTTCTCTCGTCACATTACCGCTACACTCGATTTCTGCCTTACCGTCCGCCAAAAGAAGGGCTTCTCTCATGTCCTCCTCACACATATTGTCCAGCATAATGATGTCGGCTCCCGCATCCAGAGCCTCTCTAAACATCTCCAAATTCTCTACTTCAACTTCAATCTTTCTTACAAACGGCGCATACTCTCTTGCCATAGCAACTGCCTTTGCCACACTGCCTGCGGCACCGATATGATTGTCCTTTAAAAGCACACCGTCGCTTAAGTTATATCTGTGATTGTAGCCGCCGCTCTAAACATCTCCAAATTCTCTACTTCAACTTCAATCTTTCTTACAAACGGCGCATACTCTCTTGCCATAGCAACTGCCTTTGCCACACTGCCTGCGGCACCGATATGATTGTCCTTTAAAAGCACACCGTCGCTTAAGTTATATCTGTGATTGTAGCCGCCGCCTACTTTTACTGCGTATTTCTCGAAAATACGCATATTCGGTGTCGTCTTTCTTGTATCCAGAAGCTTCGTCTTGCTGCCCTCAAACAGCACCACAATGGAACGGGTATAAGTTGCGATACCGCTCATACGCTGTAAGTAATTCAGCGCAGTACGCTCGCCGGACAAAAGCACACGAATATCACCGCGGACTACTCCCAGCTTCTGACCCTTCTTTACCTCATCACCGTCCTTTGCGTATAAGGTCGCCTCTGTATTTGCATCCAAAAGCTCAAATACCCTTGCAAACACCTGCAGTCCCGCAATAACACCGTCCTGCTTACAAATCAACTCCACCTCTCCCAACTGAAAATTCGGCATTACCGCATTGGTGGACACATCCTCGCTGCTGATATCCTCCTTCAATGCGCTTAAAATCAACTCATCTGCATTTAATGTCATACTAATGTTATTCATGTTCTCTTATCTCCTTTTCCTTTTCAATTGCGGCAAGTACCGCTTTTTTATATTCTTCCGCATAACCGGCATAGGTCTTCCCAGCCGTCATGTCCGCATTCCCTACCGCTTGCTTTTCTTCTTCCTCGTCTGCCCGGGTATAAGTCTCTTCGATCTGCTTCGCCGCCCGTTTCGCAAACACAAGACTTTCCAAAAGGGAATTGCTTGCCAGACGATTCTTTCCGTGAACTCCGTTGCAGGCAGTTTCTCCTGCCGCATACAACCGTTCCATGGAAGTTTTGCTATACTCGTCTACCGCTACGCCTCCCATGAAATAATGCTGGGCCGGCACCACCGGAATCGGTTCCTTCGTAATATCATAGCCCACCTCCAGACACTTCGCGTAGATATTCGGGAAATGGCTCAAAATCTCTTCCTTCGGAATCGGATTCAAGGACAACCACACATGCTTCGTGCCTTCTTTCTCCATTTCTTTCCAAATAGCCTTGGTTACCACATCCCGCGGCTGTAATTCATCCGTAAACCTCTCTCCCTTCGAATTCAGAAGCACCGCACCTTCTCCGCGAACAGACTCGGAAATCAAAAACTTCCGTCCCGGTGTTTCCTGATAAAGCGTCGTCGGGTGAATCTGTATGTAATCGATGTCCTGCAGCTTGATTTCGTGCCGGAGGGCCAGTGCCAAAGCATCTCCCGTCAGATGTCTGTAATTGGTGGAGTGTTCGTACAAACCGCCGATGCCGCCGGTAGCCAGTACCGTATAATCCGCGGCAATCGTAGAATACACACCATCCTTATCGTGTCCTACAATACCGTAGCACACATTACCCTTTGTAAGCAAATCCACCATGGTATAATGCTCAATCAAGGTCACATTCGGACATTCCTTTGCCCTCGCAAGTAACTTTGATGTAATCTCTTTCCCTGTTACATCCTCCCGATATAAAATTCTCGGCCTGGAATGAGCCCCTTCCTTCGTGTAGATATAACCGTTTTCATTCTTTTGAAACTCCACACCGAAGGCAATCAAATCATTGATTACATCTCTGGAGGAGCGAATCATCACCTCTACGGAACGCGGATTGTTTTCATAATGCCCGGCTTTCATGGTATCGTTGAAATACGGTTCGTAATCCTCTTCGTCCCGTTGTACACAAATACCGCCCTGTGCCAAAAAGGAATCACTTTGATCCAAACCATCCTTGGAAACTACCACAATCTGCTTATCCTTCGGCAAATGTAACGCACAAAACAAACCTGCCACACCGCAGCCGACAATCACAATATCTGCCTTTTTGTTGTTTTTCGTCATAATCTTCACTTCTTTCTGCTTATTTCGCAAGCTCTAACATCCGGTCAAGAGGCTTCACTGCGCTCTCACAGATTTCTTCCGGAAGTGTCATCTCATTCTCACCGGTCTTTAACACATGTAACACCTTTTCCAAAGTATTTAACTTCATATCCCGGCACAAATAATCCCCGCCGAAATAGAACTTCTTCTCAGGGTTATCCTCTCTCAGACGACAATAAATCCCCGCTTCGGTACAAACGATAAATTCCGTACCTTCGCTCTTCTTTGCAAAAGCAATCATATCTGCAGTACTGCCGATATAATCCGCCATAACAAGCACGCTTTCCTCACATTCCGGATGTGCCATCACCAGTGCGTTCGGATGCTTCTCCTTCTGTGCCTGTACACCGGCTGCTTTAATTTCCTTATGTATCGGACAATAACCGTCATTTAAAATCACATTCTTCTCCGGTACCTGCTCCGCGACAAAACGTCCCAGATTTACATCCGGAATAAAGAAAATATTCCGATTCGGAAGCTTCCGCACAATATTTACCGCATTGGAGGAGGTCACGCACACATCACTGTGGCTTTTCAGCTCCGCCGTAGAATTAATATAGCAAACTACCGCCAAGTCCTCATACTGTTCCCTAAGCTCTTTAATCTTTGACACCTGTGCCATATGTGCCATCGGACAATCCGCCGTTATATCCGGCATCAATACCGTCTTTTCCGGATTCAGCATCTTTGCGCTCTCTCCCATAAAGGAAACGCCGCAAAATACAAGTACATCCGCATCGGTTCCCTTCGCCACCTTTGCCAAATAAAAGGAATCTCCCACATAATCCGCCAAAGCCTGCAGTTCATCATTTACATAATAATGTGCCAGAATAATGGCATTCTTCTCTTTCTTTAACTGCTGAATTTCCGCAATCAATTCATTCTCCATAACCATATATGTTGTGTCCGTAAAATCTTCCCGACACAAGCTCTCCCTTTTTCAAGATGATGGGCAAAGTATAACACAGTATTTTACAACTGTCAAGTTATCTGTAAAGTTCGTGCAGGCAAAGTGAGCATTGAGACGACGATGCAAGCTTGCTTGCAAAAGTCGTCGAAATGCGAACGCGCCCACGACCGAGTGACCATCGGTCACGAGGTGGGGGCTGGTGCGAAGCACTGCCTGCACAAAAGTCTCCGGCATGCGAACGCGCCCACGACCGAGTGACCATCGGTCACGAGGTGGGGGCTGGTGCG
>CAZJEN010000023.1:0-6128 GCA_964545045.1 uncultured Lachnospiraceae bacterium | reverse complement strand
AAGCACTGCCTGCACGAAAGTCTCCGAAATGCGAACGCGCCCACGACCGAGCGGCTTTGCCGCGAGGGTACACAAAAAAGAGAAACCTTACTTTTCGGGTTTCTCCTTTCACTTCCTTGTATCATTTCTTTACCACATACCGGTACTGGTCCACGACCTCATACCCTTCCACCGTATCAATTTTAATCTCCCGTTCATCCAACTCCCGAATCATCTCCGGACTTAAAGATTCCATCGGAATATTCTTTGTATGAACGTTAAATATATCTCCCGCTCCGGACCAAATATGCCACAGCTCCACCTCATCCGTATGCTTTAAATTCTCTTTGATGTACTCGATAATGTTCTTTGCACGTCCTTCCGTATAATAGCTCCATTCCAGATACACCGCATACTTCTTTTCGGTACAAACATCGCTTAAGCCTTCTGCCGGATATAAGGCAAAATCATCCTCAAAGTCTCCGTCAAAAACCTCTCCCGTCTCCGTGTCGATTTCAATGGTAATCTCACGGTCCGTTCTCTCCACCGTCGGCAACGGATAATCCGATGCAATATACGTAAAATAGCTCATAAAGATCCTCCCTAATTCACCTATTCCCCTTGCTCTGTCTTAGGTATCCCCTCATACTGCTCCTTCGCCAGTCTCAGACACTCGAAAATAACTGCTATATCTTCCGTTGTTGCCCCGTCCTCAAAATACGGAGACTCATGCTTAAACTCCGCTTCCCGTCCAAATTCCACTTCCTTTTGGTTCCATTCGATCATTGCATCATAATTCCAAAACCAATCATACAATGCAAGCTGTTCAAACTCCGGAGTCACAGTTAGCCGGTTATCCATAAACGGAGTATACACCGGAACATCCTCATCATATTTTAGTCTCCACCATATGTTGTCACCCTCTATTACCTTGGACCCCAGTTCAACAAACATAACAGCATTCTCCGAAAACAGACTCAAATCCTCCTGTGACACAGCAAGCATGGATATTCCGCTTAAATCTTCTCCAGCCGCATTATAAAAGGACAATACTTCTATTCCGCACAATGCATCCGCTGCAGAATTCTCCTGTTCCGTCTCCTGACACGGAACAGAAACCATTCGAATCACCGCATAGTATCCCTTCGTCAACTTATACCAATCCTGTTCCATCGGAACTATCGGCTCCGGTGTTACATACGGTTCGTAATACGGCACCCCGTACTCCGGCTGCTCCATATTCCATCTCGGATCATACTCCTCAGGCGGCGGTCCGTATACGCATGCATTTGAATTTGCCCACGGTAAAAATCTGCATCCCCCCACAGTCACTGCCGCAGAAACCAAGGTTGCGGTTACCAAAACTTTCTTTCCTGTCTTCTTCATTCTGCTTCCCCCCTTAAAATAACGTTCCCTTAAAACACACCTTCGGTTTCTTTTCATCATAGTCCCAGCTGTGAAAGGCTCCTCCGCCACAAAACTCCCGTTCCTTACAGGCACTGCAGGTTGCATTGTCCTCATAAAGATTCCGTCGAAATGCCCCAAAACCGTTTTTCCACACTTCCGTAAAATCATCCTTTAAAATATTTCCAAAAATCAATTCCGGACGGCGTTCAATATCAAGGCATGCACCGATATCTCCGTTTGCCATCACCGATGCCGTATAAATCCCTGCGTTACAGAGGAAGTACCAGTCTCTGACTTCCCTTTCATATTCCGTACCGAGGTAATGGGAACAGCCGTACTGCACCGGTTCTCCCTGCATTCGTTTTTCCCGAATGAAATCCAGCACGGAAACCGTTTCCTCCGATGTCAAAAGAAGCTCCGGCATCATTTCCGCCCTTCCGATCGGCTCAATATTTAAAATCCGCCAGGAATCAATATCCACATTTTCCAGAATATGATACAGAGCCTCCAACTCCCCAATATTCTTTTTATGTGCCACCGTCGTAATCTGCACATGCTGAAAGCTTCCGTTAGCAAGCAATGCCTCCACGCCCTTCATTGCAGCGTCGTATCCGCCCGGTGTCTGCCGAAACCAGTCGTGGGTCTCCGGCAGTCCGTCAATACTGATAGAAATCGTACTCATACCACAATCCTGCAGCCGTTTTGCCACCGTCTCATCAATCAGCGTACCGTTACTGGTCATGCCCCAATGAAAGCCAAGCTCATGAGCATAGCCCATTATTTCGAAAAATTCCGGACGAAGAAGCGGTTCTCCGCCCGTTATGGCCAGCATAAGCCCTTCCGTACCGAAATCAGACTTTATCTTATCCAGAAACCGCTTGTACGTATCTACACTGAGCAGTTCGCTCTCTACTTCTCCGCAACGGCTGCCACAATGGAGACATCGTTCATTGCACTCCATGGTCAGCTCCAGAAACAAATTCCTTAGCTGCGGTTTTCTCCAAAGCTGCCTGCGATATGCCGCCAACTCCGTCATATGCTGAATTTTTTTCTCTTTTGTCGATTTCATAACGCTCCTGCCCCTTATCTATCGTTCTATATATATGTGTGTTCGTTCGCCCATGCAGCCATTGCAACGATTACCGTTCCTTCGCAGCCTCAGCCTTTCTCTTCCGCTTATTCTCATACATCAGCCCATCTGCAGTCTTCAGCATTTCCTCATAGGACATACCGTCTTTCAGCATACAATATCCGAAAGAGAACCGAAGCGGTACCGTCAACTTCTCATTCAACCGTGCGGTACTGTGTTCCTGAATATATTCTATGGTACGGATTGTATTTAACAATTCATCTTCTCCGTCATAATCATATAAGAACAGTACAAATTCATCACCGCCGATTCTTGCGGACAAACTGCTCTGAATACCGAAATTATTAATTATATTGCCCACTTTCTTTAAGTAAGCGTCTCCCATTTCATGTCCGTAAGTATCGTTAATGCCCTTCAAACCGTCTGCATCAATCATAACTAATGCAGCACATCTCATAATCTCCGGCTTTCGGAACAAAAGTGTCATCTGCGTTTCCATACCGCGGCGATTATACAGCCCGGTCAGCAAATCCACATCACGCTCCGCCTCGATTTGTCTGCGTTTGATGACTTCCTCCGTCACGTCAATAACTACGCCGAACACTTCGTTGCCGATTTCCATTTCCTCCAGCTTTACATACTGCTCCGGTTCCTCGGAAAGCACATACACTCCCTGCTCTTCTGCGTACGGATTAGAGCGAACCTTTTCGACAAATCCATCAAACAACTCATAATCCGATGTCAACAATCTCCACTCATCCAATTCCAAGGAAAAAATGCGCGGAATATACTCCGTACAACGAACCGGCTTTGCACCTTTTCGATATTCATACACACCGATAAACATGTTTGTCTTGCTAAGCACATAGGAAATCTTACTGGTGGTATCCGAAAGACTGCTCACCATCGCATTAATATAGTCACTCAGCTCCGAAAACTCCTCACTGGTGCGGATATCCACCTTTTCCTCCATGTTTCCTTCCGCAATCCTGCAAAGCTTATCATTGATTTCATGGATTCCGTCAACCACATAACGATTCATATAACGGCTGACCACATAAGCAAGAATACCGGCAATGGTCATCAAACAGACACTGAATACCAACAACGTAGTAGGAACTCGCTGATACAATCTTCCGCAATCTACACAGCGCCCCACATACTCATTCCCAACCTTTTGAAACACGCAATAATACGTCGTTCCGTTCATTTTTGCATAGAACCCGTTGGTGTCTTCTTTTACCTTTTTTAGGCTCAGCCCCATATCCTCACAAAGGCTGCCCAACAACGCTTTTACGGTAGTCCCCAAAACCTTTCCGTCCTCTTCCGCAATCACATAATAATCCGCATCGGAGTTCACCTTGATTAGTGAAAACATATTGGAATAGGCGCTCTGCTCTGCGTCCTCCGTAACATTCTCCTCGATTACATTTTCTACAATAAACTTCTCAATCTGCGCCAATACGCCCTGAGACTTTTCATGCTCTCTTCGACGTTCCGCAAATACCTGCACACACACAACAACAGCAAGAATCACTATCATCAGTGTTCCGGTAATTCGCAGCATATATTGTCTGATTCTCTTCTTTAGCGTTTTCATAATTGCCCCCTCTTTGGTATCCAGAATACCCATAATAAAACTTTATCACAATCAGACTTTTGCGTCAACAACTACAATCCCATGCATATATTAAGATATAATTAAGACGAGAGGTCCTATCATGCGCCTGTGCGATTTACGTCAAAAAGAAGTTATCAACTGCAGGGATTGCGCCCGCTTAGGCTATGTGGGCGATGTAGAATTTAATCTATGCACCGGTTGTTTGGAAAAAATCATCGTTCCGGGTCCGGGAAAATTCTTTGGCTTTTTCGGAGATTCCTGCGAATACGTCATCCCTTGGTGCAACATCAAGCAAATCGGTCCGGACATCATTCTCGTTGATATCGAATGTAAAACAGCCCTGCGGGATACTCATAATTGCTGATTTCCTATAGGGCTGTCTAAAACTCATATTCTGTTGCCGTTTACCGTCCCGACCTTCGTCCCGCGCGGAAAAACTCCGCTATTTGCTGGTAATCCTGTTTACATTCTTAATCAATACCGAAATGGTACCGTCCGAATTCGTAATAAACTCCACATGCTGCTTATTGTTATACTCCTCCATCGGAATGTTAATCTCGATTCCGCTGTCGGTGGTAAGAAACTGCTTTTCCAGCTTCTTTGTAGTCTTCTCACTCTGGATTTTAATCTCTTCCTTCGGAAGCTTATACTTCTCCAGCTTTTCCACAAACTCCTCTTTAATCTCCGGCGCTGCTTCCTTGAACACCTTCTCTACAATTTCCTCTACCTTAATCGGACCGTCGGTCTTGGCACACTCCTCATGCAGCACGCTTTTCGTCTTCATCTTCTGCTCAAAATCGTCGTCATAGTACTTCTTGTTAATCTGCTCTACCGCCTTGGTCACAAGGTCCAGCTTCGTCTTCTGGGACATTCTGGCATGGCAGTGCAGGAAAAGTTCCGACAGATAGTTCACCTTCTCTCCGTTCACCGGGAACTTCTTTTCCACAAGACGTACCGCATCTCCCTCCAGGTCGATTAACACCGCCTCGGAAAGCTTTCCGCCGGCTAACGGCAACGCCGCCGTCTGCTTCATAACCTCGTTGATGTTTTCGTCCTGCTCTCCAAGAGACGTATAATGCACATACACTTCCTTATAATTCATTTTAAGAATGGCAAGATGCTGTCTGGACTCCACCTGAAAGGTTACAAAAAACACATCCCCCGCCGGAATATCGATATTGGAATTCATAATCTCGTAAAGCTTTCCCGCCAGTTGTTTACTGACCGGAATCAGATTCTCTTCCCTAAAATCTCTAAGTGCCGCATACACCTCGGAGGACTCCGTATCAAATACACAATTCTTCAAGTCGTCCCCTGACAACAGCTTATAAATATGATTCCGTAAAAAGTCACATAAATCCGGCCCCATTTCAAGCAGGGAATCCGAAAGCACCGGCATCCCCACCATAGAATCCAAAATATGGATCACCGCTTCTCTGATAATAATATCGTCTTTTTCCATTGTTTTTCTCCTGTTCGTTAATTATATTCTTCCGAAGGTAATATGAAGAGCACCTTTGTTATCACTATAGGATAAATACGGATAACGTTTGGTTGACCGCGTATCTTCCTTTAAATCTTCATATACGCCCTTCGGTTTTTCGGAAAAATCAATCACCACCCAGGTTTCGCTCGGGTGACACCCTGCATCACCTACCAAAAGGATTTTATTGCCTTTTTCCGTCTCCTCCGATATCACTTTCTTTGCCGCCTCATAACACGGAATGTTGGTATATTTCAACACTTCCTGTAGCTCCGGCTGTTCCAAAAAAGGGATTGCGTTCATATAGATCTATTCTCCAATCTTCTTTAAGGTATCTTTCCGTATTTCTTCCCGTAATTCTTTCAAATACTCCGAACATGCCACCTTGTCATCGGCATATGTTTTATTTAGTTCATATTCCTTCGGTATCCAGGTTGACAAATCGGATATATTATGCTGAATCACCGCTTCCAGTCCATCAATCGCCTTATATACCTTAGCTTCGATGGTTTCCCGTCTCGCCATTTCCTCATACAACGAAATCATTT
>CAZJEN010000022.1:0-53904 GCA_964545045.1 uncultured Lachnospiraceae bacterium | reverse complement strand
GAACCCCTGTTTCCGCCGTGAGAGGGCGGCGTCTTAACCGCTTGACCAACGAGCCGTAACTTGCAAAACAGATTATACAACAGTCATCTGCAAATTGCAAGCTATTTTTTACTTTTTCTTAAAGTTTAACTATTTGTCAAATTGTATATACTTTACAAACTTCTAAAATATTTACTTATCTTTTGTAAAATCCGGTACTGCTCTCACAAAAAGCAAGAGAAATCTCTTCTCCTCTTACATCGAGAACAAATCCATCAACGACATCTGATTGGACTTCGGAATATCGCCGAGAAGCCCTAAATCCGCCATCTGGTCTGCAATGGTCTGGCTGATTTTGCAACGAGTACGGAAATCGTCCTGAGACAGAAACGGACCGTCCTTTGCTGCCTCCTCAATCTGCTCTGCCGCCGTCTCACCGACACCGTCGATACTGTCAAAAGACGGCATCAGCTTTCCGTCGATAATCTGGAAGGCATGGGCCTTTGCCTTGAACAAATCAATCGGCATGAAATCAAAGCCTCTTGCGTACATCTCCTGTACGATTTTCATGTCGCCGTAAGAGTCTTCATCCTTCGGCGATGCGGTCTTCGTATCCATCTTTTTCTTAATTTCCTTCATGTTACGTTCCAGCACCTCTTTGCCGAGACACATGGTTTCGTAGCTGAAGGCCTTGGCACGGATACCGAAATATGCCGCATAGTAGGCTAACGGATAGTAAATTTTAAAGTGTGCCACGCGGAAAGCCATCATAACGTATGCACAAGCGTGGGCCTTCGGGAACATGTACTTAATCTGCTTACAGGACCAGATATACCAGTCCGGAATGCCCTGGGCAATCATGGCCTCCTCCATCTCCGGCGTCAGGCCCTTACCCTTTCGTACACTCTCCATGATTTTGAAGGCAAGGCCGTTCTCTACCCCCTGATAAATCAGGAATACCATGATATCATCTCGGGTACAGATGGCATTGGACAGGGTACATTTTCCTTCCTGAATCAGAAGCTGCGTGTTATTTAGCCATACGTCCGTTCCGTGGGACAGACCGGAAATTCGAATCATATCCGAAAAGCTCTTCGGCTTCGTGTCACGAAGCATCTGCATAACAAACGGTGTACCCAGCTCCGGAAGACCGAGACTTCCCAAATCACACCCTCCGATATCATCCGGTGTAATACCCAATGCCTCCGTAGAGGAGAACAGGGAAATTACCTTCGGGTCATCCAACGGGATTTGTTTTGCATCTATTCCAGTCAAATCCTCCAGACGACGAATCATGGTCGGATCATCGTGTCCGAGAATATCGAGTTTCAGCAGGTTGTGGTCGATGGAATGGTAATCAAAGTGGGTGGTTACCGTCTTTGTGGTCATATCGTTTGCCGGACGCTGCACCGGAGTAAACTTATAAATCTCATGTCCGATCGGCAATACGATAATACCGCCCGGGTGCTGTCCCGTAGAACGGCGTACCCCTTCACAACCGGAGGCAATCCGCTCTATCTCTGCCTTTCGCATTACAATACCGTGCTCTTCGTTATACTTTAACACATAACCGTATGCTGTCTTTTCTGCCAGGGTTGCGATGGTTCCCGCACGGAAGGTCTGACCTTTTCCGAAAATAACCTCCGTATAATCGTGAGCCTTCGCCTGATATTCTCCGGAGAAGTTTAGGTCGATATCCGGCTCCTTATCGCCGTAGAACCCAAGGAAGGTTTCAAACGGAATATCGTGACCGTCCTTCGTAAGCGGCTTTCCGCAGTTCGGACAAATACGGTCAGGCATATCGCACCCCGACAAGCCCCTCTTCTGACAGTCCTTTACCTCCTCGGAATCAAAGTCCGAGAAGAAGCATTCGGTACAATAATAGTGAGCCGGCAGCGGATTTACCTCCGTAATACCGGACATGGTAGCAACGAAGGAGGAACCTACGGAGCCTCTGGAGCCTACCAGATAACCGTCTTCATTGGACTTCCACACCAGCTTCTGGGCAATGATATACATCACGGCGAAACCATTTTTAATAATGGAGTTCAGCTCATGCTCCAAACGGGTCTCTACAATCTCCGGCAAATTTTCACCGTACATGGAGTGGGCCTTGTCATAACAAATCTTACGGAGGGTCTTATCGGAATCCTCAATGACCGGCGGACACTTGTCCGGATGAATCGGAGACACATGCTCAATCATGGCCGCAATTTTTTCCGGGTTGTCTAAAACTACCTCTTCCGCTTTTTTCTTACCTAAATAAGAGAACTCTTCTAACATCTCCTCTGTGGTACGGAAATATAACGGAGCCTGGTTGTCCGCGTCCGCAAAGCCCTTACAGGACATAATAATACGACGGTATACCTCATCCTCCGGGTTTAGGAAATGGACGTCACAGGTAGCCGCAACCGGCTTGTTATACTGCTCACCCAGCTCCACAATCTTTTTATTGATTTCAATCAAATCATCCTCGGATTTGATGTTTTCGTGCTTCTCGTCCGCAATCATAAACTGATTGTTACCCAGAGGCTGAATCTCGTAATAATCGTAAAATTCACACAGACGATCAATCTCATTCTGCGGGGACTCACGCAGAATTGCCTGATACAGCTCTCCCGCTTCACAGGCGGAACCGATCAGAAGACCTTCTCTGTTTTCCAGGAACAGACTCTTCGGAATACGCGGACGTCTTGCATAGTAATCAATATGAGAAAGAGATACCAGACGATACAAGTTGATACGTCCCGTCTCGTTCTGACACAAAATAATGGCATGGTAGGTCGGCATCTTCTTAATCATTTCCGGCGTCGGCTTACATACCTCGTTCACCTCATCCAAAGACACCACCTTACGCTCACGAAGCATCTCCAAAAACTTCACATAAATATCTGCCGTCGCCTTGGCATCGTCCACCGCACGGTGATGATTTTCCAAAGACACACCAAGCTCTCGCGCTACCGTATCCAGCTTAAAACGGGAAAGCCCCGGAAGCAGTGCTCTTGCCAGTCCCACGGTATCTACTACGGTAAAATCATACGGTAAGCCCAAGCGCTCCGCGTTGGCGCGGATAAAGCCCGTATCAAAGGAAGCATTGTGGGCAACCAATGTACAACCTGCACAAAACTCCAAAAACTGCGGTAAAATCACATCTATTTCCGGCGAATCCATGACCATAGAATCCTTAATACTGGTCAAATCCTCGATGCGTGGCGGAATCGGCACCTTCGGATTGACAAAGGTGGAATATTTGTCGGTAATCTTTCCGTTTTCTACCTTTACCGCACCGATTTCGATAATACGGTCACGTTCCGCACCGAAGCCTGTGGTCTCAATATCAAATACAACAAAGCTGCTGTCCAGAGACTGCCCCTTACTGTCCCGCACCGGCTCCAATATGTCGTCTACCAAGTACGCCTCTACACCGTAGATAATCTTAAAATCCTTGGCGCGTTGGAACTTCTCTTCATCATCCTTAAAATCCTTCGGATTAATGGTATGACAGGCTTCCGGGAAGGCCTGTACTACGCCGTGGTCCGTAATGGCAATGCCCGGCATTCCCCAATTAAATGCGGTCTTTACCAGAGTTTTCGCATCCACTACCGCATCCATATCACTCATTTTTGTATGGGCATGAAGCTCAATACGTTTGCGTTCTGCCGTATCCATGCGCTTTTTGGTAAAATCCTTAATGGTTTTCATACCGTAAATAACGCCTACGGTTACTTCCTTTTCATAGGTATCAAACATCACCTGACCCTTTAACATAATAAACTGGCCCGGCTTTAACTTTTTGCGAAGAGTGTCCGCATCATCCTTTTTTACAAAAATCTTTGCACCGATGGAATTGGTAAAGTCTGTGAATTGGAACATGAACAAAAGCTTTTCGTTTCGAAGCTCCCGTTCTTCAAACTTAAGTATCTTACCGCGAAGCACATAGTCACCGAAGCCGTCATCCACATCGGAAATCGGGCTGAGTTCTCCGTCAAACGGCTTTCCGAAGAAAATATCCGGGTCATCCGGAAGCTCTTTTTTGGGGGTATACTTCCGCTCGAATTTCTTGAAGTCGGCTTTGCCTCCCTTGTCATCCTTTTTCTTGTCCGCAGTCTTTGCAACGTTCTCCTTCGGCAAATTCTCCGGCTTCTTGCCTTCTCCGGTCTCAGTTGTCGCAGCTGCTTCCTCCGATGCTTTCGCAACATCCTTTTCTTCCTGACCATCGTTCTCCTCTTCATCATCCTTTGCCGGCATTACTCCCATGCTGCGAAGCTTCTCCTTTGAGAAAAACTCATAGCCCGGTTTTCCGCCCTCGGATTCCTCGGATTCTGCCTCAAAATACTCACAAATAACACGAATTTGCACTTCAAACCGTGATAAAAAGAGCTCCTCAATGCAGCTCTTTACTTCTTCCCCTATATGACGATTAATAAATGTATCCTCGGTACGGATATAAATCTCCGTACCCGTAACATTTACTTCCGCACTTTTCAAATAACTCCCGTACAAACGACTCTTCGCTCTTAATTCCTCATAAATCGTATCCCGATAATGATCCCAAATAAATTCCGGCACGTACTGGGAAGACAACTTGTAATGCTCCGCAATGGTTGCCTTTTTGTCCATATCCCGGAAAAACTGCTCATTCAATATAGTTTCTATTTGCCGAACCTTGTCATACTCCAACAACCGCCGGCTTTCGATATGTACCGTTACACCACCCGACTGCCGGGAAGCCTCCAGCTTTAAAACCTCGACCTCCTCTAAGCCCCGCCGTAACATGTCCGGAACCTTTAAAGAATCAAACACCTCAAATAACTTCATACGCCTCAATCTCCTCCCTCAAAGCAGAGAGCAAATCACTCTCAGGTACCTTGCGGACGATTTCTCCCTTACGGAATACAAGGCCTTCCCCGTTACCTCCCGCAATACCTAAGTCCGCTTCTTTTGCTTCTCCGGGGCCGTTTACGGCACAGCCCATTACCGCTACCTTAATCGGCAAATCATACCCTGCCACCATGGTTTCCACCTGCTCCGCAAGACCGATTAAATCAATTTTGGTTCTGCCGCAGGTCGGGCAAGACACTACTTCGATGCCGCCCTTTCTGAGTCCCAAAGTACGCAAAATCAACTTTGCGGTCACAATCTCCTCTACAGGAGCTGCCGTTAAAGAAACACGAATGGTATCACCGATCCCCTGAGATAAAATCATACCAAGACCTAAAGATGACTTAATATTTCCGGAACGAATGGTACCGGCCTCCGTAATGCCTACATGAAGCGGATAGTTCGTCTTCTTCGCAATCAACTCATGGGCCTTTACACACATCAGCACATCCGAGGACTTAATGCTGATAACAATATCGTGAAAATCAAACTGCTCCAGCATTGCCACCTTATCCAGCGCACTTTCCACGATGCCTTCCGCAGTCACACCGCCGTATTTTTCCACCAGATTACGCTCCAAAGAACCGCTGTTTACGCCAACACGAATCGGCACGCCGTACTTCTTTGCGGTCTCCGCCACCTCACGTACCCGGTCCATGGAGCCGATATTTCCCGGATTGATGCGGATTTTGTCCGCACCGTTCTCCATAGCAGCAATGGCCAGACGATAATCAAAATGAATATCCGCAACAAGCGGAATCGTAATCTGCTTTTTAATCTCGGACAACGCCTTTGCCGCCTCCATGGTCGGCACGGCACAACGGATAATCTCACAGCCCGCCGCAGTCAACTCCCGAATCTGTGCCACGGTAGCCGCCACATCTTCTGTTTTGGTATTGGTCATGGACTGAATGGCAATCGGTGCGCCGCCTCCGATGGTTACATTTCCGATTTGTACTTTTCTTGTCTGTGATCTGTCCATACCATACCTCCATCAATAAAAACGTGTCGTTTTATCCCCAACTCCAATAAAAACCGAATTACATCTCTTTTATTATTTCGTAAAGAAAATATTTTTTATATCATTAAATACCAGGAACACCATCAGCAATAACAACAAAATCATGCCGATAAAGTGCACCATACCTTCCTTTTCCCTATCAACCGGCTTGCCTCTGACGATTTCAATCACACAGAACAACAGCTTTCCGCCGTCCAATGCAGGAATCGGAAGAAGATTCATAACGCCAAGGTTTGCACTGAGCCAGACAGCAATATTCAGAAGGCTTAAAATCGTAATCTTTGCTCCTTCTTCCTTTGCCTCCTCATACGTATCACCTACAATATCCACGATAGCCACAACGCTACCCACTTCATCAGACTTTGCTTTACCGGTAATTAATCTGCCTAAGCCTCTTGCAGTATCCGTAATCAAATATTTTACTTCCGTCAGGGAATATTTAATCGTCTCCCAGGCATTGGCCTCTTCCCGGAACAAATTATAGGAAAAGCCAAGCGAATAGCCGGAAGAAGAAAACTTTGGAGATACCGTTGCGGTCATTGTTTCGCCGTTTCTTAAAAACTCCATAACAACAGGCTCAGCCGTCAAAGGATTCTGCTCAAAATAGGACTTTAACTGTCCTCCATTCGTAATTTCCGTATCCGCAATCTTCGTAATCACGTCACCTACCGCGAATCCTGCGGCTTCCATCGGATACCCGGCGGACACTTCTATAATCTCTGCCGAACCGGTTTCAACACCGTTATAAGTAAAGCCAAGCATGTACTTGTCGTACTCCTCCGGCACAAGGGTCAGCTTTACTTTTTCGCCGTTCCGGTCCACGGTAATAGTTAGCGGCTTCTCCGTAAGCTCTTTGTAAAAGAAATAACTTTGTACTTCTCTGCCGAAAGTAATGCCGGAATGATTGATTTTGGTAATCACATCCCCTTCCTGCATACCGGCAACCGCCGCCGGACCTTCCGGGGTAATACCGGTTACACGTGCCGGGTCAAAGCCCACCGAACCGATAATAAACAAGGAAAACACAAAGGCCAGAATAAAGTTAAAGCCCGGGCCCGCAAACAATACAGAAACTCGTTGCCATACGTTTTTCGAATAAAAGGAATGCTCGTTGTCCATGTTCTGGTCCTGGTCCTCGCCAAGCATCATACAAGCACCGCCGATCGGCAACAGACGCAACGAGAACTGGGTACCGAAGGCCCTGAATCCGCACAGACGCGGTCCCATACCGATAGAAAAATCGATCACCTCAATACCATTGATTCTTGCAAAAATAAAATGTCCAAGCTCATGAATCAACACTAATATTCCGAATATCAAAATAGCAATAACAATTTTCATAGTTCCTCTTTTCTGCGCCTGTTAACGCACATTCTCCCTTATATAGTCATACGTTTCCTTCTCCGTGGAAAGAACCTCTTCCAAGGTCGGATTTGCAATTTTTTTATGTGCATTCATAGCCTGTTCGATCAGCTCCGTAATCTGCAAATAGCCGATTTTACGGTCTAAGAATAAAGCCACTGCCATCTCATTAGCCGCATTGTATACCGTCGGCAAGCTTCCTCCCTCTGAAAATGCATCATAGGCCAAAGCCAACGCACGGAAAGTGTCCGTATCTGGCTTGTAAAATTCAATCTTCTGCATTTCAAAAAAATCCAAACGCTTTCCGCCTAACGATACGCGATTCGGATAGGTCATGGCATACTGAATCGGCAGCTTCATATCCGGTGTACCAAGCTGTGCCAGCACCGCACCATCGGTAAACTGAATCATGGAATGAATGATACTCTTCGGCTGTATAACGACCTCAATCTGCTCCGGACGAAGTGAAAAGAGCCAACCGGCCTCCATGACTTCCAAGCCTTTGTTTACCAACGTGGAAGAATCAATGGTAATTTTCCGTCCCATAGCCCAATTCGGATGTTTCAAAGCTTGTTCTACAGTAATAGACCCGAGTTCTTCTTTCTTTTTTCCGCGGAACGGTCCGCCGGACGCCGTCAGCAACAGTTTTTCTGCCGTCTGCTCGCCTGCTCCCTGCAAACACTGGAATACCGCGGAATGTTCGCTGTCTACCGGCAAAAGTTTCACGTTATATTCTTCCACCAGTGGCATAATAATATGCCCTGCGGTAACTAAAGTTTCCTTGTTTGCCAGTGCAATATCCTTACCTGCTTTAATGGCTGCGATGGTCGGCAAAATACCGATCATGCCAACCACGGCGTTTACTGTCATATCAGCAGAGCTTTCCGTAGCACATGCAATCAGGCCGTCCATCCCATATACGACATCTGTAGAACTTATATTTTTCAAGGAAAGTCTGCGCTGAAGCTCCTTTGCATCTTCTTCTTTTGTAAGGCAGGCAAGCTTCGGAACAAACTCCGTTACCTGCTGTTCCAGCAAATCAATATTACTGCCGGCCGCAAGTGCCGTTACTTCAAACTCTCCCGTTCTTTCCCGTACGATTTCCAACGTCTGGGTACCGATGGAACCGGTAGACCCGAGAACTGCAATTTTCTTCATACAATCTCCTATCTTCCGTCACTGCCTTAATTATAAAACATCTACAGTGCAAAAATTTGTACCATAAGGTAAACAAGCGGGGCCGTAAAAATAATACTGTCAAACCGGTCTAAAATGCCACCGTGTCCCGGAATCAACTTGCCGTAGTCCTTTATCTCGTAGTTACGCTTCATGGCAGAAGCCGCCAAATCGCCGATTTGAGACACTACCGATGCCAACACTCCGATAATTACAAAAACAAGCACCGATACCTCAACGCCTTCCACAAAGCGATTGAGACATGCAGCATAAATGCCGGCAATCAGTGCCGTACCGGCTACACCGCCGATGCAACCTTCCACGGACTTTTTCGGACTGAGTACAGGAAATGCCTTATGCTTTCCGAATAAACAACCGATGCAGTAAGCACAGGTATCGGACCCCCAGGTCCCGATAAATACCAGCCATAACAGAAGCATGCCGTTGTCCTCTACCCTGATACGATACAGGAAGGATAACAGTACCGCTGCATAGACAAAGCCGGTAAAGGATGCAAAAATCTCTTTTGCGGTATACTTCGGATATCGCACTACATAAATTCCCATCAGCACTAAAAGTGCCACCACAGGCATCAAGTCCGCCAACTCCGTTTTACCGAAGAACAGCAATGCATCCAGCCCCAGACACATAAGCCAGTTCACATGAAATAACGGGCTTTTCTGTAATCCCAGCATACGATGAAATTCAAATACACCAAGCAGGGAAATCAGTGTCACCAACGCCCAAAAGACCGGTCCCCCAAGGATACCGGTCGAAATCACAATCGCCAACAATACAATACCGCTTAACAGTCTCGTAATAAACATGGTTCCTCCATCAGACAGCACCGTCCGGTCTACTTGTTCTCCAAGCCGCCGAATCGTCTGTTTCTGCCTCCGTAATATAAAATAGCCTCTTCCAAAGCCTTTTTGTCAAAATCCGGCCATAATACATCCGTAAAATAAAACTCAGAATAGGCCGACTGCCACATAAGGAAGTTGGACAATCTCTGCTCTCCGCTGGTACGGATAATCAAATCCGGATCCGGAATTCCCGCTGTATCCAGAGAATTACCGATATCTTCCATGGTTATATCCTCCACAGACTTTCCTTCCGACACAAGCTTTGCCGCCGCCTTCTTCACGGCACGCAGAACCTCATCTCTTCCGCCGTAATTTAATGCTATCTGAAATTGAAGACCGGTATTTACAGACGATACCTCCTCCAACTGTCTAATCGAAGTTATCATATCCTCCGGCAAAACCGAAATATCTCCGATAATGCGGACACGCATGTTATTGTCGGCACACTGCTTAATCGCATCCTTTAAATAACTGCGCAATATCTTCATCAAAGCGTCGATTTCATCCTGCGGTCTGGACCAGTTTTCCGTAGAAAACGCATACACCGTCAGGTATTTCACTCCGAACTTCCACGCCTCTTCACAAATCTTCCGGACGGTCTTACTTCCTTGGGAATGACCCACATTACGGGGCATACCGCGTTTTTTCGCCCATCTGCCGTTTCCGTCCATAATAATCGCTATGTGCTGCGGAACCTTTTCCATCCTATACTCCTCCGGATTCCTTTTTTGCAAAAACATAGAGGGAGCCTACGGTTCTCATCCCTAAGACTCAACCGGGACCCCCTCTGCTTATTAATTTTAATCCCTCTTAAGAGAATCTGCATAAGCAGACACTGCCATCTTACTTAGACGGTAAGAATCTCTGCAGACTTGTTGTCGGTCATTTTGTCAACTTCCGCAACATACTTATCGGTCATCTTCTGGATTTCATCCTCGATTCCCTTCTGCTCGTCTTCAGAAATCTCATTTGCCTTTGCAGCTTTCTTAATCGCATCGTTTGCATCACGACGTACGTTACGAATTGCAACCTTTGCATTCTCTGCCTGCTTCTTTACGTCCTTTACAAGCTCTTTACGTCTGTCCTCGGTAAGCTCCGGGAATACAAGACGGATAATCTTGCCGTCGTTGCTCGGAGTAAGTCCGATATCGGAAGCGAGAATAGCCTTCTCGATTTCCTTAATCATCTTTGCTTCCCAAGGCTGAATCTGGATGATTCTTGCTTCCGGTACGGAAACGTTAGCCACTGCCTGGATTGCGGACGGAGTTCCGTAATAATCCACGCGTAACTTATCCAGAACGTGCGGATTGGCACGACCTGCGCGAATCGTGGTAAACGCTTCAGCAAGCGCATCTACAGACTTCTGCATTTTTGTTTCAAACGGTACTACTCTTTCATTCATTGTTGTTCTCTCCTCTTGTTGCTTTATGATGTAACAGGCCACCTTGGCCTCTCCATTCGATAATTACGGGGTAACGGTGGTGCCGATCGGCTGGCCGTTGGCAGCCTTTACGATACCGTTCTCCTCATCTAACGAAAAGATAAATAACGGAACCTTATGCTCCATACACATAACCGTAGCAGTCATGTCAAGAATCTTTAACTTTCTCTCCAGTACTTCCGCAAAAGAAATGGTATCAAAACGCTTTGCGTTCGGATTCTCCTTCGGATCACTGTCATATACGCCGTCCACGGCACGAGCCATAAGGATAACATCGGTATCCAGCTCGATGGCACGTAGGGAAGTTGCCGTATCGGTGGAGAACATCGGATGTCCCGTACCTCCCGCAAGGAATACTACCTTGCCTGCCTTTAAATCGTTTACCGCCTTATCCTTTGTGAAAAGCTCGGTAAAACTGCCGCACTGGAACGGAGTATATACCGCAGTATCCATTCCGCAGAAACGGAAAATCTCGGAAACATAAATACAGTTCATCACCGTAGCCAGACAACCGATATGGTCCGCCTTAATACGGTCGATGGTCTCGGAGCTTCTGCCGCGCCAGAAATTACCGCCGCCGATAACTACCGCAACCTCAATGCCCGCATCGATAAGCTGCTTTACCTGCTTACCTACCGCAACGCAGGTATCTTCGTCAAAACCTGTCTTCTTTTCTCCGGCAAGTGCCTCGCCGCTTAACTTTAACAAAACTCTCTTATAAGCCATAATTCCCTCGTATCCTATTCAAAAATATTGTCGATTTCAACAGATGCGTAAGCAAGAGAACAGAAGCCCTCCAATACCGCTCCGTTGTTCATCTGTACAGACTTCGCCTTTACATTACCCTTAATAATAGCGGTAGAATCGATAACTACCGGTCCTTTAATGTCGATTTCACCCTTTACCGCACCTGCAATAACACCGGAGGTCGCAACGATATCACCGATAATTACTGTGCCGAGACCAATCTTCACACTTCCTTCACTGGTAATGTTACCTTCCAGACGGTCGGTGTTTACATAAACCTCGGCAGCCATAGCATTACCGGTTACCTTACCGGAGATAGTCAGCTTCCCGAGACATTCGATATCACCGTTAATGGTTCCCATGACATCCAAAGAGCAATCGGAAATAATGCTACCGTTAATGGTTGTTCCCTTGGTAATTACCGTAACACCCTCCGTATCCGGATGACGCTCTGCAGATGCCACCGGAGCCTCTGCCGGAGCTTCCGTTGCCGGTGCTTCCTCGGCAACCTCCTCAGCCGGTACTTCCTCCTCCGGAGCCACCAGGGAATCATCCTCCAATATGCTGTCCAAAAGCTCTAAATCCACATCGTCCTGCTCCTCTTCGGAAACAACGGTGAATAAATCATCTTTGGTGCTTAACTCTTCATTCTGTACTGCATCCTCTTTTACATCTTTAAAAATACTCATGGAAACTCCTTTCTTTTGCACATCCTATATAGTAACTTATAAATACTTCTTCAATGTAGCTCTGACTGCGCCTTCTCCCGCAATCATCTCACAGAACATGGTCTCAATCTTTTCTGCAAGACCAACCTCGCACAAATCTACCGCAAACAAGGTCTTGTTGGAAAGCACGGACTTTAACTGGCCGTTGTAGCTGGCCGGATTGCCGAACTCTACGGTCTTTAAGGCCTCTTGAACACCAGCTGCCGTCGGGTCCGGACTGATTTCCATCGGTGCTCCCGTATCATAAACGCCCATGAGATAACGGAGCCATCCCGCAATTGCCAGCGGAATATAAACCAAATCCGTAATCTTTAAGGTATCGCTGGCCAGATAAGACTTCATGGTCTCACCGAAACGAATCGGTACCTTAAGACCTGTATCCGTCGCAATACGCTGCGGCATATCCGGAATAAACGGATTCGGCAGACGCTCTTCGATAACTTCCTTAATGAAATCTCTCGGAGATAAAATCTTCGGGTCAACTACCACCGGCATACCCTCGTCATAACCGATTTTCTCAACAAGGAGCTTTAAATCCGCATCCTTCATCTCATCCGCAATCTTCGTATAACCGAGTACACAGCCGTATACAGCCAGTGCGGTATGAAGCGGATTCAGGCAAGTGGTCACCTTCATACGCTCCGTATTATTTACCGTATCCCTATCGGTCATATAAACGCCCGCCTTCTCAAGAGCCGGTCTTCCGTTCGGGAACTTATCCTCTACTACGAGGTACTGCGGAATCTCCGCATTGACAAACGGTGCAATGTACGTATTTCTGGACGTCACCACCGGTGCCATATCCGCTACGCCAAGCTCTACCAATGCCTTTTCCACACTTTCTGCCGGGCGCGGGGTAATCTTATCAATCATGGACCACGGGAACGCTACCTTCTCCTCATCGGAAAGGTATGCTACGAACTCTGCGGAAACAAAGCCGCGCTTTTCCCATTCCTTTGCAATCGTCAAAACGGAAGTCTGAAGCTTCTCACCGTTGTGACTGCAGTTATCCATACTAACAAGCGCAAGCTTGTGTGCACCTGCATTAAAACGCTTCCACATCAAAGCCGTCACAACGCTCATTGCATGTGCCGCACTCTCTGGTCCCTTCTCCATATCGGAAACCACTACCGGAAGATAATTGCCGTGCATATCCTCTAAAGCATAGCCCTTCTCCGTAATAGTAAAGCTCACCATCTGAAGCTCCGGATTTTCAAAAATCGCAGACAGCTTTGCAAGCTCATCCGGGCGGTCCTTACATGCACAATAAGCATCCGTAATACTTGCCACCACGGAATTTACCATGCCGCCGTCCGGCTTTAAGCCAACCAAAAGCGCCAGACTGTCAAACGGACGGTAAATCTTGTCCACAATGTCAAAATCAAAGGTCTCAGCCGCAATAATACCGCTCTTTGCAAGTCCCTGATTTAACAAAGACTGTTGCAACACAGCAATAAAACCACGGAAAATGTTACCTGCACCGAAATGCACCCAAACCGGATGCTCGGCGGTATGTGCGGCAACCGCAGCCACATCATACTCCGGCAGGGAAATCCCTGCATTTTCATATCCTGCACGGTCCTTCAGACCGTCTCTCGTTAAATACAACATAAAATCCTCCACGGAAAACTCATAATAATTCCCACTCTTTAGTATACCCCAGCCGTCTCAAAAAAGCAATATAAGTATTTAATTTTGTTCAGTATTCTTACTTCTGAATCCCCTGGGTAAACATATAGCTTCCAATGCCCACCGCGATGGTCAGATTCAAAGAATCCACATCAGGGGTCTGCGGGATAATAATGCTCTGTCCGTAGTTTGCAAACTCCTCCGGAAGTCCCGTAGCCTCGTTTCCGAATACCAGTGAAAAAAGCTTCGGCTTCGGTACATCAGATACGGTCAGCTGGCGTTCTCCCGTCAACATAAAGCAGAATACTTCATGATCCGGAAATTCCTTGCGATAATCAGAAAAATCCTCGAAATACTTATGGCGCAGACGGAACAACGCTCCCATGGACGCCCGTACCGCCTTCGGGTGAAAGGAATCCACCCCCGGTGCAATAATTGCAATATCGTAGATGCCCATGGCAGCCGCCGTGCGCAAAATTGTCCCGAGATTACCCATATTGCTGGGATTCACCAGTACGATATGCGGTACATCCGCCTTTAATTCCTCCGCATACTTATCAAACACCCCGATGACAAAGCAATTCTCTTTATCGGAAAGGCGTGCAATCTGCTTATCTGCTATAGTCACCGGAATGTTGTGCTTTTTACACAGTTCATCAATGGTTGCCTTTTCCGGGAAAGTAGAATGCACCAACACCTCTCTTACAACCTGCGGACGACATTTTAAAAGCTCTATGGTCGGGAATGCTCCTAAGGTATAGGAATAGTCCACACCCTTTTTGTATGGTTTCATCGGTTCCATAATTATACCTCCCGACAGCTTCCCGCAAAGCGCTTGAATTCTTCTATCATTTTCGCCTTCCATGCATCATCGCCGCCGCTCTTTCTGAGAATCAGTTCACAACCA
The DNA here is from genome assembly GCA_964545045.1 of uncultured Lachnospiraceae bacterium. GTDB lineage: Bacteria > Bacillota > Clostridia > Lachnospirales > Lachnospiraceae > SIG307. The sequence goes on along the minus strand of CAZJEN010000022.1, from coordinate 39,170 downwards.
AGCAACTCATACTCTTCTATTTGCTTCAAGTAAGTCAAACGATACTTTTTCGCCGTTTCAAACAAATATACATGGGTAAATACCGGATGATCCACCGTCATAAGCTTCGAACGAATCGGCGCACTGTCATAGCGGGTAAATGCCGCCTTTGCACGGCTCTCCGTTATCTCGCAGTCAAACTCCGGAGCAATGGAATAATAAATCATTGCATCCCGCTCGTAATTCACCTCTTCTCCAAATCCGTAGGCCTGATGAATTTCTGCCGCATGACAATCCCCTTCATCTACAAATCCCGGATCCTTCGGAAGCAGATACGAATACGTCTGTTCATTCAGACATGTTAACTCTCCTCTCGGTCCGTCCTCTGCCGGAATCGCCAATGCACATTCCTCATCCGCACCCTCAAATTCCACCGATACTTCCGGTGCGTTTTCCTGCGATACCGTTTCTGTCGCATCAATTACAACAGCCGGTACATCAATTACGTCGGTTGTACCGTTCGTTGCTGAAGTACTCTGTCCCGCTCCGCTCGGAGTAAACTGCGTCTTTATCTCTTCTCCTGCCTTTTTCAGTTTCTCACCGATGTTGGCTTTCTCCACTCCTTCTTTGATATCCTCGCCCACCTTTTTCAACGTCTCTCCGATGTGTGCTTTTTCCACTTCCTCTTTCACATCTTCACCGAATTTTTTTAGCTTATCGCCAATCTCGGCCTTCTCAACCTTCTCCTTTACATCCTCACATGCCTCTTCCACTTCCCGGCATACATCCTTAAACAATCCCTTTAATTTATCCTTCCACATATTCAATCCCTCCTTCTGTATTTGCAAAATCTCTGCTCTTCTCATGAGGCTCTGCCTAATTTCAAGTATATCACATCTTACCCTCAAAAAAAAGAAGAGTTTTGCAAAAACATACAAAACCCTTCGTCACTTCTTATTTACTTTCGGAACTGTCTTTTCCGGCATTTCCATCCACCAATTCCTTCTTAATCAGCTCCACCATTATGCTCGTATTTAACTTAAACGCATTCACCGGATAGGTCGGCTTCACGATATCCTTGTAGAACCGCTCTTTGTAATACTCAATACCGTCTTCCACCGTGCCGCCGGCTTTGTAGAGTTCCACAATCTTTTCTGCCGTATCCCTGAATACCCACTCCGCATTTTTCAGAAAACGCTGCGTCTCCGCCTTATCTACCACGCCGTAATGCGGCAGAAGCATATAGTCGATATCCATAGCCTTAACCCGTTCAAAGGAATCCAACGACATCTGATAGCCTACCAAAAAGAACGGAAGGTACGTGTCGTCTCCGAAATACACTCCCAATGTCTCGGAACCGAGCAAAAACTTCTTTTCCTGCAGATAAAAAGCAATGGAATCCTTTGTATGCCCCGGCAGACTTACTACCGTAAAGGTCATATTGCCGCATTGTATCTTATCGCCGTCATTTACGGTAATATCTACCTTTAATTCATCAATCAAATCCTCATACTCGGCCACTCCGCAGGTTTCCGCATACTTCCGGTCAAGGTCACGCATAACGGCTCTGGCCGTCGGTTTTGCAAAAATCTTTGCTGCGTACTCTCCCGCCACCACCGTAGCCTCCGGGTAATACTTTAATACATAAGGTGCTCCCACTACATGATCATAATGAGAGTGACTTAAGAATATATAATCCAGCTTCCGCTCTCCAAGGAGCGCCTTTACCTTCTCCACCATCTGATACCCGGTAAAGGCAAAGCTTGTATCAAACAAAATCGATGTCACACCGTCATCAATCAAAAAACCGCTGTCACCCGGCAAAATCCGCACATCCGTAACCTTTAAATCTAACACAATGTCGCCTTCTTTTCAAAAATATGATGGGTAATTATAGCACAACAAGATGTGGTTTTCAATACCATCTTTCCAAAAAGGAATTCCCAGATTTCCCTTATTTTAGCTTGTTAAGTTTTGCCATGTTACCGATTACAATCAGTTTCATGGACATTGAAAGCGGCTCCTCTGGATTAATGTTCGTGGAAACAGTTTTCCCCTGTGTAATTGCCACAACATTCAATCCATATTTCTTTCGTAAACTCAGTTCAATCAAAGTCTTTCCTTCCCATTCCGAACGTACACTCAATTCCACCATAGAGACATCCTTCGAAAGTTCAATGATATCCATAAAGCCGGAACTAAGCAGATTTTTTGCCAGGCGGATGCCGGACTCACTTTCCGGAATCACAACCTGATCCGCACCCACTTTTGTCATAATTTTGCAATTCATTTCATTGGCACACTTCACAATGACAGTTTCTACCCCTACTTCTTTACAAAGCATCGTTGCCATCACACTGGCCTCCAAATCTCCTGCCATAGAGATTACAACCACATCCATGTTGGAAATTCCAAGCTGTTTGATAACCTCCGGATCGGTTACATCCGCACACTTACAGTAGGGAATCTCAACACTTGCCGCATTCACCACATCTTCATCTCTGTCTATCGCCAATACCTCTGCACCGTCATCCACCAATTCCTTTGCTACCGCTTTTCCGTAGCGGCCCAAGCCGAATACCGCATAGTTCAGATTTGTTTTCATTTCGTAATCCTCCGTCCTTATTATCCTATACTGATTTCTTCTGTCGGATTTTTGATAATATTTTTCTTCTTTTTCTTGGTATTAAATGCAATCACAAGGGAAATCGGACCTACGCGTCCCAAATACATCGTAACAATAATGATAAGCTTTCCCCACACATTCAGCGTACCTGTCAAATTTCTGGAAAGTCCCACCGTTGCAGTAGCACTGAAGGTCTCATACATCACATCCAAAGCCGGAGCCCCGGAAACCGCCGCTAATAATACAGTAGATGCAAAGGCAATCAGAAATGACATACTGACTACCGCAACCGCCTTTTCTACCGCCTGTTTGGAAATTCTACGCCGGAACAACACCGTCTCCTCATTATTTCGGATAACAGCAAAGGCAGAAATCAACAAAACCGCTATCGTAACCGTCTTCACACCGCCTGCGGTGCCCACCGGCGAACCTCCGATAAACATCAGCAACAATGACACAATCGCCGAAGCATCCGTTAAATTCTGTTGCGGAACCGTAGCAAAGCCTGCGGTTCGGGTCGTTACCGACTGAAACATTGCCGCCTGCAGCTTCCCCGCCAAGGAAAACTCACCGATGGTCTCCGGATTATGATATTCAAATACAAAGAACAATATCCCCCCTGCCAGAAGCAGAATTGCCGTTGCCGAAAGAGCAATTTTACTGTGTAATGTAAGACCTCCGAAGCACTTAAACTTTTGCTTCTTAAAATTCTTAACAATACGAAGCACATCCCACCAGACAATATAGCCGATACCGCCCAGTATAATCAGCATACTCGTCACAAAATTAATCATCGGATGTAACACATAGCCGCACAAGCTGTCGTCTCCCATGACATCCATTCCCGCATTACAAAAAGCCGAAACCGCATTAAATATCGACACCCAGATGCCTTTTACTCCATACTGCGGAACAAACACGGTCATGTACAAAAGCGCACCGACGCCTTCCACGATAAACGTACCGATTAAAACCTTCCGCAAAAACTGTACAATTCCTGACAACGAATTCAAATTAAAGGCATCCTGAAGCAGTATCCGATCCCCCAGTCCGATTTTTTTATTAAGACTAATCATAAGACCGGAAAGAATCGTAATAATTCCGAGACCGCCGACCTGAATCAAAATCAAGATCACAAGCTGTCCGAAAAAACTCCACGCATGCGCCGTGGATACCGTCACCAGCCCGGTCACACAAACGGACGTGGTGGCCGTAAACAACGCATCAATATAAGCCACCGACTTACCGTCCGCCGAAGCAAACGGCAGCACCAACAAAAGACTTCCCGCTAAAATTGCCAGCAGAAAGCTTAACATAATCATTTGAGTGGTGGACAATGAAATCCTTTTCTTCATATTAATTCTATTCCCTCTTATCCAATTACTCATCTTCGCTCGGATTTCAAAATCATCCAAAGCTACGATGTAAAAAATCATACGATTTTCCTATGCTGATTATACCATTTGTGCCGCTATTCTACAAGTACTACATTCCCAACATCATAATCAATTCATAAGCAGCACTCACAACCGGCGGACGCTTTACATCTACAAACGTTGCTATACCCTCCATCGAGGCTGCCAGCTTTTTCTGATACCCCAATTCGTTATAATAATGCCGCAGTTCCCGACGATATTTCGCATAGGCTTCCAAAGCTTCTTTCATACGTTCTTTATGTTTTCTTCGCTCTTCCAGTTCCCGTTCTTCCAGTTCCCGTTCTTCCCGTTGTTTTTGAAGCTTCTCCTTTCCGAGCCTGTTTTCTCCGTCCCCAAAATAGAAAGTGTCTGTTCCCAATCAATCCCTTGAAAACAGACACTCTCCGTAGCTATAAACTTATCTTTTATTTTACTAATTCTTGTACACTATCCCTTAAAATCGATCACCGTACCCAAGCCCTTTTCCGCCTCGGTCATTGTGGTATCCGAAACAAATTGATAATTGAAATCCTCCACCATTTTCACCAACTCTTCCATGGAATCCGCTGAAAGCACTTCCTCGGCCTCCTTAGCCTCAAGCCGTTGTTCTTCCCGTTTTTCCTCCAGTCGTTCCTGCCGTTCCTTTTTCTCCGCTTTCTTCTCGGCTCCCTTCTTTTCCGCCTTTTTCTCGATTCTGCGCTTTTCCAGACGGGCTGTCTGATCGTTAAAGGACTTATTCATCACCGCAAAGAACGAAGTCACTCCGTTATCCTTTACCTGTACGCCGAAGCTCACGTTAGAGAACCGACCCAAAGCCTGCTTTAGCTGCGGCAGTTGCTTCTGCGCGGAAGCAATCACACCCTCATACTGCTTGCGGAACTTCTCGTCCTCCGCCATCCGCTCCACCTTCTCCTCATCAATCAAAACCACCATTTTCTGAGGATTCGCAAAGCTTCCCGCATTGGCCTTCGCCATTTCCTTCATATCTTTACTCACTAAGATAAAATCCATGTTTTTGTACTTAGATTTCAGCTCCTCGTAGTACTTCGCAGCCTTTTCGCTGAGTTTCGGCTGACCGATGGTCTTGCCCTTGACATCAACCATTTTCCTGGCTGTAGTCTGTTTTGCCGCACTTGTCTCTTTTGACTCTTTCGTTTCTTTGCTTTCCTTTGCATCCTTCGTACCGTAAGTATTGTTCGCAATATGCATATTACCGATGATTGATTCAATTCCCATAACACTACCTCCTTGTAGTCTGTTCCGTAAGTCCGTTTACGTACATCTCTATGAAGATATATCGGATAATTTCCGCAAAATCATAACCTTCGGTTTTGTATTCTCTCCTTCCTCTTTCCTTGACTTCCGATTCCCGATAAACTATACTAACCTTGATAATTTCAATATGTCCCAATCTATGAAAAGCAGCAAAAATAAGCCAATGTCAAGACATCTTTACAAGGAATCTCCCTCCTTGTAAAGGCCTTTTGATAGAAAATCATTTTACAGTTTGTTACACTAAAAGACGAAGGAGGTACCCATGAATATCGGAACCAAAATCAAAGAAGCCCGCCAGACACTCGGCATCACCCAGGAACAGATAGCCGAACAACTGCTGGTCTCTCGTCAGACCGTCTCCAGTTGGGAAAACGGCAAATCCTTACCGGACATCGTCAGTGTCATCAAAATGAGCGAGCTGTACCACTTAAGCTTAGACGAATTATTAAAGGGAGACAAAGACATGATGAAAAAAATCGAAAAAGACACAAAGCTTGCAAAAATCCAAAAAAACTTTATCTATGCCGCATGGTGCATCATAGCAATCTATGCCGTAATTGCACTGCTTTCCGTTTTCTTTAAAGGAAACCCGGCCATTGATTTCCTCTCCGGTGCCGCACCTGGCATACTGCTGGGAGTGAGTTTTCTGCTTGGAATACTAAGCCTTAATAAACTGGAAAACAAGGAATAACATTTTAACTCATTGTAGATTATAAGCAGCCTGAGACTTCAATTTCAGGCTGTTACTTTTTTCAGTTTATCTTATTTTCAAAAAAAGAATAGGCATGTCTGGTTATCTCAGACCAAAAGAGGCCTGTCGCTTTGCGGCAGCCAGTCCTTGTAGAAGCACAGAATTTCAATCACAGGAAGACTTTATCAAGCACAGAAACGTTGTCTTTGCAAAAGTAGGAGCATCTTTATCGCGTAGGATGTTTAGACTTTCTTATTGCTTCGTTAGAACTCTGCAACGCTTGGACACGGACGTCCAAGCGAGCCTCCGCACGCGGCACGGATGGCGCGTAAGGAACGGTTGCATGCCTCTTACATACACTTGTCGAAGCAATTAGAAAGACTTACATCCGGAGCCCACAGATGCGGATGCTTTCGCAAAGAAAACGTTTCGTAGCTTTCTTAAAAGTCCTGTGATTGAAATTCGTACCTGGCGTACAAAAAAGGCTGCCGCAAAGCGACAGCCTCAAATTTACTTATATCGCTCGGCATGCGCAGAAAAAACTTCGTTTTTTCTGCTACGCGTGCGCGTTCAGGCCTCATCAAAAGCTTATTGAAAATGAATTTTCATAAGCTTTTTCTTCGTCCATCACTTTGCCTTCGCGATTAAACCGGGTATGCCTGGTTCTTGGTATCCGCCGCATTCACATCAACTTTCGTCTGCTGTGCCTGACGGTGCTTGAAGAACTCCATAGCAACCTGCGGGAACAGTGCGTAGGATAAAACATCCTCATCCTGCTGCTTCCATTCCTTGATTTCCTCCTCAAACTTCGCAAGCTGAGGCTCAATCTTATCTGCCGGGCGACAGGTAATCGGCTCTACATCACCGATTGCCTTCTTCTGTACTTCCGGATTGAACGGCTTAATGGTCTGACCGAACTCACCGGCAAGAATCTTCTTGGACTCCTTGGTTACCATCTTGTAACGCTCGCCCTGAAGTACATTAAGAACAGCCTGGGTACCAACAATCTGAGAAGACGGGGTAACTAACGGCGGCTCACCGAAGTCCTGACGAACTCTCGGGATTTCCTTTAATACTTCATAGTACTTATCCTCAGCCTTTGCTTCCTTCAGCTGGGAAACAAGGTTGGAAAGCATACCGCCCGGAACCTGATAAAGCAAGGTCTTGATGTCTACGCCCATTACCTTTGGATTGAGAAGACCGCTCTTTAATGCATCTTCCTGCATCGGACGGAAGTACTCAGCGATTTCAGCAAGTAATCCCTGGTCTAAACCGGTATCGTACTCGGTTCCCTTGAAGGTCTCAACCATAACTTCCGTTGCCGGCTGGCTGGTGCCCATGGAGAACGGAGACATTGCGGTATCAATGATATCACAGCCTGCTTCTACAGCCTTTAAGTAGGTCATAGCAGCCACACCGGAGGTGTAGTGGGTATGAAGCTGAATCGGAAGCTTTGTACCTTCCTTAAGAGCCTTAACCAGCTTATCTGCCTCATACGGAACCAAAAGACCTGCCATATCCTTGATACAAAGGGAATCTGCACCCATTTCCTCGATGCGGCGAGCAGTATCCTTCCAGTAATCTAAGGTATAAGCATCACCAAGGGTATAGGAAAGCGCAATCTGTGCATGTCCCTTTTCCTTGTTTGCAGCCTTTACTGCGGTCTCTAAGTTACGCAAATCGTTGAAGCAGTCGAAAATACGAATGATATCAATACCGTTTGCAATGGACTTCTGAACGAAATACTCTACTACGTCATCTGCATAGTGATTGTAGCCGAGAATGTTCTGTCCGCGGAATAACATCTGTAACTTGGTATTCTTGAAGCCAGCACGAAGCTTTCTTAAACGCTCCCACGGATCTTCCTTTAAGAAACGCAGGGAAGCATCGAAGGTAGCACCGCCCCAACACTCTACGGAGTGGTAGCCGACCTTATCCATTTTTTCAATAATCGGAAGCATCTGTTCCGTTGTCATACGAGTTGCAATCAAAGACTGATGTGCATCACGTAAAATGGTTTCTGTAATCTTTACTGCCATTGTGACCCTCCTATATTAAACTCCGAAAATTGCCATGAATACACCGGCTGCTACTGCAGTACCGATAACACCAGCTACATTCGGACCCATTGCATGCATGAGAAGGAAGTTCGTCGGATCTGCCTCAGCACCCACCTTTTGGGATACACGGGCAGCCATCGGCACGGCGGATACACCTGCGGAACCGATGAGCGGATTAATCTTACCCTTCGTTGCCTTGCACATCAACTTACCGAACAATACACCGCCTGCGGTACCTACTGCAAATGCCACAAGACCGAGTACAACAATCTTAATAGTATCTACACGAAGGAATGCCTGTGCACTGGTGGTTGCACCAACGGAAGTACCGAGTAAGATAACTACGATGTACATCATTGCATTGGATGCGGTCTCCTGAAGCTGCTTTACCACACCGGACTCACGGAACAGGTTACCCAGCATTAAGCTACCAACCAAGGAAGCGGTATCCGGTAAGATAAGTACTACTACGATAGTAACAATAATCGGGAACAAAATCTTCTCCAGCTTGGAAACCGGACGAAGCTGCTCCATCTTAATCTTACGCTCCTTCTCCGTAGTAAGCAACCGCATAATCGGCGGCTGAATAATCGGGACAAGGGACATATAGGAATAAGCTGCAACCGCAATCGGTCCCATAAGCTCCGTCTGCCCCAGCTTCATTGCAAGGAAGATGGAGGTCGGGCCGTCCGCACCACCGATAATGGAGATGGCTGCTGCTGCCTTTCCGTTAAAACCAAGTAAAATTGCCAGGAAATATGCACCGAAGATACCAAGCTGTGCCGCAGCACCGAGAAGGAAGCTCTTCGGGTTTGCAATCAACGGTCCGAAGTCGGTCATGGCACCTACGCCCATGAAAATCAAACACGGAAGAATTGCAAGTTCATCTAACATAAAGAAATAGTGAAGCAAACCGCCGGCAGTTTCCACCGTCTTGGACGGGTCTACCGTTGCCATAATCTCAGCAATCGGCTGGGTCATTACCTGACCTGCTGCATTTACATACTCATTACCGGTTAATGTACAAACAAGATCACCGGCTGCATTATAATAGGATGTTACCGGCTCTGCCATAATACCCGGGCAAAGATTTACCAATAACATACCGAAGGAAATCGGAACCAGAAGAAGCGGTTCGTATCCTTTTGCTATCGCCAGATAGAGAAAGATAAGAGCGACACCGATCATTACATAATTTCCCCAGTATAAATTGAAGAAACCGGTGCTCTCAACCAATCCCATCAGCGTATCACCAATGTTACCCATGGAATCCTACCTCCTGATTAGTTTAACGTAAGCATAACCTCGCCGGACTCAACACTTGCACCAACAGAAACTGCGATGCTTGCAACGGTACCGTCCTGCGGAGCAACGATTTCATTCTCCATCTTCATTGCCTCAAGAACAAGAACAACATCACCCTTCTTTACTGCTGCACCCACCTGGGTCTTAACACCGAGAATCTTACCCGGCATCGGAGCGTTAACCTTTACTGCGCCTGCTGCGCCAGCCGGTGCTGCTGCCTTCGGAGCTGCAGCCGGTGCCGGTGCTGCTGCCGGAGCTGCTACAGGAGCTGCTGCAACCGGTGCTGCTGCCACTGCGCCAGCGCCTTCTTCTACAGATACATTATAAACATTGCCATTTACCGTAATCGTATAATTCTTCATAATAATTTGCCTCCATAAATAAAATAATTTTGTTTTGTTATAGTTTCTCTTACCAATTACATCTTGCACGACGAATGGAACGTACTACCAAACCGTTCTGATTCGTTCTCGCGGTCACCGGAAGTCCCTGTGCTTGTGCCTGTGCAGCTGCCGCAGCTGCTTCGTACTCATAAATCGCAGCCGTAATCACAGCAACCAGCTCTGCATCATTGCAAAGTTCCTCTTCTTCAATCTGTGCAACCGTGTTCTCAATTGCAGCCACCGGAAGAGCCTTTTCTTCAGCCTTTTCTTCAGCCTTTGCTTCCTTCTTTGCAGCCTTCTTGTTCTCAATTACGTTAACATACTTCAACATGGAAATCACAAAGGAGAAAAATACCAATGCGCCGAATACGACACAAATACCGATAATCGTATTGGAAACTGCCTCCGGCATGGCTTTTGCAACATTTTCCCAATGTTCATCCATTTTGCTTGCTAAAAATACAGTTTTTAAATTCATAGCGTCACCTCACTACACAGTTCCGTGCTTCTTGGACGGACGTGCTTCTCTCTTCGTGTACAGCATTTCATATGCATAAACCAAATGCTGTCTGACCGAAGCAGCATCAATAATGCTGTCCACATAGCCACGCTTCGCTGCCGCCACCGCACTGCACTGTAACTCATCATACTCTGCCGCCTTCTCATTACGAACATCGGCAGCTTCGCCTGCATACATAATCTGAGCCGCAAGCTTTGCATCCATCATGCCAATCTTCGCTGTATCAAGAGCAAACACCAAATCTGCGCCGATATGTTTGGAATTCATGGTGATATATGCACTACCCATTGCATTTTTGCAAATCAGATTAACCTTCGGAACCGTAGCACTTGCAAATGCATTGGTTAATTTCGCTGCCGCAAGAGCCACCGACTTTTCCTCACACATGGTAGAAGCATAGCCGGTTACATTCGTAAGTGTCAGAACCGGAATACCGAACGCATCACAGAACTTTACAAAACGCTCTGCCTTAGCACAGCCCTTGGTGGTAAGTACGGTATCAAACTTCTCCGTTTCCTTTCCGTTTGCATCAAGCACTGCACTGCGATTTGCCACAGCGCCTACCGTTGTACCGTTCAAGCGGATAAAACCGGTTACCATTTCCTTAGCACAGTCTGCTTTGAGTTCAAAGAACTCATGATCGTCCGCAATCTCTGCAAGGGCAACTGCCGGATCAGAAGAAAGTTCACCGAACGTCTCCGTAGCTCTGTTTAAATCATCCGCACACTCGAATGCATAATCAGCCTCATTATTGCAAGGCAAGAAAGATATTAAGTTACGAATAGAAGCAAGAACCTCTGCTTCATTCTCCTTAACAACATCCACCGCACCTGCTTCTGCCTGGAACTGTGCTGTAGAAGTATCACACTTTCCTACGAAATTACCCTCTACTGCATTTGGGGAATTTACAAAAAGATTTGCTCCCTCTGCCGGCATAAAAGTAAAATCACTTAATGCTGTGGAAACTGCACATCCACCGCCACAGGTGCCGAACACTGCGGTAATCTGCGGAATCACACCGGATGCCATGCTCTGCTTCAGATAAACATTACCGAAAGCTGCCAATGCATCGGTAGCTTCCTGTAAACGCATACCGGCACAGTCAATGAGACCGATGACCGGAGCTCCGACCTTCAAAGCAAAGTCGTACATGGCTACAATCTTTTTCGCATGCATTTCACCCATGGTGCCGTTTAACACCGCTGCGTCCTGGCTGTAAACATAAACGAGATCGCCGTCGATCAAACCGTAACCGGTGATAACACCATCCGACGGAGCATCTGTCTGCGCCAGATTGAAATCAGTATTTCTTTTTGTGACAAGAGCACCGATTTCAACAAAGCTGCTGTCGTCAAGCAATGTAATAATTCGTTCTCTTGCCGACAATTTTGTTGTACTACTCATCTTACTGCCTCCATTTTCTCTATAATATTACTTCAGTAGAACCGAAATATTATAACGGCGCAAAATAGAATCTCCAAATTACGCCGATTATATTATATCCATAATTCGGATAAAAAGCAAGCCTATATTTGACAATATTATACAAAACAATATCAAAATTTTGACCTATTTTTTATATATGATACAATTCCTCTCCCGCCTCTAAACGTCATTGTTATATTTTCCGTATTTCACTACGATTTCTTTGACAGATACATTCTTTTTTGATATAATTAAAAGGCTGTACATATAGAAGTATCGGCAACTATAATTTTTATATAATCAGGAGGTCATTATGGCTCAAAATCCGGTAATTACCATTACTATGGAAAACGGCGAGCAAATCCGTGCGGAACTTTATCCGGAAATTGCTCCGAACACTGTGAAAAACTTTCTTTCTCTTGTAAACAAGGGATACTACAACGGCTTAATCTTCCACCGTGTCATCAGCGGCTTTATGATTCAGGGCGGCTGTCCGGACGGCACCGGTATGGGTGGTCCGGGTTATCACATTCCGGGCGAATTTGCCATGAACGGTTTCAAAAATGAACTGCGTCACACCGAAGGCGTGCTTTCCATGGCACGTGCACAGCATCCGGATTCCGCAGGCTCCCAGTTCTTTATTATGCACAAGAATTCTCCGCATCTTGACGGTTCCTATGCTTCCTTTGGTAAGGTTATCGAAGGAATGGACGTAGTAAACCGCATTGCGGAAGTTCCGACCGACTGGTCCGACCGTCCGGCGCATCCGCAGGTAATGAAAACCGTTACCGCAGAGACCTTCGGTGTTACATATGACGAGCCGGAAACGGTATAGTTTTGCTCCCTTAATTTCGAAATAACACTTCTGTTATTTATATTTACTTACTATTTTGGAGGTATACGATGAAGAAAAGAATGATTGCACTGCTTTCCGTGCTCTGCCTTACGGTAGGATGCTTTGGTGCATGCGGAAAGACAGAAGAAACCAATGTAAACCCGTCTCCGGAAGCTACTGCGACGGTTGCACCGTCTTCCGATGAAAGAGGCGACGGTCCGGCTACCGCAACTCCGGAACCGACCGCTACTACCGCGCCGACAGCAACCCCGGAACCGACCGCTACTCCTGAGCCGACAGCAACCCCGGAACCGACTGCTACTCCGGAACCGACTGCAGCTCCGGAACCGACCAAAGCGCCGTCTGCAGGTCCGACGGAATTAACCTATGATTTTAATGATATTTCTTACAACTCCTCTTACGGAACCACCTACACTGTACTGGATGACGGTTCCATTTCCTTACAGTATGAAGGATTGTATCAGGAAGTAAAGTTATCCCTTCCGCAGACTCTGGATATGAGCTACTGCACCGGTGTTTCTGTAAAGATGAAGAGTGAAATCGGAAATCTTGCGGTTAAGCTTTATGATGAAAGCTTCCAGCAGGTTGCCGTTACCTATGACGGATTAACCAGCGGTATTGCTGACAAGTACATCACTCCGGACCCGGCTACCAAGGTTGCAGGTATCGGCCTTATGGCATGTGATGACAAAATGACCGATTATTCCTTATTTGACGCTACCGTTTACTCTATCACCTTCAGCATGAAGGAAGGTTGGGATTCCGGTGCGCCTGCTCCGACCCCGACTCCGATTCCGGTAGACCCGAACGATACCGGCATTTGGGAAAACAATGCAGATATCTCCTGGATTGACCCGTCTAAGCCGATGATTGCATTCACCTTTGACGACGGACCGGTTGGTACCGCTGATACCGCTACTTCCATTCGTATTCAGAATGCACTTGCGGCATCCGGTCAGCATGCAACCTTCTTCTACTGGGGAAATTCCTTAAACAAGGCAACCGAAGCAGAAATCAAGCGTGCTTATGACATGGGATTCGAAATCGGTAACCACACTAATTCTCATCAGGATCTTTCCAAGTTAACTGCGGACAAGATTACCGATGAAGTTATGAAGCAGGCTGACAAATTAACCGCGATTACCGGTTTACAGCACTTCCTGGTTCGTCCGCCGTATCTTTCCGCAAACGCTACTGTTAAGAGTACGGTTCGTGAACCGATGATTAACTGCAGCATCGACAGTAAGGACTGGGCAGGCGCTACCAAGGAACAGATTATCAACACCATTAACACCCAGAAAAAAGACGGCGCTATTGTATTAATGCATGAAACCTACTCCGCAACCGCTGCAGCAATGGAAGAATTAATTCCGCAGCTTGTAGCTGAAGGCTGGCAAATTGTTTCCGTATCCGAATTGTTCAAAGCAAAGGGTCTTGAATTAAAGGACGGTCAGGTTTATAATAACGCAAAATAAAGTTTTACCATAAATGTAACAAGGCTCGCAGATAACTGCGGGCCTTTTGTATATATCATTTCCAATAGAACAAAAATGTCCCTTGAGTCATCGACTCAAGGGACATTCATTTTAAATCATATACAAATTACTTCTCGATCTTTGCATCTGCTGCATTCTTCTTTACGCTCTCAACACCGTTTAAGCAAGAAGCCTTTGTCTTGTAGCCTTCACCAGTAGCGATAACCTGACCGTTGGTAGCCTTTAAGCGGAAACGGAACTCGCCTGCCTTGTCCTGATATACCTCGAACTTCGGATTCTTAACAGCTGCAACTTCGTCAGCGGTCTGATCCTCAACACCTGCAACTGTAGCATTCTTCATAACGCTCGCAATACCCTTCTTACAAGCAGCCTCAGTGGTGTAAACTTCGCTGGTAGCGATAACTTCACCGTTACCTGCCTTTAAGTCAAACTTAACACCGCTTGCAACTTCCTTGATAACAAACTTACCCATAAATCTAATCCTCCTTAGCATATTAAATATCATATAGAATTGATATATTTATCTTATCACATTGAAGAATGACCGTCAAGTAATAGTTCAAGTTTCTTCCAAAATCATAAATTGTCTATACAGAACCTCCGCCTATACAAACAAACAGCAATTTAAAATCCGTATTCCTCATCACACTCTCCCAACACAGCCCGGATATCCGACATGGAAAACCCCTTCCGATACAGTGACATCATCAATTTCTTCTTATCCGAATCCGTAGTCTCCGGATGGTATCCTTTCTTCCGAAGGAAGGTCCGAATTGCCTCCTGCTCCGCAGAAAACGTCTCATAACAGTTCTCTGACAATGCACCCTCCGTCCTATCGCTATGTTCCTCCCGATACCGCTCCTTTGCCGCAATCACAGCCTCTTTGATTAAGTCCTTTTCAAAGCCCTTTTGCTGCATCTTCTGAACAATCTCCCGTTCACTGTGACGGGAAAGCAGAGAAAATGCGTACCTCTCCGCAAAGGATAAATCATCCACATAATGAAGCTCGATCAGCCAGGAAAGCACTGACTCCGTTACGTTCTCCGGATACCCGTCTGCAGTCAGCTTCTTTATCAATTCCTTCTCGGTATATTCCTTCTTCCCAAGAAGCATCAACGATCTTCTCTTTGCTCTCGGCAAGAAAACCGTCCGTTCAAGCTCAGCTAAATCCTCCTCGTTCACCTCCGTCTCCTGCCCTTCGGAAAAATCCGAAAAACCAAGAGACCGCAAATCTCCCGGATAACATCTGCAATATCTCTCCCCGTCAAGAAATAAGGTATACTTCCGACCCGTCTTCTCTCGTACCTCCAATACCATACAAAACGCCTTTCTTAACATATAGGGCTGCCGTACCAATCCGTACAGCAGCCCGTATCGACTACAAAAAAACGATTATTCATCCGCACCGGTTCCGGAACCTTCATTGAATCCGTACACTTCACGCACCTTCTGCTCAACCTCATCCATAACCTCCGGATGCTCTTTTAAGAACTGCTTCGCATTCTCACGGCCCTGACCGATTTTCTCATCGTTATAGGCGAACCATGCACCACTCTTCTGGATGATATTCTCCTCAACTGCCAGGTCTAAAATATCACCTTCCTTGGAAATCCCCTGACCGAACATAATATCAAACTCTGCCTCGCGAAACGGCGGAGCTACCTTATTCTTTACAACCTTAACTCTGGTACGGTTACCAACTACTTCACCGCCTGCCTTTAATGCCTCGATACGGCGTACATCCAAACGAACAGACGCGTAAAACTTCAGTGCACGACCGCCGGTGGTGGTCTCCGGGTTACCGAACATCACGCCAACCTTCTCACGAAGCTGGTTGATGAAGATAACGATACAATTGGACTTGCTGATTACTGCAGTCAGCTTACGAAGTGCCTGGGACATCAGGCGCGCCTGCAGACCCACATGTGAATCTCCCATATCGCCCTCGATTTCCGCCTTCGGAACAAGTGCCGCTACAGAGTCCACGATAACAATATCCACCGCACCGGAACGTACCATGGTCTCGGTAATCTCCAAAGCCTGCTCTCCGTTATCCGGCTGGGAAATATATAAGTTATTAATATCTACGCCGATATTGGCCGCATAGACCGGGTCAAGTGCATGCTCCGCATCGATAAAGCCTGCGATACCTCCGCGCTTCTGCACCTCTGCCACCGCATGCAACGCAACGGTGGTCTTACCGCTGGACTCCGGACCGTAAATCTCAATAATACGTCCCTTCGGGAAGCCGCCCAGTCCAAGCGCAGCATCCAGGCTCAAAGAACCGCTCGGTACTACCTCTACGTTCATATTCGCACCGTTATCGCCAAGCTTCATAACAGAACCCTTACCGTACTGCTTCTCAATCTGCTGCAGGGCCGACTCCAGTGCCTTAATCTTCTCTGTATTTGCCATAAATAAATCCTCCTCCGAGTTCAAATCCCGTTCATATGTTCGTGAACAAATGTTCTTTCTAAGATTATAATACAACTATCTTCTCCGTTTGTCAACCGATTTTCAAAATAATTTTGGGAAAAATGTTCCGACAAGAACAAAAAGGACATCTATAGTATAGCATAGATATCCCTTCTTGTAAACAAAGAAAATCGAAAGTGTTTCGTTCATTTGAAAATACTTCCGATTTCCTTATTCTATATTCTGTTATAAATGATTCATGTTCTTCGGAAAAGTTCCGGCCCCTACCGGTTCTTCACTTCATGCTGGTTCATGCTCATATCCCGACAGGTCATTTTTACGTTGTCCCGTTCTGCCTCAAACTCCTGCTGCATACGATACGCAAAGGCTGTGGAACGATGCTGTCCGCCGGTACAGCCGAAAGCAACCACCAGCTGTGCCTTTCCTTCTTTTTCATACAGAGGAACGGAAAACCTTAATACCTCAAGAATTTTATCGTACAATCCGTTTGCCTGCTCTGAGGAAAAGACAAAATCCCGCACATCTTTGTCAAGGCCGGTCAATACACGAAGCCCTTCTTTATAAAACGGATTCGGTAAGCAACGTACATCAAACACCAGGTCCGCATCTGCCGGAATACCGTACTTATAGCCGAAGGACATAAAATGAAGCACCATGCCCCCCGCTTCGTTATCCGACTCCGTCAGCTCGATAATTTTCTCTCTGAGCGCCGACGTTGCCAGGTTTGACGTATCGATAATGTAATCCGAAGCCTCACGAACGGAACCGAGCACACGACGCTCCTCCTTTAACGCGGAAGAAATGTCTGTCTGATTCTCCAAATTCATCAGCGGATGTAAACGTCTGCTTTCCTTATACCGTTTAATCAGTACCGAGTCTTCACAATCCAAAAACAATACCCGCACCGGTACTCCGCGACGCTTTACCGCTTCCAGCGCCGAGAAAAAGTTGTCGGAAATATCTTTGCTTCGGATGTCAAGCGTAACCGCTACCTTCTGGGAAAACTCCTTATTTCCATCCATCCAGCCCACAACAGACGACAACAGCTTCACCGGAAGATTATCGAGACAATAATAGCCCAAATCCTCCAGAAAATCTACTGCTTTCGACTTTCCCGCACCGCTCATACCCGTTACGACAAATAGCTTCATAAACCCTCCGTTTACTGATACATTGCCTTAGATGCAACTACATTCGGCTCGTAGCCTGCCGCTCTTAATGCGTTCAAAATCTTCTCCTTATGCTCCGGACCGAAGGCCTCCAGCGTAATGGTAAGCTCCACCGCACTGTTACGGTTGATGCTGACAAACTGGTTGTGATCCAGACGAATAACATTACCCTGATTCTCTGCAAGAATCTGTGCAACATGTACCAGCTCACCCGGCTTATCCGGAAGAAGTACGGAGAAGGTAAAGATACGTTCTCTGAAAATGAGACCCTGCTGTACCACGGAAGCCATGGTAATGACGTCCATGTTACCGCCGCTCATAATGGCAACAACCTTCTTATTCTGGCACTTAAGACGCTTTAACGCAGCTACCGTAAGAAGACCGGAATTTTCTACTACCATCTTATGATTCTCAATCATATCCAAGAAGCATACAATCAATTCCTTATCGGAAACCGTCATAATCT
Source organism: uncultured Lachnospiraceae bacterium (assembly GCA_964545045.1). Lineage (GTDB taxonomy): Bacteria > Bacillota > Clostridia > Lachnospirales > Lachnospiraceae > SIG307. The sequence continues at coordinate 21,068 of CAZJEN010000022.1, read as the reverse complement.
TATCTACATTCTGCTGAATATACGGGAAAATCTTGGTGCCCGGAGTCTTTACCGCGGTACCGTCTGCGATGGTATCCACACCCGGTAAGGTTACAACCTCCCCTGCCTTTAAGGATGCCTTCATGCAACTTGCGCCCTCCGGCTCTACACCGATGACCTTAATGTTCGGATTTAACATCTTTGCGAGGGTAGATACGCCGGCCAACAGTCCGCCGCCGCCTACCGGAGCCAGAATAATATCTACCGTCGGAAGCTCCTTAAACAGCTCCATGGCAATGGTTCCCTGTCCCGTTGCCACCGTCTCATCGTCGAACGGATGAATAAATGTATACCCGTGTTCCTTTGCAAGCTTTAAGGCATGCTCGCAAGCCTCGTCGTATACATTTCCGTACAGTACCACTTCCGCGCCATAGCTCTTGGTACGGTTTACTTTAATCAGCGGCGTGGTGGTCGGCATTACGATAACCGCCTTACAGCCATATTCCTTTGCCGCATAAGCAACACCCTGGGCATGGTTACCCGCAGATGCGGTAATTAAGCCCTTGGCACGCTCCTCTTCGGATAAGGTGCTGATTTTATAGTACGCACCGCGAATCTTATATGCGCCGGTCACCTGCATGTTCTCCGGCTTCAAATATACCTTATTTCCGGTTAAATCGGAAAAGAAATTGCTGTACACAAGCTTGGTCGGCGCAGTCACGCGCTTCACTGCTTCACATGCTTCTTCAAAATGCTCCATTGTCATCATAGCTAACTATCCTCCGTTTTCTTACTCCCCGTCAAAAAGCGCATCCGTAAATGCCTTTGCATCAAACCGCTGCAAATCCTCAATCTGCTCTCCGACACATATATACTTCACCGGAATGTTCATCTGCGCCTGAATTGCCACCGCAATTCCGCCCTTTGCCGTTCCGTCCAGCTTCGTTAAAATAATACCGTCAATCTTTGCCGCCTCGTTAAACTCCTTGGCCTGGGCCAATGCGTTCTGCCCGGTGGTACCGTCAAGAACAACAAGCGTCTCTCTGTAGGCATCCGGATATTCCCGATCAATGACACGGTCAATCTTCTTTAACTCCTCCATCAGGTTCTTCTTGTTGTGAAGACGTCCTGCCGTATCACAAAGAAGTACGTCGGTTCCTCTGGCCTTGGCCGCTGTCAGTGCATCGAATACCACTGCCGCCGGGTCAGCCCCTTCCTTCTGGGAAATAATCTCAACACCGGCCCTGTGGCTCCACTCCGTCAGCTGCTCCGCCGCCGCCGCACGGAAGGTATCCGCCGCCGCCAAAAGCACCTTTTTGCCGTCGTTCTTTAACATACCGGCCAGCTTTCCGATGGAGGTGGTCTTGCCTACACCGTTGACACCGATCACCAGTACCACTGATTTCCGGTTTTCGAACTCATAGGCATCCTCCGGAACACTCATCTGCTCACAGATACTTTCCTTTAACAGCTCTTTACACTCTGCCGGATCCTTAATATGGCGTTCCTTTACCTTATCCTTTAAGTCATCAATAACAGCCTCCGTGGTGGCCATCCCCAGGTCTGCCATAATAAGAATTTCTTCCAGCTCTTCATAAAAATCATCATCAATTCCGGAAAAACCGGAAAACAATGAATCAAATCCACTTGCAATCTGCTTTCTTGTCTTCGACAGGCCTGCTGCCAGTCTGCCGAAAAAGCCTTTCTTTTCGCCCATATACATCCTCCTGTTTAAGCATCCAGCTTATCCTGAATTAAGTTTACGGATACCAGTGTGGAAACGCCCTTCTCCTGCATGGTAATTCCGTATAAGGTATCCGCCGCCGCCATGGTACCTCGGCGGTGGGTAATTACAATAAACTGGGTATGCTTGGTCAGCTTGTGAAGATATCCCGCATATCTCTTTACGTTGGAGTCGTCCAATGCCGCCTCAATTTCGTCCAAGAGACAGAACGGAGACGGTTTTAAGTTCTGAATCGCAAACAGCAACGCAATGGCAGTCAATGCCTTTTCTCCACCGGATAACTGCATCATATTCTGCAGCTTCTTTCCCGGAGGCTGTGCATTGATACGAACTCCCGCAGTGAGAATATCTTCCTCCTCCTGCAGCTCCAGCGTACCCTTTCCGCCGCCGAACAGTTCACGGAATACCACATCAAACTGTTCCTTAATCTGCTCAAACTTCTCCTCAAACTGTACCCGCATCTTGCCGTCCAGTTCGGAAATCATATCAGTCAAAGTCTCTCCCGCAGTCACCAGATCGTTACGCTGTGCATCTAAGAAAGTAAAACGCTCCATACATTCGCGATACTCTTCGATTGCGTTTACATTTACAGAGCCTAAGCCCTTAATCTTGTTCTTTAATTCCTGCGTCCTCTTCTTTGCCTGAGGAAGACTGTCGAACTCGTCGCTTCGTAATTCCGCAGCATCGGACAACGTCATCTCGTACTCGTCCCACATGTATGCGCACTGAGCCTCGATCTGTTCCTTCAGCTTTTCCTTTTTATCAGTCAAGCGGAACAATTCCTTATCAAGCTCTGCTCTACGCTCCGCCAAAGTCTCCCGCTTGGAAAACAGTCCTTTATGCTTTGCGGTAACCTCCTCGCGACGCTTTGTGATATCCTCCGCTTCCTTTTCGATGCCGCCGCACAGCTTATATAAGGTCTCGATTTCATGTCTGGTACGTTCAATGAGGGCTTCCTTTTCGGAAACTGCATCCACAGCGCCCGCACCTTCGTCGCTTAACTGGCTTTCTTCGCCCGCAAGCTTTGCAAGCTCACCTTCCACACGGGCTACGTTTTCCGCAAGGAAACCGCTTTGCTGCTTCACGGCACCCAGCTCCATACGAAGACTTTCACCCTTTTCCAGTGCATACTGCTCCAGACGGCGTTCCTCGTCCAAAAGATGCGCGCACTCTTCGATACCCACATCATTGCGCTTGCTTTCTTCCTCGTTCTCCCGGAGAGCCTGCTCCATCTTTTCGATGTTCTCGGTAAGCTCCTTCTCCTGCGCTTCGATTTCCATAAGCTCCTTATGAATCTCGTCATAAGAAGAAAGATGCTCCTGCGCCTCCGCTTCGATACGGTCAAGCTCAAGCTTTGCCGTATTCTGCAATAAGAATTCTTCCTGTAAAGCCTCTTTGGACTCTTCCAGACGCTTGGTAATTTCTTCACGGGAAATACGAAGGGTATTTCTGCGCTCCTCCATAGAAGCCAGACGCTCGCCCAACTGCTCTACCCGCTTCTGCGCCTCGTCTACTTCACGACGACGTCCTAAAAGGTTACTTGCGTTCTTGTAGGCACCACCGGAAATAGAACCGCCCGGATTTAACTGCTCACCTTCTAAGGTAACAATACGAAGGCTGTATTTATATTTCTTTGCTAACTGTAATGCATTGTCAATGGTATCTGCCACTACGATTCTGCCGAGCAAGAATGCAATCACGGAACGGAAACGCTCTTCCGTATCCACTAAGTCCGCCGCATAGCCGATAACGCCCTTTTCTCTGCGTACGTCTTCGGAGGCTCCGCCACGCTCCTTTACCGCATCCAGCGGCAAAAAGGTGGCACGTCCTGCCTTATTCTGCTTTAAGAACTGGACCATACGCTTTGCTGTTGCTTCCGTATCGGTAACAATATTTTGGATATTACCGCCGAGAGCCGTTTCAATCGCAACTTCATACTGCTTCTCTACTTCAAAGATATCCGCAACAACACCGATAATTCCCGGCTCCTTATCCTTCATCTCCATGACACGGCGAATGCCGCCGCCGTAGCCGTCATAACGCTCGGAAATGTTACGAAGGGACTCGACTCGTGACTGCTCTCTGATACATTCTCTCTGAGTCTGCTCGTAAGTATCCCGGATACGATTTAACTCCTCGCGGATTCTGGTCAATTCCGCCTCGTCCGCACGATTCCCGGCCAAACGCTCGGAAACCTTATCGGAAATCTCCTCTAAACGCTTTCTGCCGGCCTCTACCGCAGACTCCGCCGCCGACTTGTCGGTCTCATTCTTTAATACCTTCTGGGTCAGCGTCGCTTTTTTAATCTGATTCTGCTCCTTAATGGTCCGATAACGCTGTACATTGGTATTAATCGTACCGTTTTCGGACAAGAGACGGTATACATCCGCATTTCGGTTTTCCAACTCATTGGTGTAGCCGTTGATGCGCTCTCTGATTTCCTCCAGTTCTCTGTCGGCTTCTTCCTTTGCATCCTCCAGCTTATATAACTTTTCGTCTACTTCGGACTTATCCTTCTGATAGCGGGCCAGCTCGTTACGCTTTTCTTCGCGTTCCTTTTCAACCACGCTCTTACGCTCTTTTACATGGGACTCTCCCACACGAATCGTAGCAATCTGCTCGGTCAAAAGCTTAATTTCGCTTTCGTTCTTCTGAATATCCAGCTGCAGCTCGTTCTTTCGCGCCGCATTGTCGGCAAGAAGCTCCGTTAAAGCCTCCGACTCCTGCTCCAGACGCTCATAATCCTCTTTGCTGCTTTCGTACTCCGCGGACGTCTCGTTAAAGTCGTTCTGTACAATGGACAGCTTCTCGTCAAGCTCCTTCTCCGCCGCCTCCTGCTTTTCCTGCTCCAACAGGAAGGCATTTACCTCTACCTGCTTTAACTCGTCTTTTAAGTGCAAATACTCTCGCGCCGCCGTCTGCTGCTTCTCCAGCGGCCCCAACTGCTTCTCAATTTCCGTTAAAATATCCGTAATACGGGAAAGATTTAACTTTTCCTCCGCCAACTGCTTTTCCGCCGCAGCCTTACGCTTTTTATACTTTACAATGCCGGCAGCTTCATCAAAAAGCTCACGACGCTCCTCCGGCTTACCGCTTAAAATCTTATCAATCTGACCCTGTCCGATAATGGAATAGCCTTCCTTACCGATACCGGTATCAAAAAACAGCTCCTGTACATCCTTCAAACGACAATTATTGCCGTTCATCAGGTACTCGCTTTCTCCGGAGCGATACACCCTTCTTGCCACCGTAACCTCATCGTACTCAATCGGCAGCTGATGATCGGAATTATCCAACGTAATGGCTACATAGGCATACCCCTGCGGCTTACGCATCTGGGTTCCCGCAAAAATAACATCCTGCATGGAACTGCCTCGCAGCTGCTTTGCACTCTGTTCACCCAGTACCCAGCGAACCGCATCGGCCACATTACTCTTACCGGACCCGTTCGGCCCTACAATACCGGTAATTCCGTCATGAAACTCAAACAATATTTTATTGGCGAAGGACTTAAAGCCCTGTACCTCAATACTTTTTAAATACATACACCGTCTCCCGTTCTTTTATCTTCGGCACATTTCCTTAATTTCAATATGCTTCGATATGCCGCTTCCTGCTCTGCCGCCTTTTTGGTCTTTCCTTCTCCCTTTGCAAGTACCGTGTCATCCAAACAAGCACAAACCGTAAACCGTTTCATGTGCTCAGGACCTTCCTCGGACAACAGACGATAAGAAAGCGTCCCTTTATGCTCACTTTGAATCAATTCCTGCAGGATAGTCTTACTATCACAAAAGAGTGTCCGGTTTTCCACATCGGACAACACCGTACGCTCCACGAACTCTTTCGCATTAGTAAAGCCACCGTCTAAATAAATTGCTCCGATCACCGCCTCAAAAGCATCGGATAAAATGGAATTGCGTTCCCTGCCTCCGGTTACGTCTTCACCCTTTCCCAAAAGCAAATAGGTCCCCAAATCGATTTCCTTGGCGCACTGAGCCAAGGTCGGTTCACATACAAGACTGGCACGAAGCTTTGTCAGTTCTCCTTCCGGCATTTGCGGGTGATTCTTATATAAACATTCACTGGAAATCATCTCCAGCACTGCATCGCCTAAAAACTCCAAACGCTCGTTGTTCCCTTCTCTTTTCAAATGATGCTCATTGGCGTAGGAACTGTGAGTCAACGCATGGCGTAACAACTCTTCTTTCAAAAAACGATATCCCATTTTTCTTTGCAATTCAAGCAGCTTGCTTTCGTCCATGTTTTCCTTGTCCTCCTTTCCTTCGAGTCTCATTACATACTGCATAACAAATGAACAAGGGTGTCGTGACGACACCCCGTAATTCCTATCGGTGCAACCCTAATTCAATGCACTCTTAATCTGCTCAACCGCATCCGCAACGGTAACAATACCCTCTGCAGCCTCGTTTGCGATTTCGATATCGAACTCTTCTTCAATACCCATCAGAATCTGAAATACATCTAACGAATCAGCGCCAAGGTCATCTACAAAAGTGGTCTCCATTGTGATTTCCTCAGCATCCACATTTAATACCTCGCTGATTATTTTCTGTAATTTCTCGAATTCCATGATTCTATCTCCTTTCTATGATTCATTTACTGAAATACTGTCTTTGATTCTTTCGTTGATGTTCTGCTCCTTAAAAGCGATACACTGTAAAATCGAATTCATCACTTCATCCGACTTGGAATTGCCGTGGGTCTTTACCACCAGCCCCTTTAAGCCGAGCATCGGTGCTCCGCCGTATTTGGACGCATCCAAATCCTTTAAGGTCTCTTTCAGTGCAGGCTTTACAAGCAATGCTCCGATTTTACTGCGGAGAGAACTCATCATACCGGTCTTAATCTTACTGATCAAGGTGCCTGCCAATCCCTCGTAAAGCTTTAAAATAACATTTCCTACAAAGGCCTCACATACAACAACATCCGCATATCCTGCAGGGATCTCTCTGGCCTCGATGCTGCCGATAAAATTAATCTCATTGCAGTTCTTAAGTAACGGGAAGGTCTCCTTTACCAAAGCATTTCCCTTTTCTTCCTCCGCACCGATATTTACAATCGCTACACGAGGATTCTTGATGCCGATGACATGCTCCATATAAACGGAACCCATCTTCGCAAACTGTACCAGATGAGAAGATCTGGCGTCTACATTTGCTCCACAGTCAATCAGGAGCGAAACTCCCTTTGCTGTCGGAAGCAACGGCGCCAGGGGCGGACGTTCTACGCCGGGAAGTCTGCCTACAATCAGCTGGGCTCCTACCAGAACCGCTCCGGTGCTGCCCGCAGATACAAAGGCATCCGCCTCGTTATTCTTTACCAGGGTCATTGCCTTTACAATGGAAGAATCCTTTTTCCGGCGCACCGCCATAACCGGTGCCTCCTCATTGGTAATCTCTTCCTCGGCATGAACCACGGTAATTCTTTCTTTATCATAAGTATACTGTTTCAGCTGCTCTCCGATTACATCTTCCTTACCCACAAGGATAACATGAATCCGTTTATCCTGATTCACAGCCCGAACAGACCCCTTTATCACCTCTGCCGGAGCGTTATCTCCGCCCATGGCATCTACGGCGACTTTTACCATTGTCTGCATCTTACCGAATACTCCTTTCACATCTATAAATCACTATACTAAATCTCTCTTTAAAAATCAACAGTAATTTGAAAAAATTACTCTTTCCGGTAAAAGAACGAACGATAGGTTTTATACCCCAAAGCAGCCGGCTGAATAATCTGCTCCGTGGACCCTACAAACAGGAATCCTTCCGGTCGTAAAGAGTCGTTAAACTTCTTGTAAATATCCACTTTTGCTTCTTCCGTAAAATAAATCAAAACATTCCGGCAAACAATCAAATCACAGGCCGTCGGATACGCATCCTTCAGCAAGTTGTGCTCCTTAAACTCCACGCACTTTTTCACATCCGCATTAATCTGATAATTATGCTCGTTTACCTGCGTAAAATATTTCTTTAAAAACGCAGTCGGAAGTCCCTTTAAACTCTTTTCGTTATAAAGTCCCATCCGAGCCTTATCCAGAACCTGCTTATCAATATCAGTTGCAATAATATGTATCTGAGACAGAGGAAGAAACTGATTCAACAGCATTACAAGAGAATACGGTTCATCTCCCGTAGAGCAGGCTGCGCTCCAAATCTTCGGCGTTTTGGTCTTTTCCAAAATAACCGGCACAATTTCATTCTCCATTACTTTCCATAATTCAGGGTTTCGATAAAACTCCGATACGTTAATGGTAAGGTAGTTGACAAACTCGTCAAACTTTTCCTTATCCGTCTTTAACACTTGTACGTATGCGGAATAGGTTGTAATTTTGTGCTTTGCGATCAAAGCATCGATTCTGCGCTTCATCTGGCGCTCTTTGTACGCATTTAAGTCGATTTTCGTCAGTTGGAATACATCTTTTTTAAACTGTTCGTAATTATCCATATGTAACCCTCCGTGCGATTCTCTTTTGTCCGAGGTATGCAAACCTCTTCGGATATAGGGAACGCCCCGAAACTCCTTGGCAAAAGTGCGCCATGCTATGCAAACGACATATACGCACCTCATCTCAGAGTTTCGAGGCGTTCTTATTTCTCTTACGAGATATTATTCTGCATCAGCAGCTTCCTCAGCTTCTGCTACTGCTTCTTCCTCTACCGGAGCAAGTAAAGCCTTTACGCTCAAGCTGATCTTCTTGTCATCAAGATTGAAATCAACAATCTTTGCTTCGATTTCCTGACCAACCTTTAATACGTCAGCCGGCTTCTCAATGTGCTCTCTTGCAATCTGGGAAACATGAAGTAAAGCGTCAACACCCGGAAGAAGCTCAACGAATGCACCGAAATCGGTCATTCTTGCTACCTTACCGGTAACGATGTTGCCTACTGCGAACTTCTCTTCTGCATCAGCCCACGGATTCTGATCCGGGAACTTCATGGAAAGAGCAACCTTCTCGCCCTGGATATCCTTAATGAAAGCCTTCACGGTATCACCAACCTTGAATACCTTCTTCGGGCTCTCGATTCTGCCCCAGGACATCTCGGAGATGTGAAGTAAACCGTCTACGCCGCCAAGATCGATGAATGCACCGAACTCGGTTACATTCTTAACCTTGCCTTCTACTACGTCGCCGATCTGAATTCTAGCGAAAAGCTCCTTCTGAAGCTCTGCCTTCTTTGCAACGAGTAACTGCTTACGGTCACCGATGATTCTTCTCTTACGCGGATTGAACTCGCTGATCACGAACTCAATCTCCTGATCCTTGTACTTGCTTAAATCCTTCTCATAAGTGTCGGATACAAGGCTTGCCGGAATGAAAATTCTGGTTTCTTCGAAGTTTACGCTTAAACCGCCGTCCAATACTGCGGAAACGGTTGCGGTAAGAACTTCCTTGTTGTTGAATGCTTCTTCAAGTCTCTTGTTGCCCTTTTCTGCAGCAAGTCTCTTGTAGGTAAGGAGAACCTGACCCTCTCCGTCGTTTACCTTAAGAACCTTAGCCTGCATGGTGTCACCTTCCTTAACCAGAGTGGTTAAGTCCACATTCGGAGTGTTGGTGTATTCGCTTCTGGTAATAATACCGTCAGCCTTATAGCCTATGTTCAAGACGATTTCGTCTTCTTTAACGCGAATCACAGTGCCCTCGACTACCTCTCCGTTGTGTATTGTCTTTAAAGACTCCTCCAATAATTGGTCAAAACTCATTTCAGACATGATTTTCTGAACCTCCTTGATAATATTATTTGGGGTGGAAGCCCCCGCTGTAATACCTACGCAACGAAAAGATTTAAACTGACTTAAATCCAGGTCATCGAGTTTCTGTATATAGTAAGTATTTCCACATTCGTTCTTTGCGATTTCATACAACTTTTTTGTGTTGGAACTCTGCTTTCCGCCGATCACAATCATAGCCTCCGACATAGCCGCCAATTGTGCCGCCTCCGACTGTCGTTCCTGAGTTGCATTGCATATCGTATTCAGAACAATTATATCATAACCCTTTTTTTCAAAAATTTCAACTAATTCTTTAAATTTCTTGTAATTAAATGTCGTTTGTGCTACGATACATAATTTATCCCCTTCCGGGATGTTCATTTTTTCCAGTTTTTCTGCAGAATCTGCAATAAAAACCTCGGCCATTGCCCAGCCTCTTATGCCGATGACCTCCGGATGACTTTCGTCTCCGATAATCACAATCTTTCTGCCGGCATTGCTTTGCTCTTCGGCAATTTTATGAATTTTTTTTACAAAGGGACAGGTGGCATCCACCACATCAAAGCCGTATTCCTGCATTTTCTCCTGTTCCGCTCTGGTTACACCGTGGGAACGTATTACTATTGTACCCTTTTCCACGGATTCCCATGCATCCTCCGGATATAAAATGCTGACTCCTTTTCGTTCAAAATCCTTTATTACTTCTTCGTTGTGGATAATCGGTCCGTAGGTATATACCTTTTTCCCGTGGGCTAACTGCTCTTCCACCTGTTCCACAGCACGTTTGACGCCGAAACAAAAGCCTGCTGTCTTTGCAACTGTAATTTCCATCTCTGTTTCCCGTTTACCGGAACAAGTTCCGGATACTTTCCGTAAATTTAGTTCTGTGCCGATCTGCACATCTCGTAAAGCTTATCCACATTTTCATCGATGGTCATTTCGGAATTATCGAAATAAACCGCATCCTCTGCCTGAACAAGCGGTGCAAATTCACGGTGGGAGTCACGGTAATCACGCTCTCTGATATTTTCTTCGATTTCCGCAAGACTGCATTCCATGCCCTTTGCAACCTGCTCATCGTAGCGGCGCTTTGCACGTACCTCCACACTGGCGGTCAAAAACACCTTGACATTAGCGTCCGGAAGCACATAAGAGCCGATGTCTCTGCCGTCCATTACCACATTCTCCTGTTTTGCAAGCTGACGCTGCAGTTCTACCATTTTCAAACGAACCTTCTTATTTACAGAGGAAACGCTGGTCATATGACTGACCTCCTCCGTACGAATCAATCCGTTTACGTTTTCTCCGTTTAACAGCACCACCTGTTCGCCGTTCTGATGTGTAATCGTTACATCCGCCGAATCACAGGCTGCCTCCATTGCCGCAAAATCATCCTCTGCGATTCCTTTGCGCAAAAAATGCAATGCCATGGCACGGTACATTGCCCCCGTATCCACGTAAATATAGCCTAACTTTGCCGCCAGCTTCTTCGCTACCGTACTCTTTCCGGCTCCTGCCGGTCCGTCAAGTGCAATACTGAAATATCCCATTGTTCATCCTTTCCGTGCCGAAGCACATGATTATTCCTCTGCCGCGCAGACACCGGCCAAATATCCGGTAGACCAGGCAATCTGAAGATTATAACCGCCGGTCAAAGCATCCACATCAAGCACCTCACCCGCAAAATATAAACCTGCCGTAAGCTTGGATTCCATCGTGGACGGATTGACTTCCTTTACGGAAACTCCTCCTCTTGTAATCACGGCCTCATTAAATCCGCCTGTCTTTTTTATATGCATTTCCATGCCCTTTAATACATCCACCAAAACAGCACGCTCCTGTTTTGTTACGGAATTTACCTGTTTTTCCTCCGGTATCCCGCATAATCCGATTATAACCCGAATCAGCCGCTGTGGCAACAATTTATCCAAGGCATTTCGAAACTGCTTGTTCTTTGCTTCTTCAAAATCCCGCAAAATACGCGAATCCAGCTCATCCTTTGATAAAGCAGGCTTTAAGTCCAACAACACCTTCACTTCTCCCTGCCCCATCTTATCCGTCACCGCCGCACTGGCGGAAAGCACCAACGGACCGCTGATACCGTCTGCGGTAAATAACAACTCTCCGAAACCGTCATACAGTACCTTTTTCCCCTGTACCGCCTTCAGAGAAACATTTTTCAAAGACAACCCTTCCAATTCCTTGGCAAAAGGTTCCGTAATCTTAAGTCCCACAAGGGACGGATAACAATCTGTTACCGTGTGACCGCACAACTTTGCAAAAGTGTAGCCGTCTCCCGTAGAGCCGGTGGATGCGTAGGACAATCCGCCGGTTGCCACAATACATGCGTCACAGGAAAGCCGTTCGCCGCTTTGCAGCTCCACGCCCGTAACCTTTCCGTCCGTAACACAAACCTTATTTACCGTAGCATTAAACCTTACCGTAACACATGCTTGCTTTAGCCTTCTTGCCAGCCCATTGATTATATCAGAGGACTTATCGGAAACCGGAAATACCCGTTCTCCCCGTTCCACCTTTAAAGGAACGCCGCAATCCTCAAAAAACTCCATGGTCTGCGTATTGGTAAATGCATACAATGCACTGTACAGGAAACGACGATTGGTTACCACATTCTTCAGCAAGTCCTCTGTCTCACAGGCATTGGTTACATTACATCTTCCCTTTCCCGTTATATATATTTTTTTGCCCAGCTTTTCGTTCTTTTCCAGCAAAAGCACGTCGGCTCCCGCTTCTGCTGCCGCAATTGCGGCCAGCATTCCCGCCGCTCCGCCGCCGATGACTATAATTCGTTTCATGGGAACTCCTTTGTTTCGTTTTTTAAACAGACAGGCTGCCGCAAAACAGCGACAGCCCGAATCCTTCTTTATCGACGCAAATAAATGTCGTCCTTTGAAAATTCAAAATGCCCCGATGCATAATCTCCGCCGTCTACGGAAAATCCCACGGCGTTACATTCGGATACATTATCCAACAAGCTTTGCCCGAAAGCATCCAAAATCAACCCTTCGATGCTGGCTCCTACCTGACTGACCGGCGGCGAATCTGTGGCAAAGTCCACAACCACTACACCGTCCTTTTTTGTTACATCGTTTACGGTTACATAAATGCCAATATCTGCCAGTGCAGCCACTACCGCATCGGTCACTGCCTGCTCGGTAATCTCCTCGCCTTCCGTTAAAAGCGCCGTAATTGCGGTCAGCTCGGTCAAATCTCCGCTGATGGTATAAATCGGCAATTCCGTGGTCCCGGAAGGGGCCACCGTCAGAACGGCATCCGTCGGCTTCGGCGTCATTGTTATGGTAAGTTCCGGCGTCACCGTCGGATCCGGCAAATCACCTTTCGGCGGTTTGTTACATCCGCATAACGCACAAAGAACAAGAATACAACTTAAGATAACTCCTATCTTCTTACGCATAAGGGCTCCTTTCTTATCCGTTTATTCTCCCGAAATATCCCCCTTTACCTATCCTCGTCTCTACCATAACAGCCAAGTATGTCATTTTCATGTTAAAACATTTAACGAAACATTAAATCTTTTAACTATTTTGTCTCTTTTAATACGTTTCTGTTCTTCCAGATGTACTCAAAAAGAGAAACTACCGTAAGAATCAATGACAACCAGATAAAAATCTGCTCAATTACTTCTACCCATGCAAACGACAACTGCACAATCAGTAAAATACACATAATCATCTGTGCGATAGTCTTAAACTTGCCCCAATAGCTGGCAGCGATTACCACTCCGTTATCGGAGGCAATCAGACGGAATCCGCTGATAATGAATTCTCTTGCGATAATCACAATAACAATCCATGCCGGCACATAGGAAAGCTCCACAAAGCAAATGAGTGCAGAACACACCAAAAGCTTATCCGCAAGCGGATCCATAAACTTTCCGAAATTCGTTACAAGATTATATTTTCTTGCAATGTGTCCGTCCAGTGCATCCGATGCACATGCAATCGCAAACACCGCAGTAGCGATATAGTTGCCGTAAGAAATCCCCGGCACCAGCATAAACACAAGAAATACCGGTATCATACATACGCGGAAAATCGTTATTTTATTCGGTAAATTCATAACAGCCTCCTACAATATCTTCTTCTTTTCGGTATTCACACCCACCAGGTCGTAGCCCTTTGCTCCGGTCACCTTGACCTTTACAAACTCACCGGATTCGTAATGTTCTCCCGACTCCACAAACAAATAGCCGTCAATGTTCGGTGCATCCATATAAGTACGGGCAAGATATACGTTATCCTGCGGCATTTTACCTTCGATGAGCGCCTGATACCGCTTGCCGATACGTCCCTCGGCATTTTCGAAGGCGATTCTCTGCTGAAGCTTCATAATCTCCTTCTGGCGGCGACGCTTCTCCTTTGCCGGTACCTGTCCCTTCATCTTTGCGGCTGGAGTATTTTCCTCTTTGGAATAGGTAAACACACCCAACCGGTCAAACCGAACCTCTTCCACAAAGGAAAGCAGTTCTTTATGTTCCTCCTCCGTCTCTCCCGGGAATCCGGAAATCAACGACGTACGAAGCACAATGCCCGGTAAATTCCGGCGAAGCTTCTTAATGAGGCGTACCAGCTCTTTTTTCGTGGTACGGCGACCCATGCGCTTTAATACCGTATCCGAGGCATGCTGAATTGGCAGGTCCAAATAACGGCAGATCTTCTTTTCTTCCTTCATTACGGCGATTAACTCGTCCGTAATTTCCTCCGGATAGCAGTACAACAGGCGAATCCATTCCGGACCTTCGATGGCGCAAAGCTTCCTAAGGAGCTCCGGCAGCATCTTCTTACCATACAAATCCACACCGTAAAGTGTAGTCTCCTGAGCAACCAGAATCAATTCCTTTGCCCCGTCCTTTGCCAACTGCTCCGCTTCTTCCAAAATACGCTCCATCGGTACGCTGCGGTACTTTCCGCGAATGGACGGAATAACACAATAGGTACAGAACTTCTCACAGCCGTCCGCAATCTTTAAATAGGCCGTATAGCCGCAGGTGGTATTGACACGCTTCGTCTCCGGAAGAGGCAAATAGGTCAGTTCTTTATATACTTCCGTTTTTTCTCCCGACTCTGTCATGTTCAACACCGAAACAATTTCATCAAAGGAAGCGGTACCTAACACCGCATCTACTTCCGGTATGGACTCCGTAATCTCGCTACGATAACGCTCCGCAAGGCAGCCCGTTACGATAAGCACACGGCAACGACCGTTCTCTTCATCCTTATAAGAAGCCGCTTCAAGAATCGTCTCGATACTCTCTTCCTTCGCATCATGGATAAAGCAACAGGTATTAATGACGATTGCTTCTGCCTCGGACTCATCCTCCGTCAGCGTATGTCCCGCCTCCCGAAGGAGCCCTAACATATATTCACTGTCTACCAGATTCTTATCACAGCCCAGTGAAACAAAATAAACTTGCATAAATTCCCTCGTTCTACTTCTGTAGTTCAACACTTTCTACACAGTTCTTCATTAACATTGCAATGGTCATCGGGCCAACACCGCCCGGAACCGGAGTAATTGCACCTGCAATCGGCTCAACTTCCGCAAAGTCCACATCACCGCAAAGCTTGTTGTCCTCGCCTCTGTGGATACCTACATCGATTACGGTAGCGCCTTCCTTTACATAGTCTGCGGTTACAAACTTCGGCTTACCGATGGCAACGATAAGAATATCCGCGCGCTTGGTAATCTCCTTTAAGTTCTTCGTTCTGGAATGACAAACCGTAACGGTGGCATTCTCACGAAGCATAAGCATGGACATCGGCTTACCTACGATGTTACTTCTGCCGAGAACCACGCACTCCTTCCCTTCCATCTCGATACCGGTACGCTTAAGAAGCTCGATTACACCTGCCGGAGTACAGGAAACAAAGCCCTTTCTGCCGATGCTTAAGTTACCTACATTTTCCGGATGGAAACCGTCTACGTCCTTTAACGGGGAAATCGCAAGCAAAATCTCCTCCTCGTTAAAGTGCTTCGGAAGCGGAAGCTGTACCAAAATACCGTTTACGTCGTCTCTTTTATTTAAGTCCGCAATAATGTCAAGAAGCTCCTGCTGAGTGGTTTCTTCCGGAAGCTCGTATGCCAGAGAACGCACGCCGATATACTCACATGCTTTCTTCTTGTTACCTACATATACGGAAGAAGCCGGATCGTTACCCACCTGAATTACCGCAAGAGTAACCTCGGTGCCCTCTGCCTTAAGAGCAGCCACCTTCTCCTTCAACTCATCCTTAATCTGTGTGGAAATCATCTTTCCGTCAATACGAATTGCCATTTCTTTATCCTCCATTATTTATTTCATATTTTATAACAGGGGCGCAAATACTCGCAAAATTGCCTGCACTAAACGTACCGGCAATCTACGCCGCGCCTGTTCTTTCGTAATTAATTTGCTCTGCTCCATCGTGCCCATGGCATCCTGCTTGATTACCTCGATTTCACTGCAACGAGCAAGAAACACACCGCATTCAAAGTGTAAGTACAAGCTCCGGTAATCCAGATTGATGGTACCTACCGTTGCATATGCATCATCACACACAAACACCTTCGCGTGAAGAAATCCCGGTGTATACTGATAAATCTTCACTCCGTTATCGATAAGCTGTCGGTAATAGGACTGCGTGAGCCAGTATACCAGCTTCTTATCCGGTACCCCGGGAGTCACAATCCGCACATCCACGCCCCTCTTTGCCGCCAGACAAAGGGCCGTCATCATCTCATTATCTACAATAAGATACGGCGTAAAAATATACAAATACTTCCGTGCGGCGGAAATCATGTTAAGATATACATTCTCTCCCACCGTTTCCTTATCTAAAGGCATATCCCCGTAAGGCTGGACATACCCGTCCCCCTTGAATATACCGGAATGATACGCATGCGGAAGTAACGGCGAAAACTCCGTATCCGTAGGACGTACCGCATTCCAGACCGTCAAAAACATGGCAGTCAGATTCACTGCGGCCTCACCCCGGACCATAATACCGGTATCCTTCCAATAACCAAACTTTTCTTTTCGGTTAATATACTCATCCGCCAGATTGATACCTCCGGTAAAGGCGGTATGACCGTCAATCACCAAAATTTTTCTGTGGTCCCGGTTATTCATCACCAATGAAAACACCGGCACAAACTTATTAAAGGCCTCACATTTAATGCCACAGGACTCTAAGGTCCGATAATACTTATAGGGAAGCACAAACACCGAGCCTAAATCATCATACAGCATGCGGACATCCACGCCGGCAGCGGCCTTTTCCTTCAGAACCTCCAGAATGGAATTCCACATTTCGCCCTCTTCCACAATAAAATACTCCAAGAAAATGAAATGCTCCGCCTTCTTAAGCTCTTCCAAAAGAACCGGAAAATTCTCCTCGCCGCATTTAAAATACCGAACCGTACTGTCATTCCATACCGGAAACTTGGCAAAATCTCTGATATACCGGGCCTGCCCCGCAGCCGTCGGATCAAGTTCCTGTAAGGCGTCAAACACGGCCTCATCCTGCTTGATAAACGGCCGTATCTGATTTTCTGCCTTGGTCAGCTTGTCTCTGAGCTTTTTGGACGGTAACCATCCGGAAAACATCAGATACATAGCGCCTCCGAACAATGGGAACACAAGTATCGCTATAACCCAAGCCAATTTGTAAGACGGGTTATCCCTGGCGTTTACCACCGCCAACACAGCCAATAAACTAAGAATGTTGAGTCCGTGGTAGACAATCGGAGAATAAGCCGCCAGCTCCGTCAGATTGACAATCATCCAGACAATCTGCAACAAAAGGAGCACACCGACAATTACAGCACGGTGTAACAATACCTGCAAAACTTTCTTCCATAACCTTAACAGTTTCATCCGGTTCTCCTTCCGCCCCTATTCCTTATATTCATACGTTCCCTTATAAACTATACCTAATTCTTCCTTATTTGTCAACGTAAAAGACTTCCGCAGATTCCCGCAGAAGTCTTATTTTCTCCATATTTTTCTTTTTTTATGAAAATTTTACATTCGGCCTATTCCATGGTTCCCTTAACTACCTTGCCGATATAACAAAGCACCAGTGTACCCGGGCCGGTATGTGCACCGATGACCGGTCCCACATCTCCCCGTAAAACCGTAAGCTGCGGATAAGCCTCCTTTACCATAGCTTCCAGCACATCTGCCTCTTCCTGACAATCTCCGTGAAATACGGAAACATACGGAAAACGCTCCGGATCAATGGTCGCCTTCATACGATTTACCAGCTCGGTAATGGAAGACTTCCTTCCCCGTACCTTAGCAACGCTGTTTAACTTACCGTTTACGTCCACGTTAATAATCGGCTTAATCTTTAACATGGTACCCACAATTGCGGACTTAGCATCGATTCTGCCGCCTCTTTTTAAGAAGAACAAGTCCTCTACGGTTACCTGGTGATGTACATAGTCTCTCAGTGCCTCTACTTCTGCCTTGATTTCCTCCATGGATGCACCATTTTCCTTCATCTTAGCTGCATGATACACCATAAGAGCCTCTCCACCGCTTCCGGACAGGGTATCTACATACAGAATCTTCCGCTCCGGAAACTCCTGCTGCAGCTCCTCAATAATCATCAAACCGTTGTTGTAAGTAACAGAAAGTCCGGAAGAAAATCCGATGTATAAAATATCCTTTCCGCTTTCAAGGGTTGCCCGCATATACTCCTCAAAAAAACCTGGTGTTACCGCAGAGGTCTTCGCATTGGAACCGTTTCGCAGACTATCATAGAAGGACTTTATCTCCACCTGATTATTTAATACCGGCTGCTTCTCATCCACAATAACCTCAAGCTGCATTACCTTCAGATCATACTGTGCAATTATCTCCTTCGATAAATCACAAGAAGAATCGGTGAAAATTTCATAGTTTGCCATGTTATACTCTCCTTTTGCTTTCTTTTGTAATATATATCCCCTATATCCAATCTGTTTTTCAAAACTACATCATACAGATTTTTTTTCTATATTACATTATTATGGATAGTATACCTTTTTTTACAGAGATATGCAATAGAAAAAAATGAACTTTCATCATAAAATCCAAGCACTATTACTATTCTTATTTGTTATGTTTCTCTAAAAACTCTTTTATATAGCTCCCCCAATAGGTCGTCGGTGTAAAATCATCCAAATTTTCCACAAGACAAGGGCCTGCCTGATGATGAAAATCCCACGCTGTCATATGGTAATCATTGTCTTCAACCCATTTTAAGAACTTTGGTACCCATGTAGTGCTTACTTCCAGTTGCGGCCACTCATGGGGTATCGGCGCTTCACCGTAATGTCCGCATTCCCCTAAAAGAATCGGATATTGTTCTTTTGCAACCGTTACCTTTTCATCCCAACTATCTAATGCCTTACACGGATAAAGATGACTGTCTAAAATAATGCCGTTTCCGACCTTATCCTCGATTGCATAACCATTTACGATACCGTCCAGCTCATAGCTCCAATCCAAGCCACCGATAACTAAAATATTTTTAGCCTCTACGCCACGTACTGTATCCGCCAAACGTTGCATTCCCGGCACCGGATAGGTCATGGATTTCAGCCGGGCTCCCTCCGGCTTATCAAACATAATCTGCTGTCCCACATCCTTGTCTTCATAATAAACCGTTATTTCTCCTCCGTCTCTCCATGTTTTCCAATCCACGTGAAACGGCTCATTATACAAATCAAATAAAACATTGGGATGATTTTTATATCGAACCGCAACATCCTTCCAAAACACCATACTGTTCATATCGGATAAGCCGCCGCTGATATACTCTCCCCAACAATTACAATTACTTCGGTGTAAATCCAGAATAATGTATTTATGACGACATGCCACCGCGGCAACAATGTCATCCACCAAAGAACGATACCGTTCTCCGCTCTCGTCCACTCCCTTTTGATCCTTGGCAAATCCAAACCACCGGTCCTGTGCCAAAGGAAGCCTGATTGTATTCGCTTTCCATTCATCACAAGCATAGGTAATCATATCCATGATCTTTTCCGAATAACTCAGCCAAACTAACGGTGCACAATTTACACCGAGTAAACGCACCTTCTCGCCCTTCTCATTTAACAACTGATTTCCTTCTGTGTGTAACATCTGCCATGCATTTTGTTTTCTGTATAAATCAAACATCATATACCTCCTTATAACGTCTCCACATTCACCTGCATAACAAATTTCATCCTATGATTCTATTATAACACAGCACCTTTTATCTCACAACTTCTAATATCACCTGTTCATCACTCATAATACTCCAAGCCCCATACTCATAAGTAACAAAAACCGGCTAGGAACACGAGGTTCCTGCCGGTTTATTATTACTTATTCATGCGTGGCTTGTAGCTTGTTATATTAAACCCCAGCCATCTGAGCTGCAACTTCTGCTGCGAAGTCTTCCTGCTTCTTCTCAAGGCCTTCACCGGTCTCGAAACGAACGAACTTCTTAATAGCAAGAGTCATGCCGTTCTCCTTAGCAACCTGTGCTACGTACTGAGCTACGGACTGCTTTCCGTCCTCTGCCTTTACGTATACCTGGTCTAAAAGACAGATTTCCTTTAACTCCTTATTGATACGACCGCTGATCATACCCTCGATAACCTTCTCCGGCTTCTGGGATTCCTTCGGATCGTTCATAATCTGAGCCTTGATGATTTCCTTCTCATGCTCAATGTAATCAGCATCTACATCATCCTTGGAAACGTACTTCGGATTCATAGCTGCAACCTGCATTGCTACGTTCTTAGCACACTCCTTAGCTGCTGCGTTCATCTCGGAAGCCTCAAGCTCGATCAATACGCCGATCTTACCGCCGCTGTGGATGTAGGACTCTACGAATCCGTTCTCAGCAACAACTCTCTCGAAACGACGAATCTTCATGTTCTCACCGATAACTGCGATCTGAGCTGCAAGCTCTTCAGCAACGGTCTTGGACGGATCAGCAGCCCAAGTCTCTGCAAGGAAAGCGTCGATGTCAGCAGCGGTGCTGTTAGCAGCCTGCTCAACAACAGTCTTAACATAACCACGGAACTTATCGTTCTTTGCAACGAAGTCGGTCTCGGAGTTAACTTCTACGATTGCTGCAACCTTACCGTCAGCACTAACGGTGGTCTCACAAATACCCTCAGCTGCGATTCTGCTTGCCTTCTTAGCAGCCTTAGCAAGGCCCTTTTCTCTTAAGTATTCTACAGCCTTGTCCATATCGCCATTGGTCTCTGCAAGAGCCTTCTTACAGTCCATCATACCTGCGCCGGTCATCTCTCTTAACTCTTTTACCATAGATGCACTAATATCTGCCATTTTATTTGCCTCCTGATTATAATAGTTTTATTTGACAGTGCGTCCCCGAAATCGGGAACGCACTACTATCGTTCTTATCTGAAAATATTACTCAGCGTCGGTCTCTGTAACTTCCTCAGCCTCAGCAGCCGGAGCGTCTACAAACTGCTCGCCCTGGTTAGCTTCGATAACAGCGTCAGCCATCTTTGCAACGATAAGCTTAACTGCACGGATAGCATCGTCGTTACCCGGAATTACGTAATCAAGCTC
>CAZJEN010000021.1:0-60592 GCA_964545045.1 uncultured Lachnospiraceae bacterium | reverse complement strand
ATATTAATCAGTTTCAACATCAAATTATTTTATTTATATATAACTTCGTTTAATTATATTGACTTTTCTCCCTCGCGTAGAATATAATTATATTATCTCAAGCGATTCGTTTTTCAGGAGGTTTGTTATGGTAGATGTCAGAGGTAAATGGGCACTGATTACCGGTGCCAGCAGAGGTATCGGATATTTATCCGCACTTTTTATGGCAGAACAGGGATGTAACCTTGTATTACATAGTCGCACAAAAGAGCACTGCACAAAGGTTTTGGAAGAAGTCAAAGCAAAAGGCGTGGAAGCCTATGCCGTAGAGGCTGAATTAACAGATTTGGCGCAGGTAGAGAAGATGCTTGCGGAGATCGATGCCAAGGGCACACCGATTTCCATTGTTTTGAATAATGCAGGTTTACAGATTGCGTATCGTGTGGACTATCTCAACACTCCGGTTTCCGATTACACGGAAAGCTTTAAGATTAATACCATTGCCCCGGCAATGATTTGTTACCACTTTCTGCCGCGCATGATTGAAAACGGATTCGGCAGAATCTTAAATACCACCAGCGGCATCGCGTTAGATCCGCATCAGGCCGGTTACTCCGCAAGCAAGGCGGCTTTGGACAAAATCACAATCGACCTCGGTCACACCGTAAACGGTACCGACGTTATGATTAATCTGACCGATCCGGGCTGGTGCAGAACCGACCTCGGCGGTCCGAACGCTCCGAATGCTCCGGAAAGCGCCATTCCGGGTATCGTGGTAGGTGCCTTCCTGGACGATAAAAAATCCGGCCGTAACCTGGGAGCCCAGGCCTTTGCCGGAATGACACTGGAAGAGGCCGTAAAATATGCAGAGGAGCATTTTGACAGTCCGTATTAGGATATATCCGCAAATCCGCCGCAGTGCAATCCACGCGGAGTATTTTGCGCTCTGTAGGAACTACACAATTTCCTATATACCCAAAAAGGCTTGCGTTCCCGCGCAAGCCTTTTATCATCTTTCCGTCTCCTCCCTAACTCATCTTAAAACAATTCCTTACTTTAACCGATACACCGCATCTCCGAATTTCAGTTCAATTTTCCCTGCTTTCAAATAATCGATTGCCGGGAAGAACGGATGAATCTCGCCGTGGTAAGAATCCTTTCCCTCTTCCACATTAAACCAAATATATCCGCGCTTTCCTTCTTCGTCCACCACCTTGTACTCTTTGCCGTCTACCGCAAGGGTTAATTCCGGGAAAAATTTAGCCCAATCCTTCTGAATTTCCTCACGATAATTCCAAAGCTCTGTTTCTTCCGTCGGAACCTCTGACGCATCGATTCCGGTACAGAATTCAAAATCTGCATAATAACTTCCGTAAACCGCACGGATTAACTCGTAAGTTCTTCCGTCACACGTCAACTCGATTCCGCTATAATCCCCCCGCAACACCGGAGCAAACACCGTCGAAGGCACATCTACATAATACGGTTCCGAATTTACGTCATAATTCAATTCACCGTTCATACCATCGGTATCCACATCAAAACCGACACGAGAAATATATGTTACCGTCGGCGCATATCCGAAGTTATAACCATCCATGATTACATGATACAGTTTCTTATCCTCCGCATCCTGTACACCGTATCCGGAACAATTCCACCAATTTTCTTCCTTCGGATTATAATATTCTTCTCTCTGACAGCCCACATCCAGACGCAGTACCGGATACATTTCTGTCAATACAGCATCCTCCACATATACATCGAACACCATCTTCAGATTTTCCTTATCTCCGGTCAGAGCCTTAAAATCAAACCGGAAAATCTCTTCTTCCCTGGTTTCGTCAACAATATGATAATACCCCCGTTCTACCAGTCCGGCGGATATCTCATCTTTATGAACCTCTTTTAAATGGGTACTCAGTTCTTTCTGTTCCTTTTCCAACACCGTCGTCGGAAGTTCACGATGCAATAATTTCTTATCCGCACTCTTTAAATCATATCCTTCGGTTCCGAGCCACAGTTTTACGTCAGATGCCTCGGTATAACAAACCCCCGGAAAGTATACGACTCCACTGCATTTATAATTTTCTGCTGTAGCACCGTAATCATCGAACACACCAAATCCATGTTCCATCATGCGGAAGCTTTCGCCGTCTGCTTCCATTGTCAACTGTTCCAGAAAACCATTCCACTCCAAACGTACATTTTCAGAATAATAGTCCTTTCCTCCCGGATAATTCAATACCTCATTCCGGTCGGCATAAGTATAAAAGGAAAGATACGTATCATACTGGCCGTAACCTACGATATCCAGACAAAATTCCCTTCCGTTATAGGTAAATGCAAGTCCTTTATACCCTTTTTCGAGCACCGGATACATCTTATGCTTCGGAATAGTAAGTCTCCATTCCGGAACTTCTATATCATAAACTCGCGATTCGTTCTTCTTTTCCCCTTCGAAATCCACGCGACAGATATCTACCACAAAAGGAGTTCCTTGCGCCATCCATGCATCACTTCCCGGCAAAGTCACATGATAAAGATTGTCCACTTTCTCATCCCGTATTCCGTAACCTTCACCGGAAGCGTAATGATCCAGTTCATTGTCATATACATTCTCACCCAATGTATACGCATATAACTTAATCTTGTCGTATGCAGCAGCCAACTCCTTATCTTCTACCGTAACATCAAATACCAGCATCGGACTTTGCAGGTCGCCGGTCACGGCTTTAAAGTCAAAGGTAAAGATTCCGTCGGAACAGTTTTTATCTACCTCATACCAGTATCCTTTTTCTACAATTTTTGCAGAAACCTCATCCTTATGAGCCGTTTTCAGATGCTCCGCCAGTTCTATCTGCTTCGGCGACACGGTCGGAACCGGTGTTGCTGTCGGCTTTGGTGTTGCTGTTGGTTTCGGGGTTGCCGTCGGCTTTGGCGTCACCGTCGGTTTCGGGGTTGCCGTCGGCTTTGGCGTTGCCGTCGGGACCGGCGTCATCTCCGGCTCTTCGGTTGTCTCCGGTTTTAATGTAGCTTCCGGCGACTTGGATTCTTCCGGTTCTTCGCTTGCCGTCGGCGCGGAAGTTGCCTGTACCTTATCCTCATTCTCAATCCCTTGTGTTACTTCGGAATTTTGCACCGGATCCGTCACCGGTTGCTCCGTACTGCATGCTCCCAACAATACTGCTGCCAGAACTCCTGCCAATAAGATTCCTTTTACTTTCATAATGCCACCTATCCCTAATCTTTATTTTAATCTGTACACCGCATCTCCTGCCTTCAGTTCAATTACAGATGCACTTCCATAGTCGATTGGCGGAAAGAACGGATGCACCTCACCTTGGTAAGAATCCCTTCCTTCCTCCACATTAAACCAGATATAGCCGCGTTTTCCTTCTTCATCTATAACCTTGTACTCCTTACCGTCTGCCACAAGGGTCAGGGATGGGAAGAACTTCGCCCAATCCTTCTGAATCTCTTCACGATAATTCAAAAGCGCCGTATCATCCTTCGGAACCTCTGCCGCATCAATTACGGTTCGAAGCATAACATCCGTATCATACTGTCCGTAAACCACACACACCAACTCGTAGCTTCGTCCGTCACAAGAGAATTCCGTTCCGTAATAATGTCCCCGTAACACGGTCGCAAACACCTCCGAAGATACGTCTACACGGTACATCTCCGGATTTACTTCATAAACCAATTCACCGTTCGTGCTGTCGGTATCTACGTCAAACGCAACATAGAAAATTTCGGTTATGGTCGGAGCATACCCAAAATAATATCCGCTCAGGATTACATGATACAGCTTCTTATTCTCCGGATCCTGCACACCGTATCCGCTGCAGTTCCACCAATCCACCGGTTCATAGCTTTCCTCTCTTTGACAGTTCGCATCCAGACGAAGCATAGGATACATCTCCGTTAAAACTTCATCCTCCACATACACATCAAACACCATCATCTGATTTTCTTCATCTCCGGTCAAGGCCTTAAAATCAAACCGGAAGATTTCATCTTCTGTGCTCTCGTTCACAATATAATAATACCCCTGTTCCACCAGGTTCGCAGATATTTCATCTTTACACTTACTTCTTATATGCTCCGCCAGTTCCGCCTGCTCCGCTTTCAAAACCGGTACCGGCGTCGGGGTGGCAGTCGGAAGCTCTCTGGTTAACGGTGTTTTGCTGCCGCTCTTTAAATCATATCCTACGGTTCCTACCCAGATTTTCGCTTCTTTCGCCCATGCGAAATTCACGCCCGGCATATAGGCAAATCCTCTTCCGTGATACTCTTGCTCCGTAACGTCCCTTTCGGAAAAAGTCACAGAACCGTCGTCATATACATAATACATGGTTCCGTCCACTTCCAATGCCATATCGGCGAGAAAATCCTTCCAAACCAGCCGGGAACAATCATCCAGATAGTCAAAATCCACCGGATTCATAGGAAACACGTCTTTATCTACAATACAGGAAAAATACAATCCGGTTCTATACGGTCCGTATTCTGCTGTTTTCAACACATATTCTCTCCCGCCGTGAATAAAGGAAAAACCTACATACCCCTGCTCCAATACAGGATGAAACTTTGTCTGAGGAACAGTAAGTACGGTCTCCGGTACATTTACGGAATAACTCACCGGACGCCCGTTCTGATTCATAAAATCCACCTGACACGCATCCACCACAAAAGTATTTCCCATCGTCATCCATGCGGAAGCCCCCGGCATCGTTACATGGTATAAATTATCCTGCAGTTCATCTGCTTTTCCTATCCCTTCACACGGCGCGTAGAATTCCTGACTGTTATTATAAGCCTCATCTCCCAGAGTATAGGCGTACAACTTAATTTCATCATATTTCGCTGCCAATTCCGCATCATTGACATACACATCAAATACCAGCATCGGATTCGTCATATCACCGGTCACTGCTTTAAAGTCGATTCGGAAGATACCGTCCGTATTACTCTCATTTACTTCGTAATAGTAACCCTGCTCCACCAATCCCGCAGATATTTCGTCTCCGTGAGCGGTTCGTAAATGCTCGGAAAGCTCCTTCTGTTCCGGAGACATGGTAACCGTCGGCTTCTCCTTCCCACCGGATGTTTCCGTGGTCCCGTTTCCGCCCTGGGTTCCTGCCGTTTCCCCTTTTTCTCCGGAACATCCCGCAAAAGCAAGCATTGCAACAATCGCAAAAACCAACAAACTCTTTTTCTTCATTTTCTTTCCTCTCCCTTTTTCTTTCACAATTATTTCAAACGATATTCTTCAGTTCCCTGCTTCAAACTGATTTTCTTGGCAGACTGATAATCTACAGCCGGGTATCTCGGAGCAACATAGCAACGATTTTTCGGACCCGATTCGCCCTCTTTATCGTACCACACATAGCCGGCTTCATTGGCAATTGCCTCGTATTCCACTCCGTCTACCACCATGCGCAAATCGTCCGCATAGTCTCTCCACTTCATCTGAAGCAAACTTTCCAGACCTTCCTGCGAAGAATATTTCCCTTCCAATGACTGTCCGTCATAATCAAACATAAAAATAAGCTCGGTATAGTATGCTCCGTAATTTGCATAATTCAGATAATATCCGTCTTCCTTCGCAGAAACCAGAACACCTCCGAAATAGTCGCTCACCACCGGGTGAAGGTCCATAGGCGGTACTTCAAGACGATATTCCATATTCACCTCATACGGCCGGGCAATATGCTTAAACCGGATTTCCCTGACGCTGACCACACACGGCTCTCCGTAACTGATCCATGCCGGCGCTCCGTCCATGACCACATGATACAAGCTCTTATTTTCCGCATCCTGGTAGCCGCTGCCATCACACATACCGTACCGATCCAGTTCATTCTCATACTGCTCTACTCCCAGCGTATATGCGGAAAGGTAAATCCGATCATTGTTTACGGTAATATTCGGGTCATCTACGCGGACATCAAATACCAGCTTCGGCGTCTGCGCATCTCCCGTTACCGCCAACAAATCAATGCGGAAAATATCCTCCGATGCAGACAGATTCACCTCATAATAGTAGCCCTGCTCCACCAGTCCGGCGCTTGTTTCATCCTTAAAAATCTTCCTTAACACTTCACCCAGCTTGCCTGTGGCCGCAAGCGCCGTGGTAGCCACCGCCAGTGTACATACAATAATGATACACGCCGCCGAAAGTACCTTTCCGAAAGCATTTCTCTTTTTCCTCTGCTCCGTCAGATCAATCACATTCGTTGCATTCTCCGACGGTTGTTTCTGTTCGGACATTCTCTCCTTTGCAATCCGCAGCATTTCTTCCGCGGTCATTGTATTTTTTTCGTTACAAAACGCATCTACCTGCTGTTTATACGTTATCTTTACGCTCATCAGAACCAGTCCTCCTTTCGCAAAGATTTTCCAAGCTTTTCCCTACCTCGTTTTAATCGAATCTTCACCGTTGCTTCCGGAAGCTCCATGGCAGTTGCAATCTGTCGTACGGAATACTCCTCGTAATAAAACAGATGAAGCGGAATCCTGTATTTCTCCGGCAGTGTCAGCACCATGGCAAATAAATCATTGGATTCTTCCTTCTCCTCCGCCAGTATCTCCTCCGATAAAGGTGCATCCGACAGATGACTTTGACTCCTCAAATGATTTTTGCACAAATTAATGGATACACGAATCAACCATGCTTTGATGTGTTCTTCGCTCTCGTACTCCACATCACTGCTGAGCAGCTTTACGAACACATCCTGCTGAAGATCCGCAGCATCCTCAGCATTCCTCACATAGTTAAACACAACCGAATATACGGTATTCTTAAATTTTTCGAACACATCCAAAAACACAGATTCCGTAATTTTCATTGGTAAAAAACCCTTTCATATTGTTCGAAACGTTTCTTTTATGACCGCTTTCACTTATAATACACCGCAGTCGTTCCAAAAGTTTCATTTTCTTTTTTATTTTTACAAACTAATTTTTACACACATCAGTATAATAAATTTACATACAATATGCAACATCGAACAAAGAATCACGCTTGCGAGATTCTCCGCCTGCGGCGGGTCGCTACAAGCGACAACGGACGGTCCCGCATGTTGCGAAACCGTCCGTCTGCATCTTTTACCGCTTATTTCTTTGCATTTAAATCGCTTTTAATCTTTGTGGTGGAAATACCCTCCGTCCGCGGCAGATACACCACTTCACAATAATCCTTTAAGAAATCGAACTGGCCGGCCCAGTCGTCTCCCATAACAAAGACATCCACCTGATTGTCTACCACGTCTTTGATTTTCTGCTCCCAGTTAAATTCCGGAATCACCTCATCCACATAGCGGATAGCTTCCAAAATCGTCTTTCTCGCTTCGTACGGATGATATGCCGTCTTATGCTTCACCGCATTGAACTCATCGGTGGAAAGCACCACAATCAGATAATCTCCCAGTTCCTTTGCTCGACGCAGCAAATTAATATGCCCCACATGCAATAAGTCGTAGGTTCCGTAGGTAATGACCTTTTTCATAATTCCAGCCTCCTATTCCATCGAAGCAATCCGTTCAAATTCTGCCACTGCTTCTTTATTGTATTCCTCATAATCCACGGAAAGGGTATTTGTCACCTTTCCGTCCAGGCACAGCTTCATGCCGTCATAAACGCCCTGTTCGCTGTCCTCCACCAGAGTGCCGCCGTACTTTTTCATAAACAGACGCGGTCCCGGAATATCCGTAGAAACGCAACGTACTCCGAGAATGTCCGCTTCCGCCAGTACCAGACCGAAGCCCTCGTAAAACGAGGAGAAAATAAAGTAATCACATTGCTTCAGAACCGTATACGGATTCGGCAAATACAATATAATCACAATATGGTCATAGCTGTCAAGTGCTTGTGCTTTCTTTAACGTCTCCTCATAAAGTTCGCCTCGTCCGCCGATAATAATCAAATACGTATCCGGATTCTCCTTATGAATCTTCTCAAAGGCATCCAAAAGTCTGGCATGGCCCTTTTCCGCCGAAAAACGAGCGATATTAATAAACTTCACGCTGTCTCCGGCAAGAATCTCCCGTAAACGTTCCGCCGAAACATTCATCTTTGTCCGGATATCCGTGGAAAATTCCTGTTCGGAAAGCTCCAGTACACGTCTGTAATTGATGATATTTTTTGCCACCGAAATCTCTGCCGGCTTCTCTACACGAAGCGGCAATTTCTTTGCAATACGCTCCGCACAGCCTTTAATATCCTCCGTTACCACCGCCACACTGTCATACTCCTGATAAGCTCTCGCCAACACTTCGGCACGAACCAAACGGCGCTCACGAACTTCTTTTTCCATATCATTGTGAACATATATCGTTCTGTTACAGGACACGCCCCGGAACGTCGTGGTCAGGTCATTGGAATATCCGCTGAAATGAATCAGCTTATCCACCTTACATCCGGCAAACAGGCGACGGGAATCCCACTTTGCAATCTTATCGGAAATCTCCTCAATCACCGAGTACGGAACCAATCCCTTCTTCGTCCATACCTTGTACCGCACAAAATC
Organism: uncultured Lachnospiraceae bacterium; assembly: GCA_964545045.1. Taxonomy (GTDB): domain Bacteria; phylum Bacillota; class Clostridia; order Lachnospirales; family Lachnospiraceae; genus SIG307. Next base: position 52,077 of record CAZJEN010000021.1, on the reverse strand, counting down.
CATAAAATTCAATGTAAGACCGTTGGAAAAGCCCAGGAAATTTACCTCTGCCGGGAGATTTCCCAGCACCTCCGGATGCTTTTTCACATCCTCCGTCTTAAATAACACAATATAATTATTCTTCTCCTTATCCACCTGAGATAGCAAATTAAACAGAGAAGTGGTAATACCGTTGTTATACAAGGCACCGCCGAAAATCACCACATTCCGCTTTCCGTTATTCGGAAGACCGCAGGTCTTAATTCCTTCGCCGCTGCCGAATAGCAGCTTTCGGCATACAGCCTTTGCCGCATCCGGACGTTCATAGGAACAGAAAGTCTTGATAAACTCCGAATCATCATAGTTCTTCTCTTCCTTCATAAACCGCAACAGTTCATCCACCTTCTTTGCCTGCGGAAAAGGAAGCTCGGAAAGCGGGAAATAAAATCCCCGTTCTGCTTCATATTCTTCCTCGTCATAGGTGAACAAAATGATCTTTCTGCCGGTGATGGCATAATCAAAAAACACACTGGAATAATCGGTAATCAGAACATCCGTCGCATTTAAAAATACATAGGTCTCGCATTCCTCCGGGAACGGGCGGATATGGGAAAACTTTGTGAAATCCATCTCGGCGCCGTTAAAGGCATGAAGCTTTACATACAAAACCTCGTTATCCGAAAGACCCGCATCCAGCTCCGTCAAATACCCTGTCAGCTGCTTTACCTGCGGAGTTTTCGATACACTTCCTACCGTACCGCGCCAGGTCGGTAAAAAGGCATATACCGTTTTCCCTTCCAACCCGTACACTTTACGTAACCGTTCTCTTTCATCCTTTCGGAAAAATACTTCATTACGCGGATAGCCGGTCAACCAGATTTCACCGGTACCGATATTCTGAAGCATATGATCCTTAATCATGTGCTCCATTGTAAACTCATTCGGAAACAACAAATAGTCCGCCGCCAGCAAATTCTTCTGCACATTTCCGATGGTATGGGCTTCTCCCTTTACGCTCTTTCCCAGGGTTTTCAGCGGTGTTCCGTGCCAGGTATTCAAATACACCTGTCCCTCCCGCTTCACAAAATTAAATACGAAAGAGGTATCGGTAATCAAATACTTCGCCGTTGCCAAAACCTTATAGTAGGAGACCGAATTTCTCACCAGAAGAGTAACCTTGGTCATTCCCAACACTTTCAACTGTTTTTTAAACTTCTTTCGGTTATCCTTCAGGCAAGTCAAATACAGCCGATAGCCCTGATACTCCGTTCCCTTTGCCAGTTCGCAAAGCAACGCATAGACATTTCCGTCCATGGATTTTCCCTGCTGCGCTTCCAAAAGAATAGAGTTCTCCTGTAACGACTTGTTCAAATAATTTGCATAACGAAGTCTCTTTAAGATTCCGTTCTTTAACTTATTCTTCCAACTTCTCAGCTTACCGATAATTCTCTGACGCTTTCTGTAACGCACCAATCCGGCCGGCTGCGGTGCCGCCTGTTCCTGCGGTGTAATAATTGCCTCAACCACACGTTTTGCCGCATTCGCATCATCCAGATACGTAAACTTCTCACAAAACGCATTATAACGCTCATCACAAACGAAGGCTGCTGATAACGCTTTCTCCAGCTCTTCCTCCACTTCCTCCTGGGTGGAAATAATCGGTCCCGGTAAAATATCCGGCTCGATATAAAAATCACGCAGCTGACCGCGATATTCCTCGATGTCGTACATAAAGAAAATCATCGGACGACGTAAAATGGAATAGTCAAACATAACACTGGAGTAGTCCGTCATCAACAAATCACTGATGACATACAGATGATTGATATCACCGTAATCGGACACATCATACAAAAAGCCTCTGTACTTCTCAGCATCAAACTCCATGTTCGCAAAATAGTGGGCACGCAACAACACGCACGCCCTATCACCGAACTTCTTCTGCAAACGCTCCATATCCAGAGCCACCTGATACTCAAAGCCTTTGCCGTACTCGTAAGTCTTATCCCGGAAGGTCGGTGCATATAAAATAATCTTCTTGTCTTCCGGAAGATGAAGGGATTCCTTAATCCGCTTCACATCCTCCTCGGTATATTTGAACAAAAATACATTCCGCGGATAGCCCAGCTCAATTAACTTATTCTTTTTCTCTTCTTCCGTCAACGCATAAGCGGAAGCCAGCTTCTCGGACGTATAAGCAGACGGCGAAAGCAGATACGTAAACTGATCTGCCTCTTCCCTGTACATCTTGTGAATCTCCTTCACACTCTGGGAACCGTTTCCCTCCAATACAATGTCACAGCCCAAACGCTTTAACGGCGTCCCGTGCCAGGTCTGGATATAAATCTGTCCCTTACGCACCGGAATGGTCTTCGGATTGGTAGAATTGGTCACACGATACTTCGCGGTAGCCATTACCTCATAATACTTCTCCGTACCCTTCTTCACCAAAGTAACATTTCTGTATTGCTTTAAAAAGTCATAATTCTTGATCACGGCTCCTGAAAAGGACCACACCAATTTGTAACCCGCATAGGCCGGATTCTGTACCATTTCTTCAAACATTGCCTTCGGACTACAGGTGTACTGCTTGCCCTTAAAGGCCTCAAACACAACCAGATTCGGATCAATGGGACATGCCAGACACTTTCTCTTAAAAATGGATAGTCCTCTTACGCGGTCCCAAAAACGATAGTATCTTCCCCACGCTTTATTTCGCTGAATACGGGCTCGTCTAAGCACCGCCCTTTTCTTTTTTATCGTCTTAAAAAAGCTCATAATTGCCTCCAGGAAACTCTCTTACATTTCTACAAACTCCGTAATGATCCGGTAGCCTGTACCGCTTCGTACCGCCGTAATATAATCGGCAATACTCTCCCACTTCTTTTCAAAAATCATACCACCTCTCGGCTGTACCCTTCCGTGGGCATCCGTACCGCCGGTGCCGTGAATGCCGTGCTCCGTCGCATACGCCACCGCCTGGGCATTTACCTCCGGTACATTATGGGCATTATAAAGCTCAAAAGCCTCACAGCAGTCCGGATAAATAATCGCCTGCGGAATCCACGGTGCCAGTCTGTACGGATGGGCCTGTACCACAAAGCCTCCTGCCGCGGTCACCTTCTCAAACTGCTCCTTCGGACTCCAGGAAAGCATATCCTTCTGTTCCTTTAACCATTCCTCGGACAAGCCGTACAATAAAAACTCCTGTCCGTTAAAATTAGTCTCTAAGCCGAAAAACACCTGTAAACCAATTTCATCGCCCCGCTTTTTTGCACTACGGTAGCCTGCGCAAAACTGCTCTACGCGCTCTTCCCACGGCAAATCCCGCGGAACCGCACAGTTTCCGTTGAAAAAGTGATCGGTTACCACAATTCCGGTATACCCGAACCCCTTATATAAATCTGCCTGTTCCTCACCGGTCAGATGGCCGCAGGCACTTCCCTGACATGTATGCAAATGGGTTTCGTATTTGTACTCAGCCATAATAAACTCTCCTTTACACAGACTTAACCGATTCTATTATAAGATTTTTTAAGGGCGGTGTCAACCAATCACACCGCCCTTTTCCATGGAAAAAAAATATGAACCTGTATTATTTGAAAATATCTGTCGTTTCTTCTGTATTTTCAACGACGTTTTCCTCTGTCACCGGCGCCGCTTCTACATCTGTCCGCATCATCACCGGTGCTTCAATCTCCGGCAATTCCTCCGCCTTCGGAATTTTTAAGAACCAATACACCCCGATTACCGAAAAGACCGATCCGGCCCCAAGCATAACAAGCCCCGCCCAGTCCGGTGTACTCTCCGGCAGCGCCATCTCGATAACAGCAACCAGATTATAGCCGAAATGGAATAACATACTTGCAAATAAGGATTTCGTCCGCTCAAAAATCCAAACCATAACCAATCCGAGTACCGCAGCATAGGCAACCCAAAGAGGATGTCCGTGCATTGCTCCGAACCACACCGCCGTAATCACTGCCGCTACCGCCACCGGCATTCCCTGCTTTAATCTGGTATAAATCAATCCCCGGAACACGAGCTCCTCCACCACCGGTGCCGCAATGCCTACCATAATTGCGATAATCCAGAACTCACCCGTAAACGCAGTATTGGCCGCCTCCTCATAGGACGATAACCACGCCTCCGGCAGAAGGGTGAACAATATTCCCAACAGAAGATTAAAGCCAAATCCCATCATTGCAACAGACATTCCCGTTCCTCCGGAAATTTTACGCAGACTCAGTGCCTTTGCAACCTTTTGTTTCCTGACTACAAACATCAGACATACAACAACAACCGTCAAAAGACCGGATAAAATCGTAATCGGTATTGTCGCGTCCAACAAGGGCTGCATAACTTCATCCATATACTGATTAAAAATCATTGGATTTGTTAAATCGTAATTACCTGATGCATACTTCACAATCACCGGGATCATGGAAATAAACATAAATGCATAGGTAACAAAAAACTGTGTTCCCAGATAAATCCCGAAATATCCCAATGCCTTTAAAATACTGATAAAAAACTTTTTCATTTGTTTCCTCCTTCTCCAAATCCCTATTATGTTATTTTGCCGGCCGTTCAAACACTGCCAGTCCCACCTCATACGGATGGTCAAAGAACAGACACTCCTTTCCCTTCGTCCGGTAGGTTGCCAGCTTAATTGCGCACATGATGTCGCCTCCGCCGCCGAGAATCATGAGTATTCCCAAGTACAGTATCCACCGGGAACCGATTGCCAACGCCACCGCTGCCGGGAGGATTCCCAGCACCACCGTCGGCGCCAAAATTGCCAGCATATAATGTTTCCGTTTTAACGACTCCCTACAGGTACAATACGGAGTCAGCATACTCCAAATTACACCGAAGGCAACCGAGCGGAATCCGTCCTTTGCAAAGCAGGCAAACACCGCGCCATGAATCAGTTCGTGAGCCACAATGAAAACAAGAATAAGAAAAGAACCCAGCAGATAGCCCCACCAAGGCAACATTGTCCTGTCCTTTCCCCACATCACATGATATGCCAGAAGAAACGGCAGGATTAACGGCAAGGTCACCACAATTGCCCACACATTCGCCTCCACCACACCGAAGGTCAAATCCTTCCGCTCATAGCCCTGCGTCACCAGTTTTTCGGACTCCGCCTCAAAAAATTCTTTCCGCTGCTGTTCTGCTTTTGTCAACACTCTAGTCGTTTCTTTTTTTGCCATAGTATCCTCCCTTATACATTCTCTCCATTCTACACTATCATCTGTTCCTATAATGTCTCATCCACCGCAGCGCCCTTTAAATCCTCTAAATCCAGTTTCATGCGGTCCACCACATTTTTCAATTCCTTCTGAATCGCTTCGCCGGTTTCCGCAATCTTTACCATTCGTCTAGTGGAACGTTCCAACTGCTCAATTGCAGGAGTCTCGGTGTCTCTTTCTTCCTTCTTCTCGGCCCGCATGGCTTCGATGCGCTCCTCCAGTTCTTTTTCTTCGGCCGCCTTTTCTTCCACAGCCTCCTGCTGTTTCTCAAGCTCGGTTTCCATATGCTCCTTCGCTTCTTCAAAGAGCATACCGATCACCTCTTTGCCGCCTGCCTCCAGAACCGCTTCCGCTTCCTTTGCCGCCTCTCCTATAGGATTGGATTTTGCTCGTTCGATTTTAATATCCGTCAACGCCTGAATCGTGCGGTCCTCATATTTCTTGCCGTCCTGAATCAGCCCTTTAAAATGTGACTCCGCCTTATTTAATTCCGCAAGCTCCCGTTCATACTCCTCGGAACTAAGGAAGTTATTCCCCTTTAGCTTTTCTTTCTCCTCGGCAATCCGGTTCAACTCCGCCTTCTGAGCCAACATCTCATCCTTGCCCTTTTCGATGCTGATTTTCATCTCTTCTACGCTTGCATCCAAAATCTGTTCCCCCGCAAAAGCAGCCTTTACAATATTCATGGCCTTTTCCTGGGCAGCCCTGCGACGTTCTGCAATCTTATCCTGCGGAAACTGCACCTTTCCGGAATACACTCGTCCGTTCTTTAGATTCTCCGCCACTTCCTCAGGCGTCTTCTGTTCCGCCTGTCGCAGATTTCCCACATATAAATTCCTCGTCTCCTGATTGATACGCATAATATATCCCTCCTCTTCACTTCTATATATCGTACCGTTCTTCGGAACTCCTTAATGAAGTTTCATAAGAAAATAGTCCCATCCTCCTTTGCCTTCCGGTTTCCCCCTCAGGAAAAGATTTATTTGCATTTTCTTCCGATAATTGCTATACTTAAACTAAAACCACTATATATAGAAAAGGAGTCAGGCTATGGAACAATATAACGGCAGTCAGATAGTTGTATTGGAAGGTCTGGAAGCGGTACGGAAGCGTCCGGGTATGTACATCGGAAGTACCGGAAGCCGCGGCCTTCATCACCTTATTTGGGAAATTTTAGATAACGGCATTGATGAGCACTTAGGAGGCTTCTGTGACCGTATAGAGATTGAATTACAAAAGGACGGCGGTATTTCCATTACGGATAACGGCCGAGGTGTGCCGGTGGACATCCACCCGACCAAGCATATTCCGACGGCCCGCGTGGTATATACCATTCTCCATGCCGGCGGTAAGTTCGGAGGCGGGGCCTACAAGGTATCCGGTGGTCTCCATGGTGTTGGTGCGTCCGTTGTGAACGCCCTCTCCTCCAAAATGGTGGTAGAAATCAAAAAGGACGGCAAGATTTACCGGGACGAATACCGGGACGGCGGTCATATTATTACGCCTCTGGAAAACGGTCTTTTGCCGGTGGTGGGAAGCTGCCGCAAGTCCGACACCGGTACCAAGGTTCTCTTCTATCCGGACCCGACCATTTTCGAAACCGTGGAGTTTAAGACGGACATCATTCGCAAGAAATTAAAGGAAGTCGCTTACTTAAATAAGGGGCTGACCATTGTATTTAAGGATAAAATTGCGGGAGAAGAGCTGACCTACTACGAAGAATTCGGTATTAAGAGCTTTGTTACCTACCTGACCCGCGAGACAAACAAGCTTCATCCGGAACCGATTTACATCGAAGGAAAAAGCGGCGACATCGAGGTGGAGGTGGCTTTCCAGTACACCGACAGCTTCCAGGAGCAGATTAACTCCTACTGTAACCGCATCAACGTGGTAGACGGCGGTACATTGGTGACCGGTTTTAAGACCGCTCTCACCCGCGTTATGAACCAATACGCAAGAGAGCTTGGCATCTTAAAGGACAAGGATGAGAACTTTGACGGCAAGGATATCCGAAACGGCCTCTTTGCCATTATTTCCATTAAGCATCCGGACCCGCAGTTTGAAGGCCAAACCAAGACGAAGCTTGGCAACACCGATGCAAAGGTGGCTGTGGAAGACGTATTTACCGGCGAAGTCACCCGCTACTTCGATAAAAACGTAGAAGAATTAAAGGCTGTTTTAGAGAATTCCATGAAGTCCTACAATGCCCGAAAGGCCGGAGATAAGGCCCGCAATGCGGTATTAAAGCAACTGCAGGATGTGGATTTTAAGAGTAAGTTAGCTGCCTGCTCCTCCAAAAAACCGGAGGAATGCGAGCTCTACATCGTAGAGGGTGATTCCGCAGGCGGTACCGTAAAGACTGCCCGGAACCGTAAGACCCAGGCAGTGCTTCCGCTCCGCGGTAAAATTCTTAACGTAGAAAAAGCAACCCTTGATAAGATTTTGGTGAACAACGAAATCAAGTCCATGATTGCGGCCTTCGGCTGTGGTATCAGCGACGATTTTGATATTACCAAGCTTCGTTTTGACAAGATTATTATTTTAACCGATGCCGACGTAGACGGCGCCCACATCAGCACCCTGCTTCTCACCTTCTTCTACCGGTTTATGCCGGAGCTTATCTTAGAAGGCAAGGTGTACCGCGGTCTTCCGCCGCTTTATAAGGTGACCTATGAGGATACGGAGGGCAGCGACTCGGCAGATTCCGCAGGCGCTTCTTCCGAAGCCGATGCAGACACCGGCAAGTCCGCTAAGGGAGCCAAAAAGTCCAAGGGCAAAGGAAAAGGCAAGAAGTCCAAGAATGAGAAGTATCTGTTCAACGACTTTGAATTGGAGCAGTTCCGCAAGGAAGGCAAGAAGATTCTTGACCTGCAGCGTTACAAAGGTTTAGGTGAGATGGATGCGGACCAGCTTTGGGAAACCACCTTAAACCCGGAGACCCGTATTCTTGCCCAGGTGTCTATTACCGATACCGTGGAGGCCGACGAGGTCACCACACTACTTATGAGTAATAACGTTCCGCCGCGCCGTGCTTTCATTATGGAAGAAGCACGCTACGCGAAGCTTGATGTATAAGGAGGTGTCCCATGTCTGAGAATTTTGAAAACAGTAATATTATTCAGTTGGATTATTCCGAGGAAATGAAAACCTCCTTCCGTGACTATGCGGTCAACACCATTATTGACCGTGCCATTCCGGATGTCAGAGACGGTTTAAAGCCGGTTCAGAGACGAATCCTTTATTCTATGATGGAGCTTGGCTTAGACCCGAAGAAACCGCACCGTAAGAGTGCCCGTATCGTCGGCGACACCATGGGTAAATATCATCCCCACGGTGACTCCTCCATCTACGAAGCACTGGTACACATGTCCGAAGACTACTCCCTGGCCATTCCGTTAATCGACGGCCACGGTAACTTCGGTTCCATCGACGGTGACGGTGCCGCAGCCATGCGATACACCGAGGCCCGCCTTTCCGAAGGTGCCATGACACTCCTCTCTCATCTGGAGCAGGGCTTGGTTGACTTTATGCCGAACTTTGATAACAGCGAAAAGGAGCCGAAGGTGCTTCCGGCCATGCTCCCGAACCTATTAATTAACGGTACTACCGGTATTGCGGTAGGTATGACCACCAATATGCCGCCGCACAATCCGGGAGAAGTCATTGATGCGGCCATTGCCATTTTGGACAAGCCGAACATCACCTTAGAAGGTTTGATGCACCATATTCAGGGCCCGGATTTCCCGACCGGCGGTATTATCACCAATGCGGACATACTCCCGTCTATCTACGCTACCGGCGAAGGAAAGATTAAGGTCCGCGCAAAGCACGAAATCGAGAACAGCGAAGGTGGCAGAAAGAATATCGTCTTTACGGAGATTCCGTACACCGCAGCCGGCAGCAAGACCCGTCTGGTGGAAAATCTTGCCCAGCTCATGAAGGACAAAGTGTTCGAGGAAATGTACGATGTAAGAGACGAGTCCACCAAGGACGTCCGCATCGTGGTAGAAGTAAAGAAGGACCGGGATATCGACAACCTGTTAAACGGTCTCTTTAAGAAGACCGGTTTGGAAGACACCTACGGTGTGAATATGCTGGCGGTAAAAGAACAACAGCCGTATATCTTTAATTTAAAGTCTCTTCTGGAAGAGTTCGTACTGTTTCAGGAAGAGTTATATACCAAAGAATATCAGCATCTGTTAAAAAAAGCGGAGGAACGCCTTGAAATCGTAGGCGGCTTAATCCGTGCTACGGATGTCATTGATTTGATCATCGAAATTTTACGAGGCAGTACCAGCGTAAAGCAGGCAAAGGCTTGTCTCACCGCCGGCGACACTACGGACATCAAATTTAAGTCCGAAGCTTCCAAAAAGCAGGCGGCAAAGCTTGACTTTACCGAGCGTCAGGCCGATGCGATTTTAGCTATGCCGTTAGGCCGTTTGATCGGTTTGGAGATTTTGAAGCTCCACGAGGAAAGCGACACGCTCCACGCAAACATCGCCACTTACAACACCATTCTTTCCGACCAAAACGAGCTTCACAGCGTTATCAAAACCCAGTTAAAGGAGTTCCGCAAGAAGTTCGCCGTTCCGCGTAAGACGGAACTTGCCAATGTGGAGCAGGCCGACTACGTTGTGGAAGAAAAGATTGAAGATATCTATGTGCTTGTGGATAAGTTCGGTTACACCAAGTCCATTGATGTGGCAGCCTTTGGCAGAACCGCCGAGGAAAGCAAGAAGGAATATGCCCACATCGTGAAGATGAAGAACAACGACAAGCTTTGTCTCTTCACCGCCCAGGGCAATATGTTCCAGGTAAAGGCTTCGGCCATTCCGAAGTGTAAGATGAAGGACAAGGGTGTTCTCATTCATACCCTTTGCAAGATCGGTAAGGAGGACGCGGTGCTGTATACCGCCTTTGAGGATTTATTTGAATCGCAATTACTGTTTACCACCAAGAACGGCTTTATCAAGCGGGTATCCGGTATCGAATTCGAAACCGGTCGTTCCATGATTGCCGCTACGAAGTTAGATGACGGCGACACCGTTATTGGTGTTTCCATGATGTCCGCAGCAGATGTGCTTTCCGGCAACATGAAGGTAATCCTTCTGACCGAGGGCATGGCATCTCTCGCCTTCCCGGTGGAGGATGTTCCGGAGCTTAAGAAAGCCAGCCGCGGCGTAAAGGCCATCACCTTTGATAAAAACGACAACGCCTTGGCATTTGCCGGCGCGTTCCACGCAAGAGTGGAGACCTTCACCTTCAACGGAAAAGAGCTTTCCACCAGAAGAGTCCGTATGCGTCAGAGAGCAGCAAAGGCCCAGAAGGCGGCATTGTAAACATTTTCTCCCCGTTCTTTCAACAGGACGGGGAATTTTGTATACAAACAGAGAACGATACTATCCGTTTTGCAAGTCGCAACGCTCCGTCAATCTTCCTCTAAGAACGACTAGGACGCTCGGGAGCGGCCTCGCGCCCAGTCTTTTCTAAGAGGTGATATCGACTGCGCTAAAAGCGCGACCCTTCGGGAAAAGCAAAACAAATAGTATCGTTTCCTGTTTGCTTTTCCAAATCATCACTCCTGTTGAAAGAACGGGATTCTACACTTCTTCCTCAAAAAAGAGCACTCTGTACTGCACAGAATGCTCGCAAAATCTATATACCTTTTCTATATTCTACCAGATACCAGTTTTCAAACGGAATATAATCAACTTTGACCAATCCTGCTTCACCGGCAAGTGCATCAAACTGTTCAAAGTCCGTATATAAACGTGCCTTCCGCATTAACTCCAATGCTTCTTTCTCGTCAATTTCGTAGCTTTCAAATATTTCATGGCGGCGCAACCATGCATTATGTCTGGAAACGGATACAAATCTGCCGCCCGGTTTTAGTACCCGTACCGCTTCCTTTAGAATCGTCGGAATCTCACGGCATTCATCAAAACCGAAATGAGAACATACCACATCAAACAGGTTATCCGAAAACGGTAAATTCCACAAGTTGGCACATATGCCGATTGCGTTTTTTCCGTAATATCTTCCGATGGCGTCCGCGTTTTTTGCACATATAAAATCAACATCTACCCCCATATAAAACATATCCTCGGTCATGGAACGAACAATGGCGTTGGTTCCCACTCCTGCACCTACTGTCATTTCCATGATTTTATGCTCTTTCTCTGTTGACGAACAAATCTTTTCCGCATAATGGGACAAATGCTGTGCTGCCCATCCCTTCCGTGCTTTTTCTGATATTTCCACATGAAATGCGCCGTTTTCCTTGGTAACATTGCGGAATGAATCCAACAACTCCTCCCTTGTCAATTCATTCATCGTTCGATGATTTCCCTCAATCCAATGTGGCTTTCCATGAAGTTCGTAATGCTCAAAACGCCGGATAAATTCTTCTTTGTTTGAAATTGTCTGCTTATAAAAGTCATAATGTTCCCTATGCCAACTCTCCCAATTAGCAGGATCATCGCCATACTTCCGTTGAAGCTCCTGCAGCATTTCGTAACATGGCTTATAATTCTCCCAATACAAAATATCGTCCCATTCATTATTTACCATAGCTCGCACCTCCATCTTTATTTAGTACCTCTACTATAGCAAACGCCCGCTTAATATGCCAGTCTTGTTCTTTCGGGCAAAATGTGGTATAATATATATGGAAAGAGAGGAAGAAATCCTCTCTTTTTGCACGTTTTATAATATTTAAAAAAAGCCATCTTCTATTTTCTATCATCCAAGTGATACTTTCTCAGAATTCCCTGTTGACCAACTATCACTTTAGTGATACAGTAGAAAGTATAAGGAGGTGTAAAACATGAGCAAACTGATTACCCTATATCACGGTTCCGAAAAGATTATAGAGCATCCCGTCTTCGGTGAAGGAAAGCAAAATAACGATTTCGGTCTCGGTTTTTATTGTACGGAAAGTAACGAGTTAGCAAAGGAATGGGCAGTCTCTTCCTTGCGTGACGGTTTTTCCAACCGCTATTCACTGGACACGGAATACTTGAACATTTTGAATTTGAACAGCCCGGATTACACCATTCTAAACTGGATTGCGGTACTCGTGGAACACCGTTTTTTTTCCATCAAAACTCCTGTTGCAAGACGGGCGAAGCAGTATTTAATCGATAATTTCAGCATCAATGTAAATGCTTATGATGTAATCACCGGTTACCGCGCCGACGACTCTTACTTTGACTATGCGGAAGCCTTCCTAAACAACGGTATTTCCGTAGAGCAGCTTGCCCGTGCCATGCGTTTAGGAAAGCTTGGGGAGCAAATCGTTATCAAATCCAAGTTTGCTTTTTCCCGTTTGCACTATGAGGGCTTTGACCTTGCAGAGAAAAGCCTGTACTATGTTCTCCGGAAAGCCCGGAACGACGAAGCAAATAAGCTCTATTTTGATATGTTAGAAGAAGAAAACGATGGTCTCTATATTCAGGATATTATGAGAGGAGGTATCACAAACCATGACCCACGCATACCACGAAATGTATCTGAGTAACGCACAGGCTGCCTTAGGCACTGCCTTTGATTATGCCGTAAACACCTGCAACATCCCCGGAGATGACTTTGTAAAGCTGTTTGTGGCAAGCTCCGTAAGCAAACGTATGGAACAGGGCGAGCCTGCTTGTCTTGCCGGAAAAAGTGGAATTGAGCTGACCATGGATATTGTAATTGAAACCAAGGGACAAAGGCTTCGCATCGAACAACAAGCGTCCTTCCACCGCTCCGTGGAATACTGGATCGGATGGACAGTTGCCTATTACCAGTGGTATTCCGGCAGAACCTACAGCGAGATTTTCAAAGTGTTTTCCTTTGACGATTTGTATCAAATGTACCACCCGCTCCACGAAGCGGATATCTCTAAGTTTGCGGATATCGCAGACGCAAGAATGAAAGAGTCCTTCCCGGAAACCAACCTAAAACGCATCCGTACCACCTACGGCTGCACTCAGGCAGAGTTGTCGGAACGTTCCGGTGTCTCTCTGCGCTCCATCCAAATGTACGAGCAGAGAAACAAGAACATCAACAAAGCAAGTGTAGATACCATCCACAGCCTTGCAAAGGTCTTGGGCTGTACCATAGAGGATTTGATGGAACGATAAATCTACTTCCCAAACAAATACCCATACTTCTCCATCTGCATATAAATCACATCCTCAACCCGCTTTCTTACCTCTTCCGGGTAGATTGTTGCCGCATCCAGAAGCTCCTTCACATCCTTTTTCGTAAAGGTAAACTTCATCTGACCTCCGTACAGCTTTTCCGATATGTCCAACTGGTCATCAAAGCTGTCACAGAAGGTCTTCGCCTTTGCTTCCCGCAAATAATCCACTGTATCTCCTCCCAAAGGATAATCCATGGTGGTATCCGATAAAAGCCCGGCTCCCTGGTCAAAAATCGGACAATTGGCAAAGTCTCCCTCACCGTTCATCAGCACCGCAATGTTATGCATATGGCGGTCCTCATTCAAAAACAATGCATCAATGGTCAACAGCTTATTCATATAAGCACCAAACCCGGTCAGTCCTGTAATTCTCTCCACCTGATTGACCAGAAAACGTAACCGTTCTTCATAATCCGCGATACGATATACCGCCTTATACAGACTCTCATCAAAGAAATTCTTAAAGAGCCTCTCCAACGTAATAATCTGCCAGTCATCCTTTACGAAGTCGGCACTCTTCACACCGTTATACACCGTACTCTTGTACCGAATCTGCTCTAAATCATACAATGCGTATTCTGACCGATGCAATGTGGACTTTAAAAGCAAATGAGAGATTATATATTCTGCCAGCCCCTCGTAGCCGGTATAGTCCGCCTTGTACCAGACACCGACGTTCTGCCATTTTAACTGATTTCCCTTCGACGACTGCCGGTCGTTTTCCCGGATGTCCTGTTCAAACAGCTCTACCATAGGCCACTCACCTCTCTATCTTAATCCAGAAATTATCCTCTGCCATCTTCCCCTCTGTCTTCTCAATAATCAAAAACGGGTCATAAAAAGGCAAATCCAGATCCTTTAACACAAGCTTCAGCTTATCCCGCGTCCGCGGAAAGCACCGGGATTCCAAAAACTCGGTATAGTCCTCGTAATCCGGATTCTCATTCACTCCGAAGGCCCGAAACATCAGCTTATCCGTATAATTCTTAATATGCACCTGCCTGCTCGGTTCATCCACCTCAATCAAGGTACACACATCCTGCTTGTGCATATACCACAGCCGTACCGGACATACTTTTTCCGGTACCCTAATTTCTTCTACATACTCCGGGTGCTTCTCCAAAAGCTTTAACAAAAACGCCACCGGCCCCGTAATCGGTGCATCGCTCATCTCCCAACGCTCTACGGTGGATTTGGAACAATGAATCAGCTCTGCCAGCTCCTTCTGGGTGATATCCAATTTTTTGCGGATACGTTTCATATCCTCCGGCATAATATGTTCCGGTGTCACATATTCTTTTTTCTCCATAGTACCACCTCCTATTTTATTAAACCATCATTTTAAAGGTTTGTAAATAGAGCTTTGTAATTATTTTAAATGTTATTAATATATACAACTACAAAAAGACCTCAAACCCTCTGTCTTTCGACATTGGATTCGAGGTCATTCTCGTATATTACATCATATTATTGTACGGTATACTCAATCATCTGAACCGCTTCTACTTCCATGACACGTGCCCAGCCGTCAATATGAATCTTGAAGGCCTTTACCATCACTTCGTTTCCGCCGTCAAACTCAAAGTAGTTCATTACCTTTCCGCCGGTTTCTAACGTTCCAAGTTCTTTCCAGGAACCGTTCTCGTCCTGATAAGAAATCTTATAGGAGCCCGGTGTCTGGGTACCGGTCAGGATATCCGTAGGAGTCACACCGTTGTTGTTATTATCTACAGAGTCCTGCATACCGCAAAGAATCAAGCCGGTCAACGGAACCGCACCCTTATCAAAGGTCACGGTCATATTGGTTCCTACATCTGCGATGAAACCGTTTCTGTTCTTCGGATGTCCGATACGGTCACCGTCCGCCGTCTTGGTCGGGTCGGAGCTCGGACGATCCGGATTGTTGCCGCCGGTGGTGTAGGTCTTCTCCTCCTCCATGGTCCAGTTCATATAGGTATGTAAACCGATTTCGTTTAACTTGCTTACTTTACCGGTAAAGGAGAATCTCCACTTGCTTCCCTTAAATGCCTGGGTACTCTGGAAATATACATTAATACCGTTTACCGGAGTACTGTCGGAGCTGTATGCCGTAGTCCAGTTCTTACCGTCCTCACTGGTCTCCAAACGGAACGCAGTCACTCCGGTCATATCACCGGTCAGGCTGAAGTAATCCGCGTAAGCCACTTCACCTAAATCCAAGGTAATGGTCGGGTTACTCTCCGTCGGCTGCCATGCACTGGAAGCCTTACGGTCCGCTGCCTTATAAGCATTTGCACCGTCTCCGCCGGTACTTTCTACCTTAAGCGGACGTCCCTGGGTATCGTCGTAAACCTCTGCCATAACAGAGCGAATCTTCGCATCTCCGGACACCGTTACCTTAATTACATGCTTACCGCTGGTCAAGGTAAGTGCCGTATTATTTTCAATCAGATTTTCCTTAGCTTCCAGAGTAAAGTTCAATGCTTCCTCTTCGTCTACCTGAACCGAAACGGTTGCTCCGCTTGCGGACAATCCTTCTACACTGAATACATACTGCGCATCTGCGGTTACATTTACCTCGTAGTCATAGGTGGTACCGTTTACCGCTGCCAACATATCGTCGGTTACCGTTGCGCCCTCATTGGTGCAATCCTTCGCAATTACGGTTCCCGGTAAGAACATTGCTTCTGCTGCCTGATAGCAAACTACCGGCTGCTGGGAAGCCTCTCCCATGCCTGCATAATAGCTCTGCTCCGGTCCCGTAAGAGATGCCTTCGGGTCCTTATCACCGCTTACGAGTACCAACTTCTGTAACAGAACATTCTGATCCATACCGTAAATACGGATGGTATTCTCTCCTGCCTTTAAGGAAACAGTACCGAAATTCATCGTATGACCCGCATTGAAAATATTGTTGTTCCACTGCCAGCTGTCACCTGCCACGTATCCGTTATCCAGACAATTCTTCGTTGCAATGGTACCGCCGTTTACCTGCAGGCCCACATTTAAGTGATTTCCTTCATCAAAGGAAATGTTGTTACTCTGTCCGAAGAATGCGGTCAAACGGTAATTTCCGCTCGGCTCGTTTGCCGGTACATATACCTTATACTCAATCCACGGACCCTTACCGGATGCATAATCATCGGTATATACCGGAAGCATCTTTACGGAAGCGCCGGTCTTTCCGTAGTTTTCAAGAACCGTCCATTCCGTACCGTCTGCGGAAGCTCCCTTGTTCGCATAAGCATCCGCTACGATGGACACTGCACCGTCTAATACAACCACAGCCTTCTTATCCACACCGGAAGCCAACTTCACTACCTTGGCATTTACAGTAACTGTTACGGTCTGGCTGCCGCTGGTAATCTTAAAGCTGCCCGTGCTGTCCCCCGTTACCTTATCCCAATCAACGGATACGCCAAGCACCTTGCTTACATAAAATCCGCCCTTAGTCGGTCCGTCAATCTTTATCCAGGACGGAACACCGGTAATCTCATAGGAGAGATATTCACCGCCGCCGTTGCTGAGGGTAAGGGCATACGCCTCTTTGTTTACATTATAGAAATTCGGAAGGGCCACGGTTCCGCTGGAATATCCCACTTCGTCGCCGGTTACATCCACAATCAGCTGACTGCCCACAACACCCTGTACATAAGTCGGAACAATCTTACTACTGGACTCATGATTCCAGCTGGAATAATTTAAGTGTGCATGGCCGGTTACTCCACAAACGTTTTCATAACTGAACGGAGCCGTTACCATCATCCGGTACCACTTATCTTTTCCGTTCAAATCTCCGCCCAGCGTATTATACGTGGCCGTCAATGCACGATCGTGCTCTATCGCCTCGTTTACTAAATCTCCGTACATATTCGCCAACAGACTGCCGCGGTGCGCATACAACTGGTTCAATGCCATATAGCACCACAGCTTGTTTGCGTTCGCAGTTGCCGCTGCCGGATAGTACACTAACTCATAATATGCATCGTACAGCTCGGTATTCTCAAATTTCTTCAGATACTTATCTGCCAATGCCTCTAATGCGAGTGCTTCCGACAGATGTCTCTGGGTTTCGTTGTAATTCACTGCATGATAAGTAGTTGCACTCAGACACTCCGGTTTGGTATCACCGTTCATGTCAGCGTAGGCTGTAAGAATCTCCGCAACTTCCTTTACCTCGTCATCGGTCAGATTTCCTGCCTTAAACTGCTGTCTTACCCAATTCTGCGTATACTCTTCCACGCTGTTCGGATTGCTGCTGCCGTACTTGTCGAAATCATACGCCATATCCAGGAAATAGGATAACGGCAACTCCATCGGCTTCAAATCACCAACGTTTACAATCCATGCATCATCTACGCCATACTCATACGCCGTGGTCATATTGTCCCAGGTACGCTGCAACGGCATGGTGTTAATCCACATGGAAGTACGCGGACCGCCTACATAATCGAAGTGATAATATAAACCGTAATTGTAATCGTCCTTGGCACCGTATTCTCCTACCGTACGTAAATATCCGTTGTTGTCCTCACAGAACATTACGATATTGTTGGTATCCGCACCGAGCATTTCCTGTACGATAGTATCCTTACGCAGTGCATAGCTATCGTCCGCACCCGCCGGATTATTTCGCTTACCGCCGTACCAACAGCTTTCCACTTCTTTGTAAATACAGAACAGTCTCGTAGTATCTCCCTGACCGAAGCTCTCTAAAATCTCGTCCTGCTTGTTCAAAACATCCTTTAACAGCTGCGCATTCTCTGCCATAGTCAGAGTCTTGCCGCTTGCATTCGTCAATGCGGTATCATTCTCACCACGCATACCTACCGTATACAGGTTGGTAGAGAAATTACCGTTACGAGCGATTGCATCACTCCAGAAATTCGAAATATTCGCTACGTTCTGGTAATAATTCCAAGCACCGGAATTTGCTCCCGGCTCTACGCCCTTGGAATAGAACGTATGCTTATACTTACCCCATTCTACACCTGCACGTGCCATCGGCTCATGATGGGAAGCACCCACCATAACACCATAGTGGTCTGCGATTACGGCATTTGCCAGGGACATCGGATAGTAGCCTTCCGCAAGGCTTCCGTTTCCGTTTCCGCCGTCAACCTCGGCAATCTTCTTTCCGTAAAGGGTATTGGTGTTTACAAGACCCTGCTCACTTCCGTGAACATCCTTGTACATAACACCGTTCAGCATGTAGTGGTATTCTTTTTCCAGCTCCGCAAACTGACCGGTAACACCTTCCATACCGTCGAAATTGAATCCGTTGGACCACATCGCCGGCCATAAATAGTTACCCTTGAGACGCAGCATCAATTCACAAACATGGCTGTAGAACATATAGTTCAATCCGCCGAAATGGCTGTCCGCAAAACCGTTCAGAGACGGATTCTCGTCATTTAAGAAGAAACCTCTGTAATTTACGGACGGTCGGTCGGACGTTATCTCCAGCTCAGCCACGTCAAAGGACAGAACATCCTGATGAGCCGGCTTCGCATCGCCCCACCAAACCCACGGGCTTACCCCACATAAGTCCTGTGTAATATGGAACAATCCGTAAATCGTACCGCGCTTGTCCGCACCGGCTACGATTACCTTGGTCTTCTCGCCGTCCCTCTTTACCTGAATCTGGTAACGCTCGAAATCCTCGGACTTAAAGCTGTCACCGCTCGGTCCGATTTCCCAAGTCAGACCTTCCTTCGTAATCAGCTCTTCATCCACCAGACCCGCAACAATCATAATGCCGCTTTCCGGCTCGGTAGTCATCACCGCCGGTCTCTGTCCGGTAACCGCCTCCATATCACCCGCTACCGCATCGCCGATTAAGCGAAGTCCCGCATATGCAGGGCCGTTAGCATCGATATACACCGGAGCCGCACCTTCCTGATTTGCCAGAATAACGGTCCCATCCGCCTGGCTCGTCGGCACGAAAAGCTCACAACCCGGCTTCGGCGTCGGTGTAGCTGTCGGTATCGGTGCTTCCGTAGGCTTTGCTGCCTCTGTCGGCTTTGCCGTCGGTTTCACCGCTTCGGTCGGCGCTGTCGTAGGCGCTGCGGTCTCATCCGGCTCTGCAGTCGGCGTAATTGCCTCCTGTGCCGGCTCCGTCGGCGTAACATTCTCGTTCCCGGCCGGAGACGCACAACCTGCCACCAGAAGCAACGCCATCATAAGGCAAAGAAAGCGTTTCATCCCATGTTTCATTGTAACTCATCCTCCTCGTTTTATTTTACTACTTTTTCATTTTTCCATTTTTATACTATCATAATTTTAAATACATTTTATTGCATTTTTTGTTCATTTTATTGCGCGGAATGAGCATTTTCCTATAGGGCAAAAAAAGTGGAAGTGCCCCTACAGGCACCGCCACTTTACCTTTTATCATTGTCCTTCCTTTCGTACCTTACTTTGCTCTGAAGTAACTCTCCGCCGGTCCGAAATAGCTCTCCGAAAGCTCCATATCTGCCGGATACAATACCAGCTTTTCCAGAATCACGCCCGGCTCTCCGGCATACACGTAGATGTCATTCTTGCCCTCCCGGATAGTAACCTCCGTTGTTACCACACGGGCATGATTCAACACGCCGTCTGCCCATTCCTTATGGAACCATTCGGTATAATACTGCTCGGAAACAGAATATACATCCTGCGCTGCACCTTCATTGGCCGAAACCGCAAACCGCATCTGTGCACCCTTTACCACCGGGTTTCTGGACAACACATATAAATCCAACTTATAGGTTCCGGTCTGCTCCGCCAGGAAGGTGTACTTTACATACGGTGCTGTCTTCGGGTCGTCATAGTACTCCATTGCCGGGAATGCTTTTACCGCTGCCCCTTCCCTGCCGAGATAGGAAATGACCTGAAATCCTTTGCCGTCTACGTCCTTTTTCTCACTAAAATGCTCTGCCCGCATGGAACAATATCCCTGCCGTTCCACAAACAGATACTTTGCATTCCCCTGCTCCGAAACACAACTCTCTTCCGCCACAAGCAACAGCTTGGAATGTGTTTTCTGTCCGTTATCAAAAGTAATACGAAGCGTCACCGCAGCTTCCGCTTTTCCGTGAAGCAAACAGCGATCTGCCGTAAACGCAAGCGTTTTCCGACCGCCTTCGGCAATTTCCACTCTACCGCTTTTTTCCGAGCACCGTAACCACGGGCTGTCAAATTCCACGTCATAGGAAAACGATACATTTCCTCTGCTGTCAATATCAAGCAAAACTTCCTTTGTATCCGGTCTTGTGAAATCATCATTTACCATCGGCCCCTTATCCTGCCAGTGGGCGCCCAGATGATATTCTTCACTACCGCGGAAACTTACCACTACCTTTCCTCCCGAAATCGGAACTACCGTCTCCACTGTCGGGTACGTCCAGTCCTTGTCATCCCAACCTCGGAATCCCGTATGAGCCGAGCTCATGCAATGATTCCACTTTCCGCTATTTGCCAGGTGATATTCTTCCACATAACGGGAATCATCCAAAATACGCTTGATGACGCGATCTCTGTATACGTTGGCATGCACGCAACCTCTTTTCGCCAATTCCTTATTGATTCCGGCTTCCACATACATCAAAACCAGATTTAAGGATGCCATTGCCGGATAATAGACGATGCTTTGATAGGTCACCAGGGCTTCTCCCGACAGTTCCCGATTTAACTGCTCTGCCGTCTCCATAATGCCGTGTACCTGTTCCCACACCCGATCACTTTCCTTAAAATGCACCGGATGATAGATTCCCTCCCGCATAGCTTCCGGGCTTCTTGCCGCATTCCACTTGGTATAGCCCTCTATCACCACTGCCATCATTTCCCGTTGGCGTTCCGACAAGCGACTTCCGAACTGCCCCTCAATCCAACGTTTCGCAAATTCCTCCGTTTTGTTCGGCGCACTGCCTCCCCATGTTTCATAGTCATATGCCAGTTCCATAAAATAACACAACGGATATTCAACTGCTTTTAAGTCACCCACATTGACAATCCACATTTCTCTCACACCGGACTCGTACGCCTGGGTCATCATTTCCCATGTCTTTGTCAAACGGTTACAGTTCATCCATTCGTAGCTCACCGGTGCACCATGGTAGTCAAAGTGATAATACATGCCGAAACCGCCCGGATGATTTCTTGTTTCCTCGGTCGGAAGTGCTCGCAGATGTCCGTAATTGTCGTCACTAAGTAAGAAAATCGTATCCGACAGCTCGTCCCAATCCTTTAACCCTTCACAGGTTTCATCTCCAAAATAATAATCTTCCACTTCCTTATAAATCGCAAGCATGCGCGGCACTTTTGTAAGATCCGGATTGATATGCTTTTTCATCAGGTCATGCTGGGTGCGAATCGCCTTTTTGATTACCTCAATATTGTCCTTTAAGGTGGCATTCTCCGGCATCAGCTTGGAATCGTTTTCTCCACGCATACCGGTGGTAATCACATTTTCAAAAGGTTTGTTTCGTAAAATACCGTCTTCCCAGAATCTTGTAATTGCCTCTGCATTGGAAATAAAACTCCAGGTAGAATCCGTGCCGTAGCCTTTATATTGATTCTGCCACTCCACACCGGCACGGCACATCGGTTCATGATGGGAAAGTCCCATAATCACACCGAGAGTATCCGCCAGCTCCGCATTCAACAATCCCGGGCCGTCCTCGGAGAAAGAGGACCTCCACATGGCAGGCCACATATAATTTCCCTTTAACCGAAGTAACAATTCAAATATTTTCCGGTATGCCTTTGCATTTACTCCTCCGAACTTCTCCATACACCAATTTCCGAAGGCCGGCCACTCGTCATTGATAAAGAAACCTCTGTACTTTACCGACGGTTCCTTGGATATAAATACATCCGCAAGCTCCACAAACGGTTCCTCCTGCTTCTCCGGTGCCGCATCTCCGAAATAAACAAGCGGTGATACACCAAGGCGTTCCGAAAGACCGAACATTCCGTAAATCGTACCGCGCTTATCGCTTCCCGCAATCACAAGAAGCTCCTTTACTTCCGGACATTCCGCAAACGGTTTCTCCACAATCTGCATCAAATACACTTCCCGTTTGCCGTGCAGTTCTTCCAGTAACACTTTACCCTCTTTTTCCAGCCGTTCTAACAGCGGGCTCTGTCCCACGGTTGCCATCAGTACGACTCGTTCCGTTGTACACTGCATTAATTCTCCCGTTATCACAGGTTGCCGGTCACTTACCGCCAAGACATCCTCTGCCACAGTTTCCCCAATTAACTTCACTCCCGTAAAACTTTCCGCTTCCACTAAAAACTCTGCCGCTTTTTGTTCTTTTACCACATAAAATCGTTCCATACCTGCCTCCTGTCAGCACATGTTGCTTTTTCCTTAGTTTCATGATATCATGGTTTCATACAAGATATATTGCGTTTTCCATTTATTTTATTGCGTGAAACAGGAGTATCTATGACAAACAATAAAACCGCACCCCAATTAGAACCGATTTCCCGAGAAATCTCTTTTTTCCGAAAGAAAAGCACCTACAACGCCACCTATGCCTATCACAGACATGATGGCTGTGAGGTGTATTTGTTTCTGTCCGGAAATATCAGACTTTATATTGAACAGACCTGTTTTTCGCCGGTTCCGGGAAGCCTTGTCATTATCAATTCCAACGAAATGCACCGCATTCAAAGTATGGATAATACCCCATACGAACGTATTGTCATCAATCTGAAGCGAGACTATATTAATGCACTTTCTCCCGACGGTTTTTCCTTGGAAGACTGTTTCTATGCACGTCCGCTGGGTACGGGAAACCTGCGCGTTCTTTCTTCGGAGGCATTGCAGGAATTTCTGGCACTTTATGAAGGCTTGGCATCCACTTCCGCTCCGGATTGCTTCGGACGCGCCGTGGTACAAAACGCCTATGCCTCTCTTCTCCTTTTGTTTTTAAACCGGCAGTATCAGACAGACCCTTCCACCTATAAAAATACAATGCCGGCGTATATCACCGGCACCATGCAATACATCGATTCCCATTTAGAGGAACCCTTGCGCCTTTCCGCGCTGGCAAAAGAGTTTCACATCAGCGAAAGCTATTTAAGCGCGCAGTTTAAGCACCATACAGGACTTACCTTACGCGCTTACCTGTTAGACCGGAAAATCAATTTTGCCAAACAACTGCTGCAGGAAGGCGTCAGCGTCACCGAGGCCTGCTATCGTTCCGGTTTTAACGACTATGCCAACTTCATCCGCAGCTTCAAAAAGGCCACCGGAATATCCCCCGGAAAATTTCATTAACGAATCTCCTCTGTAAAGAAAATTGATTTCCTCTGCTTTATGTGGTACACTATGCTAAGGGGCAGTGTATTCAAGCAACCCCTGCCGGATCACAATTCACGTTTCACTACTTTTTTCGTAAGGAGGCTTCTTGTGTGAACAAAAAATGGCTTCGCCGCCGTAAGCGGCTCCTTGAAATATTAGAGGTCGGCAACGATTTGGACCATGTCAGCCGGGCCTATGACTTTTTCAGTGCCTTTGCCATCGTCCTGAATCTGACTGCCAGCATCATGTATACCTTTGACAGCCTGCAGGCACAGTATGGTACGGTTCTGCTTTGGATTGAGCGAATAACGGTTGCATTTTTTGCACTGGACTATATCCTGCGGTTGTTTACCGCCCGGATACTCTATCAAGACGAAAAGGATATGACGGAAGGCCGTGCGTTACGGAAGTATATGTTTTCCTTTTTAGGCATCATTGATTTGCTGTCCTTCCTGCCGTACTATTTGCCGATATTCTTCCCGTCGGGAACCGTTGCCTTCCGTATGATTCGAATTGTGCGCATTTTCCGCCTTTTCCGAATCAACGCCTATTATGACTCCCTTCACGTCATCACGGAGGTCATTTCCGGCAAACGTTCCCAACTGATTTCTTCCGTAGTTATCATTTTGATTTTAATGGTGGGCTCCAGTCTCTGTATGTACAGTTTGGAACACGAAGCACAACCGGATATATTCCAAAATGCCTTCTCCGGCGTTTGGTGGGCTGCTTCTACCCTGCTCACCGTAGGTTACGGCGATATTTACCCCGTAACCACACTGGGTAAAGTATTCGGTATTTTTATTACCTTTTTAGGTGTCGGCATGGTCGCCATTCCTACCGGTATTATTTCCGCAGGTTTTGTAGACCAGTACTCCCGCCTGAAACGCAGAAACGAGTACGGATACGAGGCCGACATGCACTTTATCAAAATCGAAATCGGACCAAACGACAAATGGCTCGGGCAGCGTATCGCGGACTTAAAGCTCCCGTCCGGTATGATTGTTGCCATTATAAAACGAGACAACGAGATTCTCATTCCACGGGGCGATTTGATCTTAGAAGAAGCCGATCTTCTCGTTCTGGGTGCAGAGCCTTACGAAGATGACGAACACATCAACTTAAAGGAAGTGGTTCTGAAAACCCAGAATCCATGGACCGGACTTCGCATTCGGGATTTGGACATTTCCCGCCAATCCATTATTGTATTGGTAAAACGTCGAAACAAGTCCCTGATTCCGAACGGCAACATGAAGCTGGAGGCCGGTGACCGGGTATTCATTTATACCAAGTTGCATCTGTCCGATGCCAGCAATATCGAAATCTAATACATTCTCAGAAGCGGCCTCCTACAGTTTTCTGTAAGGTCGCTTTTACTATATATTTCCCTTTTTCCGACTTTTGTCACTTTATGCAACTACTGCAAAAAAGCGGCAATCTAGCCTTTTTTACCATATTTCCCGGTAGGATTTCTAAGTTTTAAGTAGTTTTCAACAATTTTGCAAATTTCAGAAAATTGTGCTTTCTTTTTTGTTCATACCTGTGCTATAATACTGTTTGCGCCCTCATTCGACAAAGATTGCATTCTGTTCTGCGTCGCATGCGGTTCACAAATCAAAGGAGTAGTTCAACATGAATCAAAATAATGAAATTCAGAATTTTGAGCAGCGCCTGAAGCAGTTGGTGGCAATGGCCCGCAGCAATAAGGATGTGCTGGAAGTTGATAAAATCAATGATTTTTTCAAGGAAATGAATCTTGAGGTCAGTCAGATCGACAAAATCTATGAATATCTGGATGCCCACGGCATCTTAGTAATGTCTCCGATGAGCGAAGATATGCCGGATGACGAAGAGCTTTTGGAAATCGATGATGCCGAGGATGCTCTTGCAGAGCTGGAAGACTTAAATGCCTTGGCAAATGTTATGTCCGATGACCCGGTAAAACAGTATTTAAAGGAAATCGGTAACTACCCGCTCCTTTCCATTACGGAAGAAATCGAGCTGGCAAAACGCATTGAAAACGCCGACGAACACGCAAAGAAGATTTTGGCAGAGTCCAACCTTCGTCTCGTGGTCAGCATCGCTAAGCGTTATGTAGGCCGCGGACTTTCCTTCCTTGACTTAATTCAGGAGGGTAATCTTGGTCTCATCAAAGCTGTAGATAAATTCGATTACAATAAAGGATATAAGTTCAGTACCTATGCCACCTGGTGGATTCGTCAGGCCATTACACGTTCCATCGCCGACCAGTCCCGTACCATTCGTATTCCGGTGCATATGTCCGAAGTTATCAATAAAACCTATCGTGTTTCCCGTACCCTTCTGCAGGAACTGGGGCGCGAACCTACCGAGCAGGAGCTTTCCGTTGCCCTGGAGATGCCGATTGAGCGTGTCCGCGAGATTTTAAAAATCTCCGCAGACCCGATTTCTCTGGATACTCCGATCGGCGAAGAGGATGACAGCCACTTGGGTGACTTCATCAAAGACGAGCGTATTCTCGGACCGGAAGAAGCTGCTTCCTATGCGGTATTGCAGGATCAGATTTCCACACTCCTCGATACCCTCACCGACCGCGAACGCCGTGTTCTTATGCTTCGCTTCGGTTTAAAGGACGGCAAGAGCCGCACCCTGGAGGAAGTAGGCAAGGAGTTTAACGTTACCCGTGAACGTATCCGTCAGATTGAAGCAAAGGCACTGCGTAAGCTTCGCCATCCGAGCCGTGCAAGAATGTTGAAAGGCTTTGACTTTAATATTTAATTTGTTTCCAAAATTCCTTTTAAAGATATAAAAAATCGGCTTTCCTTTCCTCGGGAAAGCCGATTTTTTCATTCACTGATTCTCTGCACTTTGAAGTTCTTCACTAAAATTACTTAAAAGACTTACTGTTCAAAATCAACGCACTGTAAATATACAATACATCTTTTCCTTCGAAATCGATAAAACGATCCAATAAATCCGGCATTACATAACGGATATCTACCAGATAAATGCTCTTGTAACCTTCCGCCAAAAGCGGTGTGATACTGGAACCGAAGGAATCACGGAAAATAATCAATTCCTCCTCCGTAGTGGCATTCGGATTGTCGATACGAAGAAGTGCCTTCGTTCCGGACAGGAAGAAATCATATCCGTCCTTGCCTTCAAACTTCTCGAAATCATAGATTCCGGAGGTCTTGCCGGTTTCGTAATCATATACCGTACAAGCATCCAAAATATCACTGGTGAGATAGGTAATCGTATCCGGCTCCGGCTGCAATGCGCTCTGCCCGTAATACACACCATAGAACGGATATAGCGTATTTTCCTTATAGTCTCCGGTCACACGGTCTGCCGCGCCAAGCTCAGTCAGTAATTTATCCGCAACCGCGCCGATTTTATCCTGACTCCAGTGGGTATCGGTTCTATAGTAATCCTCTAATTCCAACACATCAAACAGATTAATGTATCCCATGCCGGAAAGCTTAGACTTCACATCCTCTACCAGCTTATCGTAGCTCGGAGACGGATATCCGTACTCTTTTCCGAGGAAATAGTTCTTATCCGGTACAATGGCCACAAACTTGTCACCACCGTTATCCTTCAGAAACTTCTCATACACATATTGTAAACGACCCAGAGAATAGTCTACCAGTTCCTGATTAAACTCCGACTCGATTTTCGCAATATAGTCATCCTTTACCGCCAAACCGTTGTTCTCGGAAAGCCCCAGTACATTCAGGTGAAACTTTGCCTTGACGGAACGGAAAAACTCACGGAACGGGAACTGATCCACGGAATAATCCTCAAATTTCTCTATGGTAGTCCGGTCTATAATACTTTCCCAGGTAATCTCTTCCGGAAACTGCGCAAGCGGTCGTCTCTCACTCTCGGAGGTTTCCACCGGATTAAAATTCATTTTTATACACATGCCCGTCATAAAGGCAAGGGCGATTAAGAACGAGAATGTTACAGCGATATTTTTTACTTTTTTCTGCATAATAATCTCCCTCCTTTAGAATCTGAAATACAGGAACGGGCTGAAAGAACCGTCCACAAAATATGCCGTTACCACAAGAAGCATCACTACCACGAACACCGGCTCTAAGATGTCACACACAAGAGCTCCGATGCGTTTTTCCTTGATTTTAAGCACTGCAGTTTTTACAAGCGGTGTGGCACCGAGAATTGCCGCAAGAAGAACTACGCCGTAGCTTCTCAGATAATATGCGGTTTCGCCGGACCAGAAAGAAATACCGCCTGCTCCGAACATATTGCCAAGGTCTGCCATTGCACCGGACAAGCCGTTGCCGCTGAAAATCACAAAGCTAATCAAAATCGCAAGCACCACATAAATATGGGAAACAAACTTCGGCAGCTTTGCAAATACCTTGTTAAGCACAAACTTCTCAAGAAGCAAAAATGCCGCAAAGTACAATCCCCAGATAATAAAGGTCCAGTCCGCGCCGTGCCAGAAGCCGGTTAAAAACCATACCGTCAAAATGTTAAAAAACCAACGGCCTTTAGATACACGGTTTCCGCCCATCGGAATGTACACATAGTCACGGAACCAGGTGCCGAGAGACATATGCCATCTTCTCCAGAACTCCGCAATACTCCTCGAAATAAACGGATAGTTAAAGTTCTCAAGGAAATGGAATCCAAACATCCGGCCCATACCGATAGCCATATCCGAATAACCGGAAAAGTCAAAGTATAACTGCAAGGAAATGGCAATCGCATACATCCAATACCCCGCTACCGTAGCTTCCTCCATACCGTGCATGGTGGTTGCAAGACCTCCTAAAGTATCCGCAATCAGTACCTTTTTGGACAAGCCGATAATAAATCTCGTTACACCGGAACCGAACTTCTCAAAGGAATGGGTTCTGTGAGAAAGTTCCTCCTCTACAGTGGTATATCTTACAATCGGTCCCGCAATGAGCTGCGGAAACAATGCCACATAGGTTGCCAGACAAATCGGACTTTTCTGCACCTTCGCATCCCCACGATATACATCGATGGTGTAGCTTAAAGTCTGGAAGGTATAGAAGCTGATACCGATCGGGAGGGCAATCCCGAGCAGCGAAAACTCGGTCTTAAACAACGAATTCACATTGCTGATAAAGAAATCCGAATACTTAAAGAAACCAAGTGCTCCGATACTGGTCACCACACTGGACCAAAGAAACACCTTGGACCACACCGTCCCACGGAACTTATCTATCAAAAGTCCGTGAATGTAACTGGACAGAATGGTTGCAATCATAAGCAGGGTATACACCGGTTCTCCGTAAAAATAGAAGAATAAGCTGGCAACCAAGAGTACCAGATTCTTGAGTTTAAACGGAACGATAAAGTATAAAATCATTACCGCTGCCAAAAAGTAGTAAATAAAGCTAATGGTGGAAAATAACAGAAGAATCCCTCCTTCTTTCTAAAATGTACTTCTCCGTATAGTTATGCGAAGTTCGGTTCAAACACTCATCCATAAAATAAGGGCACCCCATTTATGAAGTGCCCAAATATTTACTTAATTATTCACCCTGGTTGGAAATCGGACACATAAGGAAAAATACCATATTGTTGTAAGCTCCTACTACGGTCTGGTCTGCCTCAACACAGATATTCCATCTTGGGTCACAGTTATCGGTAAGAGCAGTCATGAACCCTTCGATATCGGCACCTTCCTCTAACTCGAATACATAACCGATAAAAGCGGTGGAACCCATCATCGGGCCAAACATTGCGCCGCTCTTAAAACCGGTAACCTCGTAGTTATTGAAGCCTGCAAGTAGACCCGGCATAATCTCTGCGGAGCCGGCCATAAACGGAATAGACTCGTGCATGGAAAGCATGAATGCGGCATCCACAGCAGTAGAAGACGGATTGTCGTTCATAGTCGTCTCAAATGCCTCCCAAAGAGTCTCGCCCCAGGAGCCCATTTCCACATCCGGATAAATTACGGTTGCATCTACAGCTTCACCTGCACCTTCGCCGCCTTCCGGAGCAGCGTTGTCCATCTCTGCCGGATACATGAGGAAGTATACGGTATTGCCATAAGCACCTACCTGAGTATAATCTGCGGATACGCAGATATTCCATCTCGGATCGGCCACGCTCTTTAAGTTCTCGATAAATGCCTTTACATCCGCACCGTCAGCCAGTTCAAAAATATAGCCTGCGAATGCGATGGAACCCATCATCGGACCGTACTGTGCACCTTTTTCAAAACCGTTAACATCCGCGGAGAACCCTGCAAGGTAACCCGGCTCTACTTCCATACCACCGGCCATGAACTGAATCACCGGATTGGTAGCAAGGGTGTTTGCCACATCAATCGGAGCGGTTTCCGGATTTGCCTTCATAGTGTCAAGGAACGCATTCCAAAGCTTCTCGCCTGCGGTGCCTGCAGTAAAGTCCGGAGTAATTACGCCGCCTTCTGCATTATCGCCGGACTCATCCACTGCCGGATTGGTCGGCTCTACGGTTGCGGTAATGTTCTCACCCTCGCCCGGATTCTTGGTGTCGTCCTTCTTGCCGCATGCCACCATGCTGAATACCATGGCTACGGAAAGTGCTACTGCTAAAAATTTTCTCATTCTCATAATCTTATCTCTCTCTTTCTTTTATTTACGTTTTTAGTTTTTTGGACACCCCCGTCTCCCTTTACGGTTCGGTCCGATTTATGTGGTCTTTCTTCGTCCCACTGATACATTGACGAAGCTTGTCACAATCCGGTTCCAAAAAAGTCGAAAATTTTTTAAAATAATTTTTATTTACTCCGCCGCCTGTTCTTCCGGTGCTCCGCTGTAATACAAATTATGATAAAAACCTCCTTGCGCCAGAAGCTCCTCGTGAGTTCCCTGCTCGATGATATCGCCGTCCTTCATTACAAGAATCACATCCGCCTCGCGAATCGTAGACAAACGATGGGCTACAATAAAACTGGTACGTCCCTTCATCATCTTATGGAACGCGCGCTGGATGCGGACCTCCATACGGGTATCGATGGAAGAAGTCGCCTCATCCAAAATCAACATCGGCGGCAAGCAAAGCATTACTCTCGCAATACAAAGAAGCTGCTTTTGTCCCTGGGACAAATTACCTCCATCCTCTGCAATTACAGTCTGATAACCGTCCTTTAATCTTCGGATAAAGTTGTGGGCATAAGAAGCTCTTGCCGCCTCTTCAATTTCTTCCATCGTAGCGTCCGGACGACCGTATGCGATGTTCTCCGCAATGGTACCGGACTTTAACCAGGTTTCCTGCAATACCATACCGTAGTTTTCCCGCAGGGATTCCCGCGTCATATCCCGGACATCCGTACCGTCCACCGTAATGGCTCCCTTATTTACATCGTAGAATCGCATCAAAAGATTGATGAGAGTCGTCTTGCCGCAACCGGTAGGACCTACAATTGCCACACGCTGTCCCGGCTTAACATGTAAGGTCACATCCTTTAAAAGCGGCACCGACGGCACATAAGAAAATGCTACGTGTTCCAAGCCCACCGTACCTTCCGCATCCGCAAGCACAACCGCATCTTCCTTATCCGGTATCTGCTCCGGCTCATCAAGCAAATCAAACACTCTCTTTGCAGAAGCCAGCGCATTCTGAAGCTCCGTAATAACAGAAGAAATTTCGTTAAACGGCTTCGTATACTGGTTCGCATAGGATAAGAAGCAGGACAGCTGACCGATGGTAAGCACCGCAGGACCAGCCGTAAGTGCCACAAATCCTCCGAATATACCTACACCGGTATAGACCAGGCCGTTTACAAAGCGGGTACACGGATTGGTCAGAGAGGAAAAGAAAATCGCCTTGATTCCCACCTTCTGTAAGCGATGGTTCACATCGTAAAAACGCTCCTCCGCCTTTTCTTCATAATTGAATGCTGTCACTACCTTTTGATTTCCTACCAGTTCCTCCACAAGGGACGTCATCTCCGCCCGCACCTTAGACTGCGCCTGA
This sequence comes from uncultured Lachnospiraceae bacterium, assembly GCA_964545045.1. Taxonomy (GTDB): domain Bacteria; phylum Bacillota; class Clostridia; order Lachnospirales; family Lachnospiraceae; genus SIG307. Next base: position 20,432 of record CAZJEN010000021.1, on the reverse strand, counting down.
AATAAGGAGTAAGTCCGTTTTGCAATAAACGCCGCCACAAACAGAGACACCGGCGTCAATACCACAACCAAAAGTGCAATTCCCACATGAATAGAAAGCATAAAGCCTAAGGTTGCCGCAATGGTCACCACTCCGGTAAACAGTTGGGAAAAGCCCATCAAAAGTCCGTCGGACAACTGATCGATATCTGTCACAATACGGCTTAAGGTGTCTCCGTTGGGATGAGAATCCAGATAACGGAGAGGCAGCTTCTGCACATGGGCATATACCTTTGTTCTCAAATCCCGTACTACGTGAAATGCAATCTTGTTGTTACAAAGACTCATAATCCAGCTCGATGCTGCCATAATCCCAACTACGACTAAAAACTTTATCAGTATCGGCAAAATCGCCTTAAAATCCACATTTCCCGCACCGACCACATGGTCAATGGCTTGTCCGGTCAGCACCGGAGCATAAAGTGTGGTTACTACGGTAATTACCGCAAACAAAAGAGAAAGACACATCAACCACAAATACGGTTTGATTAACGCAATCACCCGGACTAAGGTCGCGGCATTTTCGGTTCTCTTTTTCATGCTCCCACCTCCTCTGCGGAAACCTGGGACTGACAGATTTCTTTGTATTCCTCACAGGACTCCAGTAATTCTTTATGTGTACCGATACCCGCCACTTCGCCGTCCTCCAATACGATAATTACATCCGCATTTTGAATGGTCGCCGTTCTCTGGGATACCATAAACACCGTCATCCCCTTCGTCCGCTCGGCAAGTGCGCGTCTCAGTGCCGCATCCGTTGCAAAATCCAGTGCCGATGCACTGTCGTCCAATATCAGAATCTCCGGCTTTCTTACCAAAGCTCTCGCAATGGTGAGACGTTGTCTCTGACCGCCGGAAAGATTTTTACCTCCCTGGTTTAACTGATAATCCAATCCGCCTTTCTTAGCATCCACAAAGCTCTTTGCCTGTGCAATGGAAAGTGCCTCATAAATTTCTTCGTCTGTGGCATCTTCCTTGCCCCACTTCATATTATCCCGGATGGTTCCGGAAAACAGAACCGCTTTTTGCGGCACCATACCGATTTTCGCACGAAGCTCTCTTTGCGGATAGTCCCGTACATCAACACCGTTCACCAATACCGCACCCTTCGTTACATCATAAAATCGAGGAATCAGATTTACAAGAGACGACTTACCGAAACCGGTGCCACCGATGATACCTACCGTCTGTCCTTTCTTTACAGCAAAAGAAACATCGGAAAGTGCCTCTCCCTTGGCTCCCGGATAAGTAAAGGATACGTGCTCGAATACCACTGCAGGGGCATCTTCTATGCCCGTATTTTGCAAGCTGTAACCATCTTCCTTATCCGACACCGTCGGCCGCAAATCCAGCACCTCATTGACACGCTTTGCGGAGGCCAGTGCCTTGGTAATAGAAACAATCAACACCTGTAACGCCACCAGCGCATTCAAAATCTGGGTCATATAATTTACCAGAGCAATGACCTCACCCTGGGTAATCACACCGGCATCTACCTGCTTGCCGCCCTGCATAATAATGGCTGCAATGGCAAGATTCACCACCACATAAGTCAACGGATTCATTGCCGCAGAAACCTTCCCTACACGTTTCTGAAACTTTAACAGTTGATTGCAATCCCCGGCAAATTCCTCCGTTTCATCCTGTTGTCTTCCGAAGGCACGAATTACCCTTGTGCCGTTTAACCCTTCTCTGGTTGCGAGCGAAATCCGATCCAGCGCCTTCTGTACCTTTGAATACATCGGGATAGTAAGCACCATAATTCCGTAAATAATCAGTGCAAGAATCGGCGTTGCAATTAAGAAAATCATTGCCACCTTCGTATTTACCAAAAAAGCTGCAGCCAACGCACCCACTACAATAAACGGGGAACGCAGAAACAGACGCAGAATAATATTCACACCGGACTGTACCTGATTCATATCACTGGTAATCCGGGTCACAAGCGTTGAAGTCCCCGCCTTATCCAGCTCCGCATAAGACAATTTGTTCATATGTGCAAACAAATCGTCCCGTAACTCCGTACCGAAGCCCACGGATGCCTTTGCCGAGAAAAACTGGGCAGTCAAAGAGCAGACAAGTCCCACCACACCAAGCAAAACCATAATAAATGCCGCCTTATAAATGTAGGTCATGTCACCTTTTGCAATCCCGTTATCAATCATATCCGCTACCACAAGCGGTACCAAAAGCTCAAAAAAAGCCTCCAGCATCTTAAACAGCGGTCCGATAATACTTTCTTTCTTATAGTTCTTTAAATATTTCACTAATCGAAACATAAAAATCCCTCCGCATAATACCGACGTTCCTCTATAAGGTATCCCGTCATCCTTCAAACAATCAAGCTGATTATAGCAAATCTCGGTAGGAGTGTCAACGCAAGAGAATGCTTCTCTTCTTATTTATATATCTATATGTGGCGTTAGGACCTTTGTCTCATACAATTTTTTGTGTTTTTTTAATTTTAATGTTAAGTATCTCAAAAAAACTGTCGATATCATAGTCAAACAAATGAATGACAGTTGTGCTGAAAGGATTCAGTAACTTCTCGAACGGACTCGAAGACTGTATTTCATGTTAGAAAAATACAACCTATCACTTTAATCCAAATCGAGGAGGGACCTATTATGGCAATGATTGTTCAACACAACATGCAATCCATGAATGCCAACCGTATGTTAGGCATTGTTTCTACCAATCTTCAGAAGTCCACGGAAAAGCTTTCTTCCGGTTATCGCATTAACCGTGCAGCAGATGATGCAGCAGGTCTTGCGATTTCCGAAAAGATGAGAAGCCAGATTCGTGGTCTTACTCAGGCTTCTACCAATGCGGAAGACGGTATTTCTTTAATCCAGACCGCAGAAGGTGCACTGAACGAATCCCACAGTATTTTACAAAGAATGCGTCAGCTTGCCGTACAGGCAGCCAACGGTACCGAAACCGATGACGACCGCGGAAATATCCAGGATGAAATCGAGCAGTTACAGGACGAGCTTGACCGTATCGCAGAAACCACCGAGTTCAACACCATGAAGCTCCTGGACGGTTCCTTTGACGGTATCGCATCTACCAACACCACCGCAGGTCCGAAGTATGGTCAGTACAGCGGTGTACACGGTGCATTTGTTACCTCTAATATTAACGGTGTTTCCATCAGCACCAATACCACTGCAACCGTAGGTGGCGAGTCTGCTATCTGGGATGCTGCAGGTACTTCTTTAACCATTAACCTTGCAGAGAACAAGACCTATACCCAGGCCGACATCGATAACTTAATCAAAAACGCAAAGCAGGAAGACTCCACCGCGAAGAACACTCCGGCAGACGTTACTATGAAGTTTGCTACCGGTGTATTTACGGCAACCGCTGAAAACTCCAAGGCAACCCCGGCTACCGTAGCAGGTCAGAAGGCAACCACATCCGCGGACGTGATTTCGGCAACCTCTCCGAACTTTGTTGGTGCAAACGCAATTAAGATTACTTCCAACAAGTACGGTCAGGACTACAACATCGACATCGAAATTAAGTTCAATGCAAACGAAGGCAAAGAAACCGCAACATTAAACACTGCTCCGACTTATACCATGTCCGCAACAAGTCTTACCGATATTGTTGCAGCCGATGACAGAGCAGGCTATCAGCTCTCCCTTATGTCCGGTAAAGAATATACCGCAGAGGACATTGAGGACTTACTGGCAGAGGCAGGACTTAATGTGTCTGTTGAGTTAAGCGGTGTATCCGGTAACGGCAGCACCGGTACCGATAATCCGAACACCTTGTTTGTTACCGATTCCAACCACAGTGTCATCCTTAACCTTACCGGCGGTACCGGCTTAGGTGACGAAGATGCATTCCTTACCCAGAACTGGTACGACAGTGTGAATTCCACCGGCGGCATGAGATTACAGATCGGTGCAAACGAAGGACAGACTCTTTCCTTTAACATCGGCGACATGAGCGCTTCCGCTCTCGGTGTCAGCGGACAGAATGTTCGCGTAGACGAGCAGGACAGAGCTTCCGAAGCAATCACCAAGATTGACGGAGCAATTTCCATCGTTTCCAAGCAGCGTGCAGCACTCGGTGCCGTACAGAACCGTTTGGAGCACACCATCGCAAACCTTGATACCTCCGCAGAGAACCTGCAGACCGCAGAGTCCCGTATCCGCGACGTAGATATGGCTGCCGAGATGGTAGAGTACAGCAAGAATAACATCCTTTCCCAAGCTTCCCAGTCCATGCTGGCTCAGGCAAATCAGGCTACCCAGGGTGTTCTCTCCTTGTTGCAGGGCTAATAAAATAACAAATCAATAAGTTTACTTCACCATATCGTTACAAATGCTGATATCCGAAAGGATTAACTGTGTCCCGATAGGTTGAAAATAGTCAAGAGGGTTGCTGCAAAGCAACCCTCTTGACATGTGCAAAGAGCGCAGCGGATTGCGAATGACATTCTATATTTTGCCGTTTTCCCCATAAAACCGCCATAAAAGCACCACATTTTGTAATTTTTTTCATTTTTTGTCGTTTTTTCTATAAAGTATCTCTTTTTTCGCGCCGATATAACTTACAAGTGAATGAAGCACAGCCATACTGAAAGGACTCAGTTATCACCCGAACGGATTCGAGGGGCATGTATTCATCTTGAAAATACAACCTATCGCAAACAAAAACATGCTCATACAGAAGAGCACATTTCAACTATCGGGAGGTAACGACTATGGCAATGATCGTTCAACACAACATGCAGGCTATGAATGCCAATCGTATGCTGGGTATTGTTTCTAACCAGCAGGCAAAATCTACAGAAAAGCTTTCTTCGGGTTACCGCATCAACCGCGCCGCTGACGACGCAGCAGGCTTAGCGATTTCCGAAAAGATGCGTTCCCAGATTCGCGGTCTCACCCAGGCTTCCACCAATGCAGAAGACGGTATTTCCATGATTCAGACCGCAGAAGGTGCGCTTAACGAATCCCACAGTATTTTACAGAGAATGCGTCAGCTGGCTGTACAGGCTGCCAACGGCACCGAAACCGACAGCGACCGTGACAATATCCAGGACGAAATCGAACAGTTGCAGGATGAACTGGATCGTATCGCCGAGACTACCGAGTTCAATACCATGAAGCTCTTAGACGGTACCTTCGACGGCACAAATACATCCACTACTACCGCAGGTCCGAAATATTCCGATTTCAACGGCGAGTTAGGTGCATTTATCACCTCCGACATCGTAGGTGTAAAGGTAGAAGCAAATACTACCGCAACCGTAGGCGGAGAGTCCGCTATCTGGGATAAGACCGGTAAAATATTAACCATCAGTCTTGCAGAGAACAGAACCTATACCCAGGCCGATATCGACGGATTGATTAAGAATGCAAAGCAGGAGGATTCCAATGCGGATAACACTCCGGCTAACGTGAATATCCAGCTTGCAACCGGTGTTTACACCGCAACCGGTGATGTAAAGACCGGCGGAACCATTGCAGGATCAAAGGCTACCGGTACCAACACTACCAAGCCTGCAACCGGTGTATTTGTAGGTGCAGACACACTTACCATTACTTCTAATAAATACGGAACCGATTACAATATCAAGCTTACCTTTGATTTTACCGCAGATGCCGGTAAGGAAGAGGTAGAGCTTTCCAAGGCTGCAGAATATGACATGACAACCGCTGCTACCAGTATCACTGATGCTGTAACTTCCCCGGCTGAATACGAAATCCATTTACAGTCCGGTAAGGAGTACACTGCAGAAGATATCGAAGATCTTTTGGCAACCATCGGTCTCAGCGTTGATGTGGAATTAAGTGGAACCTCCGCTCCGGGTACCGATGAGCCGAATACCCTTTTTGTTACTAAGTCTACCCAGACCATCGAAGTACAGTTGGCAAACGGTGCAGGTCTCGGCGATGACAACGCATTCCTGACCCAGAACAACTACGACAGTGTTGCTTCCTTCGGAGGAATGGTACTTCAGGTTGGTGCAAACGAAGGTCAGACTATGCAGTTCAACATCGGTGACATGAGCGCTTCCGCTCTCGGTGTCAGCGGCAACAATGTACGTGTTGATACTCAGGATCGTGCATCCTCTGCTATCACCGTAATTGATAACGCAATCGAAAAGGTTTCCAAGCAGCGTTCCACTCTCGGTGCTGTGCAAAACCGTTTAGAGCATACCATCGCGAACCTGGATACCTCCGCAGAGAACTTACAGCAGGCAGAATCCCGTATCCGCGATGTGGACATGGCAGCAGAGATGGTGGAATACAGCAAGTACAATATCCTCTCCCAGGCTTCCCAGTCCATGCTGGCTCAGGCAAATCAGTCCACACAGGGTGTTCTTTCCCTCTTACAGGGCTAAACAATCAGACAGAATCAGGTGTAAATACCTTCTCCTTCCAAAGAATGTCGTTTTCGGATTTCCGGAAACGGCATTCTTTTTTACATTTATACGGTTTTTGTCTTTCCTTCTCCCTTCTTTTTTAAAAAAGAATGAAAATTCTTTCATGATTTATGTTTTTTTATGGAAATTTCTCTCCTATTGTGGTAGAATACTAATTAGGAGTTAAACCATATCACTTTTCGGAGGTAATCTATGGAATACAACGAAGAACAATTTAAAAAGCAAGCAAATATGTGTACGCTTTTCATGTGGACTCTCATCAATGTCATCCTTACAGTACTCTATATTATTGAAGTATTGAAGGGCGGACGGACCTTGCCGTATCTTGCCGTGTTTTTGAGTGTCTGCTGGCTTCCGCACATCACCGGTCTTTTAGTCTTAAAAATCAAGGGCTCCAGCACAGAGCTTTATCGCGAATTCGTCGCCATCGGATACGGTATCCTTTTTATCTTCGTTCTGATGACCACAAAAACTAATGTTACATACGGATATATCTTCCCGGTAGCTTGTCTGCTTATTCTTTACAAAAACCGCAGTTTATTAATCCGATGCGGTATTGCAAATGTTTTAGCTATTTTGGCTTATCTTGTCAAAATTTATTTCACTACCGGTTTTGATGCTCACACCATTACTGATGCGGAAATTCAGATTGGCGTGACGGTTCTTTGTTACGTCGCATTCGTCTTTGCCATCACGCATATGCAAAAATCCGACGGTGCGATGTTAGATTCCGTAAAATCAGATTTAGAGCGTGTCGTACGTACCATACAACAGGTAAAAAGTGCCAGCCACTCCATTGTGGACGGCGTTACCGTAGTCAGCGAGCTCTCCGATGAAAACATGGAAAGCGCAGACCTTGTGGTAAATAACATGGAACAACTTTCCGAAGACAATAAAATTCTGCAGGAAAAGACCTTATCCTCTTTGGATATGACCAAACAAATCAGCAATCAGGTAGAAAATGTTGCCGCCATGGTACAGGAGATGGTTGCTCTGGTAGAAGAATCCGTTTCTCACTCCCAGACCAGTTCCGAACAGCTTGCGGACGTTGTAAGCTCCACCAACGAAATGGCTCAATTATCCGGCGAAGTCGAGCAGATTTTGCAGGAGTTTAAAAATGAATTTGATATGGTAAAGGCCGAAACCGGTACCATCGAAAAAATTTCCGGTCAAACCAATCTCCTTGCGTTAAATGCTTCCATCGAAGCTGCAAGAGCGGGAGAAGCGGGCAAAGGCTTTGCAGTGGTTGCGGATCAGATTCGTGATTTAAGTACCGGAACCCAGAATTCCTCTACCAGCATTATGAGTGCCCTTACTAATTTAGAGGTTACTGCAGAGCGCATGACCGAATCCATTACCAAGACACTCCAACTCATCAACACCACCTTGGAAAAGATTACTCAGGTAGATACCAGCGTGGCACGCATTGCTTCCGATGCCTCCCGCCTAGGCGATAATGTACAGGTTATCGATACCGCAATGCAAGAAGTAGAAGCTTCCAACCGTAACATGGTAGACAACATGAATCAGGTTACCACGGTTATGGGAGCCATGACTGCCAGCATCAATGAGGCTGACGACAGCACACGTATCATGCGCAGCAAGTATTCGGAGACTTCCGCAAACGTTATGACCATCGGCAACATCGTAGGTCAGCTCATGGGCGAGCTGGGTGCAGGCGGCTTTATGACCACGGAAGACATCCTTACAGGCATGTATTTCACCTTAGAAGAAATACAGGATGACATCACGAAGGAATACAAACAACGGGTAGCCGATGTCAAAGGCAATACTCTCCTTGCCAAGCTTCCGAATGGCATGACAAAGGTTTCCGCTTCCGCCGTTTACCACATCTCCGTTATTGTAGATAACCGCATTTATCGTTGGGAAAACATCGGCGTCGAGCTCAAAGACAACCTGCTCTTCCTTACCGTAAGCGGCAATCCGCAGGTATTTAACCGTAGAAAATATCGTCGTGCATCTTTATTCAACCATTGTCAGTTCACGATTGAAGGCTCAGATATGCCATATATCGGCACCATGGTAAACATCAGTGCCGGCGGCTATTCCTTCTTCTCTGACGCAGAAGAGTTAAAGGATGCCAAAGGAAAGTACATCGAATTGTTCATTGACGACTTCCCGTTACTTGACGGCGAATCCTTAGACGGCTCCGTTATTCGTGTCACCGACAACAACGGTGTCTACATTGTAGGCTGTCGTATGTACTCGGATAATATGGATATCGACCACTATGTAGAAACTGTAGCCAAAGAATAACTCTACATACCCATAAAACAGGGGGTGTCATACGCGACACCCCCTGTTTCAGTTCCATTATATTTTCGGATATTTCTCCAGAAAGGCATGTTCTCGCTTTCTATCGTTTTTCTCCCAACAGAATCGGCCAACTCAATTGGTCCTCCATAATATCCTGTCTTGTCTGTCCGGTTTTTTCACTTCCCGCCAACCAGTACATATCATATCCTTCCACCTCCGGCAAGCCAAGCGATGTGCCGACCTGTACCATAAATGTGTAGAAATGATAATTTTCTTCTGCCTCGATCATCATACGACACGGAACATACCGATAACCGATATCATCCTCCGGAACGTACACGGTATACACCGGATACAAGGTAAGATATGAAGCAGTTACTCCAAACTCCGCAAAGGAACGGTGTTCTTCCAAACTATAAAGTAATGTGCCATCACTCTCGCTGTAGAAGCCCTCACAGGTGATGATTACTTCCTTACCAATCACCGCCTCAGCAGCTTCCTTAATTTCACTCTCCCCTTCCACATAGGTATCTGCCATCTCATTTAACAAACCATACATTTCTTCCTGTATCGTAATCTGTGTCTTCTCATCCGGAGAAATACTGGATCTTGTATACGGTTCCAACAGTTCATACAAGCCTTCCATATCGGATACTTTATAGGACTCCAACGGCTGAATCAGCTTCGGAAAATAAAAGGACACATTCAAGGTGCTGTTTTCCGGCTCCGGATTCACTTCAGGAGTCGGCGTAGGTTCCGGTGTCGGGCTAGGCGTAGGGGTCGGCTCAGGAGTCGGAGTCGGTCTCGGCGTCGGGAATGCACCGTTCTTCATATCCCATTCAATAATAAACGCCGCCTCGTCGGACTCTCTCAACCCGCCGTCGTTCCAATAATACGGTTGCTTCGTCCAAAGCATGGCATAATCTTCATCCCGGAAATTATCCACATCCTCCGCACGCCAATTCTCATAAATTGTCTTTTCGCCCGTCACCCAGTTCCATTCTCCCTCGGTTACTTCATCCGTATATCCGAAATATGCATAATCAAAGCCCCATTGTACCATTTGCTCGTAAAGATATTCGTTTTCTTCCGCACTCATAATCGTTGCAAGATGTCCGCCGTTTTCCTCGCAATAGGAATTTATTTCCTCCCAGCATCTTCCGCCTAACGGAACACACTGATAAAGATGCTCGTTCCGATTATAAGCAACATCTCCCGACGAAACGTTCTCGAAATACTCCTCTACCTTCTCTAACAATTCTTCCTTCCAAACCTTCTCCTCCTCAGAAAAATCATCCGCATTCTCAGATAAGTCTTCCTTCAGATAAGTGGCGGAAAGATCGCTTAAATCCTCTGCCTCAATCGCCTTTGCAGTTCCGGCAAATCCATACATACCTGCTGCATTCTCCACAAGCACCTCCATGGTACCCGCTTTGGAGACGCGCTTTTCCTTGGAACCTTCCGGCTTCACAGATACCTTTCCTTCAAAGGTAAGAACCTTCATTACCTTTTCCAAAAGCTGTCCCGCTTCATCTTTTACTTCTCGATAAACAACCTCAAACTGGGTGCCGCGTACCGACATTACTCCGGACGGGGTAACCACTTCATACTCGCTGGTATCGGAAAGCTTATCTTTAATATCAGAGAACACAGCACCGTACTCCAATTCAATTCTTGTGGTACTGTCCTCCTTCGTACCAGCCGCAATCAGCACCAGCTTGGAATCTTCATCCACAATCACATATTTATCATCATCCAAACGAAGTGTAACATTTGCCCCCGCTTCCGTAATCAGTTCATCCTCCGATTGCAGATTCATATTGACATAGGCCTTTATTCCGGTCTTGCCGTCCCGGTTCACCGTCACATCACCCGTAACCGCCGTAACTCGGATATTGCGGTACTCTTCCTTCTTTTTACATCCCTGCACCAAACATGCCGCCACCAACAATACCAATATCGGAAGCAAAATCAACCGAAATCTTTTCCCCATCTTACATTCTTTCATATAATCTCCTCCTATGTACTCCTTCTGTCAATAGCATAAACATACAGTCGTATTATAATATACTTACTCCGGCAATGTCAACAAATCGCAATGTCCGGAAAAAGAAAAAGGCCGCACAGTGATGTGCGGCCTTTACATCCTAGCACTTATTCAAAAATCCGAATCTGCTCTTTTTCCAGTTTCTCCGCAATCTGAACCAATTCTTCAAAATCCTTTAACAGTTTCTTGGAGATATCTTCCGAACGCTTCAAATATTCTCTCGCAGTGTCCGGATTGCTGTTCTTTAATGCAGCAATTGCTTTCTCACCGTTTGCATGGAACTCCTTATGTTGATCCCTGATATCCTTCCAAACCTTCAGAATCTCCGGATTCTGCGGCTGTACCGCATAATAGAAGTGACCGAACGCGCACCGATGGTCATTCGTCTGCAACGGTTCCGGTTTTCCTGCCTCAATCATCTGCTCCAATTTTTCAAGCCATCCTCTGTGAGCATCAATTGCACCTCTTACGCTATCAATGAACACACGATTGCTCGGCATATAGAATGCATCCAATGCCATCTTGCCCAAGTCTCGGTTCGTGTCTTTCATGCACTCCTCAATGGTAATCAACGGCTTTACAACATCGCCTACACTTGCACTGACTTCTCTTAAGTTCCCTACATCTCTTGTCACCTCAGAAACCTTCTCATCCAACTGCATTGCCTGATTTTCCACTTCGTTCATGGAACTGCTGATTTCTTCACTGGTAGCCGCAATATTGGTCAGGCTCTCGTTAATGTCCTGCAAACGCTTTCTGTTCTCGATATTACCGTCTACAATCACCGTAAGATTCTCGTTAATCTGATTCAAAGCAGTAACTGTCGTCTCCACACTTTCCGCACTCTGCTGGGAAGCCGTACGAATATTGGTAACAAACTCGGACATATTGCTGGTCAATGCTCTCGTCTCGTCCGCCAGCTGGCGAATTTCGTCTGCCACCACCGCAAAGCCTTTACCCGCTTCGCCCGCTCTTGCCGCCTCAATAGAAGCATTTAACGCAAGAAGGTTGGTCTGACCGGAAATCGCATTAATGGAACCGATAACCGCCTGCATCTGCTCAATTACCGCCAATAACGCAGACATATCACTCTGCATCTTTTTCGAATCTGCCTCGGCATCCTTTGATAACCGCTCAATGCTGAGTACGTTCTCCTCACTGCTTTCGATTGCCTGCAAACAATCCATGGTATTTCCTGAAATTTCGGTAATGGACTGTGCCAAAAGGTCATGAGCCGCCGCCACCTGCTTGGTAACCAACGCTGCCTCTGCGGATATATGATTCAAATCCGATGCAGCCCCTAACAAATTCTCACTGAGACCGTTAAGCTCCTCCACGCGGTCACTGACCTGCAAATCCAGGTTACTGATACTCATGGCCGAAGTCATTGTCTTCGTCAGAATCCCTTCAAACGCCGTCCTTCCGCTTAACAAACGTGTATGTATACTTACCAGTTCCGGACTTCCGCCCGTATTCTCTGCTTCCCTAAGATACGTAATCGCATCAATTATTTTCTTATCTTTCCCTTTTCCCAACATAAGCAGTCCTCCTTTATTTCTACATCGGCAAATGCGTCTGTCACAGAACCGTTGCCCCATTTCAAAAACGCTTTGCTCTTTTATTCATTATACCACTTTTTTGTCAAAATGTACAGAAGTTTAATGTTTTTTTGGCAATCCACAGACTTTTTTAAAGTTTTATTTGAATTGATAGATTACAGCAAGTTCCAGCCGTTTGCGTGCATGCCACTTTATCTGCACAAAAAAAGAGCCCCATCACAACCGACGAGGCCCTGATTCTTCATTTCGCTTATTATTACATGTATACCAATGCAAATTTCAAAACGAACAAGATTGCAATAATCGTTACCACAATATCCTTCTTCTTATACTTACCGGTGCAAAGAGCAATCAATACATAAGAGATTGCGCCGATACCGATACCGTTGGAAATGGAGTAGGTCAGCGGCATCATAACTAAGGTTAAGAATGCCGGAACCGCAGAAAGCATATCCTCCATATCAACCTTTGCAAAGTTCTTAAGCATGAGAACACCGACAAAAATCAATGCCGGAGCAGTTGCACAACCCGGAACGATACTTGCTACCGGACTAAGGAATAAGCAAACCGCAAAGCATGCAGATACAACCACGCCGGTAAGACCGGTTCTTCCGCCTTCAGCCACACCGGAAGCGGACTCAACGAAAGTAGTAACCGTACTGGTACCGAATACAGCACCCGCTACCGTACCTACAGAGTCGGAAGTCATTGCCTTATCAACGTTAATCGGGTCACCGTTTTCATCTAACATACCTGCCTGTGCGCTGGCACCGTAAAGAGTACCTACGGTATCAAACATATCTACCAGACAGAAAGTAATGATTAACATAATCGCATTAAAAATTCCGCCGATATGAGCACCGTTGAACGCCTTTGCCCAAGCTTCACCGTCCAAAAGACCGGTAATACCTACCGCACCGAAATCCTTGAAAGCCTGTCCCACGCCGGAGATATCAAAGCTCGGAGTCTGTGCCGTAAATACATAGTAAAGAACGGTAGAAGCCGCAATACCGATAATAATATTACCCTTTACCTTTAACTTATTCAAAATAGCAATGATAATGAAACCGATAAATGCAACCAGCGCCGGAGCAACCTGAGTCACCCAGTCACCGTCCTTAATGTTAACAAACTGCACTAAGGTATACTGATTCGCCTGAATAAGACCTGCATTCTGCATACCAAGGAACGCGATAAACAATCCGATGCCTGCAGGAATTGCCTTCTTTAAACAATCCGGCATCGCCTTTGCAATATACACTCTCAACCCCGTAACACTTAATAAAAGGAAAATAATACCGGATAAGAAAATAATAACAATACCGGAATGGTATCCCGTCATGATGTCCTCTCCTGCGAAAAATGCACCGGATACGAAACAGGTACAGAAAAACGCATTCAGACCCATACCGCACGCCAAAGCATACGGAAGCTTCGCATAAAGAGCCATCATCAGCGTTCCCACAATAGCACCGAGAATGGATGCGATGTAAACCGCATTCCAAATCTGGCCCAACTTCGAGCCGTCTGCGCCGAGACCGGCAAGCCAGCCGTTAGCACCTTCCGCAGCTACCTGATTCGGATTAACAAATACAATGTACGCCATGGCAAAGAACGTCGTAAGTCCCGCCATTATTTCGGTACGTACCGTGGTATTGTTTTCCTTGAGTTTGAAAAACTTCTCCATTTTCCAAAAACCTCCTCTACAAAAAATAGTTATGTGCTACATACTAATTCTAGCATCTTTTTTCCAAAAAGTCCATTTAATTTTGCAGATTCTTCTCATCTGTTGAGGATTCCTTTTAAGAATTCCACCGACCTTTTTGTCGCATCCAAGCCTCTGACCTCACATAATATCGTCGCCTCCGGTGCATAACGTTCCTTTAATATCCCAAACTCCTGCCAGTCGGTACTTCCGTCCCCCGGAACCAAATGTACATCCGCATCAAAACGATGATCATTAATATGCATATGCCGCACATACGGAGCCATCTGACGTATCCACGGCTCAATTTCCCGGGAGGTCAGTAAAGCATGGGCACAATCCAAACACAACCCAAACTCCGATACATCCTTTAAATGCTCTGCCAGACGCACCATAAGCTCCGGAGAATCTTCAAACATATTTTCCAGATAGATTCCGATTCCCGGGTACTCCTTGGCCAACGTCCGTACCGCCTCCTCCGTATAAGAAAGCCATGTTGCATCATAGCTTTCCCTACGCAAAAACGGCAAATAATTCCCGTGAAAAACCACCGCGCGTAACCCCAATCGTTTTGCAACCTCCATGGATTGCCGCATACGAAGTATTGCAATCTCACGGATTCTCGGGTCGTAGCTGAATACCGTCACATCAAAAAACGCTCCGTGCATCGTGTCCAAGGAACAATCTCTTCCCAAAGACAGATATGCCTGTATTCTCTCTTCTGTCGCCGCCGCATCATCCAAAATCTCAGGAAAGAAAAAATCATTATACTCAAAACAAAGCCCGTATTCCGCAGCCAAGTCCGCCGATGCCTGTAACTGTCGGTAATCCGGTATCATATATATCCCTTTCATCCGCATTCTCCTTTCATTGCAAGCAAAAGTTATTTTCTTTCCATTCCACGGCAGCCTGAAATTTCTTTAATATCTCCGTATCCAATTTTCCTTCCTCTGCCATACGGAATAAAATATCAAAGGCCGCCTCTTTCGTGTGTGCTTTCTTATACGGCCGGTCTTCACTGACCAACGCATCATAAATATCCACAATCGTCAAAAGCCGTACCTCGTTCGGAATCTCATCTCCGGAAAGGCCTTTCGGATATCCAGTTCCGTTCAAATGCTCGTGATGCTTACCGGCCCAGGATCTGACATCCTTATAATGTTCGTCAAAATTCATTGCCGCAAGGAATCGATCCGTGAATACTACGTGCTGGTTCATGGATTCCCGTTCCGTATCCGTCAACGTTCCTCTCCGAATCAAAAGACACTCTTGCTCCTCCGGCTCCACATAAGGCAATACCGTGCCATCCGTATCTGTATAGGTCCGTTCTCCCAGTTCCTTTACCCATTCCTCATTCTCCGGCTCCAAAAAGCTCGCCCGATTTATTTTCTGCACAAGGTCAGCCGCCTGCTCAAGAAAGCGAACCTCTTCCTCATACTCTTTTTCGGTACAAGCTCCTTCCAACCACGCAAGCTTCTTTAATAAACCGATATAGCGGAATCTCTGTAATATTCTGTCCAAACGCCCCTCCAGACGGGTTTCTTTATTCATCACCTCAATCGGCGTTACCAGCTTACCGATATCATGCATTAACGCTGCCAACTGCAATTGCTCCTTCCGGGTAGCATCGAAATACTCCGTTCCCAGTCCCATATCGTAAAGTGCATTACAGTAAGACATATGCAGCACCACATAATCATGTACCTGCTTGGAATGATAATAATTGTACGGAGTTCTTGTATCGATTGCATTGGTAAATACATTTACCACCGCATGAAGCAGTCCTTTGATTTGCTTAATATACTGCATGTTGGAAAGAGAAACCGCTGCCATGGATGCCAACGCCTGAATCAACATCTCATGCTCCTCCGTAAAGGAAATCAGTTCATCCCTCTCATCTCTCGCATTTAACAGCTGTACCACGCCCACCAGCTTTTCCTCATGGTTCACCAGAGGAAATACCAGCATGGATTTCGTATGACACCCGAATTTTTTATCGTAAATCTTCGGCCCGGAAAAATCGAATTTATCATTTTCTCCGTATACATCCGGAATATTTACCAACGCCCGGTGAATGGCACTGTACGCACAGGCCTTACTCTCATCCATCTCAAGAGGAGGAACCTTGCCTCCCCGGCGCTCCACCTCCGGATCGATGTTCCGCATCACCATAAACTCAAGACATTCGTTCCTGTACAAGTAAAGGGAGCCGCCCTCGCAATTAGTCAACTCCATTGCACAGGTGATAATCTTTTTCAGCATTGCATCATAATCACGCTCCGATGTCAGCGCAAGGCTCATCTCCAATATTTTATCCACATCTAACAATGCATTTTCCTCCTGTGAACCTAATTCTCTCTACGTTATTCTTCTGTTATCTCATCAGCAAAGCCCAGCACGGAATACACCTGTAAAGGCTCTGCCTTTCCCTTTAACTCCACTGCCCCCAACGGCTCGGTTACAAGCTTACCTTCCAAGCTTTGACACATAGCTTCGCTGATAACCACCTGGCCTCCCAAGGCTTTTCCTTCCAGTCTGGATGCGGTATTTACCGTATCTCCGATGGCGGTGTAGTCCATCCGGGTCTCACATCCGATATTACCTACGACCGCGGTACCACAGTGTATTCCCACACCAAAGGCAACTTCTCTGCCGATTTTTTCTTTAATACGCTCGTTGATTTTTTCGGCACCACGTACAATGTCCAGTGCCGCCCGGACCGATTTTTCTTTATAGTCCGTCAAATCCACCGGTGCATTAAATACCGCCATGGTCGCATCTCCGATAAACTTGTCCAACGTACCACCATTGGCAAAAATCGCCTCCGTGGTCAGTGACAGATACTCGTTTAACATTTCTACCACCTGCTCCGGCGCAAGCTCCTCCGAAAGCTTCGTAAAGCCGCGAATATCCACAAACAGCACTGCAATATCTCTGCTTTCTCCACCCAGCTTTACGGAAAACTCACCGGACCGGTTCATTTCCTCCAAAACCTGAGGTGCTACATATTTTTTGAACTCGTTTAACAGTTTCCGTTTTCCGAACCATTCCAAAAGATATCGTCCGATTACATGTACCGCCGCCATAAAAAGCACGTACAACACAAAATCTCCGGATAAATACCAGCCTTCGGAATACAACTCGTATGCTCCGACCAGATATCCTGCCGCCAGCACAGCGCCCACCACCACTCCGATGACAGGTCCGACTTTACGTAACACCAAAAGATATGCCAGACAAAGAACGATATTAACAGTATTTACAATCCATGTCGGCACCATCTGATAGGAGTACCCTCTCAACAAACCGTCCACAATATTCGCATGAATTTCCACACCGTACATCTGACTTCCTTGTGCAATCGGTACGTTAAAGGAATCCTGCATCCCCGGCATATATGCTCCTACCAGAACAATGCAATCGTAAAAGATGGACGGGTCGCGAACTCCGTTTACCACGTCACACCACGGAACGCATTCATAGGTTCCCGGTGTAGCAATATAACGGATACCGAAAATATTATTCTCATCCGTAATCGGTAATTCCGGTTCCAGCCCCTTCTGTTCCATATAATTTTTATATACCTCATAGGCAAAATGGTACTCCGGCTCCGGCTCCGTTTCCACATACAAAAGGCTTCTGCGAACAGAATAGTCCGTATCCAGCAACGTATTGGTAAATCCGTGACCGGACACCTCACGTAACGTCTCGTAAGGATATTCTACATAGTTCACATGCATACGGTCTGTTACAAAGCTTCCTCCTTGCTCCTCTTGTACTACAGAGAATACAACTCTGGACCCGGTCACCACATTTCCGTGAGCCTCTGCCGCCTTTACAAAAGCGGCATCTCCTTCTTCGTCCCGTTCCGCGATGAAGTTAATATCGAAACCGATGACCGCCGGCTTTCCCTCCGGAGTGTTCAAGGTCTCTACAAGTTCTGCCGCCCGCTCTCTGGTCCAGTCGGAATAATACCCGTACTCCGCCTCGGACTGCTGCTCTATGGCAATAATCTTTATAGAATTGTTTATTTGATACTTTTTGGAATACAGCAAATCGGTCACTGTCTGTTCCAACGGATGTAATATATCGGTCCAGGAACAAAACAACACCATGACCACCGTAAGTAAGGCCAGTATTCCCGTAATCCATTTTTTATTTTTCACGGATTATTTCCTTTCCTCTCTCGCTTTATTTTGTCACCGATAAGGTCAGGTTGCTCAATGTACCGTGTCCCGCACTGGCTGTATCCGTCTTCGTTCCGTTTACTACCCACTGAATTACGGTTCCGTCCACGGACTCACACTTCAGAACTGCTCCCGCCGGTAAACTCAGACAGAACAATTCTCCGGTTTCTTCAATGGTAACCAACACAGGAATACAGGAAATCTCGTACCAGCCCTGTCCGTTATCTGCTTCCGGAACATAAATCGTGTATCCCGGATACAGGTTCAATCCGCCGTCTGTCAATGTAGCACTGCTTAACGTCTTTTCCCAGTCAAACCACATGGTTGTTGTGGCATCATACCAACCGAAACAGGTTACCGTTGTTTCCGGATGGTACTCCGCCATCCGTTCCGCAAGTGCCTCTGCCAAATAACTCTGGGATGCCTCTATAATCAACGGAGACACATCTTCTTCCAACCTGCAAGCGTTGGTTGTATACGGCTCCGCATCGGAAGCATAGCTGTCCGTATCGGTTCCGTCACTGAGCACAAGCGTGCCATCAACATAAGTGATCGAATACGTATTATATGCAATCTGCGTCGGCAACAAATTCTTCGGCGGATTCGGGATATAATACCGAATCACAGCCTCTCCTTCTTCCGGTGTCGGACTCGGTGTTGCAGTCGGAGCCGGTGTCGGCGTTGCCGTCGGCGTCGGTGTTGCTGTCGGCAACGGTGTCGCGGTCGGCACTGGCGTCGCGGTCGGACTCGGCTTAGGTGTTGCTGTCGGCAACGGTGTCGCAGTCGGCACTGGCGTCGCTGTTGGCGTCGGCACTGGCGTTGCTGTAGCAACCGGCATCTCCGTAGGTATCGGAGTCTCTGTCACAACCGGAGTCTTTGTCAGCTCTGCCTCCGGTTCCTTTGTCGGTTCTGCCGTTACATCCGGTGTTGTTACCTGCTCAATAATACTTTCAAGTTCTATCCCGGCCTCTTCAAAATAGGAACTTACAAACTCGCTCACATCTTCTATTGCAATCGTCTTTGTTTCTCCGTCAAATCCGCAGGTACCATCCGATGCTTCGATTACTACATCCCACTGTCCGGCAGATACGGTTCTACCTTCCGCCACACCTTCCGGTGCCACATACACCGCCCCTTCATAGGTCAGGACCTTTACCTGTCCGTCTCGGTAAACCACCTCAAACTGAGTTCCTCGCACAGACATGGTCGATGCAGGCGTTACCACTTCATAGCCGGAAGCTTCGGAAAGCTTATTCTTAATATCCGAGAACACTGCACCATATTCCAGATTCAAAGTCGTCTTGCTATCCTCCTCCGTCCCGGTAGCATGTAAAATAAGCTTGGAATTCTCATCCAAAACCACATATTTATCGTCATCCAAACGAAGGGACAAACGCGCCCCGGCCTCCGTCACAATCTCATCTCCGGAAAGTAGATTCATATTGGCATAGGCAGACAATCCTTCTTTTCCTTCCCTATGCACAAGTACGCTTCCTATCACTTCACTGACTCTGATATTCCGGTATGCCTCTTCCTTTTTTCCCAGAACACAAATCAGCACAATTGCAATAATTGCCACAAAAGCAACTCCGCCGCCGATAAGCATTCCCTTCGACTTCATCCACTGATTCTTTTTGCTTTCACCTTTTTCGACCATACGCAACTCCGTTCCAATGCCCTCCGTGACGTTTCATGTACTTTACCCATACAACACAACGCTCCTTCTTGTGTCTTGTCGTACAGTTTTCTCATTATATTGTATGTTTCCACCATTTTATAAGTGTAGTTAGGTACATTATATCACAAAAGAGCGGATAATGGAATAATTTTCTGAAAATGCACATAAAAAAACACCGCAACAGTTTTCGACTGTTACGGTGTTATCATTATTTCTCAACCAACAGCTTACTCTACCGCAGCAAGTGCATCTAATACTCTTACATCTTTCGCAACTCCGTCTACATCTATCTCTTTCCAATCTAACATTACACTTGTCTTTGTACCATCTGCAGTATTTCAAACTCCAAGAAACTCTTCACATCAAAATACTGCAACTTATTGTCATTATGTAATTCCACAATTTCCTCTACAATGTTATCAATACACTCCTCTTCCCTATATCTCTCCAACAATGGGGCCAAGTATATTACCGGCATCACTGGATCTATATTATAAAAGTGGACACGATATATCTCTATCTGTTACAATAAATT
>CAZJEN010000020.1:0-65261 GCA_964545045.1 uncultured Lachnospiraceae bacterium | reverse complement strand
AAACGCTGCACTACAGCCTCGGACGGCCATCGCGCAGCGATTTTGTTCAATTCCAGTTTTACGGTCAAGAAATAATAGACAGAACATGCTATGTCATTACAAATGTTTTGACATAGCATTATTTATTTGTTATGCTTATAGTAGCGAAGGAGGGAGGTGCCACGTTGGAGGAACAAAAGAGTAAAATAGCGGTTGCGCTGGAATACGAGCATTCCGAGGAGGCACCGAAGATTGTGGCCTCTGGCCGCGGCTATGTGGCGGAGAAGATTATTGAACGTGCGGTGGAGGAGAATGTGCCGCTTCATAAGGACGATAAGCTGGCCGGGACACTTTCTAAGCTTGAAATCGGGGATGCCATACCGCCGGAGCTTTATGAGGTGGTGGCAGAGGTGTTATTATTTGTCGATAAGGTTGATAAGATAAAGGGGAAGGTAAAGAAGTCGTTGTAATAGGGATGGATATCGGGAGGAGTAAATGACGGAAGATAAGGGAATAGAGAGGAAAGGCGCGGTTTGGAACCGCCGCAGGGTAGGAACCGAGCAGGAAACCAAGGTACAGGAGTATCTGCAAAAGCATGGCTATGAGATTGTTGCACGGAATTTTTATACGAAGCACGGCGAGATTGATTTGATTGCGAAAAAGGATGGTTATCTGGTATTTATTGAAGTAAAGTACCGCGCAGACGAACGGTTCGGTGCACCGGAGGAAGCCGTGGATTTCAGAAAGCAAAAGAAAATCATTGCGGCGGCGCAATACTATATGTACAAGAACCGGATTCCTTTTGATGCGCCGTGCCGGTTTGATGTGGCAGGGGTAACAGGGGAAGAAATCAGAGTAACGGAGAATGCGTTTTGGATGTAGTAGTATGGTGCTATTGTATATAAATGGGAGATGTTTCGTATGGAACTGTATTTAGTCAATTATCGTCATAAGGAGAGTGCACCTTGCAAAAGTGGTTGACGAGGGTGACATCAGTTTTACCTTTGGTGACAGTATGGCGTTGTTTTATACAGAAAAACTTCATCAAGTGTACGCAAAGAATGATTTGTTAAAACAGTTGGAATTGTATGACAATGATGTTAATAGGCTGTTAGAACAGAATAAAGAGCAAATTGCTTTTATTGAGGCACAGCTTTGGAATGATAGATATTAAAAAAAATAGAGTTATATGAAGGAAAGTAAACAGGAAGCAGAGTATGGAAAATAATTTGCAATTTCTTAATACAGAAGAAATGGTCGTTTCGAATACTGAAGTACCGTTTTTATATTTTAAGCGTCTGGCGGAGCATTCTGAGGTAAAACACGGTTGTTCTACAAGAGTAGGCGGTGTCAGTGAGGGGTGTTTTTCGTCCATGAATCTCGGCTTTGGAAGAGGAGATGCGGATGAGAATGTCCTTACAAATTATGACAGGATATGTAGTGCCATGGGTTTTGCGAAAGAGCAGGTCGTGCTGTCGGCTCAGGTTCATGAGACTGTGGTTCGGAGAGCGACGAAGGCGGATTGTGGTAAGGGGGTTGTGAAACCGCGGGACTATACTTCGGTGGATGCTCAGATTACCAATGAACCGTGGGTAGTGTTGACTGTATTTATGGCGGATTGTGTGCCGGTGTTTTTCTATGACCCGGTGGCAAAGGCCATCGGTACGGCTCACGCAGGCTGGAGAGGGACCATCGGACGGATTGCCGAGAAAACAGTACAGGCAATGGAAAAAGAATTTGGCAGTAAGCGGTCGGATATCGAAGCCTATATCGGCGTGTCCATTTGCGGAGATTGTTATACCGTAGGCGGTGAAGTGGTGGAGCTTTTTAGGAAGGAATTTCCGGAGGCAACGACGCAGACAGAGGAACAGGAAAAGGACGGAACCTGTCAGCTGGATTTGTGGCAGGTGAACCGTATGATTCTAGAACAAGCTGGAGTAAAGCCGGAAAATATCGTCATCGGAGGCGTCTGTACCAAATGTCACTCCGATGTGTTATACTCTCATAGAGTGCAGGGAAATGAAAGAGGAAGTCTTGTGGGATTTCTCATGCTGACAGAGGAATATCCGGCGTAAAAGAATAGGTTGGAGAATGTCTTAAAAAAGCGTTCGAACAATGAAAAGAAATTAGTAGATACAGAAATATAGATGTTTGCTTCATAGAGACATGCGGAAGCAACACAGAAATTGAGGTTTATACCATGAAGAAACTACAAGAACATACCATTAAAGAAGTACTCCCGGACAGTATTGCCGAGGAATTGGAAATCGAGGCCGGAGACGTGCTGGTTTCCATTAACGAGCAGCCGATTCAGGATGTGTTCGATTACCGGTATTTGTCCGAGGACGAGGAACTGACCCTTCTGATCCGTAAACCGGACGGGGAAGAATGGGAACTGGAAATTGAGAAGGACGCCTATGAGGATTTAGGACTGGTATTCGAGGACGGTTTGATGGATGAGTACCGTTCCTGTCGGAACAAGTGTATCTTCTGTTTTATTGATCAGATGCCGCCGGGCATGCGGGATACGCTGTATTTTAAGGATGATGATGCAAGACTTTCCTTTTTACAGGGAAACTATATTACGCTGACTAATTTGTCCGAGGAGGATATGGAGCGGATTTTGTTTTATAAGTTGTCTCCGATTAATATTTCCGTCCATACGACAAATCCGGAACTTCGCTGTAAGATGCTGAACAACCGCTTTGCGGGAGAAGCACTGGATAAAATCAAGCGCTTTTATGATGCGGGTCTTGAGATGAACGGGCAGATTGTGCTTTGTAAGGGGTACAATGACGGGGAAGAACTGGAGCGTACCATTCATGATCTGACGGCCTATTTGCCGCTGATGCAGAGCGTTTCCGTGGTGCCGATGGGCATGACGAAGTTTCGTGACGGTCTGGCGCAGGTGGAGCCTTTTAACAAAGAAGATGCGGTAGAGGTCATCGGTATTATAAAGAAATGGCAGGAAATCATACAGAAGCACTATGGAACGAGGATGATTCATGCAAGCGACGAGTGGTATTTGTTGGCGGGATTGCCGCTGCCGGAGGAGGAAGATTACGAAGGCTATCCGCAGCTCGAAAACGGTGTCGGTATGATTCGTCTGTTAAACGTAGAAGTGGATGAGTATCTGGAAGAGTGTGAAGGGGATGACCGGGTACGGAAGCTGACGTTGGCCACCGGCGAACTGGCAGCATCTACCATCGAGGAACAGGTGGAAAAGATTCGTAAGAAGTATCCGAAGGTTGATGCCAATGTAGTTGCTATTCGTAACGATTTCTTCGGAGAACAGATTACCGTAGCCGGTTTGGTGACGGGACAAGATATTATTGCCCAGCTAAAAGACAGGGATTTGGGTGATGTTTTATTGCTTCCGGAGGTGATGATTCGAAGCGGAGAAGAGGTTTTTTTGGATGATTTGACGGTTTCTGATGTGGAAAAGGCTTTACAAACCCGCGTGAGTATTGTAAAATCAGAAGGAGAGTCTTTTGTACAGGCCGTAATTGAGTAGTTGATTTTTGAAAGTGAGGATAAATTCCTGAGATGAGTAATCCGATTGTTGCTATCGTGGGACGCCCGAATGTGGGGAAGTCCACGTTGTTTAATGCCCTTGCGGGGGAACGTATTTCTATCGTAAAAGATTATCCGGGTGTGACCCGTGACCGTATTTATGCGGATGTGACCTGGCTGAACTATAAGTTCACCATGATTGATACCGGTGGTATCGAGCCGGAGACGAAAGATAAGATGTTGACCTATATGCGTGAGCAGGCGCAGATTGCCATTGATACGGCAGATGTGATTGTGTTCCTGACGGATGTACGTATGGGGCTTGTGGATGCGGACTTTAAGGTGGCGGATATGTTGCGCCGTTCCGGTAAGCCGGTGGTCCTGACTGTCAATAAGGTGGACGATTTCGAGAAGATGCAGGCAGATGTGTACGAGTTCTACAACCTCGGTATCGGCGACCCGATTCCGGTATCCGGTGCGTCCCGTCTCGGCTTCGGTGAGCTGTTGGATGCGATTGTGGAATATTTCCCGGCTCCGGTAGAAGGCGAAGAAGAGGAAGAACTTCCGAAGATTGCGGTGGTAGGTAAGCCGAACGTAGGTAAGTCTTCCATTATCAATAAGCTGACTGGTGAGAATCGTGTGATTGTATCGGATATTGCGGGTACGACCCGTGATGCCATCGATACGGTAGTAAAGTTTGACGAAAAGGAATATATTTTTATTGATACGGCGGGGCTTCGTCGTAAGAATAAGATTAAAGAGGAAATCGAACGCTTCAGTATCGTGCGTACCGTCAGTGCGGTGGAACGTGCGGACGTTGTTGTGGTGGTTATTGATGCTACGGAAGGTGTTACCGAGCAGGATGCCAAGATTGCCGGTATTGCCCATGAGCGTGGCAAGGGTATTATTATCGCAGTCAACAAGTGGGATGCGGTAGAGGAGAAGGACGACAAGACGATTTATCGTCAGACGGAGCGTATCCGTGAGATTCTGTCCTTTATTCCGTATGCGGAGATTATCTTTATTTCTGCAAAGACCGGACAGCGTATGACCAAGATTTTCGAAAAGATTGACCTTGTAATCCAGAGCAGAACTTTGCGTATTCAGACTGGTGTGCTGAACGAGATTCTGATGGAGGCCACCTCCTTACAGCAGCCGCCGTCCGATAAGGGTAAGAGACTTAAGATTTTCTTTATGACCCAGGTGGCTGTAGGTCCGCCTACCTTTGTGCTGTTTGTAAACACCAAGGAGCTGATGCATTACTCTTACCAGCGTTATATTGAAAATAAGATTCGTGATACCTTCGGCTTTGTGGGAACTTCTTTGAAGTTTATTATCAGAGAGCGCGAGGATAATACGAAATAATCGACTCAGAAAAGGAAATGGCAGGATAAGTAATATGATTTGGCGTATTGCGATTTGTTTGATTTTAGGATATGCATTCGGATGTGTTTCCACGGGCTATATTGTGGGAAAGGCACAGAAGGTAGACATCAGAAAATACGGAAGCGGTAATGTGGGTACCACCAATGCCCTTCGTACCTTAGGAAAGAAAGCAGCACTCATTACCCTTGTGGGGGATATTTTAAAGTGTGCAATTCCGGTGGTTTTGATGAAGTTTGTTTTCTTTAAGGATTTGCCGGAACGGGATTTGTTAGGTTTGTATACGGCACTCGGTGCGGTGCTTGGTCATACCTTTCCGTTCTATCTTAAGTTTAAGGGCGGCAAGGGAATTGCAGTTCTGGTAGGTACAATTTTAACTTTTGATTGGCGGATTTTTCTTATTTGTGTAGCGACCTTTTTTGTAATTCTGGCGATTACACGTTTTGTATCTCTGGGTTCCTTGGTAATGGAAGTGTTGTTTGTTATCTGGGTGGCGGCAACCCGCCCGGGGGATTGGCACATGCTGGGGTTAAGCCTTGTGTTTGCGGTGCTGGCATTCTATACGCATAGAGAGAACATTAAGCGTTTGATGAGCGGCACGGAAAATAAAATTGGTCAAAAGGTAAAAATACAGACTGAAGATTCTGAAGCGAAATAAAAGGGATTGCCAGAAAGAAATGAAAGGAAAATGTGCGTTTGATGACGCATGGAATAGGTGGACGGTATGAAAAAGGTTACGGTTTTAGGTGCGGGCACCTGGGGTGTTGCACTTACCATATTGCTGGCAAATAACGGCCATGAGGTAACTCTTTGGTCAAAGTTTGAAGCAGAGACTGGCGCTTTGGCGAAAAATAGAAGCGAGATTAAGAATTTGCCGGGGGCAGTCCTTCCGGACAGCGTGAAGCTGACCAATGATTTGGCGGAAGCTGCGGCTGAAGGTACGGATTTGATAGTTAATACAGTAATTTCTCCGAAGGTAAGAGAGGTATCAAAGAACCTTTCTTCTTATGTGAAGGAAGGAACCGTTATCGTTAATGCATCAAAAGGAATTGAAAACGGTACGTTGTATACGATGACGGATATTATTTCCCAGGAAATTCCGCAGGCGAAGGTGGCAGTGCTTTCCGGTCCTAGTCATGCGGAGGAAGTAAGCCGGCATATTCCGACTACGGTTGTGGCAGGTGCAACCGATAAGGAAGTTGCCATGTATATTCAGGATATGTTTATGAATAAGTATTTCCGCGTGTATACCAGTCCGGATGTGCTCGGAATTGAAATCGGCGGATCTTTGAAAAACGTAATTGCGTTGGCTGCGGGAGCGGTTGACGGTCTCGGTTACGGGGACAATACGAAGGCAGCGCTTATTACTCGCGGTATTGTGGAAATCGCACGGCTTGGTGAAGCTATGGGAGCCAGATATGAAACCTTTGCCGGTCTTTCAGGTATCGGTGATTTGATTGTAACCTGTACCAGTACCCACAGCAGAAACCATAACGCAGGTTATTTGTTGGGAAAAGGAAAGTCCTTGGAAGAAGCAAAACAGGAAGTTGGTCAGGTGGTCGAGGGTGTGAATTCCGCGCAGGCAGCACTTGCACTGGCTGAAAAATACGGCGTGGAGATGCCGATTGTGGAACAGGTCAATGCAGTACTCTTTGAAGGGAAAACGGCAAAGGATGCACTGGTTGATTTACTTGTCCGGGAAAAAGTAACCGAATATACTTCACTCAGTTGGGAATAATAAATATCCCTCTTGGCATATACTGTAACAGCAGAGCCAAGGGGGATTTTTTATGGAAACGTTTGATTTATACAAAGACATGAAGCTTCGTACCGGCGGAGAAATATACATCGGAGTTGTGGGACCGGTCAGAACCGGCAAGTCTACATTTATCAAACATTTTATGGATGAAATGGTGCTTCCGGTAATCAAAGAGGATGCTGAAAGAATGCGTGCAACCGATGAAATGCCGCAGTCTGCGCAAGGACGTACGATTATGACCACGGAACCGAAGTTTATTCCGAAGGAGGCGGCAATGATTACTTTTCCGGACGGAACCGATGTAAAAATCCGTTTGGTGGATTGTGTCGGGTATATGGTAGAGGGCGCTGCCGGACATATGGAAGGCGAAAAGGAAAGAATGATTAAAACCCCGTGGTCAGAAGCGGAAATCCCTTTTACAAAGGCGGCGGAATTGGGAACGGGAAAGGTAATAAGAGAACATTCTACCGTAGGAGTACTGGTGACCGCAGACGGCAGTTTCGGGGAACTTACCAGAGAAAATTATGAGATTCCGGAGGAACGAACCGTAAACGAACTGAAACGTCTCGGGAAACCGTTTGTTATTCTGTTAAACTCTGCAAGACCGAGGGCGGCGGAAACGATACAGATGGCGCAGGAACTTTCGGAACGATACGATGTGACGGTACTTCCTACCGATTGTACAAAGCTTGCAAAAACAG
This sequence comes from uncultured Lachnospiraceae bacterium, assembly GCA_964545045.1. GTDB lineage: Bacteria > Bacillota > Clostridia > Lachnospirales > Lachnospiraceae > SIG307. Next base: position 57,926 of record CAZJEN010000020.1, on the reverse strand, counting down.
AATTAACCGAGGTACTGGAAGCACTTTTGGCGGCATTTCCGGTGAGTGAAATGATCTTCCGGTTACCGAAGTGGGTGGAATTTTTGGAAAGCACCCATGAGATTAAGAAAGAAGCAATGGAGCATGCGAAAGAATTGCTGCTTCGGAATCGAAGAATACGTGATGTGAGAGAACAAAAAGAATATCCGTCAGGTACATATTTCGAACACATACAGAATACTTTCGTATCTATGGAAAACGGAACGGTAGAGTACCGTTTTCAGCCGAAAAAAGAATACTATTACGGAATGTTAAGCGAGCTGCTCGGTTGCGAGGTGACAGGGGAACGTCGTTTTTATCAGGAATTGAGAGAACTTGCAAAGCGTCGTTCGGAATACGAAAAGATTGCAACGGCCTGTGAAGAGGTGGAAGGAAAAGGCTACGGCGTAGTGCTTCCTGCGGCAAATCAGATTCAGATATCTACACCGGAGCTGATGAAGCAGGGCGGAAAATACGGAGTAAAAATTCGGGCAACGGCGCCGTCCGTTCATATGATACAGGCGAATATTGTAACTGAAATCGCACCGATTGTGGGAAGTGAAGAGCAGGCAAGAGATTTGATTACATATATGACAAATCAAGGGGAACACGGGGAAGACGGACTGCGTACCGCCAGCATTTTCGGAAAGACTGTAGATAAGCTGGTAGAAGAGGGCGTAAACGCAAAAATCGGAAATATTAACGAAGAATGTCAGGAAAAACTACAGGAGTCGATTGAAAAAATTATTAACGAAAGCAGCGGTGGTGTGATTTGTTTCATAATTTAGGTCGTTTTTTTGTAAAAAATGCCTAAAAATGCCGCAAAATCCAAAAAAAATCAGCGACAATGTTGACAAAAACAAGCAATCTTGCTATAATAACCCATGTAACAAAATTTAATAATTATGTAACATTTTTATAGAGATTGTTTATTTGGAGGTACTTTCGATGAAAGTAAAGCATGGAGTATCGCTTGCTTTATTACTTAGCACGGTGATTTCCTTATTCGGAGCCGGTGTGACAGCGAATGCTGCGGTTGTGACCGGAGGCAATGCGATTAGCGGTTTTTCTTTGGTTTCCAATGATTTTTTTGTAAATGCTGCAGAAGAGAATGTAGAGGATACGACGGAACTCTTTTCTAAGGTTTCCGTTCCGGAAGGTATTGCGTTTGCAAATGTTACGGATGCGTTGAATATCAGAAAAGGTCCTAGTACCAGTTATTCCCGTATCGGTAAGCTCGGTAAGAATGCACATTGTATCGTTGAGTCCGTTGAGAACGGTTGGGCGAAGATTACGTCCGGCAGTGTAAAGGGCTATTGTTCCACGGAGTATTTGATTATGGGCGATGAGGCTGTGAAGCTTGCAGAGAGCCTCGGAACTTTGACCGCTACCGTAAACAGAGGGATTAAGAACTTAAATGTTCGTTCTAATCCGGATACCACCGCAGACAACATTATTGCAAAGGTCAGCGGAGGAGAGAGCTTCAAGGTTGTAAAGGAAGTTGTTATCAGCAAGAATGACCCGGAAGCAAAGACGTTTGTTCAGATTGAGTGGAATACGGATGCCGACAAGAATGCGGAAGCTTATGTGAGCTCTGAGTTTGTAACGGTTGCATATAAGTACAAGGAAGCGGTTGAGAGCAGCAGCTACGGAGATGGTGTTTCCCTGCTTCGTACCAATCTTCTTGATTATGCACAGAGATTCCTTGGTACCCCGTATGTTTGGGGCGGTAACAGCCTGACCAAGGGTGTTGACTGTTCCGGTTTTGTACAGCAGGTATTTAAGGCGTACGGCTACAAGACTCCGCGTGTATCCAGAGATATGGCAAGAACCTACAAGGCTGTATCCAGATCCGAGGCAAAGGCCGGTGATTTGGTATTCTACCACAACTTAAAGACCGGTGTAGTAGATCATGTAGCAATTTATATGGGTAACGGAAAGATTATCCATGCTAATAACGGTGTTGAGATTTCTAATGTTAATTATCGTACCGTTTATAAGTATGCAAGAGTAATTTGGGATTAATTTAGAGAGGGTATTTGATATAGGACCGCGCATTGTACTTCGGTATGGTGGGCGGTCTTTTTCGGGCATGCGAAGCACGAGCCTGCACGGAAAATCACCTTGACATTTCATCTCTATAAGTCTATACTTTATCTTGTATAATTATATCTAAAAGTGAGGGTTTTATGGAATATCTTGTGCTTGCTGTTGCGGTTGTTTTGGTCCTTGCGGGAAAAGGTTTTTACGATAAAAAGAAGTATAAAGAGAGAATACGTCGGGTTTTGCGAGATGAGTTCGGAACAGTATCCGAGGAGGAGTATACCGAGGAGAAGCTGAAGTCTTTGCAGAGTTATTTTCGTGCGGTGAAGCGGAATGCCTATGACGTTGATGATATTACATGGAACGATTTGGAACTGGACGAGCTGTTTATGGTCATGAACCGTACCGTCAGTGCCATGGGTGAAGAATATCTATACGCTATGCTTCGTCAGCCGCAGTTTGATGAAAATGAAATGATGGAACGGGAACGTTTGATTTCATTTTTCCTGAGTCAGGAAGAAAAGCGTATTGATGTACAACAGGCTTTGTATCAAATCGGAAAACAAAGAAAGTATTCCGTATACGAAAGTATGAATTATATCAAGAACATCAAGAGAGAGTCCAATCTGCCGCATATTCTGGCCATTGTATTGCTTTTCGGTTCGCTGGCATTTGCTTTTCTGAAGCCGGCAATCGGCGTGATTGCGACGGTGGTAGTGGTGACCTATAATCTGACTTCTTACATGAAGCGCCGGGGTGAGCTGGATGCGTATTTGAGCTCCGTAACACATCTGATTCGTTTGTTGTATGCCACAGAGGACGTAACGAAGCTGGATGTGCCGGAATTGTCTGCTTATGTAGCACGTATGAAGGAGTTAAACAGGCATTTTGCGGCCTTTAAACGAAATTTTTGGATTATCGGAAGCAAGAAGCCAACCGGAGACATTATGGATATGTTTGTATCCTACCTCCGGATGCTGTTCCATATTGATTTGATTAAGTTTAACGGAATGCTTAAGATTTACGATAAGCATGTAAATGAGCTGAATGAGCTTTATGAGGTGGTCGGTTATCTGGATGCCTTATGTGCGGCGGCGTCCTTTAGGGCACTCTTGGGAGCGGGCGGATATTGTGTGCCGGAGCTGCTTTCCGAGAGTATACCGGATATGCCGGGCGGAAATGCGGGCAAGGATGTATGCACCGAGAATTCAGACTTTTCCGGCAAGGTATGGGCCCCGATTTACGAGGCAGAAGGCTTGTATCATCCACTGCTTGATGAGCCGGTGACCAATTCTATCCGGACAAACCGGAGTGTGCTTTTAACCGGTTCCAATGCGTCGGGTAAGTCTACCTTCTTAAAGTCGGTGGCCATGGGAGCTTTACTTGCCCAGACTATTCATACGGTACCGGCAAAGTCCTATAGAGCATCCTATTTCCAGATTTTATCGTCTATGGCACTTCGGGACAATATGCAAGGAAACGAAAGCTATTTCATCGTGGAAATCAAGTCCTTAAAGCGGATTTACGAAGCGGCAAAGGCACCGGTTTGTACCCTTTGCTTTGTGGATGAGGTTCTTCGGGGAACGAATACGGTGGAGCGTATTGCAGCCTCCCGGGAGGTATTATCGGGGCTTGCCAACAGCGGACGTACCATATGTTTTGCGGCAACTCATGATATTGAGTTGACCTATTTGTTGGAACAGGATTGTGACAACTATCACTTTGAGGAAGCGGTGACGGACGATAGAGTAGAGTTTGATTATATGTTGCATGAGGGAAGGGCAACCTCCCGGAATGCCATTAAGCTTCTGCGGATGTTAGGCTATCCGGCAGAGGTGATTGAGCGTGCCGAAGCATCGGCGGAGCATTTTTTACAGACAGGAGAGTGGATATAATGAAGGTTACCATGTATACAGACGGAGCGGCAAGAGGAAACCCGGACGGACCGGGAGGGTACGGAACGGTGCTTTCCTGTGTAGTGAACGGTGAGGAGCATATCAGAGAGTATTCCGGAGGATATGTCCGGACGACAAACAACCGGATGGAACTGATGGCGGCCATCATCGGTTTTGAGAACTTAACAAAACCGTGCGAAGTGGATGTCTATTCCGATTCCCAGTATCTTGTAAAGGCTTTTAACGAGCATTGGCTGGAGGGCTGGATTAAGAAGGGCTGGAAGCGCGGGAAAAACGAACCGGTGAAAAATGTGGATTTGTGGATGCGCCTTTTGGCGGCCATGAAGCCTCATACGGTACAGTTTTTTTGGGTAAAGGGACACGCGGGACATCCGCAGAACGAGCGGTGTGACGTGTTGGCTACCACCGCTGCCGACGGGGAGAATTTGATGGTAGACGAGGGACTGGAAGAGTAGGAGGAACCATGGATAAGGCTATTTATGAAAAGTTAACGCCGATGATGCAGCATTATCTGGATACGAAGGATGCTTACGGCGATTGCATTTTGTTTTACAGACTGGGCGATTTTTACGAGATGTTTTTTGAGGATGCGGTGACGGTATCCAGAGAGCTGGAGCTGACCCTGACAGGGAAAAGCTGCGGCTTAGAAGAACGTGCACCTATGTGCGGGGTGCCGTTTCATGCGGCGGAAACCTATCTGAACCGCCTGGTGGGAAAAGGCTACCGTGTGGCCATTTGTGAGCAGGTGGAGGACCCAAAGTTAGCCAAAGGCATGGTAAAACGTGAGGTAGTCCGGGTGGTAACGCCGGGTACCAATACAAACCTTCAGAACTTAGACGAGGGCAAGAACAATTACCTGATGGGGATTTATTACAGCGGGGATTCCTTTGGGATTTCCGCGGTGGATGTGACCACCGGTGACTATTATGTGACGGAAGTGGACGAGGCAAGAAAGGCGGCGGACGAGCTGACGAAGTTTTCACCTTCGGAGCTGATTTGTAACGCGTCCTTTGCCATGAGCGGCGTGGATTTGGAGGATTTTAAGAGCCGTTATCATATGGCGGTTGAGACCTTGGAGGAGCGGTTCTTTGACGGTTCCGCTTGTGAGCGTTCTTTGATGAACCACTTTAAGGTAGGAACTCTTGCGGGACTGGGACTGACGGATTTTCCGCTGGGCGGCATTGCAGCCGGTGCGGTGATGCAGTACTTAAAAGAAACTCAGAAGACCTCTATGGAGCATATTACCCAGATACAGACTTATGTCACCGGAAAATACATGATTTTGGACAGCAGCACCAGACGGAATCTGGAGCTGACGGAGACGCTCAGAGAAAAGCAAAAGAGAGGGTCTTTGCTTTGGGTACTGGATAAGACAAAAACGGCTATGGGAGCGCGTTTGCTTCGTAGTTGTATCGAGCAGCCTCTTTTAGAGAAGGATGAAATAAACGATCGTCTTTCTGCGGTAGAAGAATTAAAGGAAAACGGAATTACAAGAGCGGAATTAAGAGAATATCTGAATGCGGTATATGATTTGGAGCGGTTACTCAGTCGTGTGACCTATCGTTCTGCCAATCCGCGGGATATGCTTGCGTTCCAGACGTCCCTTTCCATGCTTCCGCCGATTAAGACATTACTGACGGATTTAGAAGCACCGTTATTAAAGAAGATCGATGAAGAACTGGATACTTTATCGGATTTGAGTGCCCTTATTGAGGCTTCCATTGACCCGGATGCGCCGCTTACCGTAAAGGAAGGCAGCATCATTAAGAGTGGCTATAACGAAGAGGTAGACCGTTTGCGTTTAGCAAAGACCGAGGGCAAGGGCTGGCTTGCGGAGGTGGAGGAACGGGAGCGTGAGGCCACCGGCATTAAGAATTTAAAGATAAAATTTAACCGTGTATTCGGCTATTATTTTGAGGTAACGAACTCCTATCAGAATCTGGTGCCGCCGACATGGATCAGAAAGCAGACTCTGACCAATGCGGAGCGTTATACCACAGAGGAGTTAAAGAAGCTGGAAGAGGATATTTTAGGGGCAGAGGATAAGCTCTTTTCTCTGGAATATTCCCTGTTTGCGGAGATTCGTGAAGCGGTTGCCGCAGAGGTAGTGCGAATCAAGCAGACCGCAAAGGCAGTGGCTTGGCTGGATATGTTTGCGTCTCTGGCGACGGTGGCGGAAAAGAACCGCTTTGTACGCCCGGAAATTAATAAAGAGGGTGTGTTGCATATTGTAGGCGGCAGACATCCGGTGGTGGAGCAGATGATTCCGAACGATATGTTTGTGGAGAATGATACCTACCTTGACAATCAGGACAAGCGTATCTCTATCATTACCGGTCCGAATATGGCCGGAAAATCCACTTATATGCGTCAGACGGCCCTCATTGTACTGATGGCGCAACTGGGTAGCTTTGTACCTGCAAAGGAGGCGAAAATCGGCATTTGCGACCGTATTTTTACCCGTGTGGGAGCCTCCGATGATTTGGCATCCGGACAGAGTACCTTTATGGTGGAAATGACCGAGGTGGCGAATATTTTACGAAATGCGACGAAGAACAGTCTTTTGATATTGGATGAAATCGGCAGAGGGACCAGTACCTTTGACGGCTTAAGTATTGCCTGGGCGGTGGTGGAGCACATCGCAGACCCGAAACTCATCGGTGCAAAGGCTTTATTTGCGACCCATTATCATGAACTGACGGAGCTGGAAGGAAAGCTTGCCTCCGTACATAATTACTGCATTGCCGTGAAAGAACAGGGCGAGGACATTGTTTTCCTGCGTAAAATCATTCCGGGCGGTGCGGACAAGAGCTACGGTATCCAGGTGGCAAAGCTGGCGGGGGTACCGGCGGCGGTTTTGGCCCGTGCAAGAGAAATTGCGGACGAGCTGGCGGAGCGTGATATTACGAAGAATGCGGCTCAAATTGAGGTAAAACAGGGCGGAAAGTCCGGTTCTGTTGCCGGGAATAAGTCCAAGGCAAAGGCGGATAAGGATTCTTTAAACGGCCAGATGACCATGTTCGGTACGGAAGAATCCGAGGATGCGGGCATTGCACAGACGCTTCGTGAGCTTAATTTGTCCATGATGACGCCGATTGATGCGTTGAATATGCTGTACAAGCTGCAGGAGCAGGCGAAGAAGTAGCCGTGTATGTAAGTTTAATCGCGAGAACTGTAGAGTGGCTTTGTTTTGATAAGATAGTTAGAAAGAGGAAAGGAGAAAAGTATTATGCATCCGACGATAAAAAATATAATAAAAAGCAAAATGCAAACCACATCGACGGAGTTTAAAATTCTTCTCCGTTCCATCCCGGCGACGGTTGTGACTCTGTTTGTTGTCAGCGTGGTTTGCATGAATCTGCTTGCAAATAAGACGCTGTTGCAGCTTGACTGGATTGCCCTTGACGGCGGTATTTTGATTTCGTGGCTTTCCTTTATGTGTATGGATATCATTACAAAGCATTTCGGTCCGAAAGCATCCAATCAAGTTTCCATTCTTGCGGTTGCAATTAATTTACTGACTTGTTTGATCTTTTTTGTGGCAAGTGCCATTCCGTCCAATGCGGGAGATTACAGTGCCTTTGACGGGATTTTTGGAGGAACTTGGTTTATTTTATTGGGAAGTACGATTGCGTTTCTGGCATCGGCAGTGGTAAATAACACCTTAAATCATATTATCGGTAGCGGCTTTCGGAAGAATCCGGACGGTCGCCTTGCCTATGTCACGAGGACGTATGTTTCCACGTTTATCGGGCAGTTTCTCGACAATTTTATTTTCTCGATTATAGTGTTTGTCGGGTTTTCTCCGATTTTCTGGGACGGTTTTTGTTGGACGGTGCTTCAATGTACGACTTGCGCTTTGACGGGAGCCATCGCAGAGTTGATTATGGAGATTGTATTCTCGCCGATTGGGTATCGGATTACAAAGAAATGGCAGGCGGAAGCAATCGGAAAAGAATATTTTGAATTTATAGAAGGAGGGAAGCAATCATGAAGGTTTTGATTACAGGAACATCCCAGGGAATCGGCAAGGCCATAGCGGAGCTCTTTCTAAAAGAGGGGCATACCGTAATCGGAATCGACCGACAGGTAAAAAGCATCGAACATGAGGCATATATGCACTATATTTGCGATATTCGGGATGCAGAGAAGCTTCCTGCGGTAGAGGATGTTGAGATTTTGGTTAATAATGCGGGAACCCAGAACGAAGCGGACATTGATATTAATCTGAAGGCGTTGATTGGTATTACGGAGCGTTACGGGGTTCAGCCAAAGATTAAGTCTGTACTGAATATCGGTTCTGCCAGTGCCCATACGGGAGCGGAATTTCCGGAATATTGCGCCAGCAAGGGCGGTGTACTGGCCTATACAAAGAACGTGGCAATGCGTATCGCCAAGTACGGAGCTACCTGTAACAGTCTGGACCCGGGCGGGGTGCTGACGCCTTTGAACGATTGTGTGATAAATGATCCGGAGCTTTGGGCGCAGATTATGGATGAAACACCGTTAAAGCGTTGGGCGACACCGGAGGAAATTGCAGAGTGGGCTTATTTTTTGACGGTAACGAATAAATTCTGTACCGGACAGAGTATTTTGGTAGACGGCGGAGAGGCCATCAATTATCATTTTGTTTGGAAGGATTGACTTTAGCATTGTTGAGGAGAGTATCGAAATAATTTAGGGAGTGTTATCATTCTATGGAAAAAACAAAAGAATCAAGGAATCTTACCTTATTTGCAATCTTGTTATTAATCAGTGTGTACGGCGCACCGGCAATTGCCATAGGATTAACAAGTTTATTTGAAACGATACCGTCTTTTCTTTCGAAAATGATTTTCGGATTGCCGGTTTGTGTGGCGGCGGTCGGTATTTGGTACATGAAGCAGCATTGGGAAGAAATTGACCGGACGGCGCTTTTGCGTTGTGCGGTACTGGTGAAGTATTTGATGATACCGTTTTTTGCGGGCTGTGTCCTGGTATGTCTGATATTTTTATTATTGATGTTTACACCCCTTGTGTTTATGGTGTTTGCTGCGCCGGTTGCTATTTTATACATATTCGGAATCGGATGGTTATATATGATCTGCGGCTCCTCGTTCTCTGTAGCATACGGTTTGAAAGCCCGCGGGGAAAACGTACACGGAGAAGTGGGCGGTGTTTTGGTCATTATCAGCCAGTTTTTCTTCGTGGCGGATGTCATTGCCGTCATGATTTTGACCTTAAAGGAAAAGAAGTATGTTGTGGCAACCGTTGTAACGGTATTATTATGTATACTGGGTGCCATAGCAGGAGTTGCGGGATTGGTTTTGTTTTTAATCGGCTTATAAGGTTGAAAGGAGCAACAGATGGGAAAAATTGCTTTACTGGATAAAAATACCATTGATAAGATTGCGGCAGGTGAAGTGGTGGAGCGGCCGGCTTCCGTGGTGAAGGAGCTGACGGAGAACGCTATCGATGCCGGTGCTAATATGATTACGGTGGAGCTAAAGGAAGGCGGAAGCGGGCTGATTCGTATTACGGACAATGGCTCCGGCATCGCGGCAGATGATGTAAAAACCGCTTTTTTGCGCCATTCTACCAGTAAAATCCGTACGGTGGAGGATTTGCTGACCGCAGGGAGTCTCGGTTTCCGCGGTGAGGCGTTATCCAGTATTTCCGCTGTGGCTCAGGTGGAGCTGATTACAAAAACGAAGGATTCTTTTGTAGGAACCAGATATTTGATTGACGGTGGCTTTGAGCAGGCCATGGAGGAAGCGGGCTGTCCGGATGGCACCACATTTTTGATAAGGAATCTGTTTTATAACGTACCGGCGCGACGGAAGTTCTTAAAATCCGCCATGTCGGAGGCCGGACTTTGCTCGGAGCTCATGCAGCGTATGGCACTTTCCAGACCGGAGATTGCCTATAAGTTTATCAATAACGGAAAAATTGTGCTCCAGACCGCCGGAAACGGCAATTTAAAGGAAGTGATTTACCAGATTTACGGCAGGGAGATTACGGCGAATCTGTTAGAGGTGAATCATATCGAAGAGAGCGCCGGGATTTCCGTCAGGGGCTTTATCGGAAAGCCGGTGGTGTCTAGAGGCAATCGTAACTACGAGAACTATTTTATTAACGGACGATACATTAAGAGCAGTGTGGTCAGTAAGGCCATCGAGGAAGCGTACCGCTCCTATATGATGCAGCATAAATACCCGTTTACGGCGTTACATATTTCCATGGATACGGCCATGATTGACGTAAATGTGCATCCGACAAAGCTTGAAGTGCGCTTCTCCGACAGTGAAGCGGTATACTATGCCGTGTACCATGCGGTGCGGGATGCCTTGGCTGGAAAGAACATGATTCCGCAGGTGGGCTTCGGCAAAGAAGAGAAGTCTACGCCTGTCGAATTAACGAAGAAAGAGGCGAAACCGGAGCAGTTTGAGACGGTACGGTTGGCTCGGGAGATGGTGGCAAAGCCAGTTGGCGGAAGCACGGTCGGGGCGGGCGGAAATGGTGTGAAAACGGCAGAAAATGTAGTAAAATCAACGGTTGGAAGCGTGGTGAGAACGCAGGGAACATTGTCAGAACCGATTGGCAAGATAAATGCGGAAAGATCCAATGTTGTAGAAAATAAGGATGAGGGACTGATAAACACAGCCGCTACCAAACCGTTTGGTGCAGCTGTACTTCGTGAAGAGAAAGCACCGTATGAGGTTAGGAAAAACGATGAGAAAACAGATGATTCTACAAATGTAGACAATATTCATGTAGGAAGATTTGTTGAAGATTTGTTGTCCTTCCAGGACAAATCGGAACTGCAAGAACGCAAGGCTACGGAAGCAAAGGTGCCGGAGGAAAAAATACAAGAAGCAAAACCCGAGAATGAACCGGAAGTGAATGTACCTGAAGTGATGACGGCGATGGAACCGGAAGTGACAGTACAGGAATTAAAACCGGAGGAGCCGAAAACGGGGGAATTGCCGGTTTATGTCCAGGAACAGATGGAGCTCCCGAACCTTCTTTCTGACGAAAATAAGAAGGAATACCGCATCGTAGGCCAGTTGTTTGCCACCTATTGGCTCATTGAAATGGACGGTCAGTTGTTTATGATTGACCAGCATGCGGCCCATGAGAAGATTTTGTTCGAGCAGACCATGAAGCGTATCCGGGAAAAGGAAATGCTGACCCAGCAGATTATGCCACCGTATATTGCAAGTCTTTCCCTGCGTGAGGAAGAAGTTTTACTGGCACAGGCGGAGGTGCTTCGTCGTTTGGGATTTGAGTTCGAGAATTTCGGAGGCAGGGATTATAAGGTGACCGGTGTGCCGGCGGATTTATGCGGACTCACCGGCGGGGAGCTTTTTATGCAGCTTCTGGATGAATTGGTGGCGGAAAAGCTTCACGGAAGCCCGGAAATGCTGGTGGAAAAGGTGGCTTCCATGTCTTGTAAGGCGGCTGTAAAGGGAAATATGGTGCTGTCCGAACAGGAAGCAAAGGCCATGATTGATTTGCTTCTGACCTTGGACAATCCGTATCATTGTCCGCACGGACGTCCGACCACCATTTCCATGACAAAGCAGGAAATCGAGAAGAAATTTAAGAGAATCGTGTAAGAAAAGGCAGTTGGTTTTGTTGAGACAAATTGAATATAAGGAGGTTTCCTATGAGCGAAATAATTCAAATCAATGAGAACACCTGGCGGATTGAAGACGGATTTGTGCGAATGTTTTTATTAACCGGAACCAAAGAAGCTCTTTTGGTTGACAGCGGCGTAAGCGGACCTGACGCAAAGAAGATTGCAGAGAGCATTACGAATCTTCCGGTGAAGCTTATCAATACCCATGCGGACGGCGACCACATTGCGGGAAACGAAGCCTTCGGGCAGTTTTATATGCATCCAAAGGAAGAGGAGAACTACCGTTTTAGGGATAAAAAGGGTGAGATTATTCCGGTACAGCAGGGGGATATCCTTGATTTGGGTGACAGACCCCTTGAAATTATTGATTTGCCGGGGCATACAAAGGGAAGTATTGCGATTTTAGATGGGAAGAACTGTGTGTTAATCGGCGGTGATTCCATTCAGGACGGACGCATCTTTATGTTCGGAGAACAGCGGAATTTAGTAGATTATATTGGGAGTCTTGAGAAGCTTTCTGCCTACGAAGGACGCTTTGATGAGGTGTATGCCTCCCACGGTACATTGATCGTATCACCGGAGCTTATTCCGAAGCTGATTGCCGGAGCAAAGCAAATTCTTACAGGAGAAGCCAACGGAGAAGAAATCGATATGTTCGGAAATACTGTAATGCTGTATCAATTTGAGTATGCGGGATTTTTGTGTGCGAAGAAGGAATGAAGCCAAGGATAAGCTGATTGTGCTGGGAAGATAGGAGGAGAAAATCCATGGATACACCGACGATAAACTATGAAACTTTATTTGACTATGTAAAGGAGGCTCTTGCTGTTTACGATGAACACGGCGGAATTGTACGGACAGGGATTAAGTTCAGTCGTTATGAGCATACGGAGCGTGTGTATCGTTGGATGATGATTCTGGCGGAAGAATTTTCCTATGAGATAGATATGGAGTCTTTGCGGATTGCAACGATTCTTCATGATATCGGGTATTCCTTCAACAAGGAGAGTATGCGAACCCATGCACAGGACGGCGCGGTGCTTGCCCGGGAGTACTTGGAGAGCATCGGTTATCCTGAGGAGAAAAGAGAGTTTATCTGCAACTTGATTCACAGGCATTCCGATAAGGCGGCACTTCATGAGGAGGATACGCCAATGGAGCTGATCCTTTTGATGGAAGCGGATTTGCTTGACGATACCGGAGCGCATGCCATTATTATGGATACCTGGATTCGGACCACCAGAGAGAATGTCAGCTTTGAAGCTTTCCTAGATCATATCAAAAAGTTTGCATGGCGGCAGATGCAAGCGAACCCGATGCGGACAGAAAAGGCGCGCCGGATTTGGGAGGAAAAAAAGGAGCTGACCAACAAGTTTGTGGAGTCTCTGACGGTGGATTTGTACGGACAAACAGAGGTTACGGAGTAGTTTCGGCAAGGTTTAATAGACGGATGCCGGCGAAGAAATCGGCATATATGGAAAGGAGCAGTTATGAGACGCTTATTTACCTTGGATTTGCATGATTATGACGAAAGCTGGCCACATGACTTGCGTCCGACGGTGCGTGGAATTATTGAAAAAGACGACAAGCTTGGTTTAATATATGAAGCAGAAGGGGATTATTACGGTTTTCCGGGCGGAGGTATTGAGAAAGGGGAAACTTATGAGGAAGCCTTGCTTCGTGAGGTAGAGGAAGAAACAGGACTGCTTGTTCTTCCTGAGAGTATTACGGAGTACGGAGGAGCACTGCGACTGAATAAAAGCACCAGATTCCCGGAGACTGTGTTTGAACAGGAAAATTTTTACTTCAAATGCAGGGTTCGGGATGAGATGGGCAGTCGGAATTTACAAGAGGGTGAGGAAGGATTTGAACTTGCTTTTGTAACCCCGGAAGAAGCTCGTAGAAAGAACCGATATGGGAATCACGGACCGGAAAACGGCGGGATTTGGATGGAACGGGAAAGTATTTTGCTGGAAATGTTGATTTTTGAGAAGAAGCTTTCAAAGGAACCGACAGATATCATGGACGGTATCTACTATTTTGACGCCCATAATCATGGCGATTACTTTGACGAGGAAGATGCGGCAGAGTGGGACAACGGACGTTTGGAAAATAATTGGAAGAAACAGAAATTTCTTGAAAATCCGACGACTAAGAAATTAATTGAAACGATTGTAGATAACGGTAAGGAAATCATTGATTTGGCTTGCGGACCGGGGATGGGGCTGATTCCGTCCGTAAAGCAGTTGGATCCGGCTTTTCATTGTACGGCAACGGATGCCAATGCCATGGTGCTTACGCATTGGAAAGCTTATTTAGACCGGAATTATTTTTGTTACGGTATCGGCTTTGCGCAGCTTTCGGTACTGGATCTGCCGTTTAAGAATAACTCTGTGCCGGCTTTTAGCAGTAATATCGGATTATCTTCGGTAAGAGGCGGTGCAAGCGATTATGACACGGCGGTAAAGGAAGTGTACCGCTGCCTGGAACCGGGTGGATATTTGTATGCCATCGAAAGTGAATGGTTGGATGTGACCGCGATTTTACAGGTGTTTGAGAAGTGGGGACAGGAGCCGTGGACTTGTTTTACGGAGGTGCAGAGGAGCTGGCATGACCGTTTTCTTGCGGCGGGCTTTGAAATTGTGACCGAAGAAGAGGTACTGCATAGAATTTTTACGGAAGAGGACAATGAACTGGGTGAAGCGTCGGTGAAATTCGGAATCCCGGTGGGGACGAAGGAAACGGCGTTTGTGCTGAGGAAGAGGTAGAAAGAAGGCTTTTACGAGAAGTTCGGGTTTAAGGTAAGGCCGAATGAGTTTAGCGGAAGCGGCATGTCTATGTGGAGAGTAAAAGAGTAAGGAAGCGTTAGATAGGAATTTGTTTTTTAGAGACTGAAGGGAGTATAGAGATGGAAGAGAAGAAAAATGTTTCAAAGTATTTGACATTGTACATGCCGTTGGGAATGTGCATGGGAATGATGGTCGGAATGTCTTTAGGACAGCTTGTATTTCATAATTTGGTACTTGGTTTGTCTATCGGAATATCGGTGGGAATGGGAATCGGAGCTGCTTTGGGTGCTGCAAAGGATAAACACTTGTCCGAGCGTATGATGGAAATTGTTCGGATCGAGGATGCGCCGGATTCCACGGACAAGTTGGTTTATACCGTAGATAAGAGTGGAAAGAGAGTACCGAGTGGCTGAAAGAAGAATTATTTCAGAGAAATTTGTCGTAGGAGACAGAGTTGCGGAGGAAAGCGCAGGATATTTGAAAAGGATAAAAGATGACAAAACACATTATTATTGCCGGCTTTGAAAAAGTATTTCCGAGTGTTGGGATTGATACCGATGCGGATGTGGATGTAAATGAAACTGTGCAAAGTATCAGTGCGAAAATAGCTCCATTTCTTCGGGATATGATGGACAGTGGAGAGTATGACGAATGCGATTACGGCATGGTGATTGATGTGTTTCAGCTTTTACCGAAGGATTATACATATTTTAAGCCGGAGGAAGAAAATCGTAAGAATTGTAAAGAAATCGTGGAAATCAGTAAGTATTATAAAGAGCAATGTGAGCAATATTCCTTGCCTTATTACGAAACGGCAAGGGACAGGGAGAAAGTGCTTACTGATTTTATAAAGCTGTTAGAGGATGAATAAAAACTATGGACAGAAAAGCATTTTTGAAATATTTGGCGGCCCTTTTGTTATTCGGATTAAACGGAATTGTGGCCAGTCATATTGCGCTTAGCAGTTATGAAATCGTATTTCTCAGAACCTGCATCGGAAGTATTCTTCTGGTGGGGGTGTTTTTACTCGGAAAAGGGAAGTTTCATACCAAGGCGTATAAGAAGGATACCCTTTTTATTGTGCTGTCGGGAATGGCAATGGGGACAAGCTGGATGTTTCTGTATGAGGCATACCAGCAAATCGGAGTCGGTATGGCTTCGTTGTTGTATTATTGCGGACCGGTGATTGTGATGATCTTGTCGCCGATTATTTTTAAGGAAAAGCTGACAATGTCGAAGGTGTGCGGTTTTCTTGTGGTTTTGGTGGGGATTGTATTGGTAAACGGAACTGCCGCAGAGACAGGCGGAAACACCTGGGGCCTTATTTGCGGAGCAATGTCGGCCGTGATGTACTTTTTCATGGTGACGCTCAACAAACAGGCGAAAAACATCACCGGAATGGAAAATTCGGTGATACAGTTGGTGGTCAGCTTCATGACCGTGGCGGTGTTTGTCGGATTCAAGCAAAGATTTATCATCCACGTACCGAGGGAAGCGTGGGTATGGATTCTCATTCTCGGTGTGGTAAATACCGGCATCGGCTGCTATTTGTACTTTTCGCCGTTGGCCAAATTGCCGGTACAGACCGTTGCGGTTTGCGGTTATCTGGAACCGCTGTCTGCGGTGGTATTTGCGGCATTACTACTGGGTGAAACGATGACACCGGTTCAGATTATCGGAGCCGGATGCATCATCGGCGGAGCAATGACTGGGGAATTGTGGAAGAGAAATAAATAGAAGATAAGTTAAAGGAGGAACCCATGGATAAACTTCCATTACTCATATTAACAGGCCCTACTGCGGTAGGCAAAACGAATCTGTCCATCCGCCTCGCAAAAGCGGTAAACGGCGAGATTATTTCGGCGGATTCCATGCAGGTGTACCGACGGATGGATATCGGTACGGCAAAGATTAAGAAAGAGGAAATGGGCGGCGTGACGCATCATTTGATTGATATTTGCGATCCGACGGAGGATTATAACGTGGTTCGGTTTGCCACAGAAGCAAAGCGTCTGATTCAGGAGATTGTAGAGCGCGGACATGTGCCGATTCTTGTGGGTGGTACCGGCTTTTATATTCAGGCGGTGCTGTATGATATTGATTTTACCGAGACGGAGGAGGATACGTCCTATCGTGAAGAACTGGCAGCCTTTGCCGAGAAGCACGGTGCGGAGGCGTTGCACGCGAAGCTCCGTGAGGTGGACCCGGCATCGGCAGAAGCCATACATGCCAACAATGTGAAGCGTGTGATACGAGCTTTGGAGTTTTATGAGCAGACAGGAACTAAGATTTCCGAGCATAACGAGGAACAGCATGGGAAGGAATCGGCTTACAACAGTGCTTATTTTGTGCTGACCCAGGACCGTGCGGTGCTGTACGACCGGATTGAAAAGCGGATTGACGTCATGCTTGCAGAGGGCTTGGTGGAGGAAGTAAAGGGACTTCTTGCGGAAGGCTGCCGGCCGGAATCTGTGTCCATGCAGGGTCTTGGATATAAGGAGATTGTGGCCTATTTAAAGGGCGAATGTACCTTGGAGGAAGCAATTTACATCTTAAAGAGAGATACAAGACACTTCGCAAAGCGTCAGCTTACTTGGTTCAAAAGAGAGCGTGAGGTGCTTTGGTTCGACAAGGGCGAGTATGCAGATGAGGATGCGATACTGGAAGCGATGCTTAGTGAGGCGAAGAAAAGAGGGATTATATGAATATCAGACGTGCAGAAAACAAAGACATGAACGGGATTAACAAGCTGTTGCATCAGGTACTTATGGTACATCATAATGGCAGACCGGATATTTTTAAGCCGAATGCCAAGAAATACACCGATGCGGAGTTGATGGACATTCTGACGGACGACAGTAAGCCGGTGTTCGTGGCAACGGATGAGCAGGAAGAAGTGCTTGGTTATGCGTTTTGCGTATTTCAGCAGCACTTGAACAATAACATTTTGACGGATATTAAGACACTGTACATCGACGATTTGTGTGTGGACGAGGAAAAGCGGGGCATGCACATCGGTAAGTCGTTGTATGAGTATGTGCTTGATTTTGCGAAAGCGTCCGGCTGCTACAACGTGACCTTGAATGTATGGTCCTGTAACGAAAGTGCCATGAAGTTTTATGAAAAATGCGGTCTGGTGCCGCAGAAGGTTGGAATGGAGAAGGTGTTGTAACGGAGGTTACTTTATGTGCTATCATGTAAAAACGAAAACACTACAGCTCGGAACAACCACAATGGATTATGTTGTCTTCGGAAGAGGAACAAAGCCTCTGATTATGATTCCGGGACTGAATGTACGAGGAGTGAGAGGCGCCGGGCTTTCTTTGGCTTTCATGTACCGGATGTTTGCGAAAGAATACCGGGTGCATGTGTTTGATCGCAAGGAGCATATTCCGGAAGGTTATACGGTGCGAGATATTGCTGCGGATACGGCAGAGGCGATGAAATTATTGGGACTTTCGAATGCGGATGTGTTTGGTGTTTCACAGGGAGGTATGATTGCCCAGTATCTTGCAATTGACCATCCGGAACTGGTACATAAATTGGTATTGGGAGTGACTTTGTCACGGAACAATGCCACGGTAGAACAGGTCATTGCCGATTGGATTTCTATGGCGGAGCGAGGGGATTTTGACGGCTTTGTTTCGGATATGATGCTTAAAATGTATTCGGATGCCTATATCAGAAAGTACAGGCTGATGGTGCCATTTGTGGCAAAGTTCAGTAAACCGAAGGATTTCGGACGTTTTATTATCCTTGCCAAGGCGTGTCTGACTTGTAATACTTATGATGAACTGGACAAAATCAAGTGTTCGGCGCTGGTGCTTGGCGGTAAGCAAGATAAAATTGTGACGGGAGAATCATCGGAAGAACTTGCGGAAAAGCTGCAGTGCGAGTGCTATATGTATGAAAACTTAGGTCATGCGGCATATGAAGAGGCGAAGGATTTTAACCGGAGAATCTATGATTTTTTGAGGGAGTAGAAATAGTTGGAGGGTTATATGATATTTCGAGTTTTATCTGTTTTACTGTTGCTCATCTTTTACACCTTTTACATAGCGAAGCTTGTCATCCAGAAAAAACAGTCCATCAAAACGAACCAGATGGGCACGGGGAACAAGCCCAAAAAAGTGTTATTGATTGAGCGGATTATGAGTGTTGCCACGGTTTTGGTAATTGTGGCGGAAGTGGTAAGCATAGTTTTTGTGAAAGAACACCTGCCGATTCCTGTACGAATCGCCGGATTTGTAGTTGGTGCAGTCGGAGTTTTGTTTTTTGCTATGGCTACGATTACGATGAAATCCAGTTGGCGCGTAGGTATTCCTGAGGAAAAGACAACACTGATTACAAACGGAATCTATGCCTGGAGCCGGAATCCGGCCTTTGTAGGCTTTGATTTGTTATATCTTGGGCTTTGTCTGTTGTTTTTCAATGTGCCGCTTCTGATCATTTCCTTATGGGCGGCGGTAATGCTGCATTTGCAGATTTTACAGGAAGAGGTACACATGGAGAAGATGTGCGGTGAGGAATATCAGGCTTACCGGGCGCGGACTATGCGGTATTTCGGACGAAAAAAAGCAAAATGATTGCAAAGTTCCTATGAAAAATGCAAATTTTAATTGGAATAGGGAGAGGGAAAGCTGTATGAATACAAAGAAAAGAAATAAAAGCATCCTCCTCACAGTCTTTGACGGGACTTCCTCGAAGTTGCTTTTTAATGGATTCAAAGACGCTCCGATACTGGTTTTGCCCAGTGACAAAGCAAAGGATTCCGAGTTGTTGCTTGAGACGCTTTCAAAAGTACACTTTGACTATGTTCTGAGTTTCGGTCAACGACCGAATATCAAAGATAAAGTACACATTGAAACTACTGCAAGAGACGGCGTTGTGTGTGCAGATACTGTCTTTGACTGTGAAAGATTAAGGCTGTTGTTTGAACAAAACGACATTCCTGCAAAGATGTCTCAGAATGCAGGTACTTCATACTGCAATCGGTTGTATTGGAACGGGTTAAAGTACATTAAGGAGAAGGCTTTAAAGACAAAGATGGTGTTTGTTCATGTGCCGTTTGTGAAGAATATCGGAGATTTTGAACTGTTTCGTCAAAGGATTTTTAATACACTTAAGCTTTTGGGAGGGGAAGAATTATGAGCATCATGGTAAATTTATACTACACCGGACAAAACGGCAATGCCCGTAAATTTGCGGAAGAAATGACTGCCCGTGGCATTGTGGATGCGATTCGGGCGGAGGGAGGGAACGAACGTTACGAATATTTCTTTCCTATGGAGGATGCGGAGACGGTACTTCTGATTGACCGATGGAAAGACCAGGAGGCATTGGATATTCACCATAAGTCGGAGATGATGAAGGAGATTGCCAAGCTGCGGGAAAAGTACAAGCTTCGGCTTCGGGTAGAGCGGTATATTGAGGAGCCGAAAGCATAATAAACGAGGTGTATAAAATGAACGAGTTGATTAAATTTTTGATAAAAGCGAAACAAAAGACCTACGCAGGCAAAGGCGCGGAAACCACCTCCTGTCGTCCGGAGTCCCATGATTTGGTGTATTCCGAGGGCAATTATATGTACTATGACACTTTTCTTGGCGGAGGAAAGTTTGTAGGAGAAGAGGCTCTGTGGATAAATGGAAAGCCTTACTGGAGTATGAACTATGCGGGACGCGTCACCGGAGAGAACTTTAGCGGCGATTTTTTAAAGGAAGCTCTGCTTAGGGTGCCGGCAGATAAGCCATTTCGCGGACCGGAGCATTATAAAAACGGTGACTATACTTATGATTGTACGGTGGATGGGGAGTTTTTTTGGTTTCAGGGGTATGAAACCATCTGTTATCAGGGCAGGTTGATTTATGAGTGTCATTTTCACGGAAGTATCATTGAGTAGGAGGTAGTTATGAAAACCTTGATTTTTAACGGTTCTCCCCGGAAGAACGGTGATACCGTAAGCTTATTAAAGCATTTAATTGAACGGTTGCCGGGGGAATACAAGATTGTAGACACCTACCGTGCGAACATTTCTCCTTGCCTGGATTGCCGCTTTTGTAAGACGCACAGCGGCTGTGCCATCAAGGATGAGATGCAAGAGGTTTATGAATATCTCAAGGATTGCGACAATGTGCTGATTGCATCGCCTGTGTATTTTTCGGAGCTGACGGGGCCTATGTTGTCCGTAGGAAGTCGGCTGCAGACCTATTTTTGCGGCAGATTCTTTCGTAAGGAAGAGAGTGGACTTACCTCGAAGAAGGGAGCTGTGCTTTTGGTAGGTGGCGGTGACGGCAAGCCGGATAAGGCTTACGAGACTGCAAAGACGCTGTTAAGGAATATGAATTGTAAGGAAATTTATCCTCTTGTTTGTTCTCATAATACGGACAGAGTGCCGGCAATAGAGGATGCACAGGCGGTGGAAGGTGTAGAAAATATTGTAAGTTTTTTTCAGGTGTGACAAAGGTATGGGAATGTTGCGAGACGACTATTTTGAGAAAGCAGAGTGTTTATGAAGATTACTGTGAGAGAATATCAATCCAAGGATTTGCCGGATATGATTCGGATTTGGAATGAAGTGGTGGAGGAAGGTATTGCCTTCCCTCAGGAAGAGTTTTTGGACGAAGCAACCGGAGCGGCGTTCTTCGGGTCGCAGACCTATAACGGCGTTGCGGAGGATACGGAGTCGGGACAGGTTGTAGGACTTTATATCCTGCATCCCAATAATATCGGACGCTGCGGGCATATCTGCAATGCCAGTTATGCGGTAAGCAGAGAAAGCAGAGGTCTTCATATCGGAGAAAAATTGGTGTCGGACAGTCTGGAACAGGCAAAAGTACATGGATTTGGTGTAATGCAGTTTAATGCAGTCGTGGCCTCTAATATTCATGCCAGACATTTGTATGAACGTCTCGGATTTGTGCCACTCGGGGTGATTCCGAAGGGATTTCGGATGAAGGACGGACATTTTGAGGACATTTGTCCGTATTATCATGAGTTGTAAGATGACACGGCATATAAGGGACAGGCGTTTTGCGCAGGAAAAGGAGCTAAAACATGACACAAGTGAAGTTTTATGATACGGTGGACGATACACTTCTGAAATTTGCCGTCATCATCACCAAAAGTGCCGGGAAATGGGTGATATGTAAGCACAAAGAAAGGTCTACCTTCGAAGTTCCGGGCGGTCACCGGGAAGCCGGGGAGACTATTGAAGAGACCGCAAAACGGGAGCTTTACGAGGAAACAGGAGCGATGGAGTATGAGATAAAACCGGTTTGTGTGTATTCCGTGCAAAAAGATAGTGGACAAGAAACCTTTGGGATGTTATACTATGCCGAGGTGACTTCCTTTGAAAAGGAGCTTCACAGTGAAATCGAGCAGATTGTTTTGACAGAAGAATTACCAAAGAACTGGACCTATCCGGATATTCAGCCAAAGTTGATTGTGGAAGCGGATAAACGGGGAGTTTTATAAAGCACAAAAATATCCATAAATTATTTATGTCAACTAAAATATTACATACAGGAGATTTTACCATGAACGACTATTTAAGACTGATGTACAAGGACTGCAAAATTGACGATAAGGTATTCGATTTATGCAATGAAGTGGAAGAATCCTTAAAGGAGCGTTTTCAGGCCATTGATGAGGTGGCGGAGTACAACCAGTTAAAGGTGCTGGCTGCTATGCGGAAAAACAAGGTGTCCGATACCCATTTTAACGATTCTACCGGCTACGGCTATGATGATTTGGGCAGAGATACTTTAGAAGATGTGTATGCCGATGTATTTCATACGGAGAGTGCGTTGGTGCGCCCGAATCTGGTGTCCGGTACCCATGCGCTGACCATTGCTTTATCTGCGAATTTGCGTCCGGGAGATGAAATTTTGTCTCCGACGGGCAAGCCGTACGATACCTTGGAGGGGGTCATCGGTATTCGTGAGACGAAGGGCTCCCTTGCGGAGTACGGTATCACCTATAAGCAGGTGGATTTGTTGCCGAACGGCAATTTTGACTTTGACAAGATTAAGGAAGCCATTAACGAGAAGACAAAACTCATTGCGATTCAGCGTTCCAAGGGCTACCAGACGAGACCGACTTTGTCTGCAGGCAGAATCGGCGTGCTGATTTCTTACATCAAGATGGTGAAATCGGATGTGATTTGTATGGTAGATAACTGCTACGGTGAGTTTGTGGAGGTCATTGAGCCGACGGATGTGGGAGCAGACCTTTGTGTCGGTTCTCTTATCAAGAATCCGGGGGGCGGACTGGCTCCGATCGGCGGTTATATCGTCGGTAAGAAAGAGTATGTGGACAATTGCGCATACCGTTTGACAGCACCGGGCCTCGGTAAGGAAGTTGGCGCAAGTCTCGGGCTCAATCGTTCCTTCTTCCAGGGACTTTTCATGGCACCGACGGTGGTTGCCGGAGCGCTTAAGGGTGCGATTTATGCGGCAAATATCTATGAAAAGCTTGGTTTTAAGTGTGTTCCGAGAGGAAAGGAAGAACGCTTTGATATTATTCAGGCGGTGACCTTGGAAAGCCGTGAAGCAATGCTTGCCTTCTGTCACGGTATTCAGGAGGCTGCGCCGGTAGACAGCTATGTGGTGCCGGAACCGTGGGCAATGCCGGGCTATCACGATGATGTCATTATGGCGGCAGGTGCGTTCATTCAGGGAGCTTCCATCGAACTTTCCGCAGACGGACCGGTGGCAGAGCCGTACAACGTGTACTTCCAGGGCGGTCTGACCTGGTATCATGCGAAGTTCGGTATTATGAATTCCGTACAGAAATTATATGAGAAAGGCTTGATTCTCAAATAAATAATGGACGACATAAGCATAGCCGAGAAGGAATAACAGAAATAAAAATAACAATAGGCAGAAGGCGGCTGTTTTGAAGGAGAGCCGCCTTTCTCTGTGAGAAAAACAATGAGAAAGCATAGAAAAACGATTGAACAAATTTTCGATTTGTGGTATAATCGACGATAGGGAGAATTTACAGAAAAGAGGGATGTTTATGAAAACCGGAAAGGCTTGGGTTTTGCTGCTTTTAATGCTTTGCGGCGTGGTAATCGGCGGCTTTTTAGGCTATTTGACACGTGATATTTCCTGGTTGTCATGGTTGGATTACGGCATGACTTTCGGAATCGGCACCGACGGAGGTTCCTTTGTTTTGAACCTGGGTGTTCTTGTGCTTACCTTTGGGTTATCCATTAAGATTTCCATTGCCAGCATTATCGGTGTTGTGATAGCGTTTTTGATTTACAGAAAGCTTTAATTTTCGGTTCCTTTTCGCAAGAGAAGGAGGCTTATGAATCAGTTTTTGACACAAAAAGAACTTCCGGTATCGGAACGTCCTTACGAAAAGTGTGAACGTTTCGGTCCGGGAGCTTTATCGGATGCGGAGCTGTTGGCGGTAATTATCCGCACCGGTACAAAGAAAGAGCGGGCGGTTGATCTGGCAATTCGCGTCCTTGACCGTCCCGGAGCCAAGAAAGGGCTGTCTGCCCTTCACTATTATTCCCGACAGGAACTTCAGAAAATCAGAGGCATCGGCAAGGTTAAGGCAATTCAGCTGTGCTGTGTGGCAGAGCTGGCCAAACGGATGCATGCTGCGGTGGATGACGAAAAAGAAGTGTTTCGTACCCCGGAAAGTATTGCAGGAGCATATATGGAACGGCTGCGGCATTGTCGCACGGAGCAGATTGTTCTGTTGATGTTGGACACGAAGGGACGTAAGATTGCTGACGAAGTGATTTCCCAGGGAACGGTGAATATGGCCGTACTGGAGCCGAGAGAGGTGCTATGCGTTGCCCTTCGGTATGAAGCGGTTTTTTTGATTTTGCTTCATAATCATCCCAGCGGTGTCCCGTTTCCGAGTACGGCGGATATCGAGGTGACCCGGAAGCTGGCAAAAGCCTGTGAAATGGTGGGTTTGGAGCTTCGTGACCATATCGTGGTGGGGGATAAGTGTTATTTCAGTATGATGGAAAAGGGGTTTTTACAGTAATATTTGTCAAAATATAGGACAAAGAAATTATTGAAATAAATAGGAAAAAGTGGTACACTATGATAGAATAACGAAATACTATGCGAAGGGAGATTTGAAAGTTGTCATCAAAAGTTTTTGCAATAGATTTGGGCACCAGTATGTTAAAGATTTATAAGAAAAACGAGGGTGTCATTTTCGATGAGAAGAATGTAGTTGCCATCTGTGACGGAGTCGTAAAAGCAATCGGAGACGAGGCCTTTGAAATGTACGGCAGAACCCCGGATAATTTTGAGGTTACGTTTCCGGTAAAGCACGGTGTCATTGCGGATTTTGCAAATATGCTGGCCATGATTAATTCCTCTTTTACCGCCTTAGCGGACAAGCACGGAAAGGTAAACGGCGCGGAGTTTATCGTTGCGATTCCGAGTGATATCAGTGAGGTAGAGTGCCGTGCATTCTATGATTTGCTTTGGAGTTCTTCCGCAAAGCCGAAAAAGGATAAGGTGCGTGCGGTTCATAAGCCGGTAGCCAATGCCATCGGTGCGGGACTTGAGGTTATGACTGCCAACGGTATCATGGTTGTGGATATCGGTGCGGAGACTACCGAGATTGCGGTTATGGCTCTCGGCGGTATCGTTAACAGCAAGAAGGTAAACATCGGCGGTACCCGTCTCGATGATACCATTATCAACTGTGTAAAGAAAAGATACAACCTCATCATCGGCAGTAAGACTGCAGAGCTGATTAAGAAGGAGCTTTCCTGCGCGTTGCCGCCGAAGGATGTTAAGACTCTTCGTGTATACGGACGTGATGTGATGAGCGGACTTCCGGTAGAGGCAGAGGTTGATTCAGCCTTTGTTTACGAATCCATCGAAGAGCATTTGCGTTCCATCGTAGATGCCGTAAAGATGATTTTGGAGAGAACTCCTCCGGAAATTGCATCCGATATTTTGGATACCGGTATCTATTTGACCGGCGGCTCCGCAAATATTAAGGATTTGGACAAGCTGTTTGCTCAGGAGACGGAGCTTGACATTCATGTTTGTGAAAATTCCGCAAACACGGTAGTTGTGGGTTTGGGTAAGATTTTGGAGAACGGCAAATACAGTGATTTGCGATTGACCCTGGACAAGATGGCAAACGGAGGTTGATAAAGAATGAAACGTCGCAGAAGGAGAAGACGGAGCGACTTTGAGTTCAATCCGAAGTATTTATGGATATTCTGCATCATTCTTTGCGTTGTACTGATGTTTGTTTCCTATCGTTTTCCGGACCGCTTTTCCGGAGTAAAGACCTTTACGGGAAATGTGATTTCACCGATGCAACGGGGAATCAACAGTGTCGGGAGGGGGATTTCCGACCGCCTGCAGGCCTTTCGAAGTGTGAAAAAGCTTCGTGCGGAGAATGAGCAGTTAAAAGAAAAAATACAAGCACTGACGGCCGTAAACCAGCAGTTGACTCAGGATAAATACGAGTTGGACGGATTGCGCCGCTTGTATGAACTGGATGCCAAATATACGGATTACGATAAGGTGGCGGCAAGAGTGATTGCCAGCGATACCAACAATTGGTTTTATAGCTTTATTGTAGACAAAGGCAGTGAAGACGGTATTGTGGCCGGAATGAATGTAATGGCCGGTAACGGTCTGGTGGGAATTGTATCCGAAACAGGAAAAAACTGGGCGAGAATACGTTCCATTATCGACGATAACTATAATGTCAGTGGAATGTCTATCGAGACACAGGATACTTGTATTGTATCCGGAGATTTGAAGCTGATGAAGGAGCATGGAGTGATTCGTGTGGAAATGATTTCCATGGATGCGTCCTTTAAGGAGAATTCCGAAATTGTTACGTCACATATCAGTGATAAGTATTTGCAAGGAATTCTCATAGGCTACATTCAGAACATTCAGGTGGATTCCAGCAACATGACAAAGACCGCGTATTTAATACCAGCGGTAGACTTTGAACGGTTAGACGAGGTACTGATTGTAACCGAGCTAAAAGAAGCGTATGATTTTGAGTAGTGTTATCGGAAAGGGACGATAGATTGATTCGCATTATACTTGTATTACTACAGTTGATTTTTTGTTTTTTACTGCAAAGTACGGTAATGCCTGCAATTTCCATGGCAGGTGTCGTCCCTGATTTGATGCTGATTCTTGTTATTACGGTGGCGTATACAAGAGGACGGATTCCGGGGATGCTTACCGGACTTGCGGCAGGGTTGCTTACGGATGTATGTTTTAATGATATGATAGGCTTGTGTGCTTTATTCTACTTATGCATCGGTTATTTTGCGGGATACTCCCGGAACGTATACGATGAAAGGGATTATACATTGCCGTTGCTTATGATTCTTGCGGGAGAGTTTGTATATTCCTTTGCTTATTATATTGCATATTTCCTGCTTCGAAGCAGGACCGAGTTCGGTTATTACTTTGTACATCTGATCCTACCGCGCATGATTTATACCGTTTTGGCAGCCGTTTTGTTGTATCCGTTGTTTCATTGGGTGCATCGGTTGCTGTTACGTTTGGTAGAAAAGGAGGAGTAGTTTTTGTTTTATTTGATTTTCAGTAAACTGAAAGAATGGCTCTCTTCCCGTATGATACCGATTGTTACATTTTATTTTGTTCTGGCGGGAGTCTTGATTTTCCAAATGTACCGGATTCAGATACTGGATGCGGAGCAGGTGGTGGCGGAAGAAGAGTATAAACAGACCAGAGAGCGTCAGACCGACAGCACCAGAGGCATGATTTATGACAGGAACGGCAGAGTTCTTGCCTATAATGAGCTTTCCTATTCCGTGATACTGGAAGACAGCCCGTTGCTGAACACAAACGACAAGAAAAACGCGATGTTGTATCGCTTGATTCGTATTTTGGAAAGAGAAGATGTGGAGCTGGAGCCGGAGTTTTATATTACAATCGGTGAATCCGGCATTCTGGAATATACGGTAGAAGGAACGGCGCGTCTTCGTTTTATAAAGAATGCGTTGGGAAAACAGTCTATCGATAATCTGACGGACGAGGAGCGTGAAATGACCGCAGAGGAGTTGTTTGCGCTGTTACGTTACGGTAATCTGAAATTCGGTTCCATGTACGGCATTTCGGAGGAGTATTCCTTGGAAGATGCCTTGCGTATTATGTCCGTGCGTTACGCAATTTTCACCTTGTGGCCGAAGTATTCTCAGATTACACTGGCTACCGGTGTTTCGGATACGCTTATTTCTGCTTTGAAGGAGAACAGCGCGGAGCTTCCGGGTGTTTCCGTTGTGATGAAGACGAAGCGTGTTTATAATTACAGTGAGTATTTTGCTCATATTATCGGATACACAGGAAAGATAACGGAAGACGAACTGGAAAGCTATAATGCGGAAGGGACGGTTTATTCCGCTACCGATGTGATCGGTAAGACCGGTCTTGAGAAGACTTTTGAGGATTTGTTGAACGGTCAGAAGGGCATCGAGCAGCTGACCTTGGACGAGAATTACCGTATTGTCAATACGGAGGTTTTATCCGAGCCTCAGGCGGGAAATCATTTGTATCTGACCATTGATGCGGAAATGCAGAAGGCTTATTATCATCTGGTGGAAAAGGAACTGGCCAAGATTTTATTGGAGCAGATGACGGATAAACTGGATTACGGTACCAAGGGAGAGTCTGCGGATGACATTAAGATTCCGGTATACGAAGTGTACGATGCATTGTTTTCGAATAACACTTTGGATGTAAGTCGTATTTTCGGAGAGAATCCGCCGGAAGACGCTGATCAAAACGAATTAAAGGTGTATCAGAAATATCAGAATAAATACCGGACGGTATTAAATCACCTGTCGGACTGTCTTGCTTACGGCAGCACGACTGCGAATTCCAAGGTTTCGGAAGAAACGGAAGAATATCTGGATTATATTTATTCCAAAATCACTTCGGCATCTGTAGGAATTTTACCTATTTCCAATATAGATAAAACCGATGAGGTTTATATTGACTACAGAAACGATGATGTCGGCTTGGGAGAGTTTTTGGTTCATGCAATCAATCGGAACTGGATTGATTTTGAAAGGCTCGGAATCGATACTTACTATGTAACGGATGAGGTATATGAGATTCTATTGGACGAAATTGTCCGTATGCTGAACGAGGATTCCGTGTTTGCAAAGAAGATGCTCCGGAATATGATTTTCCAGAAGGAGCTTTCCGGCAAAGAGGTTTGTCTGTTGCTTTATGCACAGGGAGTGATTGCATATAACGAGAGCGATTACAACGCTCTGAATAACGGTAAAATTTCCGCTTACGATTTTATTCGGAAGAAGATTGAAAATGTAGAAATTACACCGGCGCAGTTGGCACTGGAACCGTGCGGGGCTTCGTTGATTGTTACCGATGTAAATAACGGTGATGTGCTGGCTATGGTAACCTATCCGAGTTATGACAATAACAAGCTGGCAAACAAAATCGATTGGGAATATTATTCCAAGCTTTTGGAAGATAAGTCCAACCCGTTATCCAGCCGTGTGACGAATTCCAAGACCACCACCGGTTCTACCTTTAAGATGATTACCAGTTTTGCCGGATACGGCGAGAATGAGTTGGGGCTTTACGAGAAAATCGAGGACCTCGGTGAATTTACAAAAGTAGATCCTTCACCAAAATGCTGGTATTATCCGAAGAATCATGGTAAAATTGATGTACCGCAGGCAATCAATCATTCCTGTAACTATTTCTATTTTGAGGTAGGTTACAGACTAGCGGAGGACTTCAACGGCAAGTACAGCGACTCCATAGGAATCGCAAAGCTTTCCAGATACGCTGAGAAGTTCGGTCTCGGTTCCAAATCGGGAATCGAAGTTGCGGAACTGGAACCGCAAATCGCAAATCACGATGCGGTACGTGCGGCAATCGGCTATTATCATAGCTTTACGCCGTCTCAGATTGCAAGATACGCAACTACGTTGGGAAGCAAAGGAAACTGCTACAAGCTGACGTTGATTGACCGGATTGAAGATACGAAGGAGCAGACGATACTTGAGAATTCCGCAACACTGGATAATAAGATTACGGAGTTTACCGATGCGGAGTGGAAGCAGGTACAGAAGGGAATGTATCTTACAATCAACAGTAATGATTCTACCGGACGATTATATGATACGTTAGGGTTTGATGCAGCAGGAAAGTCCGGTACGGCACAGGTTTCCGACACAAAGCCGAGCCATGTTTTATTTGTTTCCTATGCACCGTACGAAAATCCTGAAATTGCGGTAACTGTTGTTATTCCGAACGGTTATGCTTCGGGAAATGCAGTGGACTTCGGGTACGTTGTATATGATTATTACTATCATTCCGATACGTATGATAAGAACTATAATAAAATTGAGGCAGAATAGCAGAGGAGGGGATTCGAATGAATAGCGCAGTAGTAATCAAAGGAACCACCTACGGCTTTTCGGTATATATCGATGAACAGGCGGATTTCGCAACGATTTCAAGAGAAGTCGGAGAAAAATTCAAAGAATCCGCAAAGTTTTTCGGAAACGCAAAGATGGCAATTTCCTTTGACGGAAAGAAATTGTCGGATGCGCAGCAACGAGAATTACTGGATATTATAGCCGAAAATTCCGAGGTACACATTGTTTGTGTGATCGATAAAAACAGCGAAACGGAGGAACTTCATAGGCGTTCCCTGGAGGACCGCCTGCAGGAAATGGATAATTCCAACGGGCAGTTTTATAAAGGCAATTTGCGTTCCGGGCAGGTGCTTGAGACGGAAACCAGCATTATTATCATAGGTGATGTCAATCAGGGCGCTACCGTAACGTCAAAGGGTAATATCATCGTACTCGGTGCGCTTCTCGGAAATGTATATGCGGGAGCCGGAGGCAATGAAAATGCATTTGTTCTGGCATTGGAGCTTGACCCGGTACAAATACGTATTGCGGATACCATTGCACGAGCACCTGACAAGGCAGGGAAGATGCTTTGGAAGAGGGAGAAGGAGAAATCTAAGGAACCGAAGATTGCATTTCGGTCAGGGGAAAATATATTTATTGAACCGGTTTCCAGAACGGTTTTAAATGATATAAAATTATAATTATCGGAGGATATGAACGAATGGGCGAAGTAATTGTTGTAACATCGGGAAAAGGCGGTGTAGGTAAAACCACCACTACGGCAAACGTAGGTACCGGCCTTGCAAAATTAGACAAGAAAGTAGTATTAATCGACACAGATATCGGACTTAGAAATCTGGATGTTGTTATGGGCTTGGAGAATCGTATTGTTTATAATCTGGTAGACGTTATCGAGGGCTCCTGTAAAATTAATCAGGCATTCATTAAGGTAAAGGGATACAATAACTTTTATCTCCTTCCGTCTGCACAGACCCGCGATAAGACAGCGATTACCCCGGAGCAGATGAAGAAGCTTACGGATCAGTTAAAGGAAGAGTTTGATTACGTTATCATCGACTGTCCGGCAGGTATTGAGCAGGGCTTCCACAATGCAATCGCAGGTGCTGACCGTGCCCTTGTTGTTACGACCCCGGAGGTTTCCGCAGTGCGTGACGCAGACCGTATTATCGGTCTTTTGGAGGCAAATGAGATTAAGCAGACCCACCTGATTGTAAACCGTCTCCGTATGGATATGGTAAAGCGCGGTGATATGATGTCCAGCGACGATGTTGTTGAGATTCTTGCGATTGACTTAATCGGCGTAGTTCCGGATGATGAGAACATAGTTATTTCCACCAACCAGGGTGTTCCGCTTGTTGGCCAGAATTGCATGGCAGGTAAGGCATACATGAACATTTGCAGACGTGTGGCAGGCGAAGAAGTAGATTTCCTTGATTTAAACAAGGGTGGTTTCTTCAGTCGTATTTTCAAGAAAAACTAACGGAGGATAGATTATGGGCTTATTTGATTTTTTTAATAAAGGGAAGGCCCCGGGTGCGGTGGCAAAGGATCGTTTAAAGCTGGTGCTTGTTTCGGATCGTGCGGGATGTTCTCCGGAAATTATGGAACAGATGAAGAACGATATTATTGCGGTTATTTCCAAGTATATCGAAATTGATATGACGGGTCTGGATATTCAGATTAAGCAGACCCAGTCGGATTCCGACAACGGTTCGGTGCCGGCAATTTTTGCAAATATTCCGATAAAGGATATGCGCAACAAGAATTAAGAGGGTGTTTCATGTTTAAACTATGGGAACGGTACGATTTGAAAAAGTACCGCTGGTCTATTTTATTGTTGATTATTCTCCTATGTACCGCCGGAATTTATGTACTGGATAAGGTACAGGGAGAAGATATCGACATGGTATCAAGGCAAACGAAGGGAATTATCGGCGGAGTGCTTTTGGCGGTATTTGTCTCGATGTTTGATTATCACTTTGTATGTAAATTTGCCGGATTGATGTATGTCGTAAACTTTGTCTTGCTGTTTGTGGTAAAGTATGTAGATTACTTTAACGTAGCAAGAGGCGGAGTAAACCGTTGGATCGGTATTCCCAACGGAGATAATGCAAAATTCGAGTTTCAGGTTTCGGAGCTGACAAAGGTAGTGTTGGTTATTTGTCTGGCTACCTTGTTC
The DNA here is from genome assembly GCA_964545045.1 of uncultured Lachnospiraceae bacterium. Lineage (GTDB taxonomy): Bacteria > Bacillota > Clostridia > Lachnospirales > Lachnospiraceae > SIG307. Next base: position 25,948 of record CAZJEN010000020.1, on the reverse strand, counting down.
GACCGGTTAATGGGTCGGATAAAGCAGGGCTGGGTATTGCTTTTTGCAGTAATTATGCTTGCACTTCCGGTAGGACTGGTTTTTTTGCAGCCGGACTTGTCCACCACAATTGTTATATGCGTTTCTCTTGTGGTTGTGATTTTTGCATCGGGAATCAAGTATAAGATACTATTACCGATTGTAGCGGTCGCCATTCCTGTGGCGGCGGGATTGTTTTGGTATGTACAACAGGATTTTCAGGTCCTTTTATCGGATACGCAGCAAGAGCGTATTTTGTCACTGTTGCATCCGGAAAATCATTCGGATACGCTCTGGCAACAGGAAAATTCCATTACCGCCATTGCTTCCGGAGGACTGACAGGAAAGATTTTTTCCGGAGACGGTACCTTGGGGTCAAAGAACATTCCCGTAATCGAAAGCGACTTTATTTTTTCGGGGATGGCGGAAGCATTCGGCTTTCTGGGATCTTGCGCAATAATACTTGCAATCTTTTTTATCTCGTTCCAGTGCTTTATGATTGCAATGAAGGCACCGGATTATTTGGGAAGGTTACTGGCGGTGGGAATCGGAACTACGTATATTTTCCAAGCGTTTGTCAATATCGGTGTAGTGACGATGTTGCTTCCGAATACCGGTATTCCGCTTCCGTTTGTAAGTTATGGGTTGAGTTCGTTGATGTGTAATATGATAGGCATCGGAATAATATTGAACATCGGGATTTCCAAAAAGAAGGAAAGAAGTTCTATCGATCTTGATTTTGGAGATATACCGAGGAAGGGAGAACTATGAATATTGGGTTGATTGCACATGATGCGAAAAAGAAACTGATGCAGAATTTCTGTATCGCATATAAGGGGATTTTAAGTCGTCATACGCTTTATGCTACCGGAACTACCGGACGTCTGATTGAAGAAGCGGCTAACCTTTCGGTTCATAAGTATCTTGCCGGACCGCTTGGCGGAGAGCAGCAGATGGGATCTCAGATTGAGCATAACGAAATTGACCTCGTTATTTTTCTCAGAGATCCGTTGACACCGAAGTCTCATGAACCGGACGTCAATAATGTAGTTATGTTATGTGATACGCATAATATTCCGCTGGCAACCAATGTGGCAACAGCAGAAAGTCTGATATTGAGCTTAGACCGCGGTGATCTTGATTGGAGAAATCTTTACAAAAGTTAACGTTGAAAAGGAAGTGGGCAAATGATACAAATGAAAAAATGCAGAACAGCAATCGCTTTTGCGGTATTGTTTGCTCTTTTATGTTCTGGTTGCGGCAGTACGTCAAAAGAAGAGCTGACAGATACTGTTGCGCTGGCTTATACCGGTTCCAAATCCTTTGAATATTATGATGTCGGGAACGACAGAAATGCTGATTTTTTAAGCGGACGCGGAACGGAAGTATGTATTGCTTCTACGGAGTATAATGAAGATGCGGTTTCCGGACAGGACTATGTCTACGGTTTGTATCGAATTTCGGATCATAAGATTTTGGAGCAATCCGGTATTACGGATAAGATTTATCCGGCCAGCACGACAAAGCTTTTGACTGCATTGCTGGCGTTAAAATATTGCAATCTGAGTGAGAGTGTGACATTTAGCTATAATGCCTCTCATCTCGGCGTTTACGGTGCGGTATCCTGTGACTTTAAAGAAGGGGATACGGTAGTGTTGGAGGATTTGCTTGCGGCATTGTTGATTTACAGCGGAAACGATGCCGGTGTTGCTATTGCAGAGCACATTTCCGGTTCTGTGGAGGCTTTTGCCGAATTGATGAACGAAGAGGCGATGAAATTAGGGGCCGTAGATACACATTTCGTAAATCCTCACGGTTTACATAACCGTGAACATTATACCACAGCATATGATATTTATCTGATTTTGAACGAATTGATTCATTACAGTAAATTTATCTCCATTGTTTCTATGCCGTCTTGTGAGATTATTTACCGGGATGCACAGGGCAATGCGAAAACCAAAGTCTTTAACAGTACGAATCTATATTTCGGAGGAAGTTTTGAAGCACCGGAGGAAATTGAAATCATCGGTGGTAAAACGGGAACGACCAACGCGGCAGGCTGTTGTCTGACACTTTATTTTAAAGACAAAGAGGGCGTATCGTATATAGCAGAGGTTTTTCATGCACCATCCTATGAAGTTCTTTACGGGAAAATGACGGAGCTTATGAAGGCTGCGGTTTCAAAATAAAAGAAAATATGAGCCCCGGCACAACAATTTGCGCCGGGACTTTTGATAGTGTATAAGCAGAAGGGAGAGACGATACCATGTCAAAGGAACGGAAGATAATCAAATTTCGGCAAAGAAAAGATATTAATATCGGATTGGTAGTAGCATTTGGCGTTCTGGTACTTCTCGTGATTAATATCTATCGTTATGCTACCACTCCGCATCTTTCCCTATACGAAGTGCATGAAGGTAGCTCCGGAAGCGAAATGCCTACAATTGCGATGATTCTTCGTTCGGAGACGACGTATCTTACCGAGCGTGCAGGGTATTTAAATTATTATTACCGAGAAGGTGCACGGGTTACCAAGAATGCCCAGATTTATTCTGTAAACGATTCTTCCGAACTGCAGGATATTTTGAATTTGAATGAAGATAATGCAACCTTGACGTCGAATGATTTGCTTCGATTAAAAGGAAATATCAGAGCTTTTTGTTCGGAGTATTCGGATACGGAGTTTTCCGAGAGCTACTCCTTAAGAGAAGAGTTTCTTTCGGATTATTTAAGATACCGGGATGTTTCGGTATTGGATACTCTGGCAAACAAAGATACGATGTCTAATTCCTTTATGACAGTAGAATCTCCTCAGAGCGGTGTTGTATCTTATTTTTCCGACAGGTTTGACGGATATACAAAGGAAATGCTTAGCGAGGACGATTTTTCGATTGAGAAACGTGCGGTGCCGGAGTATAAAAAGCAGACGGGAATTTCCGCAATTGATAATTTTGCGTACAAGCTTATTTTTGATGAAAAATGGCAGCTTGTAATTCAGGTACCGAAAGAGTATGAGGAAAGAATGAAAAATTCCGGAGATAAGGTGTCTTTTCAGATTTCCGGGGATTCGGTTCTTTATGAAAAGTCCTTTGAAAAGCTTCGGCTGGGTGATACGACGTATTTAGTCGTTGATATGGACCGTTACGGTGCCGATTATTTAAGTGAACGTTTTCTGGATGTTACGGTATTTATTGCTGCAAAGGAAGGGCTTAAGATTCCGGAAACCGCAATTTTAACCAAAGAGATTTATCAGATTCCGGAACGCTTTGTTATGAAAGGCGGAGGAGAAGAAGGAAATGAGGTCGGCATCAGTCTGGAACGTTACGATGCGGAATCAGGAGAAGTAAGACCGGATTATTGTAAAATTAATTACTTGTTCCGCGAAAACGGTTATTACTATGTGGCGGAGGAAGATTTTGATTCCGGTCAGTATATTTATTCCACAAGTCTTACTTCCGAACCGGAGCGTGCGATGTTGTATTCTTTCCTGACAGAAATGGAAGGAGTCTATAACATGAATAAGGGTTATGCGGTGTTCCGGCGAATTGAGCGTATTACCGACGTAGAGGAATATGTTTTGGTTCGGGCCGGTCTGGCGGGCGGAGTGTCCCTGTATGACCACATTGTTCTGGATGTTTCCGCAGTGAACAAGGATGTTATATTGATAGAAGGAGAATCGTAAAATGCAGGAAAATAATTCCATTGAAAGTGCAATCAAAGAGGTGACAGGAAAAATTTCAGCTGCGTGTAAACGTGTAGGGAGAAATCCTGAGGAAGTGACCTTGATTGCGGTGAGTAAGACTATGCCGGTAGAGGCTATAAGAGAAGCGATGGAATGCGGTATCATTGAATTCGGAGAAAACAGACCGCAGGAATTACGCGATAAGCAAGCAGAAATTACGGAACCGTTGCATTGGCATATGATCGGTTCGCTTCAAACGAATAAGCTGAAATATGTAATCGGTAAAACGGTGTTGATACATTCGGTGGATTCCGTTCGTTTGGCACAGGAAATTCATGAAATGTCGGAAAAGAAAGGTTTGATAACCGATGTTTTGCTTGAAATAAATATCGCCGGAGAGGCGTCGAAACATGGGATTTCACCGGATGAGTTAGAAGCTACGGCAAGAGAGCTGTCGAAGCTTTCCAGGATAAAAATTCGTGGATTAATGACGGTTGCTCCTTACACGGAAGATGCAGAAGAAAATCGAATTTATTTTAAGCAAATGAAGCAATTAATGGTTGACATCAATTCCAAAAACATTGATAATGTATATATGGATATTTTATCTATGGGTATGACCGGTGACTATGAAATTGCAATTGAAGAGGGTGCTACATTAGTTCGTGTCGGCACCGGTATTTTCGGTCATCGTGTTTATCTTCCAAAGGAATAAAGGAGAGGTTGGTATGGCTAATATTTTTGAAGGTTTTCTGAAGAAACTGAGCGTAACGGACGAGGACGACTTCGACAATTTCGATAATTTTGATTCTGAGACTTTTAAACGGAAAGAAAAGAAAAAGAAAGAGCGTCCGGTACGTGAAACGGTTACGGAAGAAGCTCCTGTTTTACGGAAAGAGGTGACGAAAACGGTGACGACAACCACGAAACCGGTAAAGCCTGCAAAGCCTTATGAGGAAGAAACGTATGAAACGGACTTTTCCGAAATCAGAAAAGAGCGTGTAACGCGTCCGGAACGTCCGGTTTCGACAACGAGCCGCGTGGTTCCGCTTCGTTCCGCATCTTCTTCTAAGATATTCGAGGTCAGTATTATGAAACCGACCAGATTTGATGACTCTCAGGATATTTGTGATATGCTTCTGGATGAGCGTGCCACGGTTGTAAATTTGGAAGGAATCGATTTGGAACTGGCCCAGCGCATTATGGATTTTATATCCGGTTCTGTGTATGCTTTGAACGGTAAGATACATCAGATTTCCAATTTGATTTTCATTATTTCACCGGAGTCGGTTGATATTTCCGGAGATTATTTATCCTATGTGGAACAAAACGGGTTTGAGGTTCCTACTTTAAACAAGTAAGAAGGTTTATATGGATGAAGTTTTATTAAAAAAACGAGTTTCCGAATTACAAAAGAGAGCCGAGTTTTCATATCGAACGGAGTTTACGGACTTTTTGACGTTAAGTGAAATTGAAACGGCAAAGACGGTCTTAAGCGGTGCTAATTATATGTTTTTCGGAGGAGCTTCCGATACGGAGCGCCAAATGCTTTGCATTTCTCATCCGGACATTGAGATTACGCCGGAGCTGTTTCCGATATGCGGGATTCGCATTTCTCCTAAAAATATTAAGTTTGCGTCAGAGTTTTCTCATCGGGATGTACTGGGAAGTGTTCTGGGGCTCGGTTTGGACAGAGATGTAATCGGAGACATTTTTGTAAAGGAAAAGGAAGCATACCTCTTGTGTGCGGAGCGAATTGCTTCGTTTTTAGCAGAGCAACTGACACAGGTTCGACACACCAATGTGGTATGCTGTGTTGCAGAGGCTGATGCGTCGGAATTTGCCAAGGAATATCAAATAATATCCAGGACGGTTTCCGCAATTCGAATCGATGCTGTAGCTGCCGCAGCTTTCAGTATATCAAGAAGCAGTGCCGCAGCTGGGATTTCGGGAGGCAAGGTATTTATTAACGGACGTGAGATTACGTCGCCGTCGGCAGCTGTGAAGGAACAGGATGTAATATCTTTTCGCGGTTTAGGAAAGGCACGGTTAAAGGAAATCGGAAATCTAACCAAGAAAGGACGTATTTCGGTCACTTTGGAACGTTACCAGTAGAGAAAGGAAGGACTATGATTACACCGATTGAAATTCAGAACAAAGTATTTAAATCCGGCGGTTTGGGATATGACAAAAAGGATGTAGACAGCTTTATGGAAGAGATTCTGGAGAATTATGAGAGTCTCTATCGTGAGCGTATGGAAATGACAGACCGCATGAATACCTTGAAAGAGGGTTTGCAGTATTATAAAACCATTGAAAAGACCTTGCAGAAGGCCTTGGTTTTAGCGGAACGTACCGCAGACGAGACGAAGTCCAATGCGATGAAAAATGCTGCTTTAATTGAACAGGAGGCAGTGTCAAAGGCGAATGTTATTTTGGAAGATGCGAAGCGCGAATTAGAAATGATTCGTAAGCAGACTATTGAGCTTGTTCGCCAGTACGATATGTATAAGGCAAAATTTAAGAGTCTTGTAAATTCCCAGACAGAGCTTTTGGACAGTCAGAGCTTCTCTGTTAATCTGGACCAGCTTTCCATGTTTGAAAATATTCCGGAAATTACGGATACACCGATAGGTCTTTATTCCGAAGAAAAGACTCAGATGCCGGAAAATCCTTTGAGTGATGATACGGAGGATATTGAAATTATTAATTTGAATGAGGATTAATTTATGAAGGATGAATTGATTGTACGCGGCGCAGATAATGCGCCGCTTTATCCGATAATTTTTGATGATTCTTATGATGGAATCGTTACTTTGCTTCGTTCGTTACAATTGGATGGACGGAAGCTTTGTGTGGTCAGTGATTCGAATGTGGCTCCTTTGTATGCCGGGGATTTGGTCGGTCTTCTTGAAAAGGAAGGCTTTTTCTGCGTGTCCTATATCTTTCCGGCAGGTGAAGCTTCTAAGAATCTGGACACGGTTGCCGGGCTCTACGAGTTTCTGATAGAGCAGTCCTTTGACAGAAATGATGTTTTATTGGCATTGGGCGGAGGTGTGACCGGTGATTTAACCGGATTTGCGGCTGCTACGTATTTGCGCGGAATTCGTTTTATCGGAATGCCGACCAGTTTGCTTTCGATGGTAGATTCTTCTATCGGCGGTAAGACCGGAGTGGATTATAAAGCTTATAAGAATATGGTAGGAGCTTTTTATCAGCCTTCTGCGGTGTATATTAATGTGAATGCGTTACATACCCTTCCGGAACGAGAGTTTTTAGCCGGGCTCGGAGAGGTTGTAAAGCACGGTTTTATTTTGGATAAGTCCTATCATATCTTTTTGATGGAGAATGCGGACAAGATTATTGCAAAGGATACCGAAGTGCTGAACGCTATGATTTATCGTAGTCTCTGTATTAAGCGCAGTGTGGTAGAACGGGATCCGAAGGAGAAGGGGGACCGCGCGTTGTTGAATTTCGGTCATACCATCGGTCACGCAGTAGAGAAATTAAATAATTTCACCTTATTACACGGTGAATGTGTTTCTGTAGGTATGGTAGCTGCGGCGGAGCTTTCCGTTATGCGCGGAGTATTAAGCAGAGCGGAAGCCGATGAGGTTATGAGTCTGTTGTGTACATTAGGAATGCTGACAACAGTATCCGCGTTAGAAAAGGAAGAATTTTTAGCTGTCTGTCATAAGGATAAGAAAGCGGACGGAGCTAAGATTAAGTTTATTTTATTAAAGGAAATCGGCATGGCGTATATTGATTCCGAAGTATCCGATGAGGAACTTTGGGCAGCTTTTCAGACGATTATAGAAAAGTAGGAGACTGGGTATGGAACGTAAAAAGTTTATCGGAGATTGTTTGTTTCATTCGGTATTAATAGCGGTAGTATTGATTGTTGATCAGGTAACAAAGCTATGGGCCCGTAATACGTTATCGGGAGCACCGATTATTGTATGGAAGAATGTATTCTCTTTTCGATTGATTTATAATACGGGTGCTTCTTTTGGGATTTTTAAAGATAAAACACTGGCACTGACCATTTTTTCCATTATCGGTATGCTGGCAATTGCTGTTTTTTATTTCTGGCTTCCGAAGGAAAAGAAAATGCGTCCGATGCGTTTGACCTTGGCCATGATTTTGGCAGGAGGTATCGGAAATATCATCGATCGGATTATGATGGGAAAAGTAACCGATATGATTTCCTTTGATTTGATTAACTTTCCGGTGTTTAATGTGGCGGATATCGGTGTAACCTGTGGTGCAATTGTTATGTGTATCCTATGGATTTTCTATTACAAAGATGAGGATTTTGAAAAATGGAAGAAATCAAATTCATAGCGACTGCGTCCGATGCAGGTTTGCGCTTGGATAAGTGTATTGCGGTAAATCGTCCGGAGGTGTCCAGATCCTATGTTCAAAAGCTGATTGAAAGCGGCGGCGCCTGGATTAACGGCAATACAGGGCGATGTAAGGATTTTGTGAGAGAAGGGGATGAAGTTAAGGTATTGATTCCGGAACCTGAAGGGTTGGAAGTGGATGCCGAAGAAATTCCTCTTGAGATTATTTATGAAGATGACGATGTAATTGTTGTAAATAAGCCGAAAGGGATGGTGGTACATCCGGCGGCGGGACATTATTCCGGAACATTAGTTAACGGGTTGTTACACCACTGTAAAGGTTCGTTGTCCGGTATTAACGGTATTTTACGCCCGGGAATCGTTCATCGTATTGATAAAGATACTACGGGTATCATTGTTGCCTGTAAAAATGATATAGCCCACAGAAATCTTGCGGAGCAGTTTAAGGAGCATACTATAACAAGACGTTATGAAGCTTTGGTATACGGCACGTTTAAGGAAACGGAAGGGCGAGTGGAATCACTGATCAGCAGAAATCCGGACGAACGTATGAAAATGATGGTAAATCAGACCAGAGGGAAGTTCGCTGCGACGAATTATACCGTTAAGGAGCAGTTCGGAAATAAATATGCTCATATTGTTTGTCAGTTGGAAACCGGAAGAACGCATCAGATTCGAGTTCATATGACAAGTTTGGGACATCCGCTTTTGGGAGATACGGTATACGGGCCGAAAAAGGATCCGTTTCATTTGACCGGACAGACATTACATGCGGGAGTTTTGGGATTCCAACATCCGACGACGGGAGAGTATGTGGAGTTTTCGTCTGAGCTGCCGGAATATTTTACTGAATTGATGCAGAAGTTTCGGAATCAATACGGAAGCTCTAACGAATAAATAAAAAGGAGATTTGTGCAAGCATGAAACGAAATGCCGTAAACAAATTAATCGAATGGAAAGAAAGCGGAACTTCGGTTCCGTTTTTGTTGCATGGAACAAAAGGGGTAGGGAAAACCTATTTGGCAATGGAGTTTGCTAATGCATATTATCCTCAATATTTGTATATTAATTTTGAGTTGAACAAGACTGCCCGGGATTTTTTTGAAGAAAAAGTTGCGGCAGATTATACTGTGTCCGAGATTTTAGCGGAGTATTTTCAGTTGGACGAAGTTTATCTGACAGAACTTGTCGTTATTTTGGATGAGATTTCCTTCTGCCCGATCTTTACAGAACAGTTACCGTTAGAGTGTGTTTCTCCGATTATTGCTATTTCGGGTGTTATGCCGGACGCTGAGGTGTTGAAACGTTTTTGTTCATGTAAAATATTTCCGCTAGGCTTTGATGAATTCTTGTCAGCTGTAGGAAGCGACTGGTATATAGATATTATACAGGGACATTTTCAAAATATGAAGCCGATGCCGGATATTGTACATCAGGAGTTACTGGCTTTGTTTGAGGAATATTTAATTGTCGGCGGAATGCCTGCAGCTGTAAATGAGTATATTTCATCAAAATCCGTTCATAACGTGGGAGAAGTTCATAGCCTGGTAAACAGTCGTATGAAAGCTGTTTTGGAGGCATCTTACGACGAAAAGACGGTTGGGATGGCAGTTCAGGTTTTACGGGTACTTCCAAAACAATTAAATAAGGAAAATAAAAAGTTTCGTTTTAATTTGATTCGTAAGGGAGTAACCTATGCTTTGTATAAAGATGGAATCGAGGCATTGGTAAATTGCGGAATGGTTTTACGGTTGAATGAACAGAAGATGAATCGGCCTCATTTTAAACTGTATTTTCCGGATGTCGGAATGATGTCTTCTGCGTTTATGGGAGAGGAGAGCGAGCACATAAGAAAGGGATTACTGGAAAATTATGTGATGCAAACCTTGGAAATCAATGAGACTTTTCAATTGTGTTTTTGGGAGTCGGAGGCACAAGCTAAGGTGGATTTCATTTTGATGAAAGATGGACGGGAGACACCTGTAGAACTTAGAACTTCAACGTCCGGGAAGGCGAAGAGTATTGCATCCTATCAAGCGTCCAATCAATGTGACGGACAAAAATATTACAGATTCGGATTTGAAAATTTCTATTCTACACCGGTCTTGATGCAGGTGCCGTATTATGCAGTGTTTTGTGTTCGGTAAAACAGAATGACATTTTATGACAAATAATTTATTTTGTCCTTGCTTTTTGGATTCTAGTATGGTAGAATTGAACTACACCGTCACTTGAGAAAACTTGAGAATATCTGGATGGGAGATATGTGGATTCATACAGATGTAGAATACGGTGTAAAGGGGTTGAAATGTATGGGTGATATTCGTTTACATGAAGGTGAATTAAATATCATGGAGCTTCTTTGGTCCAATAAAGTACTGGCGGCCAAGGATATAGCAAAAATTATTAAAGAGTACGTTGGTTGGGAAAAGAATACTACATATACCGTGATTAACCGCTTGATAGAGAAGGGTGCGGTACGCAGGGAAGATCCGGGGTTTATATGTAAGGCATTGATTTCCAAACGCACCGTACAAAATATCGAGACCAAAGCATTGTTAGATAAGGTATACAACGGTTCTTTAAATACTTTCTTGGTGGAATATCTGAAGAACCAGTTGTTGACATCAGCTGATATCATGGAATTGGAACGTATTGTCAGCGAGTTTAAACGCTAAAAGATATCAGCAAATTTGTTTTATTATTTATGTAAAATTCATTATTTTTTTTCACGCAGTGTGACTGCATTTTTTGCACTGCGTCGTCTTTCTTCCTCAATATCTGCGTAGTGCTTACGGGTAGTATTTACATCTTTGTGACCTAAGACATCGGCTACCAAATATATGTCACCGGTCTCTTTGTAAAGCTCCGTACCGTAAGTGCTACGCAATTTGTGTGGTGTAATCTTTTTTACTGTCGTAACAACTCTTGCATATTTCTTTACAAGAACCTCCACATTACGAACACTGATACGTTGCAGTCGATTGGATAAGAAAAATGCGTTTTCATGGCCTTCTTTCGGAGTCTGTTTTTTGCGTTCATCTAAATAGGAGAGAAGAGCCTCTCTGACTTCGTCACCGAAATATACAAAGGATTCGTAACCGCCTTTTCGTACAATATTAATGCGATCACTGGAAAAATCAATATCATTAATATCAATACCGACACATTCGGACACTCGGATGCCGGTACCCAGAAGTAATGTGGTTATGGCTAAATCACGGACTTTATTGGATTCGTGACGCACTTGTTGTTCCTTTGTAAGGCGGGCGCCGCTTTCTACCTGGTCTAAAAACTCCGCGGCCTCGTTCGGCTCAAAGCGGATAATGTTTTTCTCGTGAATTTTAGGCATAGTGACCTGAAGCGTCGGATTTTCAACAATCATACGGTTTGCATGGAAATACCGGTAAAACGTACGCAGAGAAGAAAGTTTACGCTTGATGCCACGTTCGTTATTTGTAATTTCTTTTCCTTCTTTGTTGGTGTATAATTTCAGATACTCCAGGTATTCTTCAATGTCCATCGGCGTTAATCTGGTCAGCAAATCAAACTCAATGTCTTTCAATGGTTTTCCCTGGTATAACGGATTGGTGGCAGAAATATATTCAAAGAACACGTGCAAATCAAACGCATATGCAATACGTGTACGTGATGCGGTTACCGGTTCGATGCCACGAAAAAAAGTCGCCACATAAGACGGTAAATCAGAAATCAGTTCCCGCAGACGTTTTGTGTTTTGTATATTTGTTTGTTCATGATAAGTACGTTGTTCCATACAATACCTCCAAAGTCTGATGAAAAGCCCATAAATTCTACATATAACGTAAGGAAGGATAGTGTAAAAAGCTATCCACCAAATTGCGCTAAACCATAGTTTAACGCAATTTGGTGGGTGGATTTATCGAAAATAGTGGTTTTACGGCTTTGTTGCTATAGTTTCGATTCATTAATGATTTGAAATCGTTATTGTTATTTAAATTCCTTTAACATGTTTTTGATTGCCGTATGATTGCGTTTGGAAATTAAATATTTGTAACTGTATATAATAAATCCGTCTACTTCATTTGTTTTTCTTGAATAACGAATCATATTACGAAGTACATTTGCATTTTTGTACCAGTCGGTTCCTTCCGTTTTGATGCCGGCTTTATAAGCGCCTACACCTACGTATAGTTTTACGTCCGGGTTCTTGGCTGCTGCAATAAATCGATTTAAAATATCGTTGAACGGATAAATACTGTGATCATTGCTCCAATAAAGCTGCGGACACAAATAATCGATATATCCGTCGTGTCCTAACCAGGTTTCAAAATCTACATAATACTTATCATCGGCTTTTAACGAATCCATAAAACCGCCCGGACTGATTCCGAAAACAACCTCCGGATTGATTTCTTTCACGGCGGAATAAATGTTTTTGACTAAAGTGTTGACATTATTTCGTCTCCAGTCCGCAATGGACATATACTCGGCCTTTTTTGCGATTGCGTTTTTCTTATAGGTCTCGTATTCTTGTGCGTCAAAGTTCTTTGTGAAATTTTTACCAAGCGTCGGATAGAAATAATCATCGAAATGAATACCGTCAACGTCGTAGTTTTCTACAATTTCCTTAATGCCGTTAATTATTAATGTTTGAACTTCCTCAGAGCTTGGATTATAGTATAATTTGCCGTCATATGTCAGTACGTTGCGATCATTTTTTTTGTTTTTATCGGTACGGTAAATGCGTGCCGGATTGTCTGCACTTAAATCCTTTACATTTGTGGAGCTCGAGGTGATTCTATAAGGATTTAGCCAAGCATGGAACTCCAGTCCTCTCCTATGCGCCTCTTCTACCATAATTTTAAGAGGATCAAAGCCCGGATCTTTCCCCTGTTTTCCGGAAATATAGCGTGACCATGGGAAATAATCGGACTCATACATGGCGTCGCCGAAAGGACGAACATGAACAACTACGGCGTTCATGTTCATGGCACAAGCTTCATTAAACATGGTTTCAATGTGTGTTTTGAATTCCTTTTTGGTGTAACCGGTAGTTTTAAAATCCAGATAAGCAATCCAAACCGCCCGAAACTCATCGGAAGCTTCTTTTGTTTCTCCGAATCGTTGAATAACGATGTGATGGTTTCCTGCAGTGTCTGTGGCTATAAACGTATATTTGCCGTCGGCTAAGGTTAATGTGGTCTGGTTATAGTAAGTTTTTGCAGAGTCCCATATTTTATCGGAAGGCGATGCATAAGCGCCCTCTACATAGCGAATTTTAACAATAGAAGAAGTGTCGTCGGTTGCCTTTAAGCTGACAAGACGAGTTGCGCCGTATTCCTTTGAGGAAACGGAAAGCTCAGGTAATACCGTATCAATATTCTTGATATTAAGAACTAATAAATCTTCCTCTCCTGCGGCATTCATGGCAAAGATAGACACATAACCGTTTTGGGTTACATGAAATACATATTCGTCTTGTTCGTTCTTATCGATTGTAAAACCGTTATTATTTTTATTAAGAAAATAGCGGCTTTTAGCTACGCGGGCATAGTCATACTTCAACATAGTTATTTCTGAAGAACTGTTCAGAGATAATTTAATCTCCAGTGAATTCGTCGGATTGTTCGAATCATAGGTTGCGGAAATATGCAACGATGCGGCTTGGGCAGGAAAATTCCGTCCAAAAAACAAAACACATAATAAAACCAAGAATAGTCCTCCGATGCCTATTCTTTTCAAATGTCCGGTACTCATAAATTTCTCTCCTATCTTGTTATACGTTTACATGGAACAAATCATCAACGGCCGGTCGGGTATCGGTCAAATATCTCGGTAACCGCTTCATATAGTGCTTTTGCAGCCTTTTTCTGATAAGTTGTACTTTTAATCTTTTCAAAATCATTGTTGTTTGTGATATAACCACACTCGACTAAAACAGCCGGAACGGTATTGTTATGTACAACAACAAATTTTTCGGTTAGAATCCCTCTGTTTCGTGTGTTCCATTCGGCAGATAAGCGATCTACAATCGTTTTTGCCAATACAGAACTCTTTAATCCGGAAGCGGTTGTCCGATTGTTCGAGGATGAATAATATACACTGGTGCCGTTCGCAGAGGCGCTGGAGTTTGCGTTTACATGAAAGCTGATAAATAAATCTGCACCTACGGATGCGGCAAAAGCAGCACGTGTCTGCAATGCTATTTTGGTATCGGTTGTACGTGTATGATATACTTTAATGTCGGAATCCTGGAAGTATTCCGGCGCATACACATTTATAACATTGAAATTGATGTTTTTTTCATATACGGAGCCTCTCAAGGTTCCTGGATCAATACCGCCGTGACCTGCATCAAGAACAATAATTTTATCGTAGATTTCCGGCGGATCCGCGATCTGAACTCCCAAATATTCACCGGATACGGTAATGGCATATCCTTGGATTTTGGATGTTTTAAAGGTGATTACAGTGGTGTTATCCGAGGCTTTGTAACTAAAAGTAACATTATTCAGTGTCTTGATTGGATTATAGGCATCTTGTTCGGACAGAAAACCGATGTGGTTTCCGGGAATGGATATTGTAAATTTCTTGTCCCCATATAAGTCATTATCCTTAATCATGTGCTGTTTGATGTTTTCCGGAAGACGAATCACAAAATGCTCTCTTGTAAAAATGGTATCCGGAAGAAGCTCCTCCATAGAGGAACCGGAAAAAATATCGGTAATATTATCCTCTGAGGAACCGGTATCGTTTATTGCATCGGAATTAACCGTAAACGTTAGTTTATCCTGATATAATCCCAGGGTGTTTGTAAAATGTATCACGCAACCGTCCGGTGCGGAATACATGTAATAATGGAGTTCTTTGGTTTTTATGATTAATAAACGTAAGGTGTTACCACTACCGATATAACAGTAATTCAAAAAAGCTGCATCCGGTTCGTAGTACATTTTGGCGTCAAAAGGGTTCTGATATCCCGGAATCGTGATTTCCAGAATGTCGTTTTTATCGGTAACGGAAACCGCATCCAAATCGACCCCCTTTAGGTAAAGTGCATCCGAATTCAAGCAGGAAAAGGCCGATACGGAATGCGGTACATGATAGCCCATTTCCAAAAAATGTTCATAAACCTGTTCGTGAGCCTCTTCTGAAAATAAAACGCTACTGTAAGATTCGGTATTTGGGGTTACTTTGTCCCGGACCAAAGCTGAATCTTCCGTGTCGGAAGTATTGTTTTCCGGTTGACTGTGAACTGTGCCTGAAAGTTCAAACAAAAAGTCATTGTTCTTGTTGTAAACGACCTCATAGCCTAAGGCTTCAGCGACAAACTCTGCCGGAATATAGACCTTTGCTTTGTTGGTATCCTTAGGAGTGATTAGGCGCGGAACCTCCTGCAAAAGGCAAGAAGTGTCGTTTATGTATGCTACAGGGCTGTCTAATACCATGCGAACCGTCTGCTCGCCGTTTTTCAAAACAATTAATCCACTGCCCTCTGCATAGGCATAAGCGGTAAGGGATGTATTTTTGAAATAATCCTCTGCGGAAAAGAAAACCGTATCGTTGAAGATATAGCCCGGATATTTTTCAGAGACAACAGTTACACCGTTAGCGGAAAATGTAGGGTGTTCTCCGGTATATTGGACTGCTTCGCTTCCGTCATAAACCACATTAGGACGAACAATCGATACCGTAGATGTGGTACTGTCCCAATTGTATGTAAAACCAAGAGCTTCCGCAACAAAGCGAGTCGGAACGTACAAATACTTTTCCGAGGAAGTGTTAAATGAATATACAAAAGGGGCATTGTTCATGTATTTTGTAACACCGTTTACAACGACCTCTGTATTTCCTAAAGTCATCCGGATGGATTGCGTTCCGTAGCTAAGAGTAAAGGAGCTTTTTCCTTCGCTATAATCACAAGATACTCCAAGGACATCTTCAAAAAGAGCCTTACATGGTCCAACAGCGGCTCCGTTGGATAAAATCAACCCCGGATAATCGATCGAAATCTGATTGCCGTTAATTTTATATTGAACGTTTGCACCGGAATAATTGTAGCTGTCGTTTGTGACATGGTTATGTACGGTTAATAAAGCCGCTTCGGAAAAAAGTAAATGACCGGATATACCGCAGTATAAGAAGGTCATGAGAACCAATGTACAAATCCGAAGCATTATTCTCTTTGTATTTAATGAATGTACTTCTTTCGTGTTTTTCATGGAAAAAGTTGACCACCTTTCTATATCCATTCGTCTCAATCGTACGAATTTATTTTAATAAAGAAAAGTGTTATAAGTGTGTCAAAAACCTTCTCTCAAAGAAAAAACTTGTAAAAAAACGCATGATATGGTATAGTTGATATGCTAAAAATACTATATCTTAGAAATCACGGAAAAGATTGGAAAGGAATAGATATGAAGTTGCAGCAACTACTCAGCTACACCAGAAAAGCGGTGGATGACTATCAAATGATTCAACCGGGAGATAAAATCGCAATCGGAATCTCGGGAGGGAAAGACTCTCTTGCTCTTCTGTATGCTTTGGCGGGACTTCGACGCTTTTATCCGAATCCCTTTGAACTTTGTGCGATAACCGTAGATTTAGGATTTGAAGGATTTGATCTGAGTGAAATCAAAGCTTTGTGTGAGGATCTTCAGGTGCCGTATTATGTCCAGAAAACGGAAATCGGCGAAGTTGTCTTTCAAGTGAGGGAGGAAAGCAATCCATGTTCTTTGTGTGCAAAGCTTCGCAAAGGAGCCTTTAACGACAAAGCGAAAGAATTGGACTGCAACAAATCTGCCTATGCTCACCACAAAGATGATGTAATAGAAACGATGTTGATGTCTTTACTATATGAGGGAAGATATAACTGCTTCTCTCCTGTAACCTATCTGGACCGCTCGGACATTACGCTGATACGCCCTCTGATTTATGTGGAAGAGGCAGATATCATAGGCTTTCAGCATAAGTATAATCTTCCGGTAAAGAAGAACCCGTGTCCGGCGGACGGATTAACAAAACGGGCCGATACAAAAGCCCTGGTAAAGCGCTTGAACGAGGAATACAAGGGGTCTAAGGAGCGACTGTTCCATGCGATTACCGACGGGACATTACCGGCCTGGAAAAAAGCAGAATCCGTATCAAGAAGAAAGTAAAGGATAGAGAATATGGAAAGGACGTTGATTCTATCGGAAACGATTAGGACAGCGTCTTTTTTACGTAGTACTGAATCACCAGATATGTGTCCGGATAAATCGTGTCGCTCTCCAAGTGATTGGTCTTCTTAATAGAACGAATGAACTCAGGGATACTCTCCTTTTCTTCGCAGTAGAAACGTTCTGCAATCTTCCAAAGAGAGTCATCCTCCGCAACACGTACGGAAACAATACGCTTCTCATAAGAAATAGTACTCTCCGCCTCTGCGTTTGCAGACGGAGCGAATAATAAAACAGCAAGAATGATTACGGCAATTCCCAAAACAGCAAGTGCTGCCTTTTGTAAGAAGTCCTTACGTCTTTTACGGCGACGTGCCTCGGACCGCTGACGATACGAACGATACTCGTTTGCAATCTCATAATTTAATACTCTATCCATACTCATAACCTCCTAAAACAGAACAAACATTCCCGAACATCTGTTTACAATATATCATACGAACAACTGTTTGTCAATAGGTTTTTATAATTTTTTCGAACAAAGGTTTGACAAACAGGTGTTTGATGTGTTATACTGAGTACAAGAAAATAGAAGATTGTTTGATTTTATAAGGAGGTTACGTTATGGGTTATGGTAAAATCACTGCAAAACAGCAGGAAATTTTAGATTTCATGAAAGAACGTATTTTAAATAAGGGATATCCGCCGGCGGTTCGCGAGATTTGTGAGGCGGTGAAATTAAAGTCTACCTCTTCCGTTCATGCGCATTTGGAAAGCTTGGAGAAGAACGGCTATATCCGTCGTGACCCGGCAAAGCCGCGTGCTATCGAGATTGTAGACGATAATTTTAATATCACCCGTCGTGAGATGGCCTATATTCCGGTAGTGGGTACCGTGACTGCAGGACAGCCGATTCTTGCGGTAGAGAATGTAGAGTCCTACTTCCCTATTCCGACGGATTATTTGCCGAATGCGGAGACTTTTATGCTCCACGTAAAAGGCGACAGCATGATCAATGCAGGGATCTTTAACGGCGATCAGATTTTGATTAAGAAGCAGAATTATGCGAAGAACGGTGATTTTGTTGTTGCGCTGATCGAGGATTCCGTTACGGTAAAGACCTTTTATAAGGAAGACGGCTATTATCGTCTCCAGCCTGAAAACAACACCATGGATCCGATTATCGTGAATGAAGTTGAGATTTTAGGTAAGGTCATCGGATTGTTCCGGATGTTTTAAGACTATTCCGGCTCATTTAAGCGAGCATTCCTATGAAACAATAAGGAGAAGGTTCCGAATGGCGCCTTCTCCTCTTTTTACGTATGCCTAATGATACACTTACTATTTCTTACAAAGGACATTCCCTAATACAATCCAAACTACACATAAGAGAATAATTAATACAGCCATATTTTGGCCACAGTATCAATAACCGCTTCCGTGCAAACTGCTTCCGTAATACCCATGGTGACGCAGATTGCGGCAACAATCAACACAAAGATGCCGGTTCCGCGGCAAAGCTTTTTCTTGTCATATTTAGTCTGTTCTTCCGGCTTCATAGTGTTATAACCGGCAATCAAAAAGCTTCCGTGACCGGTCAGAAGAACAATTCCCATGATTACTAAAAATGCTGCCACGCAAAAAATGCCGATTACGGTTCCTGACATTTTTCATACCTCCTATCAAAGAAAAATACTATTCTATTTGTAGTATAGTAGAAAGCTCTCCCCTTGTCCACTTCTTTGACGGGAGCACTACCGCCCGCTCGCCTACAATTTCCTTTATAATCCGAAGTTCCAGTTCCTGACGATGTCTAAGGTGTGCAATCAAGTCTTCAAAACTCTTCAGCTTATGACAAATCCCATAAGGCGAATTTTTCAAGTATTCCAACATCATCGGAAGCCACAACGGCGTTCCGTTAGTATCGCTCCGCTCATTACTGATAATTCGGATGTTTTCTTCGATATCGGCGCTGTACAGATATATGAGACGGAATGTTTCTTTGTCAAGATTCGCGTACAGTTCACGGTATAGCTCCAATATCTCCTCGTCACTCTTCTCATGAAACAAAATCAAATCCTCTGTTTGATTCTGTAAAAAGGAGCATTCAAATACATATCCGGTATCGCGAAATGCTTTGTAGCGGGATGTGACGATGGCTTTTACCTCCTCAAAGCTTTTTCTGCCGTTATAGATTTCATATTGCTCCAAATCCTTGTGAAAGCCCGGAATGTCCGTGAGAATTTGCGTATACATAACGATAAAACGGTCCCTTTCTCGGACTGTATGTTGCTTTATTTCCTTGGAAATTGCCTCATAACGGGTCAGAACTGTGTCGTACTGTTTCTCATCCAGCCATGCACACCAGGCCAGCTCTACCGACGAATAATCGCCTTCCCGGCAGACCTTATAATCCGGGTGTATAGATACAAGTTCTTGCAGAAGGGTGGATTTTCCGGAACCCTGTAAGCCCTCAATCCATATATTAATATTTTTTCTATCAATCATAGTTTTCTCCTTTCAAAAAGCTGCCAAAGGATTTATTCTACATATCTTTCGCTTATGAAATTACCAATTTTGCATACAAAAAAGAGAGGTTATGAGAACATAATCCACTTTTGGCAACACGATAAACAGTATCCGCTATCCGGAATACTGCATTTAGTATATCATGCAAACAAAAGTAAATTATCTTCTCATCTTTTCACCTCTCTCCTGTTGATAAGTTTATTTTAACATAAGGCTACCGTAATGTCAACGACACGACGATAGCCTCTGAAACATAACGAAAACACGTCTACTGTATCCTTACATATCCTGTCTCTTCAATAATCCTCTGCCCTTCCTCGGATAAAATCCAGTCAATCAGCACCGGAATGTTTTCCTTGGTGTTATCGGCGCGGTAAATGGCATAAAATTGCGCAATTACCGGATAGGTGCCGTTTTGGATGTTTTCTGCGCTCGGGTAGACTCCGTTTAAGGAAAGCATTTTTACCGAATCGTTTCCGACCATACCGTCCATATAGTAACGGAAGGAAAAGCCGATGGAACCGCCGGTCAGGGCAAAAAGAGACTTTCCGCGGATTTCCTGCCCTTTCATAAAGGAATCCATGGCGCTTTGGCTACCGCTTCCCGTCAGACGGGACACCGGATTGATCACACGGTTTGTGCCGCCTACATCCTTCCAGTTGGTGTATTTTCCGGAATAGATACCGCGGATTTGCTCTGCTGTAAGGTTGTCCACCGGATTGTTTTCGTTTACAAAGAATACGAAGCCCTCAAGACCGATCGGCACATAAACCAGTTCTACGCCTTTGTCTTCCGCATATTGCTTTTGTTCAGCCGAAGGAGCCGCACAAAACAGAATATCCGTGTCCCCGTCTACAATGGCCTGATAGCCTCTTACAGTGTTTTTGTACTGCATTTTGCTGTCTTCTGCAAAGTTTTCCCCGTAGAAATTATCGTCGGAAAATACGTCTCCTTCAAAGGTAACGGAGCCCTCCGGATAGACCGCATCCACAAAGGCTGCGTACACCGGAACCAGTGCCGCCGCACCGTCCAGTACCGGAAGATTTTCGGTAAGCTTCAGGGAAGAATCGATACGCACCAGGTCCGACTCCGGATTGTGCGGCAAATAGGCCGCCACATCAATCATTTTTGCCTGGGAGGTGTCGCTGAAATTGTTGGCAAGACGTCTGGTGAGGACAAAATAAATGCTTAGATTAAACAGCACAAATACAACAACAATCAGCACCAAAACGGCAATCTGCTTTCGCAATATTCTTTTTTTGGCCATACCTACCACAGCTCCTTTCCGATAAAATAGATGATGGAGCAATGTTGATACGCATGAATTGCATAAATCATATGTATAATCGTGAAAATCAGACACAGACCCACAAGAGCCAGTGCAACTCTGCGAAATGTTTTCGTTTTCATTCGTTCCCTCCTATCCGGCGGTTACATGTAGGCAACGGCCATGAACATCAACGAAATAAATGAGATGATTACAACTAACAAAACGCCCATAATTACCGAAGAAATGATAAGTAATGTTTTAGTTGCATTTTTCTTTTGCTCGTTTGTTGCATTCGGTTCTGCCTTGTATTGCTTTTTGGCTCCGATAAAGTTACACAGGCTTACCACAAAAAAAGCAATTGCTGTAATAGGAATCAAATAAAGTAAAACCGAAAATATTATACCTACCATAGTAATGTCCTCCTAAAAACAGTATCGTAATAATAATTTATTCTTGATTTCAGTATAACATTCCGTTGGTAAAAACTCAATTCATTCATAAAATCATAAGAATTTTGTCCGATAAAATTATCAATAGTCACATATGTTTACATAAATGTTTTATGGATACAAAAAGGACGACCTTTAAATAAGTCGTCCAAAATGTTTTATAAATGCTTTTTAATACTCCTTAAGTTACAGGCTCTCCGGCTCAATTGCCTTACCGTCTCTCCAAATACGCTCCAAATCATAGAATAAGCGGTCTTCTCTGGAGAAAATATGGATGACAACGTCGTTAAAGTCCATCAAAATCCAACCGGAGGAACGAATTCCTTCGATACGCTCCGCATGAATCTTCTGCTTTGCAAGGGCATCGGTCACTTCGTCTACCATTGCTTCTACCTGAGAGGAGTTGGTACCGTTTGCAATCACAAAATAATCCGCAATTACGGAAATACCGGAAATATCAATTATTTTAATATCTTCTGCCTTCTTATCATCCAATGCTTTATAGGCGATTTTAACGATTTCTTTTGCTCTTTCGGTCATAGTTTGGCCCTCCGATTTTTCTTTTCTCTATTATACCTAATTGATTGATACAATTCAAGGTTTCTTTTTCTCAAAACCAAGTGCGGTTAAGCGAATTCTTCATATTTTTTACGATATTCTTCAAAGGTTTCTGCCGTGGTCAGGTCTGTTTCCTGCCCACATTCCTTGAGATAACGTAACGTATTTTTTAATGCCAGATAGATTGCTTTATCAATATCCTGAAATGCAATCTGACGTATCTCATTCAAATCCGGCTCTGTCGGCTGGGTGCGGAAGGGTTCCAGATAATCCGCCAAAAATACCACCTTTTCCAAATCTGTCATTCCCGGATGTCCCGTGGTATGGTAGGAAATGGCGGAAAGAATCTCCTCATCCGTAATAAAATACTTGGTTCTTGCATAAAAAGCACCAAGTTTTCCGTGGAGCAAAAAGCCGTTACGACGCTCCACCTCTGTGACGGAAATGGAATGTTTGTCACAATCTGCTACCAGTTGTTCGTCGGAATATGCCTTGGCACAGTCGTGTAAGATACCTGCAATTAAGGCACGTTCCGGGTCATAGCCCAAGGAAACCGCATATGCTGCTGCCAAATGTGCTACAGCAACAGAATGCAGATAACGTTTCTTCGGTAAGATATCCGACATTTCCTTGTCCAGTTCGGCAAAGGAAGTTTTTGCATACAGATGATTGTCCTGTAAATACTCCCAAACCTTATCAGGCAAAAATTGCTTTATACGCTCCGGCTCACCGGTATAAAAAGCTTCTCTGATTTCGTTGGAAGAAATCGGATACTCCGGAAGGGTCAATGTTCCGATGTCAGCCCATCCGTATTGACACCACAAGTTTATTACCGCTTCCTTTACTTCTGCTTCTTTGTATCCGGCTCTGCCGGCACAAACCAAAGTGCATAGCTCTAAAATACGTTCCGGACGGCGCCATTTCGTAAAATTGATAACAGAATCACCGCCGATAATAAAGAAAAACTTTATATCAGGATATTCCTTCGTAAGGAGTTCCAGTGTATCTGCGGTATAGGTTATGCCCTCGCGACGCAATTCGAAGTCAGACGCAAAAAAACGTTCATCTGTCTGTGCCGCAAGCTTCGTCATTGCCAGACGATG
This sequence comes from uncultured Lachnospiraceae bacterium, assembly GCA_964545045.1. GTDB lineage: Bacteria > Bacillota > Clostridia > Lachnospirales > Lachnospiraceae > SIG307. The sequence goes on along the minus strand of CAZJEN010000020.1, from coordinate 2,832 downwards.
TTCCTCGGAAAGCATGGAAAAATGCGACTTGTGCGGAGGAAGTTTGGAAGGCATCAGCCATACTTCCTCTAAGTCGTATTGCTCCGCTGCGGCCAGGCCTAAGGCTAAATGGCCTTTATGAATCGGGTTAAAGGTCCCGCCCAAAATTCCGATATTGCGCATAGCTACTCCATTCCGTTGATTCTGCAATCAACTGCTTTTCACATAACTTTACCGTATACGACAATTATCCCGGATTACTTCGGCAGTACGATTTTTCTCTTCTCCGGTTGTCTTGCCTCACGATACAGTACGATTTTTCTACCGATGACCTGTACTACCTCGGAAAGAGTGTTTTCTGCAATGGCATAAGCCAGTTCCTTCGGCTCGTCCAGGCAGTTCTTTAATACATTGATTTTAATCAGCTCTCTTGCCTCTAAGGCCTCTTCCACACTTTCTAAATACTCGGTGGTCAGGCCGCCCTTACCGATCTGGAAAATCGGATCGATATTCATGGCAAGTCCCTTCAAATATGCTCTCTGTTTTGTTGTCATAGTATCCCTCTTTTATAGAATTATTTATAATAATCGAACTGTAAGCCGTACATACGCACCGTATCGCCGTCCTGAATGCCCATTGCTTCCAGTTCTTCTAAAATACCGTTGTTCTTTAAGAAGTTCTGGAAGAATTCGAAGCCCTTCTCGGAGTCGATGTTGGTATAACCAAGCATTTTTTCAATGCGCGGACCTTCAACCACGTACATCTTGGACTTTTCGTCGTATTCCACCGTATACGGATCGTTCGGCAGGGTCAGGTTGTCCAAGGAGAACTCGCGCTCAAATACAATCGGGTCTTCCTTTGTTTCGGAAAGAAGCTTTGCTGCCGCATAAAGCAGCTCCTTCACACCCTTACCGCTGACTGCGGAAATGGAGTAAATCGGATAACCCTCCTCCGCAAAGGCTTCACGAAGCTTGTTTACAGCCTCTTCCGCTTCTTCCGGAAGCATAACATCCGTCTTGTTGGCTGCAATAATCTGCGGCTTCTTGACAAGATTCGGGTCATAAGCTGCCAGCTCGGCATTAATCGTTTTAATATCTTCAATAGGGTCTCTGCCTTCTGTGGAAGCAACGTCTACCACATGAATAATCACGCGGGTACGCTCCACATGGCGTAAGAACTCATGACCGAGACCGATACCCTCGGAAGCTCCTTCAATGAGTCCCGGAATGTCCGCAATAACAAAACCGTTGGCGCCGTCCATGTCTACCACACCGAGGTTCGGATTCAAGGTGGTAAAGTGATAGTTTGCAATCTTCGGCTTTGCATTGGTTACACGGGATAAGAAAGTAGACTTACCTACATTCGGGAAGCCCACGAGACCGACATCCGCAATTACCTTGAGCTCCAGGATAACGTTTAATTCCTGAGCATCCTGGCCCGGCTGTGCGTACTTCGGCACCTGCATGGTTGCGGTAGCGTAATGTTGGTTTCCTTTGCCTCCGCGTCCGCCTTTTAAAATTACCTCACGGCGATTGTCGTGGGACATGTCGGTAATAACTTTGCCCGTCTCCTTTTCCTTGATTACGGTACCTTCCGGTACCTTTAAAATCTTATCCGCGCCGTTTTTGCCGGTACAACGGTTGGTTCCGCCGTTTTCTCCGTCTTCCGCACAGTACTTTCGAACAAAACGAAAATCTGCCAATGTGTTCAGTCCTTCGTCCACTTCGAAAATAATGTCACCGCCCTTGCCGCCGTCACCGCCGTTCGGACCGCCTGCCGCTACAAAGAGCTCACGACGGAAGCTGACACTGCCGTCACCGCCCTTACCGGAACGAATATAAATTTCAGCTCTATCTGCAAACATCTAAAACCTCCTGTAAAAAAGTAAACCCCAAATTCATTTTTGTAAAAAGAATTCAGGGTTTATCGTGTCTCATTACATGGGGACTTATTCAGCGTCTACCGGATATACGGAAGCCTGCTTCTTGTCGCGTCCCTTTCTCTCAAACTTTAAAACACCGTCAACCAGTGCATATAACGTATCGTCGCCACCGCGGCCTACGTTTACACCCGGATGAATCTTGGTACCACGCTGTCTGTAAAGAATGTTGCCGGCAAGTACGAACTGACCGTCAGCACGCTTAGCGCCGAGACGCTTGGACTCGGAATCTCTGCCGTTCTTCGTGGAACCTACACCCTTTTTATGAGCGAAAAACTGAAGGTTTAACTTCAACATGACCTCTACCTCCTTATGAATTCTGAAAATCAATACGTAAATACTTCTTTCCGTATGCCTCCTGAATCATTTTTAACCCTAAAAAGAAGGATTTTAATAAAAGCTTTGTCTCAGGAGTTACTTCGGAAATAATCTTAAATTCCATGCGGCCTTTCTTTTCGTCCTCTTTGTATTCAAATACATCAGAGGTGAACTCCTCTATGGAATTAATAGTGTTCGTTACCAACATTGAGACAGCTGCACATACAATATCGTTGCCGTGTTCGGCATATCCTGCATGTCCCTCTGTACGAAAACCGGTAACGGACTCTACGTTAATTTTGACATTTTGTTCGATTTCTTTTGCGAAAAATGTAATCGTAATCATGAGAATCGAAAATTAAGCGTTGATCTTGTCAATCTTAACCTTGGTGTAAGCCTGTCTGTGACCATTCTTCTTATGGTAACCGGACTTTCTCTTGTAACGATAAACAATAACCTTCTTCGCCTTGCCTTCCTCTACTACGGTAGCGGAAACACTTGCACCGGCAACGGTCGGATTTCCTACGGAAAGGGAACCGTTATTTACAGCAAGAACACGATCAAAAGTAACCGTATTACCAGCTTCAACGCCGAGC
>CAZJEN010000019.1:0-66781 GCA_964545045.1 uncultured Lachnospiraceae bacterium | reverse complement strand
CGGAATGTTGATATATCCCAATTCTGCTGCTGTAGAAATAATATTTACCATACTGCGGCCTTCGATGATCACCTTGCGGTCATACTTTTCCGCCGTATAAATAATCTGCTGTACACGGTCCACATTGGAAGCAAAGGTAGCCACAATAAGACGGTGATTCATATTCTCCGCAAAAATCGTATCAAAGGTCTTTGCAACCATACGCTCCGACATAGTAAAGCCCGGGCGCTCTACATTGGTAGAATCGGCAAGCAATGCCAATACGCCCTTCTTACCAAGTTCCGCAAACCGCTGTAAATCAATGGTATCGGAAAACATCGGGGTATAATCTACCTTAAAGTCACCGGTATGAACGATAGTGCCCACCGGCGTAAAAATCGCCAGTGCCGCCGCATCCGCAATGCTGTGGTTGACGCGAATGAACTCAATACGGAATGCGCCTAAATTCACGGACTGTCCGTACTTAATCACCTTACGTTTCGTGGTCTTTAATAACCCGTGTTCCTTTAACTTGTTATCAATAACACCTACCGTCAGTTTCGTAGCGTACACCGGCACATTGATTTCCTTCAACACATACGGCAACGCTCCGATATGGTCCTCGTGACCGTGGGTAATCAAAAAGCCTTTGACCTTGTCCATATTTTCCTTCAGATAAGTAATGTCAGGAATGACTAAATCGATACCTAACATATCATCTTCCGGGAATGCCAAACCGCAGTCTACAATAATAATGCTGTCTTCATACTCGTAGGCGGTAATATTCATACCGATCTGTTCCAAACCACCCAGCGGAATAATACGAAGCCTCGGCTTCGTCACCTGCTCCTCTACCACAACTTGTTCTTCTTCCTGAACGGCCACTGCCGCTCTGATACCTCTTCTTCTCAAAATTGCACCTCCATTTTGGTGCATCGCAAAACAAAGCTTATGAAAAAGCTTTCCAAAAATCTTATCACGCACGCTCTGACATTCATTTTTCCTTCAGATATAAGACAAATCCCCCGCCGCCGTTTTCATTTACCATACACAAAAAAACGCCCGGTTTTGGAAGTCATACATCCGACCTTCGAACGCAATACCTGTTCAATCCTGTTTTACAATGCATCTATTTCTTACTTATTTTTCCCTGTTTCTAAAAAATCATACAGTTCCACCGAAAACGCCATTATAGCACTCCCTTAGAACACTAAATCCGTATCCTCCAAAAGTTCGGAAAAAAGACCTGCCACTGCTGCCAGTTCTTTCTCATCCTCAACAATTTCGTATACAGCTTCCGCTTCGCCTTCTGCGGAAATATCCTTTAAAATCAATGCTTCCTGCTCTTCGTCCTCAATATCATCCAATACTAAAAGATAGTCTCTGCCGTTAATACGGGTCTCCTCGATTACGTGAAACTTTACTTCATCTCCGTCTTCGGTTGTAAACGTAATGATATCCTGATTTCTTTCCATTTAAGCATCCTCTCCGACTTTATAATTCATCCGGTCCAAATAACTCTGCAAAATCAACACTGCAGCCAATTTATCTACCACTTCTTTTTTCTTTTCCAATCCTGCGTTTCCCGCATCTAATACGCGATGTGCTTCCACCGTAGTCAGACGCTCATCCTGTAACTCTACCGGCAAACCGGTTCTTCTCTTCAGTGCCTCGGCAAACTCCTCCGCCTTCTTCGCACGTTCTCCCACGGTATTGTTTAAGTGCTTCGGATAGCCCACCACAATCCGCTCTACCTCGTATTCCTTCACCAATTCTTCGATTCTCTGATAAGTCTTTCGAAGCTGCAACTCCTTTTCTCTCCGAATGGTCTCTATCCCTTGTGCCGTAAGTAAAAGCGCGTCACTGATAGCAACTCCTACCGTTACCGCACCAAAATCCAGGCCCATAATCCGCATGGTTCTACCTCTCTTATTTGCGTAACTTACAGTTCATGCTTAATATAGTTACGCAAAAGTTCCTCGATAATTTCATCCCGCTCTACCTTCATGATCAGACTTCTTGCATTCTCATGGCTAGTAATGTAGGTAGGATCTCCGGACATAATATAACCGACAATCTGATTTACCGGATTATATCCCTGCTCCGTGAGCGCACGATGAACCGTAGTCAAAATCTCATGCACATCCGGCATCATATTCTTTTCCACTTTAAAAAACTGTGTGTGATTCGTCTCCTGCATAAGTTTACACGCTCCTCCGTTCAATCAATGTCGCACTCTGTCCATTATTATCCATCATAATATATTTCCGGGAAAATTTCAATCCTTTTCAGAGAAATTTACGTATTCTCTTCCGTATACAAATACCGTTTATCCGATTCTTTCCGCCTTGATTCCGTCCGTCAGGCGCACATCCGAAATTCTTACCCGGACAGTTTCGTTCGGTTGTACCGTTTCCTCTGCTGTCGGTACAAAAACCTTCACATAACGGGTAGTATGTCCCACCATATATGCCGTTCCGTCCGCTTCGGTCTCTTCCTCCAAAAGAACGGCTTCTTCCACTCCGGCAAATCCGGAAATATACGCCTCCCGCATCTTTTGTTCCAGTTGCTCCAGCACATCACTCCGCTCCGACTTTACCGGCTCCGGCACCTGATGCTCCATCCGATCTGCCACTGTTCCTCCTCGTCTGGAATACTTAAAAATGTGAATCTGGGAAAAGGCAATCTTTTCCGCAAATCTTAACGTCTCTTCGAACTCTTCTTCCGTCTCTCCCGGAAATCCCACAATAATATCCGTGGTAATGGCCGGTCTGTCAAAATAACGGCGCAGATACTCCACTGCCTGTGCGTATTCCGCCGTAGTGTACTTACGGTTCATGCGCTTTAAGGTGGCATCACAACCGCTCTGCAACGACAAATGGAAATGCGGACAAATCTTTGACAGCAAAGACAGCTCCCGTACAAACTCCTCCGTCATAATGCGTGGTTCTAAGGAGCCGAGGCGAATCCGCTCAATTCCTTCGATTTCCTGCACCTGACGAAGCAATTGCAACAACGGCAGTTCTTTGGCTGTTTTCTCCGCCAAAGTCCGGTCAAACTCTGAAGCCCTTAGCTCATTTTTTTCTTTTTCCAGACCATAGGACGACAAATGAATTCCGGTCAACACCACTTCCTTATAACCGGCCTTCGCCAACCGGGTAATTTCCGTCAAAACTTCCTCTTCTCCCCGGGAACGCACTCTTCCTCTCACATAAGGAATAATACAGTAGCTGCAAAACTGGTTACAGCCGTCCTCAATTTTAATATAGGCTCTGGTCCGCTCCGTTACCGTCTCAATCGGTAATTCCTCGTATTCCTTCTCTTTTCCGATATCAAGCAATGCGCAAAGACGCTCTTCCTTCTTAGCCAAAGCCTCCTCCGTCAGTTCTACAATCCGGGCCTTTTGATTGTTACCCACAACTAAATCGATACCCTCCTGCACCGAAAGCTTCTCCCCCGCCGCCTGAGCATAACACCCCGCTGCCACCACCAGTGCATCCGGATTCTTTTTCTTTGCACGATGCAGCATTTGTCTGGATTTCCGGTCTGCCATATTGGTGACGGAACAGGTATTTACTACATAAATATCCGCCACTTCGCTAAACTCGGTTTCAACGGCACCCGCTTTTATATACAGTTCACGCATACCTTCCGTCTCATAGGAATTCACTTTACAACCCAAGGTTAAAAAAGCCACCTTTTTTCCTTCCATGATATGCTTTTTATTGTTCATTCCATCGTTCCTTTCCCGAGTTTTCGTACATTTTTATATTTTACAACAAAATTAACTAACTTTTTTATCACATTTGTATATTGACATTTTTATCAGCAAACGGTACTATATAAGTATAAAGATGCTTAATTCATAAGCGTCTTGATCAACAAAGAAGGAGGAGTACTATTATGAAGACCGTAAAAATTTCCTTAAATTCTATCGACAAGGTAAAGGCTTTCGTTAACGAGATCACCAAGTTCGATTCCGATTTTGATTTAGTTTCCGGAAGATATGTTATCGATGCAAAGTCCATCATGGGTATTTTCAGCTTGGACCTTTCTAAGCCGATCGACTTAAATGTTCATGCTCAGGACAACTTAGACGCTGTTCTTGCTGTTTTAGCACCGTACATCGTTGAGTAATCAAATAAAAGGTATTGTTACAAACTGGGGAGGATACAAACGTATCCTCTTTCTTTTGTTTCCATCAGGGCAAAATTGATTTATTCGAAGGTATGTGTGTATAATATATTTTGTTCATGGGTTCCGGATATAAGTCTTTCTAATTGCTTCGGTCAAAACTTTCCTCAATTTCCTACAACCGACGCTTACGCGCCATCCGTGCCGCGTGCACGTCTTTTCCGGACATCCGTGTCCGGAAATTGTTGACAGCCATCGAAGCAATAAGAAAGTCTAACATCCTACACAAATTCAAAAATATACTATACACACATACCTTCTTATTACAAAATCAATTTTCTCCCTTCTTTGTCATAAAAGGAAATCGGTAATTACTCTGTTATCAAAGTTTCTCTCCGCTTTCTCAAAACCTCATAACTTACGCTCTCACTTCGATTACTTCCGTCGTCTCGATTGCTTCCTTCATCAAATCATCAATGACATCCGCAAGTAACTCCTCAGACTTCTCAATTGCAGACAAAATCGGCTTCGTTACCGGGTGCTTTGCCACGAAAATGGTACAGCAGTCCTCATACGGTAAGATAGAGGTCTCAAAGGTGCCGATTTTCTGTGCAATGTCAATGATTTCTACTTTGTCCATACCGATAAGCGGACGGAATACCGGAAGCTCACATACCGCATTGGTGGTCAGCAAGCTGTGCATGGTCTGGCTTGCCACCTGACCGATACTTTCACCGGTAATCAACCCGAGACAGTCGCTCTTATTTGCAAAATGCTCCGCAATACGCATCATATAACGGCGCATAATAATGGTCAATTGTTCATGCGGACACTTCTCGTAAATTGCCAACTGAATATCCGTAAAGTTTACTACATTCAGGCGAATCGGGCCGGTATAACGGCTGACGATTCTTGCCAAATCCACAACTTTTTCCTTTGCACGGTCGCTGGTGTAAGGCGGCGCATGAAAATAGGTTGCCTCCAGTGCCACACCGCGCTTAGAAATCATATAGCCTGCCACCGGACTGTCGATACCGCCGGACAACAAAAGCATTGCCTTTCCTGCAGTGCCTACCGGCATTCCGCCCGGTCCTGCCAGAACCTTGGAGTAAATATATGCACGGTTTCTGATTTCTACAGTAATCACTTCCTGCGGGTCATGTACATCCACAGACAATTCGGAAAAACGGGACAATAAATATTCTCCCATGTTTGCGCAAATCTCCGGAGAAGTCAACGGATACTGCTTATCCGCACGCTTTGCCGCCATCTTAAAGGTAAAGTTCTTCTGCGGATACATCTCCTCTACAAAATCGCCCACAGCCTGCTTTACCGTCTCCCATTCCGTGGTATCCACCACCTTTACCGGACAAAATCCGATGACACCAAATACACGTCCCAGCGCTTCTACCGTATCTTCGTAGTCATAGCCCTGCGGACACTCCACAAAAATTCTTCCCTGCTCACGAACAACCGTGTACTCGCCGAGCGGACGCAAGCTGTCCATAATTCGGTTCTTTAATGCATTCTCAAAAATGTGGCGATTGCTTCCCTTTAATCCGATTTCACCGTACTTTACCAAAAAAGCCTGATACATATTATCCTCCAATTTTCTCTCTGCCGTCCTTTCGGCAAGCTCTGTCGTGCGGCTCTCATTCGCCGAACCGTCACTCTCACGTTCCTTTTCTTACTTCCGCCAAAATCTACGAAGCTGCGGTAACAACTCCTTTAACACCGTCAAAGTATACTCCAGCTCCTCTTTTGTCGTATCCTTACAAAAACTGAACCGCACCGTAGCGTCCAGTAATTCTTTCCTTACATCAATTGCTTTTAGCGTTCCGCTGACTGCCGGATGGTTGGACGAGCAAGCCGAACCGGAGGATACGTAAATTCCTTTTTCCTCCAATGCGTGAAGCAATACTTCACTACGCACGCCCGCAAAACCCACACTCATAATGTGCGGTGCTGTCTTTCTCAGTCTAGCTTCCCGTTCCGTAACATCTATCGGTGCCCCATCCTTGTTATCCACCAAGTGCACTGTCACATCCGGTATCTCCGCAATTCCTTCCGCAAAATACTTCTTCAGCTCAAACAAGTGCTCCTGTAAACTTTCAATCTCCTTGCATGCAAGCTCTGCCGCCAGACCAAGCCCCGCAACTCCCGGTACATTTTCCGTACCGGACCGCATGCCTTTCTGCTGGCCGCCGCCGTGAAGAATCGGCTTAATCTTTGTCTTTTCTTTTACATATAAAAATCCGCAGCCCTTCGGTCCGTGAAGCTTATGGGCACTGACCGAAAGTAAATCAATATTCTGCCGTTTCGGATAAATCCGGAACTTTCCGTAGGCCTGAATGGCATCCACATGGAACAATATAGCCGGGTTGTACTCCTTTACCGCAGCTCCCAGTGCCGTAATATCCTGCACTGCACCCACTTCGTTGTTCACGGCCATTACCGATACCAAAATCGTATCCTCGCAAAGAGCTTCCTTTAACGCATCTACCGTAACCGTACCCTCAGGTCCCGGAGCCAGATAAGTCACTCGAAAGCCTAACTCCTCTAGGAAGAACATCGGCTCATACACCGACGGATGCTCGAAAGACGTGGTAATAATATGCATACCACTGCGCTTATTGGCAAGAGCCGTACCGATCAAGGCCATATTGTTGGACTCAGTACCGCCGGATGTAAAGAAAATCTCCTCCGGCTTACACTTTAAGGTCGCTGCAATCTGCTCCTTTGCCGTCTTAATATAACGCTCCGCTTCCATGCCCTTTTTATGGCGGGAAGACGGATTCCCGAAATCTTCCCGATATACCCGCTCCATCAAAGCCAGTACATCATCATTGATTTTAGTTGTGGCCGAATTATCCAAATACGCTTCCATGAAATCTCCTATTCTTCGTTACACTCAATCGACAGCATCAGCATAGACAGCATAGCAAGTCCCGCCGTCTCCGTTCGTAAAATCCGCTTTCCGAGGGAAAGACGCTCTGCACCGTGTTCTGTACACTGCGCCACCTCATCCTCCGTAAAACCGCCTTCCGGTCCCACGAAGATACCGATGCTTCCTTTCTGTCCCGCTACTTTCAAGCACTCCGCCGTCGGCTTCATGCCCTCCGCGTTTTCATACAGAATTACATTATAGTCTAAATTCTCCATGGACGCAAGTGCTTCTTTCCAGGTATGTATCGGTGCCACTGTCGGAATTATGCCACGCCCGGACTGCTTTGCCGCACTCTCGGCAATAGCCTGCCAACGAGCCAGCTTCTTTTCTTCTTTACCGCCCTCGGTCTTTACGATGGTACGCTTTGTCACTACCGGCACAATCTCTGCCGCCCCCAGTTCCACCGCCTTCTGAATAATCAGTTCCATCTTATCCTTTTTCGGCAGTCCCTGATACAACACCAAGCGCACAGGAAGCTCCGTATCAGACTGCTTCTCTTCCAAAATTGTAGCAACCAAATTGCGTTCTCTGCTTCCTGCAAGCTCGCACAAATAGTCCGTACCGGCACCGTCGCACAAAATAAACTTCTCGCCGTTTTTCATGCGAAGCACATTTTTGATATGATTGACATCTTCCCCGATAATCTCAATGGTATCGCCCTGCTTTTGGGACGGTTCGATATAAAAACGATACATAGTTTTCCTTTCTGCTACTTCGCCACGATAGACACCCAATCTCCCTGGGTTACAATCTCCACGATTTCAAAACCGTTTTCCTTTAATGCCGCTTCTACCGCTTCCTGCTTCATGTTAATGATACCGGAGCTGATAAACAAGGCTCCCGGCTTCATAAACTCACGAGCCACACCGGACAACGGAATAATCACATCGGCCAAAATATTTGCTACCACGATATCGTATTTTCCGAGACCGACCGCTTCGCGCATCGCTGCATCTCCGATAACATTTCCGTCAGACACTTCAATCAGACCGCTCTTTCCGGTAAATACCGGCAGGCCCTTCTCGTCCTTTTCACATACCGTAGCCGCCAGCTTATTCACTTCCGCATTCTCCGCGGTTACGCCTACCGCAATCGGATCGATATCCACGGCCGCCGCATAATCCGCACCTAACATCATGGAGATGATGGAGAGAATACCGCTTCCGCAACCTACATCAAATACAGTGTCACCCTTCTTTAAATACTTCTTTAAGTTCCAGATACAAAGCTTTGTGGTCTCGTGAGCACCGGTACCGAAAGCAGTGCCCGGATCGATTTCCACCACAAGGTCACCGTCCTTTTTCTCCGTCAACTCTTCCCAGGTCGGCTTAATCACAATGCTGTCATCCACACGGAACGGCTTAAAGAACTCCTTCCAGTTGTTAATCCAGTCCTTATCCTCAGTTTCGGATACAGAAAGCTCGCCGCTTCCCACATCCACAAACTGACGAAGTTCGGAAAGTTCTACCGCAATGTTCGCCTTTAACGCCTCGATATCCGTATCGGTATCCAAATAAAAATTTACCACCGCGCTGCCGTCGTCCTCCGGAAGCTCCGGCAAAATATCAATAAACATCTTCTGCTTGTCCTCCTCGGAAAGCGGAACAAAATCCGAAATTTCGATTCCTTCCACGCCAAGGTCGGCAAGCATCACACTCACTAAATCTACTGCCTCCGTGGTTGTCTTCATCTCCATCTTAATCCACTTCATAGTCTGTCTCCTTTATCTTTTCCGAAATGCCGTTTTGTGGTTAGTATACCATACTTCCTCCAACTATTCAATCAAAACACATTTCACGGCGCCGGATTCCAACCTCTTCCGCCAAAAGAAAAGAACCGGGAAAGTTCGTCTTCTCCCGGTTCCGATTTTCTTTTTACTTTCCGAAAAACTTCGACTTCTTTCCTTTGCCGCCCCTGTCGTTCTTATCGCCGCCGTCATCGTTACGCTCGCCGGAGGCTTCCGCATACTTTTCAAGAAGCTCCTTCTGCTCGGAGGTCAGCTTCGACGGTACCTGTACCACTAAAGTTACATAATGGTCACCGCGAATATCCTTGTTCCGAAGGGTCGGAACACCCTTACCGCGAAGACGAATCTTCGTATCGGTCTGGGTACCCGGCTTAATGGTATATAACACATCGCCGTCTACGGTACTGATACGCACATCGCCCCCCAGGGCAGCCTGAGTAAAGGACATCGGCGCGGTAGAGTAGATATCGTACTCCTGACGTTGGAAAATCGGATGGGAGCTTACCGCTACCTCAACAAGCAAATCACCCTGCTCGCCGCCGTTGACTCCCGGCTCGCCCTTTCCGCGAATACGGATGCTCTGACCGTGGTCGATACCTGCCGGAACAGACACCTGAATCTTCTTCCGCTTCGTTACATAACCGTTGCCGTAACAATCCGGACACTTTTCCTTAATAATCTTACCGGTACCGCGACAATCCGGACAAGCCTGCACATTACGAACCATACCGAATAAGGACTGCTGGGTATATACCACCTGGCCCTTACCGCCACATTTCGAACAGGTCTCGCTCTGGGTTCCCGGCTTTGCACCGCTGCCACTACAAGTATCACATTTATCTTTCAAATTCAAATCCAGTTCCTTTTCGGTACCGAATACCGCCTCGTTAAAGGTAATACGAATGCCGGTACGGACATTGGCTCCCTTCTGCGGACCGGTATTTCCGCCTCTGCTGCGTCTGCCGCCACCGAATAAATCGCCGAAAATATCGCCGAAGATATCGCCCATATCCATGCCGGAGAAATCAAAGCCGCCGGCTCCGCCACCACCGCCCTGTTCAAAGGCTGCGTGACCGAACTGGTCGTACTGTCTTCTCTTCTCCGCATCACTTAAAATCGCATACGCTTCGGAAGCCTCCTTAAACTTCGCCTCCGCTTCCTTATCCCCCGGGTTCATATCCGGATGATACTTCTTTGCCGTCTGGCGGTACGCCTTCTTTATTTCATCGTCCGTGGCGGTCTTAGACACGCCAAGGACCTCATAGTAGTCCCGCTTACTGTCAGCCATCTTAAACTCCTCCGTTTCACACCGTTTCCGTAGGGAAGGTGCATCTTCCTTAAAACACTTTTATGGCACAGGGGAACTTCTCCCCCTGCGCCATAGTCATTGAAATCCTTATTCCGGATTATACCTCACGGTAGTCTGCATCCACAACATCATCAGCCGGGCCGTTCGCACTTCCCATATCCGGACCTGCCGCACCCATATCCGGGCCTGCACCTGCGCCCTGCATCTGCTCGTACATCTTAGTGAAGAGAGACTGTGCACTGGTCATCAGCTTTTCCTTTGCAGCCTTGATGTCTTCTACTTCGCCTTCAGACATCACTTCCGGATTACTCTTCTCAACAAGCTCCTTTAAGTGAGCAAGGTCAGCTTCAACCGCGCTCTTATCCTCAGCAGAAATCTTATCGCCTACATCCGCAAGAGCCTTCTCGGTCTGGAATACCATAGAATCTGCATCATTGCGAACCTCAACTGCTTCCTTACGCTTCTTATCCTGTGCCTCGTACTCAGCAGCTTCTCTTACTGCCTTATCGATGTCTGCATCGGAAAGGTTGGAGCCTGCGGTAATGGTGATATGCTGCTCTCTGCCGGTTCCCAGATCCTTTGCTGATACGTTTACGATACCGTTTGCGTCGATATCGAAGGTAACCTCGATCTGCGGAACACCTCTTCTTGCCGGCGGAATACCGTCGAGACGGAATTGGCCGAGACTCTTGTTGTCCTTCGCGAACTGACGCTCACCCTGAACAACATTAATATCTACTGCGCTCTGATTGTCGGCTGCAGTGGAGAAAATCTGACTCTTTCTGGTCGGAATGGTAGTATTTCTCTCAATTAATCTGGTAGCAACACCGCCCATGGTCTCAATGGAAAGAGAAAGCGGGGTTACGTCAAGGAGAAGGATATCGCCTGCACCTGCATCGCCTGCAAGCTTACCACCCTGAATGGAAGCACCGATTGCTACACACTCATCCGGGTTTAAGCTCTTATTCGGCTCGTGACCGGTGAGCTGCTTTACCTTATCCTGTACTGCCGGAATACGGGTAGAACCACCGACAAGGAGTACCTTACCGAGCTCGGAAGCATTCAGGCCAGCATCCTTTAATGCGTTCTGTACCGGAATCGCGGTTCTCTCAACTAAGTCGTGAGTTAACTCGTCGAACTTCGCTCTGGTTAAGTTCATATCGAAATGCTTCGGTCCCTCTGCGGTTGCAGTAATGAACGGAAGGTTGATGTTGGTGGTCATCTGGGAAGAAAGCTCCTTCTTCGCCTTCTCCGCAGCTTCCTTTAATCTCTGAAGAGCCATCTTATCTAAGGAAAGGTCTACACCTTCTGCCTTCTTGAACTCGTCGATGAAGTATCTGGTTACTCTCTCATCGAAGTCGTCACCACCGAGGCGGTTGTCACCGGAGGTAGCAAGTACTTCGATAACGCCGTCACCGATTTCGATGATGGATACGTCGAAGGTACCGCCGCCGAGGTCGTATACCATAATCTTCTGCTCTTTTTCATTGTCAAGACCGTATGCAAGTGCTGCTGCGGTCGGCTCGTTGATGATACGCTTTACTTCAAGGCCCGCAATCTTACCTGCGTCCTTGGTTGCCTGACGCTGTGCGTCGTTGAAGTATGCCGGAACGGTAATAACCGCCTCGGTAACCTTCTCACCGAGATAGCTCTCAGCGTCTGCCTTTAACTTCTGCAAAATGAATGCGGAAATTTCCTGCGGAGAATACTTCTTATCATCAATGGTTACTCTGTAGTCGGTACCCATGTGACGCTTAATAGAAGAAATCGTCTTGTCGGAGTTGGTTACCGCCTGACGCTTTGCAGCCTCACCTACAATACGCTCTCCGTTCTTTGTGAATGCCAATACGGACGGGGTGGTTCTGATACCCTCCGTGTTGGTGATAACTACCGGCTTACCGCCTTCCATAACGGCTACGCAGGAGTTTGTTGTACCTAAGTCAATACCAATAATCTTTCCCATGTCTTTTTCCTCCTATATAAATATTTTAGTTGGCTACCTTTACCATACTGTGACGTACCACGGAATCCTTATACATGTAACCCTTCTGGAACTCCTCTGCCACTATATTCTCACCAAGATTTTCATCTTCTATGTGCATAACCGCATTATGAAAATCCGGATTGAACTCTTTGCCTACCGCCTCAATCGGCGTAACACCTGCTTCCGCAAGCTCCGTCAGAAGCTGCTTGTAAATCTTTTCGATGCCCTGTGCGAATGCCCCGTTTCTCTCCTCTTCGGAAAGTGCAGCCAGTCCGCGTTCAAAGTTATCGATGACCGGAAGAAGCTTTTCTACGATGCTCTTTGCACCGATTTCAAACATTGCCGCCTTTTCCTTCTCGGTACGCTTTCTGAAATTCTCAAACTCTGCCATCTGACGAAGCACCTTATCGTTTAACTCCGCAATCTGCTCGTCTCTCTTATCTTTCTTTTCCTTCTTCTTAAAAAGGCCCTTGCCCTCTTTGGCTCCCTCGGTAGCCTCTGCTTCCGCAGTCTCTACGGTCTCTTCCGTCTCTTCGGCAACCGTTTCTTCCGCCTGAGTTTCCATGGTTTCTTCTACTGCCTCTTCCATGGTCTCGTCCGGATTTTTCACTTCCTGCTCTGCCATTTTCTTCACCTTTCTTCGTTACTCTTTATTCTTCTTAAAAATATCATCTAACTGACTCTTTAAGGTTTGCAGCGTACCTACCACCTTTTCGTAATCCATACGCTTCGGACCTACAATACCGATACGGCCGTAAATACCGTCCTCTATCTCATAGGTGGCGGTCACCACGGAACAATCCTTCATGGACTCCACCGAGGTCTCCTGACCGATATACACCTGAATGCCGTGCTCTTCGCTGTTCTCGTTTAAAAGCTCCGTCAAGTACTTCTTTTCCTCCAGCTCATAAAGCAAATCGCTGGCAACGTGATTGTCGGAAAGCTCCGGATACTTTAAAATATTCGTTGCTCCGCTGGTGTAAACCGGGATGTCCTCTTCTTCGCTGATGGCCTGCGCGATGGCATCCAACAACTCAGAAATCACATTTCCGAGCCCCCCTGCCTGCTCCTTCAGCTTTGCGATCACCGAAAGGTTAATCTCGGACATATCCAAGCCCGTCAGGTAGGTGTTCAATACTATATTCAACTTTAAGATATCTTCTTTACCAAGGCCTGCTGCCAGAGGAAGCATCTTGTTCTTTACGATGTTGCCTTCCAGAACGATGACCGCCAGAAGCTGGGTCTCATCCACATCCGTCAGCTGGATAAACTTCACTTTCCGGCTGCGGTACTGCGGTCCGGTCACCAGTGTCGCATAGTTGGTATTTACCGCCAACAGCTTTGCCACCTGCTGAAGCAGGGTCTCCATCTTATCCGCCTTGTCGTTCAGAGCGTCCCACATCTGCTCCACTTCCTGCATGCGGCTCTGCATCATGGTGTCCACATAAAGACGATAGCCCTTATCGGAAGGAATGCGGCCTGCGGAAGTATGAGGCTGTACGATGTAGCCTAACTCTTCCAAATCGGACATTTCATTTCGAATGGTAGCGGAGCTTAAATTCAAATCCGTAAACTTCGAAATGGTACGGGAGCCTACCGGCTCACCGGTTTCAAGGTAGTTCTTGATAATCGCTTGTAAAATCTTAAGTTTTCTCTCGTCTAATTCCACCGGTTCCCTCCTGTTCCCCTTCTCCTTGGTTTCCATGCTACGCGGTGTCCTTTTTACTTTGTTAGCACTCAACTCGATGGAGTGCTAATACCTTGTGTCTATAAAATAACACCACAAGAAACATTTGTCAAGTGGTAAGGTGAAATAATTTTAATAATTTGTTCGATTGACATCTATTATCCTACGACCTATAATGTACTAAAGTGCTACTAAGTACGGTAGGACGGTTGCCCTCCCCCAGAGAGTACAAGCTCTGTTTACATAGATGCTTCATCCATAGGTACTCACCTTTGGAAACATGTAAAAGGGAGGTTTTTGCGCTTATGTATTTAACTATAGAATCTGTGTACTATTTGATTGCTATTGTAAGTATCGCCTGCGGTGCAGCCTACAAGTTAGGTTATGCCAATGGTAAAAACGCAAAAAAGTAACGGTCCTCGCCTGGTAAGCTGACCGTTACTTTTTTGTAATTCGTCAAATTTCAGGGCAACCGTTCTATCGGTAGCACTTTCTTTGTTTTATTATAGCATGCTTTCTAATAAAAAGCAACCGAAACTTTATCTTGTATAGATTACTCCTTTAAAACAAGAAATCCTTTTTCAAATGCTTCCGGATAGATAAACATCTTTTCCCCCACGGCAAATGTAACACGAATATGCGTCTGTGCCTTGTCGATTCCGGTAATGGTACCTTCTCCGAAGGTCTTATGTATTACCTGGTCCCCTCTCTTAATCTTCGGCACCTCGGATACTCCGTACTCCGACGGTTCATCCGCCACCTTCATTGCATATACAGGCGACTTCACTCCATACTGCGCGGTAATCAATCGCAGTTCTCCGGACTTTGCCTGTGGTTCGGAACTTACCGAAACGCTTCTCTGACTTCCCGCCGGTTTTCTTTCCGAAACCGGGACGTCTTCTGCCGCAACCGGTACTTCAAAAATCGCCGGCTGTTCCATTGTCGCCTGCTGGTTATAAAAAAGCCTGTCATACTCCTCTCGTTTAATTACGGTATCCCAACCGCCGACATCCTTATCCTTGTGTTTATCGATACCGGTATAAGAAAGACTGGAGTCTTCATAACGCTTAAATTTAAAAATAGCATCGTTCATCAGGTTTGCATTGAACACCCCGAGAGAGCACAACAATTCAAAATCCTTCACATCCAAACCGGTAACCTTTTTAAAGAGCCCCGGTTCAAGTTGTGTAATCACATCCCTTAAGGAACGTTCACGATAATCCGTAAGATACATAAATATCGGAACACGGGTAGCAAATTTAATCAGCTTTTCCTGAATCTTCTTACGCATGGACTTATATTCTTTTTCCTGCTCGGTAAGTTCCTTCTTTTCTTTCTGTGTCTTTTCTCCGCCGTCCTTTTTGGCTTTCTTAACTGCTTCGGACTTATTAATAATGGTCTGAATATCCTGGTTCAGAGAACGGAAGCCCTCAATATTCATAAGCGCATTCATTGCCTCCTTACTAGCCATCAGACGGGTAAGCGTATCATTATCTACATTAACCAGCAACGCAGACTCCCAACGCTTTGCAAGAAGTGTTGCAGACGTACCTGCCATAGCAATATCCAAAATATCCTGCGCACTGATTTGGTGCATACTGCTTCCGTCATAAGCAAGTACCGGAAGGAAGCTGATAAATTCTGCAACCTTCTTTTCCGGATTGGATTCCCTTACATCCAAGCGGCAACTATAATCGGAAATTTGGCGAAGCGCACGGTCCAACGCAAAATCAAACACATAACACTCCTGCTTCATAATCTGACGATTCCCGGACTCATCCGTAATTTCCCACGGAGACTGTACACGGAATGCAGTCTGGAAATAGGTTTCGGGACTTTTCAGATTACGCAGCATAAAAACTCCGGTCCAAGGCCTAACGGTAACACCGGTTGTCAACTTACCGCAAGACAAGGTAATGGTCTGCGTTACAAGCGGGTCTCCCATAGAACGCTGCACAGGAACAAGCGCATCCAAACCGATACCGGCTCTGGTCCCGGCGCAAACGTTAATCGTATAACGCTGATTGAACCATGCATTCTGCTTCTGCATCATCAAATTGTACATTGCCTGACAAGATGCAACATTCGGCAAAAACCAAAGTGTATGTGACAGCACATTCAGTAAACGAGTATCGGAATACGGCATCGGAGGACGTTTATCCTGTCCCAGCTTCATATCGTCGATATTAGACGGCAGATAAGAACCGCGGATAAGATCAAGCCACTTCTGTACTTCATTTTCATATACAAACTTCGCCTCGTCACCCTTGCCTTTTGCCGAAAAGAATACATTAAGGTCAAATTCGTTAAATTCCCCCTGCATAGCAATCTGACGAATGCTGTCCGGAATACGATAGGTAAGCATCACCATACGAGGTAATGCGGCGTATGGATTGTTAGAACCCACCCAGGTTTCTTTTGCACGCTGTTCATCGGAATACGTCCAGTTATAAATCTGGTCCTCAATAAACTCGCCACTGTTGATCGCGCGGAACGGTGTGCCCGACAGGAACAAATAGTGACCGGTTGTGATTGGCAAAAACGTCTCATTGTAAGCGTTTCCTGCTTCTTCCAAACCGTACTTCTCAACATCAAAATCTGCCGTTTCTTCTTCATCCGGATTTTCGAACAACTTTCTTGCATTTTCACGCCAGGCACCGAAATGATATTCATCAAAAATCACGAGATCCCAATTATCCGAATGAATGAACTCATTCTTGGCTTTGATGCCTCCTGCTTCATTTGTTCCTAACAAATCCTGAAAAGAACCGAACACCACAATCGGTCTCTTTTTATCCGCATAAATATACTCACGATCAATGTTCACATGATTTCCGGCAGCATCCTTATTGGAAATAAACTGCCAGCCATCAAAGTCTACATGGGTCATCAAATCCTCGCGCCATGCAGATTCCACCGCAGGTTTAAAAGTCAAAACAAGGATACGCTTAAAGTCCATCTTCTTTGCAAGCTGATACGCTGCGAAGGTCTTACCAAAACGCATCTTTGCGTTCCAAAGGAACTTCGGCGGCCTGCCCGGTTCTTCCTTCGCTGCATATGCATAATACTCCATTGTACGATTTACAGCATGATGTTGCTCCGGACGCATTTTAAATGTAGCGGTACGACTGGCTTCCGTAATAATACCTTCCTTTAACTCCACAATCGCCGCCTTGACATCTGCCACTGTACACTTAAACCATTCATTCCGGTCATTGCCCTCATTCATCTGACGGAAGCCTTTACGACGCAAAACACGATGTACCTCTTTGTCAGTAAAAACGGAACCGTCGGAACACATTGCAGATTCCGTATAAAGAATGTTGGCTTTTAGGCCACTGGTATGCATCTGCTCATTGATACGTGTTTCTGCGTCACGGTCAGTATAGCCAACCTTTACATAGCCTTTGTGGGTAGTTACTTGCGGGAGGTTATAAACATAGATTGTTGGGGTTACTGATGGGCGTTGTAAGAAAAACTCCTGGGCCATTACCTAATTCCTCCCTCCAATTCCTTTTCTTTCATCATAGACTCAATAAACTCAACTTCATCCTGCGTAAGTTCATATTTTTCATACAACATTTCATCAGTCCATGTTTTCGTGAAATCTTGCATAGGAACAAATTGAAACTTATCCTTTGAAAGATTAATCGATGAAACAGCCTGAAGCAAAAGAAATCTAAAAAATTTTGTACACATATATTGGGCAAAATTTTCTGCAAATACGGCATTGTTAGATTCATACGCAATCAAATAGGAATCCGTACACACTTCTTGTGGTTTCAAAACACGTACTGTTGACAGTACAGAAAACATTCCACTCTTATCAGGCTCACCAGCATGCTCACTTGTTACCTTACTAATCATAACCTTATATTGATTTATTAAATGTTTTCCTTGTGTTACCTCTTTTTCTGCTATATTTCCGATCCCGCCACTGGAATATACAGTAATTCCCGTCTTGTCTTTATCACCACGAACAGCGGATGAAAGACCAAATGGATTTCTTGACCCAACAACTTCCGAAACCTTTTGTTCATTTTTATCTAATACTTTCCGAATAACAGATATCGCTTCATTGTATCGAACAAATACAGGAAACTCAGAAAGATCTCGTAAATCTGTCGATTCTTTTCCATCATGAATATTTGTAAACTCACATTTCCGCGGATTGTCTCTATCCCATAAAAAATAACACACACCTCCACCGAGGCTAATCCCAGCGAAACAATCCTTTGCATTTACATAGTCAACTATCCTAACTACCCTTCTATCTGTTAACATAGCTTCACGAAAATCGTCCAAACCTTTTCCTCCGGCGAACCAACGAGATGGAATAATCATAATCAAGAAGCGCGGATTTAATTTCTTAGCCTGTTCCACAAATAGATTATATATCGGTTTTGCACTTGCACCATTACCGCCATCACTTAACTGATAAGGCGGATTACCAATTATTACATCGAATTTCATACCAAATATCTCCTCTGGCTGATTTGCATGAATCCATTCATAAGCATGCGTCTCCAACTCTTTCGACCGGTCATACTCATCTCTCGAAGCTCCACACCAGATGCACTTTCCAATTTTTCGCCCGTTTAGGTCTCTCATGAGTTTTTCCGGTTCCCATGTGTGTCGTATTTTCTTAAAACGAATATTTCCGTCTTGGTGTTTCTCATCAAAATAAGACACCGAAAACTCACTATTCGGATACTTCGAACAATACAACCCTCTTCTCGAAAGAAGACTTGTTAACTCCGTAATCGCAATTCCATACAACTGCTTATGAAAAATATGGTCCAGTCGTTCCTGCAAATCCGGGAACTGAGGTTCCAGACCGACAATCAGTCTCTTTGCAATCTCTCGCAGGAAAACTCCTGTTTTACAAGCCGGGTCCAAAAAGGTGGTATCAGGATTGCGAAACAATTCCTGTGGAAGCATATCCAACATCTGATTTACCATTTCAGGCGGTGTAAATACCTCATCGTTAGAGAGGTTTGCCAAACAAGATAACACATCAGGATTATACACATTATCAAAAAGACCGTTAGCCATTGTCCGTTTCCTCCTTTGTCAGATATAAGTAGGGATTTGCTCCCTTTCGACGGGTATCATCCTCTTGAATGCACCGATAATGTGCAATATATTGCTGCAAGAATCGGCCTTCATCACCCACCTTCTCCGACTCCATATCGAAGAGCGTTCCTTGAACGAAGGACTCACCCTCCTGCTTTTTCTTCTTAACGTTTGAATCTTCCGCCGCCAAAAGTTCAGCGAACGTATAATCCTTACGTTGCATACGTGCGTCATTAAAAGGGAAGGTCCATTCCGAGAAGACAATCGGGGTTTCCAGTTCCTTCCCCTCATCATCACAGCACAGCAATGTCAGTGCATTTCCACAGACAATGTTCAAATAAAGGATAAACCTCGCCGCTTCTCTCGTTGCATCATTGCATTCTTTTTTGCAAACCTTCTTGTATTCTTTATTCCAAATTTCAAACAGACGCTCCTGACAGGCAAGAACATTATCCGGCATAATATCTACCCCATAAATGCTTCCCAACGCCAATAATGCGTTACGCTCCCAGTCATAGGCGCTACGTCTGTACTTTTTTGTAACAACCGTTAATTTTCGTTCCAAAATCGCAGAAAGAAAATTTCCGTCACCGCAAGCTGGCTCCAAAAAACGACTATCGATTCGTTCCGTCTCTTGCTTCACCAAATCGCACATTGCCTGCACTTCACGTTCAGCGGTAAAAACCTCTCCGTGATCAGCCACGCGCTGCTTAGATTTCACCTGTTTTTCCATAAGTGCAACGTCTCCTCCCTCGGATTTTGACCACCGTTTCAATCCAAACCGACTTCCCGCAGTTCTATGCAACGGCAAAACGCTACACTTTGTAGCATTTTAACATAATGCTACACCTATTTTACATTTTTGTCAAATATTTGCTACATCGCGTAGCATCTTTGTATTACAAACCGACTATACTTTACTTATGATTTTTCATTCTGACAGTTAAACGATACGAGGTGACTTCCATGACAAACAAGACTCTTGCGTGCAAGATAAAAGAACTTCGAAAACTTCACAACTATAATCAAGCCGATGTAGCTGCCGCGCTTGGTGTTGTCAGACAAACCTATTCCCATTACGAAACCGGCAAAAGAACTCCAAGCAATGATATACTCTACAAGCTTGCCAAGTTTTATGGCATTACCGTCGATGATCTTATGGCAAATACCGTCGAGCTTGATCCTTCTATTTATTTTTTTAATACCTCCACACCTGATCATACCGCAGAAGATTTCGGCGAGTACCTCAGTCACTTCAGCAACGAAACCAATAAGAAAAAGTACCAGTTCCATACTGTTTTAGAAAAAGAACTTTTGTATTATTTTGAAAAACTATCCGAAACGGATAAAAAAGAAATTATAGAATTTACGAAAATCAAAGTAAAAAGACAATAAAAAAGTAACGGTCAACGTTTGACAACTGGCCGTTACTTTTCTCTTTTAACAATATAACCAACTATAATCTTTACATTACCCTATTCCTTCCCCAACATCTCCATCGTCATCCGGTTCCAGCGGTACTTCGTGAGGTCCACCTTCTTACCGGTAACTTCCACTCCTTCCTCACGCAGAAGCTCCACCTGCCGGTTTTCGCCACCGAAGGCAAAGGCTTCCGATACCGCACCTTCCCGATTCACCACTCTATGGCATGGAATATGTTCCGGATCCGGATTGGCATGAAGGGCGTAGCCTACGACACGTGCCCAACGTTTATTTCCGGCAAGGGCAGCAACCTGGCCATAAGTTGCGACGGAACCTTTTGGAATCTGTTTGACGACATTGTATATAAGTTCAAATGTGGATTGCTCCATTTAACATAATCTCCTTATAGAATAATCTTTCTACTATTCTCTGTAACATTTCGCAAAATCATTCCAACAATAGGTCACATCCTGCACACTCAGCCACAACTGGCATTCCCTACGATACGGTTTCTTATCCTGACATATCTCGCAGTAAAATACCAGTTCCTTATATCCGCCTGCGTACCGATACAAAAACTCCAGTTGATACTTCCCGTTGTTTATTGCAGAAACCAGTTCTGAAAGCGTCCACTGCTTCCGCACTGCCTTTCGTTCCGATTTCTTATCGAACACATAACACTGAGACTCATCTTCGGTTTCATATAATAAATGAAACCGCACCTCGGAGGCATCCGTCCGTACCGCTTCGACCGCAGAATTTTCCTCATGTTCCGAAAGTATCCAGAATCCGTCCTCTGGAAAATAAAAGGTTAATATACCGTTTTCATAAGTTGCCTTTTCGGCTCTGCTGTCATGCAGACTGATTGCCGCGCCGTCCTTGTCATAATGCTTGTACATAGTCTCCTCCCAAAAATCTTTCCTAAAAAAATTATACCGCTTGTTCATACGAAATACAAGCTATGCTTTTCGCTCTAGTCAACTAGCAGAATATTTCTCATTCATTCTCCCTCTGGCGTTTTGCCATTCTCCGCCAACTGACAAATCCGTACATATCATTTACAAAAAACACCACAAAACAAACCGCCACAGACACATAATGAATGTCCTCTATGGATGCCAACACCCACAGCACAATGAGCACAATATCATTGGCCGCATAAGCCAACGCATAGTAAGGACTGCGGCGGAACGTCAGAAACACCGCCAAAAAGCTGGTGGTCACGGAAATCGTACTCGGCACAATATTGGCGGTATCAAAAGCCTCCAATATGAAATAAAACGCGACTGTTACCACTGCCGTCAGGAGCACCATCCATACAATATCTTTTTTCCCTATATGATTTACCTTCACCTCCGATTTCTTCCCTTCGTACGGATTCCGAAGCCAAGCAACCAGTGCAATCACCGACATTGGAAGCGTCATTCCTAGATAAGTCAGCATCTCCCCGTAATAGGCAAAAGAATAGGAAATAATCCCATATAAAATGCTAAATGCAATCATCAGCACCTGAGACACCGGATTCCCTTTCGCCGCAAAAATTAGGGAAGTCACGCCGATCAATGACGCACTCAACGTCAAGTAACTTTCCCGGTCAAACAGGCAAAAGGCCGCCAATATTAAGGTCATAGAACCGAACCAGAGAATAAGTTCGGTTTTGGTGAAATAAGTAGTCCGTTTTTTCATATATAAAGTTCTCCTTTTCTCTACTGAGTCTTGTCTGCCACAGAAGTAACTATCTACGATTTATACATTTTTCAACTACCTTTTTGTAATATAACATTTCGGATTTTGCCTTCAAACAAAAAGCATCCGCAGACACATCTTCTAAGACCTAACGATGTGCTACGAATGCTTCGCATTCACTACCCGGTGGCAGTTAACGTATTCTTTTTCTACTATTACTTTATACACAATGTAACGAAAAAATGCAAGACTTATTTTATCGAAATCTTTCCTTCCCTATGCCACATCAATGACCTTTATACGCAATTGCATCGATTTGCACCTGCAATCCGTTCTCGCCGCCCTTGTGAGCAAACTCCGTGGCAATCGTCTTTCTTGCCGGGTACTTTCCTTTAAAACGCTCAGCAAATACCTTCTCCATAGCAGGGATATTCCAAGGATCTTTCATTAAAACATCAACTTTCACCACAGCCTCCAGTGTAAGTCCCACCAACGCAAGACGTGCTTCCATCTGGTCAAGAGCGCCATGTACCTGTTCTTCCACTGTACCGCCCACATTTCCTACACAAAAATTCAGAAACACCCAATCACCGGCCTCCACCACTTCCGAATAGGCACACTCATTTGCAAATGCATCATCCAAATTCTTTCTGATAATCCCGTCCATACTATAGCCTCCTCAAACACAATTGTATATCTTCATATTAGCCCATTTCTCACCGTTTGTCAAGAATATATGTTCGATTATTCGTTGACATTTTCGAATTTATGTTTTATACTATTCTTAGGTGCTACATAGTACGGTAGGACGGTTGCCCTCCCCCGGAGAGTACAAGCTCTGTTTACATAGATTTCACTTGGATGCTCATGCCTTCAAGAATATGTAAAAGGGAGGTTTTTGCGCTTATGTATTTGACTATAGAATCTGTGTATTATTTGATTGCTATTGTAAGTATCGCTTGCGGTGCAGCCTACAAGTTAGGCTATTCCAACGGTAAAAACGCAAAAAAGTAACTGTCCGAGCCTGAGAACTTGACAGTTACTTTTTTGTAACCCAAAATTTCAGGGCAACCGTTCTATCGGTAGCACCTTTTCTGACCTAAGTATAACATTACTTTTGAGCAATTGTCAACTCCAACTTCCCCCCATACACTCCAATCTTTTCAACAGTTCCTCCAAACCGCTTATACTCCCTTCCCTCTTCCCGCTCCGGTCATGCGTACAAACCTACATCCGGCCCGTTCCGCAGTCCGGGCGTCTTTCTCCTCATCCCCCACCAAAACAATCTCCGAAAGAGACACTCCAAACTTTTCGGCAATCATCCGCAGTCCGCCGTCATTCGGTTTTCTGACACCGGAAACTGCAGAGGATACATAATAATCAAAACATCCCATAAGTACTGCGATGTCCTGCCGGAACCGCTCATCCGGAAATCCGCTGGATAAATCCGTTAAGGCTGCTATTTTGTACCCCTTTTCCTTCAAATCCCGCAGTATCACAATCGCGTCCGGATAAAGTTCGGCCCTTAATTCTAAACCGTCCAAAAACACCTTAACGCATTCCTCAATCGGCAATTCTTCCGGCCAATGAACCAGCGCCTTCGCGAACATTTCCTCCGGCAAGTATTCCTCCTCCCGGTAGTTCACTCTTGGATTCATTTCTGTTAAGCATTGTATGGACCGTTCAATCTCCGCTTCCGACACCTGACACCCAAAGGTCCGGCAGATTGCTTCGAAGCCTTGTTTATAAAACTCTACCCAGGAATGAGGCATCCCCACATATTGCATTAACGTACCGCCCAAGTCAAATACAATTACTTTTATAACGACCTCCCGTTTACCTCCGCACAAACTCATCCAACAAAAACTCTGCCAGCACCACATTGCTGACATCGATTCCTCTGGTCGTCAGGAACACCCTTCCTTCTGCTTCCGCAAGCACTCCCTGAGAAACCAGACGCTTCATTACGTCTCCGTAAATCGTCTCAATCTCACATTTAAAACGCCTCTTAAACTCCGCTTTTTCAATGCCTCGACACATCCGGAGCCCCAGAAACATAAACTCTTCCATCAGTTCCTTCTGCACCAGACGTTCCATATCCTCTCGAATGGAAAACGGATCCGTCGCTCCTTCCAAATACTCCTCCATATCCATGGTATTGTGGAATCTGGCATTGGACATAAGAGACGACGCACCAAGACCTAAGCCCAAATACTCCCTTCCCGTCCAATAAGAACTGTTATGGCGGCTCTCAAAGCCCGGCTTTGCATAATTAGAAATCTCGTAACGCTCATACCCTGCTTCTGACAAAAGCCTTCCGGTCAATTCATACATCGCCCGATCCTCATCCTCATCCGGAAGCTTTGCCTTCTCCGGTCCATCCTCACCATACCGCATATAAAACTCCGTACCCTCCTCAACCTGCAAACTATACACCGAAATATGTTCCGGCTGTTGTGCCAAAAGAAAACGAATACTCTCGGTCAGAGTTTCTTCGGTCTGCTCCGGAAGCCCCGACATCAAATCGCCGCTGATATTACGAAATCCTGCCTCTCTTGCGGCTTTCACGCAATCTGCAAACTGTTCCTTCGTGTGAATTCGCCCAAGACATTTCAATTCTTCTGTTATAGCAGATTGCAGGCCCATGCTGAGACGATTGAACCCTAGCTCGTAAAGTGCCGCAAACTTCTCTCTGTCTGCCGTTCCCGGATTCACCTCGATGGTAACCTCCGCCAG
Organism: uncultured Lachnospiraceae bacterium; assembly: GCA_964545045.1. Taxonomy (GTDB): domain Bacteria; phylum Bacillota; class Clostridia; order Lachnospirales; family Lachnospiraceae; genus SIG307. The sequence continues at coordinate 42,074 of CAZJEN010000019.1, read as the reverse complement.
TTCGCCGCTTAAAACTCGTTGCAGGCGAATTTCCGGAGTCTCTGTCTGTTCCTGTTCTTCGACATTCTTCTTCCCAAGACGCAGTTTCTTTTTTTCTTTTTTCTCTTGCTTCCCCGGCTTTTCCTCTTCGAATCCCCGTACAGAAAAAGTTTCCAAAATCGTCCCGAATATCTTCTCTATCTGCTCTACCGACAGCACACTCGGTGTACCGCCACCAAAATATACAGTCTCTACCAGATATTCTTCTACATTCTCTTTGTTGGCTCTGATTTCCTCACAAAGGGCGTCTACATATCGCTCCTTTGCCACTTCATCCGACGGGAAGGACAGAAAATCACAATAAGCACACTTCTTTACACAAAACGGAATGTGGATATAAAGTCCCAGAGGACGTTTTTCTGCTATTTCTTTCTTTTTCATTTTAATTCCCTCATTTCGGAGTTTTTACTTGAACCCTTGTTCTGGTTTTGTTATACTAGACTCATGGAACAATCGTGTTACAGGGTGGGGTGACCTTCATTCCTAAAGAATGGAGGTGGAGCTTATGAAGAATCAGAACAAATTTGATTTTCGAGATTTGTTGTCCTTCGGACTCTTTCTTATAGCTTTGCTTACATTCGTTTTTACGTTTTGTAAGTAAATAAACATAGAAAAACCACCCTCTTAACTTTGACCGGTTGACTGGGTGGTCTTTCTAACTCATCAATTAGGTCAACCCACCTTGTGGGCGGTTGTTCCTTTCTGATTTCAGTGTATCATATTTCTTCTGCTTTCGCAAGTATTTCTTACTCTTCATCCAGCTTCAATACACTCATAAACGCCTTCTGCGGTATCTCTACATTACCTACCTGGCGCATACGCTTCTTACCTTCCTTCTGCTTCTCCAGGAGCTTCTTCTTACGGGAGATATCACCGCCGTAACACTTTGCAAGTACGTCCTTACGCATTGCTTTTACGGTCTCTCTCGCAATAATCTTGCTACCGATGGCTGCCTGAATCGGAATCTCGAAAAGCTGTCTCGGAATCTCATCCTTCAAACGCTCGCACATTCTTCTGCCACGCTCGTAAGCGGTTTCGCCGTGTACAATAAAGGACAAGGCATCCACTTCCTCACGGTTTACTAAAATATCCAGCTTTACCAGCTCACTCGGTACATAACCCTTCAGCTCATAGTCAAAGGATGCATAGCCTCTGGAACGTGATTTCAATGCATCAAAGAAATCGTAAATGATTTCATTAAGCGGAAGCTCGTACTTAAGAAGCGCTCTCGTCTGCTCCATGTATTCCATACCAAGGTAAATACCGCGGCGCTCCTGACACAGGGTCATAATTGCACCCACAAATTCCGTGGTTACCATAATCTCCGCAGAAACAAACGGTTCCTCCATGTGCTCAATCTCCGACGGATCCGGAAGATTGGACGGGTTGGTAATCTCGATAACCTCGCCGTTGGTCTTATATACTTTGTAAATTACGCTCGGCGCGGTAGTCACAAGGTCTAGATTGTACTCACGCTCCAAACGCTCCTGAATAATCTCTAAGTGTAACAGTCCTAAGAAACCGCAACGGAAACCGAAGCCTAACGCAATAGAGGTCTCCGGCTCAAACTGCAATGCCGCATCGTTTAACTGAAGCTTCTCTAACGCATCTCTTAAATCCGGATACTTCGCACCGTCTGCCGGATACATACCGCAGTACACCATCGGATTTACCTTTTTATAGCCCGGCAACGCCTCGGCGCACGGCTCCTTCGCATTGGTCACCGTATCACCCACACGGGTATCCTTTACATTCTTCAGGCTGGCGGTAATGTAACCTACCATACCTGCGGAAAGCTCCTCACACGGGATGAAACGTCCCGGTCCGAAAATACCGAGCTCCACAACCTCCGCCTCCGCGCCGGTTGCCATCATACGGATACGGGTCCCCGCCTTTACGGTACCTTCCATCACACGGCAGAAAATAATAACGCCCTTGTACGCATCATATACGGAGTCGAAAATCAGAGCCTTAAGCGGTGCATTGGCATCTCCCTGCGGTGCCGGAATCTTTGCTACAATCTGCTCCAACACATCCTCGATATTAATGCCGTTCTTTGCGGAAATCAGCGGTGCATCCTGTGCCTCCAAACCGATGACATCCTCAATCTCATTGATAACTCGCTCCGGGTCTGCACTCGGCAGGTCAATCTTATTGATCACCGGCATAATATCCAGATTATGATCAAGAGCAAGGTACACATTCGCCAAGGTCTGTGCCTCGATACCCTGTGCCGCATCTACCACCAAAATCGCGCCCTCACAAGCTGCAAGGGAACGGGAAACCTCATAGTTAAAATCCACATGGCCCGGTGTATCGATTAAGTTAAACACATACTCCTCGCCGTCCTTCGCCTTGTAAACGGTACGCACGGTCTGGGCCTTAATGGTGATACCGCGCTCACGCTCCAAATCCATATTGTCCAATACCTGCGCCTGCATTTCACGACTGGTAAGAAGACCGGTCTTTTCGATAATACGGTCCGCCAAGGTAGACTTACCGTGGTCGATATGCGCAATAATACAAAAATTTCTAATCTTTGTCTGGTCCGCTGCCATACAAAATCCTCGCTTTCAAACAAGACAAGCCATCTTTTGCCCGTCCCGTAAACTAATTCAAGTTCAGGTTCGTTTACGCAAGAGCCCACGAACCCATAATAATGGTAGTATAACATAAGGTTTGCCTGTTTGCAAGAGTTGAGTATCAGAACGAAGACATATCAAAATGAGGGAAGCAATGCATGCCCCATCATTTCCTAAAATAAATCCTCCTCCGTATCATTTCCCTTGTCCTCTCCCCGGTACTTCGCCAGTCGCTTTTCCTTATCCAACATAAGGTTTGTTTCTATCTCTCTTTTTTTACGTAACTGCCGTTCTGCCTCCTCCGTCAGCCGCTTTTCCTCCCAATATTTCAACAAACACCATACGAAAAATCCGATACCTAACACGAATTTCATAATAGCTCCGCCGATAAGCTCGTGATTTTCTCTCTGAATACTCCCGTATCGGTGTCCGGTATCGATAACCTTCGTTCCCGGCGGCAATTTCTCCAACACATACGTTTCTTCTTCACTGACCGGCTCTTTGGAAAACCTGTCACACACTTCATAAACATCTCTTATTCCGTAATACACCAACTGCAACATTACCACAACGGATACAATCAGCAAAAGTCTCCTCTTTTTCAACCCCATGTGCATCCAATCCATATTACGAGGTTACACCTCCTTGGTCGCTATCTCTACCCAAGCCGGATAGAAACCGCTCCCCAGCGCCACATGCCAGGAACCCAGGTTCGACAGGCTTGTCCCGTAAAACGGTATCGCACCTCTGCGGAAGCATTCATTTTTCAGTAATCTTACCAGCATTGTTGCAATTCCCTTACCTCTCCACTCCGGAAGCACATCGATTCCGATTTGCCAGAACAGCTTCGTATCTGCAGAGCATCCTGCCAGACCGACTATCTGACCATCATGCATGGCACCTACCGCCAGCACATCCGGACGCTCCGGCTTGAAACAATCACACAGCGCATTCGGAAACTCCGGCCGACCGTACAATGCATGGATATCTTTCTGTTCAAACCACTGTATCTCAATATCCCCGTCTGCCTTTAGCATTTCAACAAGCCCGTCTACGTCTTCCATCCGGGCCTTCGGCAAAAACATGTGATGACTCTGCCACAAGCGCTTCCCGTACTTTGCAAGCTCAGCCTCCAGTTCCATCAGATTATGATGTTCAAACAGCCAGATGCTTTCTCTTCCTTTGCACCAGTTTTCCAACCACTCATGCATCTCCTCCGGTGCATTCATTACCACATTCTTTCCCATGGTAACCATGGAGAAAAACGCCTTTTTCGGCGTATACTCCCGCCTTCCCGGAAGCTCCTTCGGAACTACAATGATGTTTTCTTTTTTGTCAAAATCCTCAGGCTCACAGTTAAAATCAAGTGCTAGCATTTTTCTCAATTCCGACTCAATTGCTCTTTTATCAAACACAATATCCCCTCTTTCTATATTTTGTCCTCGCATTCTATCGGATCAACTTCTCATACTCCTCCCACAGTTTCTCATAAATCCCGTTCATTGTTTTCACAACCTCTTCACTTCCTCATCCAAGACTATCACTTGCTTAGTAATTTCTCTATATACTTTGCAACCCCATCGTCATTATTGCTTTCGGTAATATCATCGGCAACCTCCCTTATCATAGGAATTGCATTATTTACCGCCACACCTTTTCCCACGTTTTTTAATATCTCATAATCGTTTTCATCATCACCAAAGGCAATCATTTCTTCCGGATTAATGTGAAGTATTTTTCCCAAAGCCAAAACCGCCTGATACTTCCCCGATTTACTGCTTGCAAATCCATATAAGTCTTCACCACGGTAAGAATACAAGCGACAATCATAGTTTTCAGCCAATTCTTTTGCTTCCTCGTATCCCTTGAGTATTGCTGCTATTTTATAAACCGGAGCTTCCAACGAGTCTTTAAAATTTACGGACTTGCGCCATTTCTCCTCTATCCCACCTCCGGAACATAACAGCTGTTTCCCTACACTTACCACAAAATCAAACTCTTCTTTTTTCAGTAATTCATTTATAATTCCGCTACTCTGTGATTTATCCATTTCGTAGCCATGAATCATTTCCCCGGCATGATAGATTTGTGTCCCGTCTGCCAATATTGCATAGTCAGGTAAAATAATATTTAAATACTTCTCTGCTTTAAACCAAAATCTTGCTGTTGCCACAACGACAACTATTCCTCTTTTTTTACATTCGTGCAGTATCTCTAATGTATATTCCGAAACACTGCCGTCCGAATGCAAAAGAGTTTCATCCAAATCTAAAACGATTGCTTTCCATCTTTCTGAATGCTCCACACACATATCACGATTTCCTCCGCCTCTATAAAAGTATATCATAACATATATTATTTTCCGTTAACATAATAAATATGGAAAAGGCAGTGTACCCCTTCCGAGATACACCGCCGTATAATTCTGCTATTCTCTTACTTAACCTCAACTACCCAGCCCTTGGTTTCCTTAATCTTACCAAGCTGGATGCCGGTGATGGTGTCGTACAGCTTCTGGCTGTACTCGCCGATGGAACCGTCCTTAATCTGCATTACGCGGTCACCGAAACGAAGTGCACCTACCGGAGAAATAACCGCTGCGGTACCGGTACCGAATACTTCCTCCAAAGTACCTGCCTCGTAAGCGTCTACAAGCTCCTGTGCGGAAACACGACGCTCCTCTACAGGAAGTCCCCACTCCTTACAAAGCTCAATAACGGAGTTTCTGGTGATACCCGGTAAGATACTGCCGTTTAACATCGGGGTTACGATGGTGCCGTTAATCTTGAAGAAGATGTTCATTGCGCCTACTTCTTCGATGTACTTACGCTCTACGCCGTCAAGCCACAATACCTGAGAGTAACCTGCGTCATGTGCCTTCATCTGTGCTGCCATGGAAGCCACGTAGTTACCGCCGGTCTTTGCCTCACCGATACCGCCCTTTACGGCTCTTACATAGTCATCCTCAATCCAAATCTTAACCGGGTTAAGACCTTCCGGATAGTACGGTCCAACCGGGGAAAGGATGATGATGAACTGGTATGTATCGGACGGACGTACACCGAGGAACGGGTCGGTTGCGATGATGAACGGACGAATGTACAGGGAAGTACCCGGCTTATTCGGAACCCATGCCTCATCTACCTTAACCACAGCCTTAACAGCCTCTACGAAATCCTCAATCGGAAGTTCCGGAATGCACAATCTCTTGTTGGTGTTGTTGGTACGCTTTGCGTTCATGTCCGGACGGAACAAAAGCACTCTGCCGTCATCGGCACGATACGCCTTTAAGCCCTCGAACATTTCCTGACCGTAATGGAATACCATTGCGGACGGCTCTAAAACGATCGGCTGGTACGGTACGACACGCGGGTCGAACCAGCCCTTGCCGGTCTCATAATTCATAATAAACATGTGGTCGGTAAAAATGGTACCGAACTTTAACGGGTCCTCCGGAGTCGGCAACGGCTTCGGATTGGTAGTTTTCTCGATTCTGATGTTTAACATAATTCTATCCTCCTGCTTACTTTTTCTTACGGACATAACGGCAACGCTCGTAAATCAAATCATAATAGGTCTGCTCGTCGGAAACATCTGCCAGCTCCCACTCCGGATCCTTATCCAGATTCAGGAAATACGTGTCCGCATCATATTCATAATCAATCTTTGTAATAAAGGCTTCGTCGCAGTACGGCAAAAACTGTTCAAACACCGATGCTCCTCCGATGACATACACCTGATCGGTCGGATACTTTGAGATGGCTTCCATGGCTTCCTCAAAGCTATGCACCACCGTTACATCATTTAACTTCAGGTCTTTCTTCTTCGTTAAAATGATGTTGTTACGATCACGAGGCGGCTGTCCTGCGGAAAACTCCTCCTGCACACAGCGTCCCATTACCACGGTCTTGTACATAGTCTCAAAACGAAAGAAACGCTCATCCGTCGGAATACGAACCAGTCGTCCACCTCGATTTCCGATGGCCCAATTGTTATCTACGGTAGCAATCAGCTTCATCTGCGCCCTGCCTTTCTTACTAATATGACAAATATTGTAACTCTTCTTTTCTTAGAATGCAAGCACTTTTTTACAGTAACGTGAAAAAATCTTATATCTGTTACTTATTCTGATTATAGAACGCTTCCAGTTCCTGTCTGCACTCCATAAAAACGCGACCCAACTCCGGGTCAAAATGCTGTCCCATGGACTCTTCCATAATATTAAATGCCTCGTCGTAGGAAAACGCCTCCTTATAACAACGCTTACTTACCAATGCATCAAATACATCCGCCAGTGCCATAATGCGGGCCTCCACAGGAATTTCCGTCCCTGCCTTTCCCATCGGATACCCGAAGCCGTTCCATTTCTCATGATGATAATGCGCCACATTCTTTGCCACTTCCACAAAGGCATCATCCTCCACCCCCTGCAGAATACTTTCCACAATCCGGGCACCTTCCGCGGAATGACGCTTCATCTCCGCGTACTCCTCATCCGTATACTTCCCCGGCTTACGTAATACCGCATCATCAATGGCTACTTTACCCAAATCATGCATCGGTGCCGCTTTTATCACAAGCTTTAAAAACTCCCCGGAGAGTCCGAATCTCTCCTTATCCTTCATCAGCCGTTCCGCAAAGATATGTACCACTTCACTGGTCCGCTTAATATGACCTCCGGTGTTACTGTCCCGGTTTTCCACCATTTCCGCCATACCAAGCACCATCATATCTTTAATATAGGTAATATGCTCTGTTTTATCTTCCACTTCCTTTTCCAGTTTGGAATTGTACTCTTCAATGGCATTATAATATTTACGTTCGGTGGTTCGGTCAATAAATTCAATTAAAAATCCGGCAAATGCCTTTCTCCCGTGTGTTAACTCCCTCACCTCTATTTGAAAATATCGGTCATCCACCGTAATGGTCCGGCTTGTTCTTATTTCATCGTCATCACGTAACAAGCCTCGTATTACTTTCTGATACAAACAACTGTCCGAAGCCGGTATTACCTTATCAATCACCCAGTTCTTTACCTCCGGAAACAAAGCTTTAATATTATTGTTTGCACTGACATACCGACACTTATTGTCGATTACGATATAACCATATTCCTGCAGTTTTTCTATAGAACTTACAATATTCGCAGACATATCATACATATTAATCCGGTCAAAGTATCGCATAAGAAGCGTCATTCCAATGATATATCCAACCGGGAGAAAGCTGACCTCCGATTTCAAAACCCGTTCTAAAATATAGGTAAGGAACATTGCGGAACAAAGGCAACTCATGGTCACTACCGTACGTGTCGGAATCTCTTTTCGTTTCTTGATTGCATACCCCACAAACGAAATCAACATGACACTGTACACTATCATCATAACCGGGTACAGTACATGAAACGGTCCGTATTCTTTTATCAAATAATTGAAGCCGTTTCCATGTACCAATTCCACCGACACATAATATAATTCATTATGACCTATGGTCACAACAAAGGCAAGAACAAGTGTCGCATATCCTAACAAAAATAATTTGAAATAGCGGTTTACTCTTATATTACATAATCTTGTCACAACAAGAAAAACCACAAAAGGCAGATAGCATCCTCCCACATACATAATCTTATTTGCCCAAACCGCACTTTCCACCGTCTGCGAAACAGCCAGCATATATTGTCCCGCACAATTCACGGTTAACAAAATGCCGAACAAAATGAACGCATTATCTACTTTACGATTCTTAAGCAAAATACTTCCGGTCATAAAGACCGCAACAACAAGTACTGCCAGATAAAACCATGTCACCATAGGCTTCCCCTCCTTTGTATTCGCAAAAAGCGGACACCCGGATCCAACCGGTCCGAGGTCCGCTTTCAAAAAAACAAATTACATCAGCTGTTGTCCGTTAATCACCAGGCGAAAGGCATGATTTAACCGTTCTGCTGCCTTCTTACAAAGAATCATACGATTTAAGAAAATCTCGAAATAATTGGCCACCGAGCACTCTTTGGTATCAATGGTCAGCTTCAGCTCGATACACTCACCCTTGCGCACAATCACTTCAGACTCCTTTACGGAATAATTCACACGGTCGTGAATATCAAAGGTCGCAAAATCCTGATTGCGGACACGGGTATAGCGCACGTCCGTCTTGTCCGCCAAAATAAGCGCCGCCGCTACCGGATTCACCGGATAAGCGGTAGACTCGTCATGATTACCGATGGCGGTAATAATGGTAGCAATATCCTCGTCGTCCGCGCCCATCTTATCCAAAATACGGAACGCCATCACTGCACCGCTCTGGGCATGGTCGATACGATTAATCACATTGCCGATATCATGCAGATATCCCGCAATCTTCGCCAGTTCAATTTCCCGTTCGCTGTAACCGAGAGTTTGTAAAATATCGCTGGCCACCACCGCAACCTTTGTCACATGTGCAAAGCTATGCTCCGTATAGCCGAGAGCCTTTAAAGACTCATCCGCCTTCTTGATATAGGTTTCCACACTTGGGTTTGCTTTTACTGCTTCATACGTAATACTACTCATAGTTTATTCTCCACACGGACCGAGGTAGGACTCCTTAAACGGCTTTGCAAGCGGGTACACAACAATCTTCTGTACAACCACTCCGGCATCCACCGCACCCACAGTCAGGCGGTTTTCCCCTTTCTTTAACGTTACAGTCAGCTTACATTCTCTAATGTTATCCAATACATTATTATTCCATTCCGCATTCCAGCAATTTCCTGCCAGAAAGTTTTTCGGAAGCGTAGAAAACACCTCTGTTGTTTCGTCGTTTGCTGTAAGTGCCAGACGCTGCTCATCTCCCGGGTAGAGCGGATTGGTCGGAGAAACATATATCGACACTCCGTACTGTCCTTCCCGTGCCGCCTCAAACATATACGCCAGTTCTGCCGTCTCGTGCTTCGCAGCCTGTTCTGCCGTAAAACTTTCCGTCGTCGGATATACCTTTACGGAATCCTTCGTACGTCCGTAATTTGTCAAAAGCTTGTACTCTGCATTGCCTGCCTTACGACTTTCCGCAAAATCTCCGGCTTCAAATACTACGTATTCACCGATGCCCTGTACCTGCTTCCTATAATCCTCCGCAAAACTCTCCTTCTTAAGCTTTACAAGCGCCGGAGCTACACGTTCTATCTTAAGCTCAAAAGTTCTTCCGTTTGCGAAAATCTTCACCGTACCGGCTGCTCCCGCTTCACCGCCGGCCACATTTACCGTAAGCCAAGCGTTCAACTCATAAGCGCCCTTTTCCGTATCCACGGAGCACTCACCTTCCGCAACCGCAGAAAACTCAACCTTAGCCGCACCGCCGTTTAACAGCTCCACACGAACTGCTCCGCCGGCTCTCGGCGTGGTAACCGCAATACTTCCGCCAAGGTAAACTCTTCCTTCTCCGTACACACGAACCGCCGGTCTTGCGCCCTTTACTCCGTATACAGTCTGTGCTACCGGATACTGCCAGCCTTCATCGTTCCATGCACGGAAGCCGATATGTGCGGAAGACATCATGTGGTTCCACTTTCCGTCCGCTGTCTTGTGATACTCCTCGGTCAACTCCGTGTCTCTTACAATAGCACTTTCGATTTCCTTGGCATAACGATTTGCCACTGTCATTCCCCATCTTGCATAATACTGATTCAGGCCGGAGGCTGTCTGCATCTGAATCACATTTGCGGAAGCCACTGCCGGGAAATACACCAACTGACAGAACGCCGCCTTGTACTCCTTCTTACAGGAAACATACAGCTTTGTAGCGGTTTCCGCAAGCTTCTGCGCTCTGGCACGGATTTTCTCCGTCTCTCCGTAATGTACCGGATGATAAATATTTGCCGCCATAACCTCCGGACGACGCATACCGTTTAATCTGGTATACTCCTTCAAAATGTAGGAAATCTCGTTTAGTTCCTCTTCATTAAAACCGCCGGAAAACTGTGCCTTTACAAATGCGTCCGTAAAAGCTTCCGTCTGATTCGGAGCTGCAGTACCGTTCTTCTCGAAATCATAAGCAAGATTCATGAAATAGGAAAGCGGGAACTCCTGCGGCTTTAAATCACCTACATTCACAATCCAAATGTCACGAATCCCGTAATCATAGGCCATGGACATCTGCTCCCAAACCTTTGCAATCGGCGTAGAGTTTACCCATTCATAGGACACCGGACCTCCATGGTAGTCAAAGTGATAATACATACCGAAGCCGCCCTTATGCTCACGGAACTCCTTCTTCGGAAGCGTACGCATATTACCGAAGTTATCCTCACAAAGCATTAAGGTCACGCCGTCCAAACCGTCCCAATCCTTAAGTCCCGCGGTCTCGGCGTCACCGTAGAAATACTCCTCTACCTCTTTGTACAGAGCCAGCATCTGCGGCACTTTCGAGGTATCCTCATCCACATACTTGGCAATCAACTTTCTCTGCTCCGTAATAATATCCTTTAACAGGCTGATATTCTGCTCCAGAGTTGCATCCGGTCCCAGCATGGAGGTATCACGCTCGCCGCGCATACCGATGGTAATAATATTCTCAAACTTACCGCTGCGGGCAAGTCCCTCTTCCCAATACTTTAACAGGCCGTCACGATTGGTATAATAATTCCATTCGTCTCCGAAGCGGGTCTCCGGACCTCTTACCTTGTCCCACTCCTCACTGGCACGAAGACAAGGCTCATGATGAGAGGTCCCCATAACAATACCGTATGTATCCGCCAGTTCTGCGTTTGCCAGTCCCGGCCCGTCAAGCGGGAAGGATGCGGACCACATTGCCGGCCATAAATAATTACCCTTCATACGTAGCAACAGTTCAAATACATGCTCGTACATCTTTGCGTTAAAACCGCCGAACTTCTCACAGGTCCAGCCCCCGAAGGACGGCCACTCATCATTAATAAAGAAACCTCTGTACTTTACGGACGGCTCTTTGGACGTAATCATCTGCGCATCCGCCACCGTCGGCTCCTTGCATTTTACCGGCAGCACATCCGCCCAGTACACCAAATGAGATACACCGATACATTCGGAAATATGGAACAGACCGTAAATGGTACCGCGCTTATCACTGCCGGCCACCACTAAAACAGCCTTGTTTCCGTCTCCTACCACAGCAATCTTATAAACCTCTCTTTTGCCCTTAATATCGGACAAATCAAGAAGTCCCTCGCTCTCATACAAGTCAAGAATCGGGCTCTGTCCCACCGTTGCCGCCAACACACAGCCGGACGGTTTCTTCACCTTCTTCGGCTGTTCTACCTTCGGTAGCTTCCCCGATACCAACTGTACATCCTTACAAACCTTTTCCGCAACGAGGCGCACACCCTCAAATGCTTCCTTCTCTACAACAAACGGTACCGCACTGCTCCCGTGAACCAGCTTAAAACCCATGGTAAATCTCCTTTCACTGCTATCTTTTGCAAGCAAAATATACTTATTTTTATGATAGCACATTTCATGCAAGGAAACAACCGCATTTTCACAATGACCCAAGATAAAGTGTAAGTTATAAACAGAAAATAAGCAAAATAGTTGTCTAATTAACAAAATAACACTAGCCAAAAGGTCCCGACTATAGTACAATAGCACTGTAGTTTTTTCAAACAAAACAACGAAAGGATAAAATGGGAATGAAAAGCAAAAACAAATTGTTACTCACGGCACTTCTGGCATTTTCTGTCTTATGCCTTGCCGCCTGTAACCAAACCGAACCGGTGAGCACGAAAAATCCTTCGGAAGACGTAACTCCGACCGAAGCCACGGATTCGACAGAGGCTCCGACTCCGACGAGCACTCCGGCTCCAACAAATACGCCCGTACCGACAAGCACTCCAAAGCCGACCGCTACGCCCGTACCGACTAAGGCTCCGATTATCGAGCTGCCGACCGAAGCAAAAATCGCAGCATTTGACGATGCCGGCAGAATCAATGCGGTATACGGTTCTCCTGTTTTGGACGGTGAAATCGACGATGTCTGGAAATATGCAGAACCGGTTTATCCGGGAATCAAATCCTCTCCGTCCGTCAAGGCTGCTCCGGTATTCAAAGTTCTTTGGGACGAAGGATTTCTTTATACCTTAACGGTTGTAACGGACGACGTGCTGAATAAAGCCAGCGGAAACGCCTATGAGCAGGATTCCGTAGAAGTTTTCTTGGACGAGTTAAATGACAAGGCAAGCTCCTATCAGGCAGACGATGTCCATTACCGTGTCAATTTCGACAACGAACAAAGTACGGATGCCGGCGACCCGACACGTTTTGTTACCGCTACCAAAATACTGAAAGATGAAACCGGCAAGAAAATCGGCTATATCATTGAGTCCGGTGTTATGTGGAGCAGCATTCCAGCAAACGGAACGGTGATGGGATTTGACCTGCAAGTAAACGAAGCAGGTAACAGCGGCACACGCGTGGGCACAATAAATATTTTCGATAAATCCGGCTCCGCATGGGAGAAGCCGTCCGCCATGGGAGAATTAATTCTGACCTGTAAGGAAAGCACCGAAAACAAGATTGTGAAAGGACAGCTGGAAGGTTATTTAAAGCAGGTAAAGGGCTTTAACCTCTCCCTGTACGGCAATCCGGAGGTTCTGAATGCTCCGATGCAAACGGCAGAAGCTGTTTTGGCAAACGAAGCTGCCACCCAGGAAGAAGTTGATACGGCACTGGCCGACTTAAAAGAAGCCGTAGGACAATTAAACGACGGCAGCGGTTATGTATCCGCAAAGAATCTGACTGCAAACGCCGGACTTCCTGACCCATATTTGTTCTTAGACGGCAGCTATGTAGAAACCGTTGCCGATTGGAAAAAGCGTGCGGATGAAATCCACGGCATGTACCAGTACTATATGTACGGTGTATGGCGTGACGGAACCGGTGAAAACCTGACCTATGATTTAAACGGCAACAAGTTAAAGATTACCGTAGAACGGGAAGGCAGAACTGCTTCCTTTACCGTCACCGTGTCCGTTCCGGACGCTTCTAAATGCGAAATGCCGGAAGGCGGCTGGCCGGTTATCGTGGGCATGCACAGCGGTATTCAGGAACAATTGGCGGTAGAAAAAGGATATGCCACCGTGATTTTAAATACCTACGAAATTGCTTCCGACGATAATAAGCATGTAGGAGCCTTCTACGACCTGTATCCGTACGGCGACAGTTGGAAGGAACAAACCGGTGTACTGTCGGCTTGGTCCTGGGGTGCCTCCAAAGTTTTGGATGCCTTGGAAGCGGGACTCGGTGAGGAGTTGCACATCAACAGCGAGAACTCCATCGTTACCGGCGTATCCCGTTGGGGCAAAGCAGCTTCCGTCTGCGGTGCTTTTGAACCGAGATTTAAAATGGTGGCTCCGTCCTGTTCCGGTGCCGGCGGTCTTGCAATATACCGCTATATGTCGGAAGGAAAAAATTACGACTTTTCCTCCGAAAACGGTCCGGCATCTTATACCTACGGTGCCAACGAACCGCTGGGCAGCCTGCAGTCCTCCGGCGAACAGGGCTGGTTTAACGATATGTTCTTAAACTTCTCCGATGTGACCTACCTGCCGATGGATCAGTACATGCTGGCATCCTTATGCGCCGACGAGGACCGTTACCTTTTTATCATCGGTTCCTGTATCAGTGAAGACTGGGTAAATGCGCCGTCCATGCACCTGTGCTATAAGGCTGCCCAGTCCATTTACGAGTTCCTTGGAATCAAGGAAAACATTGCGATTAACATTCATAAGGAAGGTCATGCGGTCATTGCCGAGGACATGAATTATATGATTGATTACTTTAATTACCACGTCTACGGCAAGGAACCGACCTTGGATTTGTCCGACCTGACCACTTCCGTATTCGAAGAAGACAAGAACTATGATCCGATTTACGACGATTTCAACAAGGAATGGTATCGTTAGACTCTTGCTTTTTGAAACAAGGTAACTGACCATACATATCTGTTCGGGCACAGCCTGTGCCTGATACAAAGAAGGAACTGCAGCCGTTTCCCAAGGCGTATTGCCCCCGGAATACATTACTGCAGTTCCTTTTTTCTTGACTTTTGTCATGTTTCCCTTCGATTTTCTTCTCGTATCCCGTTTTATCTTGCCGCCTTTTGGTTCTCACTTTTCGGCAGCGGTACCCGGAAAATTCTCTGCACCAACTGTCTCGGTTTTAACGGCACCAGCGGATACAAATAGCTTCTGCCGCCGATGGTCTTGTTAAAGGCAATCGCCAAAATATCCAGCGCAATTCCTCCGATATAGCCCCAAAGGCCAAAACAATGGGTTAAAATCAGCAATGTGATACGCATAAACTTCAGCGCATACCCCAACTCCAGACTCACCTGGGTATAGTTTGCAATAGCCACGAAAGCCATATATAACATAGCTTCGGAGTTGAACCACCCGCTCTGCACCGTAAAATCCCCGATAATCACACCGGCAATCACGCTGAGGGGCAGACTTAAGGTATTCGGCGTATTTAAGGACGCCAAACGCAGACCGTCCAAGGCAAATTCCAAAATCAAAAACTGCAGTAGCAGCGGGATATTTAACGGATCCTTCACCACAATGAACTGCCACCGTTCACTGATCCATTCGGGGTGCTGCATTAAAAGCATAAAGGTCGGCGTCAAAATCAGCGCCAGAATATTTGTCACAAACCGGGTCAGGCGCAAATACGTTCCCGTAATCGGCGGAAAATAATAATCATCCGCCTCCTCCACAATATCAAAAATCGTAGTGGGCAATATCATAGCCTGAGGAGCATTATCCACCAGAATAATAATATCCCCTTCAAGCACCGCCGCTGCCGCCGCATCCGGGCGCTCCGTAAACTTAAACTTCGGGAAAGGATTGAACCATTTTCCGTGATACAGACACTCCGCGAGACTCTGCTGGTTCATGGTCAGAGACTCCACAGAAATCTTTTTAATACGTCGTTTAATCTCCTCCAGAAATTTTTTCTCCACCCGGTCTTCCATATAGCAAAGCACAATATCCGTGTGAGACACGGTCCCCGCCTCTGTAATATACATGGTCAGCCGCGGGTCACGAATACGTCTGCGGATGAGGGCCGTATTAAACACCAACGTTTCCACAAAACCGTCCCTGGAGCCCCGCATGACCTTATCCTTTTCCGGTTCATCCACACTGCGGGCCGGGTAGGTTCTGGCATCGATGGAAATAATCTTATCATAGCCCTCCAGAATCAGAACCGGCACACCGGATAAAATATTCCGGATCGCTTCATCCGCCGATGTAATCAGCCCTACCTCCACATAAGGCATAAACTTCTTTAATACCCCGTGAATGTCCTCCGGCATATCCTTCGCCTTCAGTCCAAAAAAGTACTGCAACAGCTTCTGCATCACTTCATCCTTTACCATACCGTCGATAAAGTACATGCAAGCCTTTTTTCCACCCATTTCAAAGGTGTGATATAGTACGTCAAAATTTTCTGTCACCCGTAACGTATTATTAAAATACGCCACACTCTCTTCAAAATTCTCCTTTAAACCGGTCAAGACACGCCCTCCTATCGTTTTGAACTGTACCGTCTTCGTTTGTTTCTCCCGGCCTTTTCACCGGTCCAAACGTTTTTGCTCACATCCAAAAATTCACTCTAGGTTAGCGTGTCTTGATTTCTGTTTAATTATTCTGTTTTTCTCGAAAATCTCTAAAATCTGTTTTGGATAACATCTTCCGTTTCAGGCTTTTATGTTTACTTCAACTTCCCCTGTTCCCGCAAATACTCCTCCAGAATATCCGCCGCATCCGCGATAATATCCGGGCACGGACGCTTTTTGTAGTACTCCGGCGTTCTCGCCTCCGGTACCGGCACACTTATCTTTTCCGATAATCCTAACAGCTCCCGGCAGACAATGGAACCGTTTCGCTCCCGGAACCGTGCCGCCAGTTCCTGCACTCTGGCATATAGGTCCATCTTTCCGTCCTTTTCCTTCGGGTCTGCGTAGCCGTATACTTTACTTAATACGAAAAACATGCCACTGACGGAACCGCACACCTCACGAAGTCGCCCCATTCCGCCGCCAAAGGCCGACACCAGCTGCGCCAAAGTCTCCGAGCTCTCCTCAAAATAATCCTCATAAGCCAGCACCACCGCCTGGGCACAATTATAGCCCTCTAAAAACAATTCCTTTGCACGGGTTCCTCTGGCACCGTATACTCGATCCATTTCTATTCTCCTCTCTTCCGTCACAATCACGTTCACCGGCTTATCATGGACTTCCCGCGGCACCTCCGGCATCAACTGCTCCTCGTAGGCCAGCGCCACCTTGAGTATATCCGGGTACTTTTCCATAAACCGATCATAAAATCCGCCACCGTAGCCCATGCGTCCACCGGTTTTATCAAAGGCGCAACCTGGCACGAAGAGAAGGGTATGTTCCGGTAGAGCCGGTTTCGTCACCGACTGCATTCGCCCATCATCTACGCTGTTCATTTCGGTTACTGCCTCGCAGCGTTCTGTATCCGGCTCCAAAATTCCTTTATAGCCTTCTATCAGCTGCGAGAAGTCTATAATCCGGTAAAACACCATCTCGGTACCTACCACCTTCGGAACCGCCACATTACGTCCGGCTTCGAGGGCTTCCTTAAGCAACTGTAACGTATCTGCCTCACTGCGATAGCTCACATAAAAAAGCAACAGCTCGGCATTTTGATAAACATCCCAGCTTCGGATAAGCTCGTTCCGCGCCCGGTCTGCTTCTATTCTGTTTTCATAGGGAATGGCATCCCGCTTGGCAAGCATCTGTTTACGGAATGCTTTTTTATCATCTATATTCATAAACGCTCCTTAAATCGTACGCTACCTCATGATACACTTTCACTTTTACCGACATCAACAAACCGCATCACCAACACACAAATTTCCTACAAATACGTCTTTCCACTCTGATGTCCTTCCTTTGCCACGATATACATCCGTTCACACTGCGGTCCCGGCTCCTCATGGGTAAGCACATCGTAGGCCGCCACAAAGGTCATACCGGCCTCAGCAAGTAGTCTTTTTACCTCTGCAAGAGGATACGCCCGTTGCAAATGCACCTCTTCGTACTTTTCATACAAAGGTGCCGCGCCCTCTTCCTCCTCATCTTGCTCAGCCTTTGCAAATAAAGTCAGGCAATACTCATTCAGTCGCTTTTCCTCATCGTACAGATTCTCCCAGATGAAACTGACATCCTCACGGTTCTCCGCAATGGTGGTATCCCCCATCAGCTCCTTATACTTGTACTCGGTATTCATGTCAAAAATGAACACGCCGTCCTTATCCAGATAATTATTTACCAGACGGAACACCTGTAACAAATCCTCATCGGAGGTCATATAATTCATGCTGTCGCAAATGCTGACCACCGCAGACACGGTGCCGTATAACTCAAACTCACGCATATCCTGCTGAAGGTAAAGGATGGAAGGTTCGGCGGCGTCTACTTCGCCAATCTCTCCTTCTTCGCCATCTGGCGCGCTATCAAAATCATCATCCGCATCCGGTACACTTTCGTCAAATTCTTCTTCACCAAAGTCGCCCTCATATACTCCGTACTCCTGCTCTCTGGCTACATCAAGCATCTCCTCGGACAAATCGATACCAATCATATCATAGCCCGCTGCTGCCAAACGTCTTGTCATCTGTCCGGTTCCGCAACCCAGCTCGCACACCAGCCCTTCTGCCACGCCGTTCTCTTTTAATAATCCAATCAAATACGCCGTCCACTCATCATAAGGCACATTGTCCATCAGCTCGTCATATACATACGCAAATGCGGAATAACTGTATTTTTCCATAAAAAACCTCCCGAAAAACTTCTGTGGAATCCAACATCAGAATACCACAAAGCCTTTCGGGAGTCAAATTGGAAAATAATATAAAAGCTATTCACTACACTCCTTATAATAATCAATCACATTCACAAACGGAATCACTATTTTTCCGTTATTGAAAACATTTGCAGAAATAGCTTCAATTTTTCCGCGTGCTATTCCGATAAGTGCGGCCGCACCGTTCACAAGTACCATTTCCTTAAACTTCTCATCTTCAATATCCCTTTCAGACAAAAACGCACCTTCCAGTGATAATTGAATCTTGCAAACTTTATCCTCAGGCTGTACTATCTCCACTTCGAAATCAATACAAAGTTGCCCGAATAAACCTTCCTCTGTTTTTTGAAACTTAGGCTCATTAATACACAGTCCAAAATTTCTTTTACCGTCTTTCTCCACGTCAACAATCATATTTTCTATATTTAATTCACGGACAGTTGTACCCAACAATTCTATATCATTAACCACATAATTGAGTCCCATTACGCTATCGCCCCCTTACTGTCATACACATCCATCCACCGTTTTATCGCTTTATCAGATTTGATTTTTTCTTCCTCCCATTTAATCATAAGATAATTATTCCTCTCACATGTCTTATCCATACTAACAGAAACATATACTCCCAATTTTTCAGCGATTTCGTTCAATGAACGAATTGTAAAATTATATTCTCTGCTTTCCCACTTTGATACCATTCCTTGCGTTACACCCATATAATCCGCAAACTCCTTTTGCGTCATTCCAAATTCCAGTCTGCATCTTTCTATCTTTGCAGAAATCTTCGCCAACTCAACCGTTGTTTTTACCTCTGCCTCAGAAATTCCTTGGGACAGCCAACTTACCTTCTTTGCTCCACTAATTTTCTCTGTAATACCCATTTTGTCTCCTCCATTTCCACTCAAAAAATTAACTTTCCAACCATTTCAGCCGATTCCTGGCAAGACGTATTGCCTTTTGATAATCACCTGCATTCTTTTCTAAAAATGCAGTCAACAATATAATCGTCTCTCCTTCTACAATCGTATAAATTACTCGTACATTTTTCTTTGTCTCGGGATGCCTTATACAGTAAAGTCCCTCTTCTCCCGACAACTTCTCATACTGTGGAAAATCAATTGCTCCTTCTTTTTCCTCATCTAAAACCGCCAGATCCTGTATCAATTTCTTTTGATATCTTTGC
Organism: uncultured Lachnospiraceae bacterium; assembly: GCA_964545045.1. Taxonomy (GTDB): domain Bacteria; phylum Bacillota; class Clostridia; order Lachnospirales; family Lachnospiraceae; genus SIG307. Next base: position 22,423 of record CAZJEN010000019.1, on the reverse strand, counting down.
CACGGTGCGTTCTCTTTCCAACACTCTGACACAGCCTTTGTAAATTCCTTCCGAATAACGTCTAACGCATACACGTCATTCAGTCCCTCCATATCCAGCTTCTCCAGTTTCACCCCGAAACCTCCTCCTCTGTACCATTATATTACTTATAAGTAATATTTTCAAGTATTATTATAACAAATTTATACTTCTATACCATGTACCTATGTTCACAATATTATTCCTAACACATAAAACATACGAACTATCTTTGTTAGTCTTTATTTTATCACATATTTACAACATGTCAACCTTATTTCTGATTTAATGAGAAAAAGGATGCAACCGTCCCTAAAACGATTGCATCCTTTTATACCTCATTTCTTTCTATGAATAACGACTTACTTACCTACAATAATGTAAGCACTATGGTTCTTACTCACACGTACCAGTTCCTTTAACGGAACCACTTTATCCTCCGCACTATACTTATAGTGACAGTCATTGATGATGACCTGCTTCTCGCCATCTCCGTCAACATACATTCCGGTTACAAGGATGTAATGTCCGCTACTATAATCCCAGTAACTATTCTTCGTAGGCTTAATCGGAATAAGCACCGGTCTGTTATTTTCCAAAGACTTTTCTAACTCATTCCAGTAATCTTCACTTACCGCATTACCCATGTGAACATACTTGTAAGCAGCACCGTACTTCGTAAGGGTCTGGGCAATACGGTATACATAAGTACCTTCTCCGTAGCTGTTTGCCCACTTCCAAAGAGCACTTTCGGAATAATAACTACCGGAAGAATTCTTAATACCAAGGTAATCCAGCACCATCTTAACACTGGCAACACCACAAGTCGTGCTAGTCTCCTGTACGTGAAGTGCCACATCCAATGCGAGGCGGTTTTCATCCTTACCGCTTGCCTCTGCATCCACTAACGTAAGGAAACGTTCGGAAATGTAACCGTAGATTCCTGCATTTTCCGCATATACGTAATAACGATTCGTTCCGTTTACCATCTTCTTCTCATAGAGAATGAAGGTCTCACCCGGTACAACACGGCCACTGGTGCCACCGGTCATATTCCAATTCAAACCGAGATTTACCCAATTTGCATTTAACTTCGCATATCCGATAATCTCCTTCTTGGACTCTTCCACCGGCGTATAATCAATGAAACGCTCGGAAATGTAACCGTAGATATCTGCGTTTTCCGCATAAACGTAATAACGGTTGGTGCCGTTTACCATCTTCTTTTCATAGACCACAAAGGACTCACCACGTACCACCTTACCGCTGGTTCCTCCGGTCATGTACCAGTTCAAACCAAGATTCACCCAAGTTGCATCCAACGTTGCGTATCCGATTACGTCCTTCGTGGCTGCCTGAGCATCTGCTGCCTTCCGCAGGAATACGCTAACCATGAGTGCGATAATCACCGCCATCACCAAAACTGCTCGTCCTAACTTTCTGTCAACATTCTTCTTATGCGTCTTGTTCTTCATAATAAATTCCTCCTCGTATGATAATTTGATTTAACTTCGGAAGCTTGACTTCCTTTGTTGTACTCATCTTACCATACCAGGAGGAAAGATTATCTTTTTACGACGAATGACAGATAAAGTGGGACAAACGACAGATGACATCCGAAACACCATTTGATAAAGCAATATGCCTTATCAAAATGATATTAGTCATCAAGTAGCGTTAGCATTTACCACGGGTGCCTCCATGTTTTTACTGATTAACAGCCTTCTTGTTTTACTAAATGGCGGATTTCAATTTTTTATCCTAAGCTTTTTCCTGACGCCAAAGAAAAACCGTATACAGAATACATTACTTTATTGTCTTATCCTATATGTTTCGGTTTTCTTTAAATGTGCCGCAATCAATCCTTTCGTATCAGCCCTCTTCGCGTTATGCAGTACATTAACGCTCTTTTGTTATACGATTATCACTTTTAAAAACTCCTTCTGGGAAAAATTCGGCAAGTGTATTCTTATGCTATTATTATTTTCCCTTACAGTTGAAGCTATTTATTCTGCTTTACTAAAATATGCCCTTCATATAACGCTAAGTATGAATTATTATTCGAAAACCATGGTACTTCCTCTTTTAATCTTGAATATCCTTACGATTATGTTCTGCCCTTTGTTTATTTTTCTCTTAAAGCTCGTCGAACATATCAAACGTAAACGCCGCTTCTGTATGATTGCAGTATTTACAATCATACAACTAATTGCACCTACTATCCTTTTTGTTGTGTACGCCGCCGATATCTCCGAAGGAAACTTACATTTTTCCTTAATTGCACCGGTCATACTTTTCATAGCAAATCTATTTCTTTTCCTATCTCTAATAAACCAGGAAGAAAAATCTGCTGCAAAAGCCGCCTACCGTGAGCTGCAAACACTCTATCAAATAGAGGAAAAACATTACCATGAACTGGAACAGCACAGCGAGGCTCTTGCAAAAATACGCCACGATTTTCATAATCAGCTGGCTACCATTCATATGCTACTGCAAAGCGAGGATTACACAGATGCAAAGGAAATGGCTCTCCATATGAAGGAACTGATGGATTCCGTATCCGCTTCCGCCTCCGATTGTTCATAAATTGATTGTACCCCGCTTTTCTTAGCACCCCCTTAACATAAAAAGTACTAGCTTTTTTTACAAAATTATTATATAATTAATATGTTAGGTACTCAAAAGGGAGTAGCCGGCACTTATGTGCATTCCGTTGCGTCAGAACGATTGAAAGCAATCCGCTCGGAATTGAAATGGCAAGACTTTTGTTACAACATTGGATTCGTTGTGACAGAGGTCTTTTTCTTTTGCGCTACTCTACTATCATACTCAAAGGAGAGAAACTATGGATTTCTTAATCGAAGGCATCATGTCTGTCACCTGGCAGCAGTGTGTCATGTACGCAATCGGTGCCCTGCTCATCTGGCTGGGTATCAAAAAGGAATACGAGCCGTCCCTCTTGGTTCCGATGGGCTTCGGTGCGATTCTTGTTAACTTCCCGTTCACGTCTGTGTTAGACCAGACCATCGAGGGTGTGGAAGCTGCCGGTATCATTGAATGGTTATTCGAAGTCGGTATTCATGCTTCCGAGGCAATGCCGATTCTTTTGTTCATCGGTATCGGTGCAATGATTGACTTCGGACCGCTGCTTTCCAATCCGTCCATGTTCTTATTCGGCGGTGCGGCACAGTTCGGTATTTTCTTTGCCATCACTCTTGCGGCAATTTTCGGTTTCGACTTAAAGGACGCTGCTTCCATCGGTATCATCGGTGCTGCGGACGGTCCGACTGCGATTTTGGTATCTCAGGTATTAAAGTCCAAGTACGTCGGTGCAATTGCCGTTGCGGCATATTCCTACATGGCACTGGTTCCGATTATTCAGCCGGCGGTAATCAAGCTTACCACGACGAAAAAAGAACGCCGGATCCATATGGAATACAATCCGAAGAACGTTTCCAAGGTAACCCGTATCTTGTTCCCGATTATCGTTACCTTTGTAGTCGGCTTTATTTCCCCGCAGTCTGTTTCCCTGGTAGGTTTCCTGATGTTCGGTAACTTACTGCGTGAGTGCGGTGTGCTCGGCACCATGTCCGATACCGCTCAGAACAACCTTGCAAATTTAATCACCCTGCTTCTCGGTCTTACCATTTCCTTCAGCATGCGCGCAGAGGATTTCGTAAAGGTAGATACCTTACTGATTATGGTCATCGGTCTCGTTGCATTCATTTTCGATACCATCGGCGGCGTTATGCTTGCGAAGTTCATGAACCTGTTCCGTAAGAACAAGATCAACCCGATGGTCGGTGCAGCCGGTATTTCCGCATTCCCGATGGCTTCCCGTGTGGTTCAGAAGATGGCACAGAAGGAAGAGCCGGGTAACATCATCCTGATGCATGCGGCAGGCGCAAACGTAGCAGGTCAGATTGCTTCCGCAGTTGCGGGCGGTCTCGTTATCAAGCTTGTTCTCGGTATGTTATAAGGAGGTGCTGTGATGAATATCAATTGGGATAATGTAATGGACACCCTGGAAATCATGGGAAAAGGTATGCTCGGTATTTTCGCAACCATCATCATCGTTATGATTGTGGTATTCCTGCTTTCTAAGACCGGCAAGAAGAAGGATGCCGAATAAAGAAATACTTTTGATAAAATACCAAACATACAAAAGGGCTGCGTGTAAAACGCGGCCCTTTGTCAATCCTATATGATTTTCTTTCAGGAGGCTTAACGAATGCATCATCGACTAAAAAAAATAACTGCAGTTTTGAGTACCGTTCTTTCCTTGATTTCCTTACTGTTTCTCCTATACGGATTTGTAAAAGTATATCAGGGAGAAACTGCCCTTGTATACTTTCTTCTTGCCGGCTGTTTCGGAATTATATCCACCGGAAAGAAGATTTGGGATAAACGGGCATAGAATTATTCCTTTTCTCTCTCCCTTCTTCCAATTGCATACGCCAACAAAAATCCAGCCGCCACACATACCCCGCACAGCAGATAGTTCCCCGCCGCGTCCTGCGGAAACAGTTCCGGCAAGGAACCCAAAATAAATCCGAAGATAATTAAGAACGTCTGCTTCGGGTACTTACTCATCAGCATATCCAATGTCTTTGTAACCAATAAAATTCCCAGAACCGTACCGATTCCCAGCGGAATCAACGGTACAAGTTCAAAATCACTGATACAGGAAAGAAGTTCTTCATAAATCCCCAAAGTATAAAGCATCTGGGATGCACTCACTCCCGGCAGCACCAACGCAATGGCCAGAATAATACCGCCCGCAAGCTTCAGTAAAAACGCACCTACGCCGCCTGCCGCCTCCAGGGAAAACATCTCCTCCGGCAAAAAAGTCAGTCCGTACACCAAGCCCGCACCGATTACCGGAAGTACAATCAGCCATATCGAAAACTTTTTTACCTTTGCGGAAGCCAGAATCAACGGAATTCCGCCTGCCACCGCACCAAGGAAGAAAAACCGTACATATCCGCCGGCTACCGGCTGTTCCAAAAGGCCTGAAATCACCTTTGCAAACAAGAGCATTCCCAAGCCCGCACCGAGCAGAAAAACCGTCAGGAACAGAAGATTGTACAAGGCACCCTTTCGATATTCCTTCCAACACACCTTTCCTTCGCTTCTCTTCGGAATCAGTCCGCTGACCGCTCCGATGAGCCGGTCATAAATACCGACCAATATAGCCATGGTTCCTCCGGATACCCCCGGCACCGTCATGGTTCCTCCGATCCACAGCCCCTTAAAAAACACTTCCAACTGCTTTCTACCTCCGATTCCAACATTTCTCTTCACACAGCTTTTATTGACAAACACTCCTACGAATTCTTCATAATCACTGCTTCCACAATATCCGCCGCATGCTCACAAGCATCCATACAACGCTCCAGATAGGAATAAATATCACGCCATGCAATGACTGTCAACGCAGCCTCTCCACCGGTATGAAGCGCACGCATGCCTTCGATATAAAGCTGATCGCCCTTTTCCTCCAAGTCATTGATGCGAATCAAATACTCCTTCAGTTTCGTAGATTTGCGGAACTCCGGAAACTCCTCCATAGCAGTCTTAAGGGCATCACAGGCCGCAATCACAAGGTCAGTCATTTCAATTGCGTTCTGCTTTACCTTATCGATATCGCAAATGTAAATCCGCAAAAATACATCTTCAATGGTATCCGTAATATCATCCAGATTCTGCGCCAAAGAAACAATATCCTCACGCTCGATCGGCGTAATAAACGCCTTGTTTAACATGTGCATCAACTCATGCTTTTTCATATCCGCCTCATGCTCGATTTCATGAATCTGCTCCCGCTTCTTTGCCATGTCCGCCTTAGAATAATTCTTTAAGGTCTCCCCAAGCAACATTGCCGCACGGTGGGAGCACTCCACACATGCAATAAAATTATCAAAATAGTAACGGTCACCTTTTTTTGCCATAATCTGTTCTCCTTTTCACTCTATGTTCTCTACAATTGTCTTATTCCAAACTCTCCTTATGCCAATACCATAAATAACTGAGCCATCAAAAATCCGATGAGTCCGCATCCCGGAAAAGTCAATATCCAGGTCAGCACCATCTCTTTCACCACTCCGAAATTGATGGCCGAGAGACGCTTTACCGCACCGACACCCATAATCGCTGTAGTCTTCGTATGGGTCGTACTGACCGGAATACCGAAGGCGGAAGATAAAAACAAACAAAAGCTCGCCGCAATATCCGCGGAAAACCCTTGGAATTTCTCCAGACGCACCATATCCATACCGACGGACTTAATAATCTTCTTTCCTCCGATGGAGGTTCCCAGTCCCATAACCACGGAACACAAAAGCATCATCCAAAACGGAGGCTGCACTGCCGTGGTTGTATCGGACCCGTTTACCAAAAACAGTGCCAGCAAAAGCACGCCCATAAACTTTTGTCCGTCCTGAGCTCCATGCATAAAAGAAGTTGCCGCACTACCCGCAATCTGTGCTCCCGTAAAGAACTTGTTGGTCTTCCGACGTTCCATGTTTTTGCAAAGAAAAATAGTCATCTTTGAAGCCCCGTATCCGGATGCAAAGCCCAGAATACTGGAAAGCCCTAATCCGTAGACAACCTTCATCCACTCTGCCGGATTAATACCGGAAAGACCTCCCTGTAGGGAAATCGCCGCTCCGGACAACCCCGCAATGAGCGCATGACTTTCGCTGGTAGGAATTCCGAAATACCAGGCTGCCACCGCCCATACCACAATAGCAAACATGGCGGCGCACAGGGCAATCAGTGCCTTCCGGTTATCTCCGTTGAAATTCACCATGTTCTTGATGGTCATGGCCACCGTAGTATTCACCAGAGACATTACCAGCACACCTAAAAAGTTACATACCGCCGACATCAAAATTGCTGCTCCTGCCGGCATACTTCGTGTAGCAACACAAGTGGCAATAGCATTCGGGGCATCGGTCCAGCCGTTTACAAAAATAACCCCCAGCGTCAACAGCACCGCAATTAACAGCACCGGATTTGCCAACATCTGCTCCCAGAAGTAAGAAAACGAAATATTCATGTACAATCCTCCTAAAGCCGGTCTGCGACCGGTTTTCTGTTTTCCACGCTTTCGTTATACGCGGACAAGTTTAGTATACAGGAAAAGGGTGTTAAATCTCTGTAAAGCCAAGACAAATTTCCGTAAAAAAAACATAAAGAAAAAGAGGCGTTGAACTCTGTATAAGAGAACAACTCCTCTCTAATTTAAAGCGCGGCGGCTTCGGGTGTGGCGAATTCTTGCAAGTGTCCGAGGACTTGCCTAAACCGAAAAACGGGCAGAGGAAGATTGACGAGGCGTTGCGCTCAGCAAGAAAGATATTCCTCTGTTCGTCTTTTCGGTCTTAGCAAACCTCCCACTTGCAAGAATGGGACGCCGCGCTACTCAAAGCGGAACCACTGAAAGTCAAAGTCACATCCCGGCAGGAACACAAAGTTTACCGTTGCTTTTCCGGTTACCTTAGAAAATTCAAAAACTCTCTCCGTATACTCATCTGCCCAGGCAAATTCCGCCACTTCGTTCACATCACCATGCTCCGTGTTAAAACGCACATGGATGGAATTCACAGGCAAACGGCTCTTACCGCAAATTGTCAGCTTCGCCGCTCCCTTTTCTCCGAAATTCATATCCTCAAATACTACGGTCACGTTGTTACCGATACCGGTAATGGCATCCTCTTCCACCGTAAAAGTATCGCCGTAAATGGATGAATTTTCCTTTACGGAAAGAGTTTCAAAGGCCTTCTCTTTCTTTGCAAACACAAAGCCCTTCAAATGTATCTTATGCTCCGTTACAAAGCTGATGCTTGTAACGCCTTTGAACCTCTTTGGAAGTTTATAAGTACGCTCCTGGTAAGTATTCCAAATCGACGGCACATGATAGATGACCGTATCCACAAGGATACTTCCCGCATCCTGTGGCGCTCCTTCCCAAATTTCGATGGCAACCGGTTGGTTTCCAAGTTCAAAAATCGGTAATGTGATTTCATCGGAGCCGAAAGCACCGAAATCCACGTTATCAAAGGTCACCGTGGTCTTCCCGTCTCTGGCGGTAGCCACGCCTCTTTCGTTTCCGTTGGTTACCACGCCGTCATACCGGCTGTACAGGCTACCGGATACCAGCTCGTACGGATTGATAAATGCCGTTCCGATACCGGAAATCTCAAAGTCCATATCGGAAATCAAGCGAATCTTATCCCCGCCGTTTTTCGTATTACAACGTACTCTGACCTCGCCGTCACCGAGCGCAGTTAACGTAACGTTCTTGCCGTAAGAAAGTCCGCTTTCCTTGCTGAAGGAGGTCTTTCCCGTTTCCGTATCGGCCAGTTTCGCAATGTTGGAATCCACACCGCCGTTGTTGGTCACGCGCCACAAAATTTCCTGATAGGTAGCGTTTTCCGGATATACCTTTGCCGTAAGAGTTACCTCCTTACGCTCTGCATCCAAACGGTTCGTTCCCTCCGTCACAATGTCGATACGACGTACCGGAACCTCCTCTGCCATACGTTTCTTCCATTGTGCCACAAATGCTTCTTCTTTCTTCGCAAGCCATCTTGCTTCCGCTACCGCATTGTCCTCCGTCGCAGCCACGCCCTCCGGTACCGCCGAAGCTTCTGCCCGTAACGTAACCGACGCCTCCGGAAGTCCCACAGAGGTGGCCTTCACCACAATGTCTCCCGGCTCCTTCTTTGCGGCGATTACCGCCAGGAGCTTTCCGGAAAACATTCTCCGGCTGGTTGCTTTATAATGATCGAAATCTGTACTGTCGCCGTTATCCAGACCTACCAGACGTCCCGCACCTTCTACAGAAATATGAACACGGTTGGTGGCATTTTTTACCGGATATCCGTCCATATCCTCTGTACCGATTTCCACAAAGATTAAATCTCTGCCGTCTGCCTTCATCACCGTACTTTCCGGCTTTAACACAAGCCTTGCCGGGTCGCCGAAGGAATGCTCGGTGTCTCTCGCTATCTCGACACCGTTTTCATCATAAGCCACCGCTGTAATCTCGCCCGGCACATAAGGCACCTGCCAATGCCCCAGAAGCTTCTTCCCGTTCTCATGGTCAATATCATAAACTCCCTGAGACACACCGTTTACAAACAGCTCTACCCGTGGGGCATTGGAGCAAATCCGCACATCTACCGTCTGTCCCAAAGAGAAGTCCCAATACGGGAAAATGTGTACCATCGGAGCTTTCTTGTAATCCGTCCATTCCGCCTGATACATATAGGCCTGGTCCTTGAAAAAGCCCGCCGTATCAATCTGCCCGAAGTAAGAATTCTTCGTATGGTACGGAGTCGGCTCTCCGATATAGTCAAAACCGGTCCAGATAAAGTGTCCCATAGAAAACTTCGCATCTCTGTCGGAATAAATACACTGCTCCGTAGACTTTGCTCCCCAGCTGGTGGTACAATTTCCGAGAGAGGAACACTGCTCGTCATCATCACACAAAACAGACTGTTCAAACGGGAACTTGTATACGCCCCGGCTCTGTACCGTGGAACAGGTCTCACTGCCGTAAATGTACCAGTCCGGATGTGCCTTATGATGCTCCTCGTAACACATCTCTCCGTAGTTATAGCCCGCATACTTCACATAATCCGCACATTTCTGTGCATTTTCCCACGGCATATAATTGGAGCCGATGGTCACCGGTGCATTCTCCCGCGGGTCATGGGTATGCACTGCTTCCGTCAAATATTTCGTAATCTCCAATCCGTGTTCATCCGCATGGGTATCGTAAATTTCATTACCGATACTCCACATAAGAAGGGACGGATGATTCCGGTCACGACGAATCCAGCTTGCCACATCCGCAGGATACCATTCCTTTAAAAAGCGGGCATAATCGTACTGCGTCTTCGGACGCTCCCACATGTCAAAGGCCTCCGCCACTACCAAAAAGCCCATCTCATCCGCCAGTTCCATAAACTCCTTCGCCGGCATGTTGTGAGAAGTACGCAGGGCATTCACACCCATTTTCTTCAGCTTTTCAAACTGTCTGCGTAATGCCGCTTTATTAAATGCCGCACCCAGGCAACCCAAATCATGATGCTCGCAAACACCGTTTAACTTGATATGTCTGCCGTTTAAGAAAAGGCCTTGCTCCGTCGTAAACAAAAGCTTACGGAAACCGATGGACTGTCTCAGTTCATCCACCACAGCTTCCTCCTTTACCAGCTCCGTTACCAAAGTATACAGCACCGGATTCTCGATGTCCCACACCTTCGGTATCTTCACAAAGAACTCCTGGGTATCGGTTGCAAAGGCTCCCACAAGCGGACTACCTTCACTGCATGTTACCACATCCCCCTCCGGTGAAAGAACCGTATGTCTTACTTTGACACCGCTCACATCCCCGGCTGCAGCTAAATTCCCCGGAACGCCCTCACGGAACGCCGCTGCCGTATCGGACAGGTCCAAAGCACCCAGATTTGTTCCGGCACCGCACTCCGCCTCCGTAGTTACCGTCAGAACGTAATCTCCGTTGTGCTCCAGAATATGTGCATACACACCGTCACTGGCCAAGTGTACCTGCGGACGGGACACAAACCAGACATTACGGTAAATCCCCGCACCCGAATACCAACGGGAATTCGGACTCTGATGCCGCACCTGTACATAAACCGTATTCTCTCCGGCCCATAAAGCATCCGTTATATCAAACTCAAAGGCAGAATATCCGTATTTCCAGTCGTATACCCGCTTCTCATTTACATATACGGTACAATTCATATAAACACCGTCAAACCGTAAAGACACTCTCTCCTCTGACGGCATATAGGAAAAACTCTTTCTATACCAGCCTTCACCGTCCCGGTACAAATCCGTTGCATCGTAAATCAGCCAGTCATGCGGCAAATCCACCGCTAACCAGCTCTCTTTTTCCATAAAAATCTCTTCTGCCGGGGTACCGATCTGCTTCTCCGCAAACTCCCACCCGTCATTCCAAAGACGCCTTTTTGTCATACAGACTATCCTCCTTCAAAAGCCAACACTCTATGTCGGATTTTCTCCGACTTTCTCTGCCTGTGCAGTCAATTTTATTGTATCACTTTTTCTGTTAACTTACAATGATAGCGCTTACAATCTGTTCATTCCATTCCCAAAATATTAATAAGTTCACAAACTTCATAACAACACATTGACAAAAAACACAACTTTATTGTATCCTTTTTATGAGAATGTGCTATACTGACGTTGAAACATGGAATATTGTACGCGACATTCTGAAAACGTCGGTTTTAGAAAGGAGCGATTCATATGCGAGAATTCAAGGGATATTTAAAGGGTATTAATTTAGGAGGCTGGCTCTCCCAGTGCGGTAACAAGTACAACGAAGAGCATTACAGCACCTTTATTACGAAGAAAGACATTGATTTGATTGCCTCCTGGGGCATGGACCATGTCCGTCTCCCGGTAGACTACAATGTAGTACAGAATGAGGACGGTTCCTTTATCGAATCCGGCTTCCGTCATATCGATGACTGTATTGCATGGTGTGAAGCCAACGGTTTAAAGCTGGTTTTGGATTTACATAAAACCTGCGGTTACGTATTCGATGATGAAACCTATTGCAATTTCTTCACCGACCGCGGACTTCAGGATATGTTTATCAAGCTTTGGATGGAGTTTACAAGACGCTACGGTGATAATGAAAACATTGCCTTTGAGTTGTTGAACGAGGTTACAGACCGTTCCACCGCAGAGCCGTGGAACAAGATTTCCGCAGAGACCATCGCGGCAATCCGCACCCTTGCTCCTGCGAAAAAGATTATTATCGGTGGTATCTATAACAGCAGTATTTACGGACTGTCTCTGTTAGAGGCTCCGGCAGACGAGAATATTGTCTTTACCTTCCACTGCTACAGTCCGATGATTTTCACCCATCAGGCTGCAGGTTGGATCAAGACCATGCCGAGAGATTTCCACACCACGTATCCGCGTACCGCCGCCGAGACCCGTGCAGAGTCTGCAATGGTTTACGGAACCGATTTCGACGCAGAATTCGACACCCTCGGAGATAACGTTTTATCCGCGGACTATTTCAGAAGATTGTTTGCTCCGGCCATGGAAATTGCCGAAAAATTTGATGTCCCGATGTATTGCGGCGAATACGGCGTTATCGATAATGCAGACCGAGAAAGCACCTTACGTTGGTTTGAGGACATCCACACCGCTCTTGAAGAGCTTCGGATTCCAAGGGCCGTATGGAGCTACAAAGAGATGAACTTTGATGTCTCCGGTGAAATCAACAAAGACATCCATGATGCGCTGATATCAAACTTATAATAGATTAATCCCCCCTCTAAAAAGAGAGTGCCGTTTTACGACACTCTCTTTTCCCTTTGTATCCTTTTATTTTTTCACTTCCATAATGGCATTGTGTAACTGCTCGAACAAATCCTTATAACGAACATTCCCGGAAGAATACTTCGTTACCGCAATGTGAAGGCTGAGCGGGATTTCTTTTCCTTCAAATACAATCGGCTTGCCGTTGTTTGCACGGATACGCTCAGCAATAGCTTCCGCATACGCTGCGTCTTCACTGTCGGTTAACAGGGCAAATTCATCGCCGCCGATACGGAAAATCACATCCTCAGCTCCCGCTTCTGCTTCCATACGGCGCAAAGACTCTAAAATTGCCATGTCTCCGGCTTTATTGGAAATCTCGTTAATCGGCACCAAATGATCAATGTCGCAGCATACAAAATAACAATTCTTTCTCGTCTTAAAAAACTCGTATAATTCACTGATGTCTACATTTTTCATAATTATCGCGTCTCCTTTCATGGTAGGCGGGTAACGTCTCGGAAACAACTCGAAATGCAGGGGATTTTCTTTAAACTCCGACGGATTGCAGTCCCACACCTTTTTAAAAGCTCTGGAAAAGGACTCATTGGTACTGTACCCGTAAGCAAGTGCCACATCCAGTACACTTACCTCCGGTTGCTGCCGCATCATCCGGGCTGCCAGTGTCATGCGTCTGCGAATCACATAATCATGAACACTCATGTGATTGAGACACCGGAACAGCTTCTCTAATGCCGCTTTGGAGCAATAGCATGCCCCGGCCACGTCCTCCGTTTTAATCTCCGACGAAAGATTGGCCTCGATGTATTCCAATGCCGTTGTCAGTATTTCGATTTTGTTCATACGATACCCTCTTTCTCTTTTCCCTAAAAGAAGCGCTTCTTTGTCAATGAATCGGGTTCCTTCATTGCTTAAGTATACTATAGCAAATGTAGCAGCGGTTTGCTTGACTTTTTGAATACAAACATTACTCTTCTTTTTCCACCTTGCGAAGTCCTTCCTCCGTCAGCCGGTAAATCGTATCACACACTTCCTCCATATATTTTCGGTCGTGAGAAATACTGAGTATGGCTCCCGGAAACTCCGCAAGGAGCTTTCGAATCACACCTCCCGACAACGGAGAAAAGTTTCTTGTCGGCTCGTCAAGGATCAACACATTGGCTTTGGACAGACTCATCTTCAGGAGCAATACCTTAGCCTTCTGTCCGCCGGACAACTCCGACATCGGATGATCCATTTCGTCTGCAGTATACTTTAAAGAACCGAGATAAGTGCGGATTCTGGTACGCTCCTCCTTCTCCCCCGTGGTATCCAGAAAATCCACCGGCGTCATGGTCAAGTCCATCAATTCTTCATAATTTTGCGGCATATATTCCGCATGAATATCCTTTCGTGCCAGCAGCTCCTCTGCCATTTTCCGAAGCAATGTGGTCTTTCCCGCACCGTTTTTCCCGATAAAGCAAAGCTTCTCGGAGCCACGGACCAGTAGCTTAATATCTTTTGCCAGCACCCGTTCTCCGTCCGGGGTTATAAGACGGTCCAGACTGTACTCAATCACAGTCTTTCCTGCAGGTATCTTGGACTCCTTATCTCCCAGTTTAAAGAAAATTGCTTCCTCTGCCTCCGGCATTTCGGTCATATTCTCATCTTCCCGCTCGAACCGCTTTTCCATGCTCTTTACAACCTTCATCTTCTTTTTCATCATTTGACCGATGGCATCCCGTTCTGCTTTAGAGATATTATCCAGTCTGCTACCAACCTTTTGCTCCATCTTCCGCAGCTTCTCATCCCGGATTTCCTTCTCCCTCCGGTCGTTTTGCGCCAGACGCTCCTGCCGTTCCATGCCTGCCTTCCGCTCTGCGATATACTGCTCATACGGCATCTTTGCCACTGTATATCTGCTTTCGGTCTTCCGCTTTAACTGCTCCATGTGGATGACCATATTGGCGGTACGCTCAATGAGAGTTTCATCATGAGAAATGTAAAGTACGATATGTTTCCAATCCAGAATAAACCGTTCCAGCCACTCCAGAGTCTCGATATCAATGTCGTTACTCGGCTCGTCCAAAAGAAGCGCCGTCGGCTCCTCCATTATGAGCCGTAGTAGCTGAGCCTTGATTTTCTCGCCGCCGGAGAGGGTCGCAAGCTTCTGCTCTCCATAGAAAAACTCAGTAGAAAGGCCGAACTCTCCCGCCATTTTACTCAAATCCTTCGGCGTCTGCTCCCAGAACGCCGGCTCCTCCGAAAAATACTCGTATAAGGTCTTTTCCTTATGTTCCGCCGGCAGCTCCTGGGCCAGATACCCCAGCCGCTCTCTGTTTAAAATACGCTCTCCCTGTCCCTCTGCGTAATCTTCCACCAGTTCCGGGTCATAAATCCACTTTAACACCGTGGACTTCCCGTTGCCTTCCTCTCCGATCATTACCGCCTTGTCCCCGTCGTTTAATACGAGGGAAAAGTTCTGTACGATGGAGCGCAAATCCTTTTTATGGGTAATGGTTAAATTTTTAATCTGTAACATAGTGCCTCCTAACCGAAGCCTGTAGTTCTTATCCGTGCAGGCTGTGCTTCGCACCACACGCACCTCGCGACAATGTCGCTCGGTCGTGGGCGCGTTCGCATGACTGCGCATCCGCTTGTGTGCAAGCACACGCGGATTGCTCGCATGCTCACTTTGCCTGCACGAAAGAAAGTCTGCTCTCATACCGAAAGCAGACTTACACAAATCAAACCTATTACATGTCTGTGAAACCGGAACTTCCTAAAAAACCCTACATTTCACGCTCCACATGACATCCTTCAAAGGCTCGGTACATAAGTGCGATAGTCTGATTTCGGCATACACAAACAAACCTATACAATATCCTAGGCTTCTATCAATCCTGTTTGTCCTGTCCGAAAAAACTATCTGTTACTCATTGCCTCACCTTACGCAAACTGCGCCTTTCCTTTTATTATCCTCATCATATCATAAGTAAATTAAAAATACAAGCACTAACTTTTCCCCACCCTATTTCTACGCTGTATGACATCTTGTTTATTGGAAGAACATCAGCTCATAATCGCCATGCTCCAGTTCGTTCAAGGAGAACACTTCCTGCTCATTAAAATACGTATGCTCATCCTCATCTATCTCCACATCAGCAGTCAGGTAAATTACTGCATCATTATAATCTTCCGGGCAAATCAACGTAAAGGTTGTCCTGGAGTCTATCTTGCCACCGCCCAGATTTTCTTCAACAATTTCCATTCCCACGAATATAGAAATCTCCTCTCCGTCCTTCTCCAACACATACGGTTCCGCCAAATTATAGGTACGTGCTCGATATGCCAGACCTGTTTTCTTGTCTGCAATACCATACCTTTTGTACGGTATTTTCACTTCATCCTCGGATATCTGCTCGAGTAGCTCAATAAAGGTTCCCTTAATCATCTTAGTTCCGTCTCCCAAAGACTCCTCCGTGATAGAAATCGTAGTCGTAAACTCATTCTCTTCCAGAGAAACCGACTCCCAATGTCCTGCTTCTTCGTTCCATCTTCGTGTTGCTTCCATACCCAGCCAGGTATAGGTTCCTTCACCCTTTGCAGTAAAACCGTTTGTCTCGAAATAATTCTCCTCGGCAAGCTCCGCACCGTCTATCGGTCTCTTCTGTTCGGTTACCAGGCCCTTATTCACGCCGAACACAAACAGCTCCGCTTCTCCGTGACGGATATAATTTAACTTTTTCCAAAGCCCCTTACGTTCCCCATACGCCTCATAATCTGCATTGCTATCACAGCTGGTGATATAAAATCCTGCATCTTCATAGTCTGACGGGCAAACCAAGGTATACTTCTCCGTATAATACGGATAGGTTACAGACGGCGGCTCATACTCCACCGCAAGCTGCAACTCATATTCTTTATCCTCCTGCTTTAACATCGTAATCTGCGCCACATCCCGATTCATCGGCACAAAAGACTTTCCGGTCTGTAAATCTACAAAACCTCCCATTATATAGGCACTCCAACCGCCATTCTCCGTTACATACGGTATCTGGCTTAAAGCTGCATAAATAGTTTTTGTCCCGTCTCCGTTATCCTCTTCCGTCACCTCAAAAAGGTACTCACAATCCGCAAGAGCTACCACTACCTCTCCGTTCTCATCCCATTCCTGTGCTACATAACCCTTGCAGGTATAATTCCCTGCTCCCAGCACCTCAATCCCGTTGGCCTCCATATAGTTTGCCGGTACCGGTGTCGCGGTCGGTGCAGGGGTTGCCGTCGGTTCCGGGGTAGCGGTTGCCTCCGTCGCCTCCGTAGGGGACACTGCCTCCGTCACCTGATTCTGCGGTTTCTCTTCTCCCTGATTATTTCCGCAGCCTGCCGCCAATGCTAACATCGCTGCTGTTGCCAATACATAAAGTCCTTTGCGTTTCATAAGCTTCCTCTCCTTCGTTCTTTGTTATTTTTCCGGCATAGTTGCCAGTCCTTCATTTACACCGAATACCAGAATATCTGATTTCCCATGGGGGATATATTTTAACAACTTCCATATACCGATTTCTTCTACGAATTCCTGTGACCTCAGGTCATCGCCGGTGATATAAAATCCCGCATCTTCATACTCCGCCGGGCAAACCAACGTATACCGTTCCGTATAATACGGATTGGTAACGGAGGGTAGATCCCTCTCTATAAAAATCTGTATTTCAAGCGTTTCTTCGTCCCTTTTTAATAATGTGGTATGAGGAATATCCGGTATCATCGGTAAATAAGCCTTTCCGGTCTGTAAGTCCACGAATCCGACCTGTGCCAGGGCGCTCCAACCGTTTGGGGAAAGATAGGGAATCCGATCCAGTGTCGCTCGGATGATTTTCGTTCCGCCCTCAGCTTCTTCCTCCTCCACTTGGAACCGGTAGGTACAATCCGCAAGAGCGATCACCTCCTCATCGTTCTCGTCCCATCTTTCAACGACGTAACCTTTACAGGTGTGCCAGCCCGCACCCAACACCTCAAGCCCGTTAGCCTCCATATAGTTTGCCGGTGCCGGTGTCGCAGTAGGTGCGGGAGTTGCCGTCGGTTCGGTCGTTGCGGTTACTTCCGGTGCTCCCGTAGGGGACACTTCCTCCGTTACCTGATTCTGCGGGTTCTCTTCTGCCTGATTGCTTCCGCATCCTGCTACCAATGCTAATATTGCTGCTGTTGCCAATACATAAAGACCTTTGTGTTTCATATCCTAAACTCCTCTACTATATGTTCCCATTACTATCGGAAGAACACTAAATCGGTCTCACCGTTTTCCAACTCAGTTAAAGAATACGGTTCTCTCTTCTCCGAAGAATCCCTATCTGTACGCTCATATTTTCCGGTGATGAAAAATACAGCATCCTCGTAATTCTCCGGACAAATAATTGAATATATCATACTGACTTTTTCTTTTCCGTCATCAAGCACCTCAACCTCTTGCTCCACAGCAACCAATATGGATATTTCCTCTCCGTCCTTCTCCATTACATGAGGCTCTGCCAGAAAATAAGTACGCGGCATATACACTAAACCGGTCTTTTTATCCGCAATTCCGCAGGTACACATAATCCCACTTGCTGCATCCTCAGATACCTCATCCACAAATACAAACGTTCCTTTGACTATTTTCGTACCGTCACCCAAAGACTCTTCCGTTACATAAAACTCAGTTTCCACTTCCTTCGTTTCAACCGAAACCAACTCCCAAACACCGGTTTCGCTATTCTTTCTATCCACAAATTCCGTTCCCAACCAGGTATGCGTTCCTTCTCCCTTTATCTCAATACCGTTTTCTTCATAAAAACTTCCTTCCGGCTCCGGCAACGGCTTCTCTGCCGTCTTTGCCATAGTATTCAAGCCCTCGTTCACTCCGAATACAAGCATTTCTGCTTCTCCGTGACGAATATAATTCAGCTTTTTCCAAAGCCCCATCCGTTCGATATATGCTTCATTCGTTGTCACATCAAAACTTGTAATATAGAATCCCGCATCCTCATAATCGGACGGACATGTCAATATATATCGCTGCGTATTATATGGATTCGTTGAAGAAGCCTTCTGGCTGGAACAAAATAACATCAACTCATAATTTTTTTCTTCCTGTTTCAAAACCGTAGCTTGCTCAATATCCATATTCTGTGGAGAAAACGCCTTACCGCTTTGCAAATCCACAAAGCCCCCCATTGTTATATGTACCCAATATCCGTCTTCATAGATATGCGGCATAACAGATATCGTTGCTTCAATTGTTTTGGTGCCGTCTCCGTTATCCTCTTCCTCCACTTCAAATCTACATGCATATTCTCCCATCTCCAGAACCGGATTTCCTGCTTCATCCTGTTCCCTATATGTGTACCCGGTATAACTATGCCATCCCGCTCCCAACACCTCGATACCGTTGGCCTCCATATAGTTTGTTGGTACCGGTGTTGCGGTAGGTGCAGGTGTTGCCGTCGGTTCGGTCGTTACGGTTGCTTCCGGTACTTCCGTAGGGGACACTGCCTCCGTCACCTGATTCTGCGGATTCTCTTCTCCCGTACTACTTCCGCAACCTGCTGCTAATACTAACATTGCTGCTGTTGCCAATGCACATAGTCCTTTATGTTTCATAATGGTATCCTCCTCGTGGTGTAAACAAAAGTAAATTTAACTTACTTATATATTAACACGCGTTTACATATGTTGTCAATATTATTTACCTTTAAATTTTTCTTATTTACCTTAGGGGACTCCTGCGCTCTTATCCTCCTACCTCAAATACACCGTTTATCTGCCCACAGTCTCCGTTACCTTCTCCCTTCCGGCGGCGGCACCTGAAACAGACCGATTTCCGGTGGATATACGGTGAATATCATAAACGCAACCACCAATACATACATCACGATTCGCAATACCTGGGAATCCTGATTCTTGCAGGTCGTTGCCTCCCGGTATACCACCACATACGCCACAAGCACACTGATGACATACACTGCAATGTTTGCCCATGCCACATGATAGCCCAAGATACCGGAATAGGTATAAAACAAGGTCGGAATCATGGCCAACCCTACCAAAATCCCCGTAAACATGGCGTTATAGATACAAGGATACTGTCGTTCCATTCGTTTTCCCGCCACCAGCGCAAATAAAAACATCGGGAAAAATAAAAGCTTCATATGCTCCCAGGTGGATTCGTTTACCGGAAAGAACAGCCCGATTAAAAAGCCGCCTCCCGTCCAGTCGTAAACGAAATGGGACAAAATCCCAAGCACCGTGGTTACAAAGAAGCCTATGACACAGAACTTTTTCAACGCATTCATAAAAAAACACCCCCGAAGTATGCAAACTGTAATAGTAACAGTTTACGCACTTCGGGGGAATATTATCACAAGATGTTATGTAGTAAAAAAGATTTACTTCCAGTTATCCACTGCGCCGTGCTCTGCCGCAAAGCAAGCCTTGTAGCTTTCTACGAAAGCATCGAAACCTGCCACATCCGCAGCATCCGGAGCCAGGGTGGTGCCAGTCTGGCCTGCGAAAACCTTGTCGTTTAAGTATGCGCTTAAGGTCTCGCCTTCTGCCTTGTTTGCCATGTAAGCAGCCAGTACAGCCATACCCCACGGGCCGCCCTCACTTGCGGTATCCATAACGGTTACGGAAGTGTTCAGAGCCGCCGCCAGAAGCTTCTGACCAACCACCGGAGTCTTAAACAGACCACCGTGTCCCATGATACAGTCAACCTTTACGCCCTCTTCCTTAATCAGAATGTCGTTGCCGATCTTGATGGTGGCAAGAGAAGACAAAATATGGGTTCTCATGAAGTTTGCCAGGCTAAACTTCGCATCCGGCTTACGTACAAACATCGGACGTCCTTCCCCGAAACCGGTTACCGGCTCTCCGGAGAAATAGTTAAAGGAAACCAGTCCGCCGCAATCCGCATCGCCTTCCAAAGCCTTGCGGTATAGGGTTCCGTATAAATCGTTCATATCTACGCTCATGCCGAAGGTATCCGCAAATTCCTTGAACAGATTGACCCATGCATTCAAATCAGAGGTACAATTGTTACAGTGTACCATTGCTACCGGCTTACCGTCCGGGGTAGTTACCATATCGATTTCCTCATGTACACCGTCCAAATCCTTCTCGGTAACAATCATGGAGAAGATGGAAGTACCTGCGGAAACATTACCGGTGCCTACCGCTACCGCATTGGTTGCTACCATACCGGTACCTGCGTCGCCCTCCGGCGGACAAAGCGGAATACCGGCCTCAAGCTTACCGGAAACGTCAAGAAGCTTTGCACCCTCAGCGGTCAACGTACCTGCTGCTTCACCTGCATTCAGACTCTTCGGAAGGATATCAGCCAGCTTCCAGGAGAAACCTTCTCCAGCCATCAGCTCGTCAAACTGAGCAATCATCTTCTGATTGTAGTCGTTGGTATTTGCATCGATCGGGAACATACCGGAAGCATCACCTACACCCAGTACCTTTTCCCCGGTCAACTTGTAATGAATATAACCTGCAAGGGTCGTAAAGAACGCTACATCCTTTACGTGCTCCTCTTTATTTAATACTGCCTGATACAAATGGGAAATACTCCATCTCTGCGGAATATTGAAGCCTAACTTCTCGGTCAAAATTGCACTGGACTGTGCCGTAATGGTATTTCTCCAGGTACGGAATGGAACCAGTAAATTGTCGTCCTTATCAAATGCCAAATAACCATGCATCATTGCAGAAAAACCGATGGCGGAAAGCTTGGTCACCTCTACGTCATACTTTGCCTTTACATCCGCAACCATGCTTGCGTAACAATCCTGTAAACCGCCCCAGATATCCTCTAATGTGTAGGTCCAGATACCGTCTACCAGACGATTCTCCCAGTCATGAGTACCGAGGGCCAGGGTCTCGTGGTTCTCACCGATTAATACAGCCTTGATTCTGGTAGAACCGAACTCGATACCGAGGGCTGCCTTGCCGTTTAAAATAATGTCCTTTGCATTCATACCTTTATCTCCTTTTATTTTTAACAAAGCGATATCCTCCCCGCTTTGCTTATTAGATTGCTCGGCAAAGCCTCGAGAAACTTCGTTTCTCACGGCTCGCGTGCGCTCTCGTATGCCGAATCATGTCCTCTCGGATGCACGCATCCGTCGGGCATCGTTCGTCATACTCGTTTTGCCTTCGCGAATATTATATCATACTTCGCTGGATTTTCAAATAGAAAAAGAAATTAGGAAAGTTGGATTATTTATTAGAGTCAGTTAACTCTCCCCATTACAACAAAAGGCTGCCCTTACGGACAACCTTTGTTTTCTTCAAATGCTGATTTTTCTGTTGTCTGCCAACAGTCCGCCATTCCATATGCGGCATAAATGTGGAGTTTTTCTGTTGCTCCCCAACGGTCCGTCCTTCTACAAACGGCATAAATGTCAGATTGATAAGGTGTCAGCACACCCGGATAGACAGTCTATCACACCTTTTCCTGATATTCTACAAATTATCCACTACATGTTCTATCTCATCCAAAGTTTGTATGTATGCTATCAATGCATTGAACAACTCTGGCTCTACATTTCCTTTTTTCTTTTGATACCAATACCTTCCTTTTTCTATCTGTCACTTCTTTTCCCCACTCAACCGGCTTAACATCTTTTAACGCTTCTCCGGAAGAGACCACTTTAGATTTCTTTTTCATTAGAGCACACAAGTCAAGAGTATTATACTTCTCAGCCATATTACTCATACCATCCTCTCCATTCTATCAAAAAGAAACTCCTTATCTACAAATTATATTATTCCTATTCCAACAAAAAGCATATACTCTAATCATGTCAAACCTGTGTCATCCGGGAATAAAATTGAAAAAAGATAAAAAGATTTCTTATAGAACAAAACCTCCGTTGGCATTTCTGCCAACGGAAGTTTATCGTTACTTATTTACTTTACAATTAGAACTTACCAGCCTCTGCTGCTTCCTGAATGGAAACTGCAACAGCTACGGTCATACCAACCATCGGGTTGTTACCTGCACCGATAAGACCCATCATTTCTACGT
>CAZJEN010000018.1:27793-68450 GCA_964545045.1 uncultured Lachnospiraceae bacterium | reverse complement strand
AAAAGCATTGTTAAGAAACCAGGTAACAAATCTGTTATACCATGGTAAGATTAAGACCACCGAAGCGAAGGCTAAGGAAATCCGCAGCATCGCTGAGCACTTAATCACTATGGCTGTTAAGGAAAAGGATAACTACGAGATGGTTACTGTTAAGGCTAAGGTTGCCCGCAAGGACAAGGACGGCAAGAGAGTAAAGGAAGTAGTTGACGGTAAGAAGGTAACCGTATTTGACGAAGTTGACAAGCAGATTAAGAAGGAGAACGCTTCCAGATTACATGCTAGACGTCAGATGAACAAGGTTCTTTACGGAATTACCGTAGTTCCGACCGAAGCAGCCGGTAAGAAGAAGAACACGAAGACCGTTGATGTTGCAGATAAGCTCTTTGATGAGATTGCACCGAAGTACGCAGATCGTAAGGGTGGTTACACCAGAATCGTTAAGATTGGTCAGCGTAAGGGTGACGCAGCAATGGAAGTTTTCATTGAATTAGTTTAGTGATTGTCGGGGCTGTCGCACTAAGGTGTGATGGCCCCTTTCCATATGCATATTCAAGGTTTTTAGCGAAGGCTTTCCGGGCAGGACGTGCAAGAGGGTTCCTCTTGTCATGGGCTCCGGACGTAAGTCTTTCTAATTGTTTCGGAGTTTTTTTGCTTAACAGGGACGCAACCGGCTCCAACGCGCCGTCCGTGGCGCGTGTCGCCTTGTACAGACCTCCTGTCTGTACATTGCTGACAGGCAGACGAAACAATAAGAAAGTCTAACATCCTACGCAAAATTCCAAGAGAAACCCTCTTGCACGTCCTGCCCGGAATGTTTCGTAAAAAGGGCATGAATGTGTATATGGAAAGGGGCAGAAGTCCGGAAAAACACCGAAAGGAGGCCGTTATGAAGAAGAGTATGTTACGTACAAGTAAGCTTGTGTTTGAATATATCCGCCGCGATGAAGAGGGCAATGTGGAAGATATTCTTCGCGCATTGGACGATGTTTCTTTGGAAGTCCAGAAGGGCGAGTTTGTGGCTATCTTGGGGCATAACGGTTCCGGTAAGTCTACGGTGGCAAAGCATATTAATGCACTGCTTAGCCCGACCGAGGGTGCGGTGTTTGTGAATGACATGGATACGAAGGATGAGGAGCATTTGTGGGATATCCGCAAAAGTGCGGGCATGGTGTTCCAGAATCCGGACAATCAGATTATTGCTACGGTGGTGGAAGAGGATGTGGCCTTCGGACCGGAGAATATCGGTATTCCGACGGAGGAGATTTGGCGGCGCGTAGAGGAGAGTCTGACGGCGGTTGGTATGACCGCATATCGGACCCATTCTCCGAATAAGTTGTCCGGCGGACAGAAGCAACGTGTGGCAATCGCAGGTATTATGGCGATGCGCCCGGATTGTATTATTTTGGATGAGCCGACGGCGATGCTTGACCCGGTGGGTCGCAAGGAAGTTATGAAGACGGTTCATGAGCTGAACAAAATCGAAGGGGTAACGATTCTGTTGATTACCCACTATATGGATGAAGTCATCGACGCAGACCGCGTCATTGTTATGGATGAGGGAAAGATTGTGATGCAGGGAACACCTCGGCAGATTTTTTCCCAGGTAGATAAGTTAAAGGGATATCGCTTGGATGTGCCGCAGGTGACAGAACTGGCGCATGAGTTGAAGAAGCAGGGCGTACCGATGCCGGACGGGATTTTGACCGTAGAAGAGTTTACGGCGGCCTATACGGCAGCGAAGGCGAAATACGCGCAGACCAGCGTGTAAACGAGGATAGAGAAGAGACGTGTTGCGGTATGTTGTGCCGGGAAACGTAGTAGGAACGGTCAGAATGCAGACATGTTTCCAAAGAATTATTTGTAACACAGATCAGAATGAAAGGAGGCAGCGAGATGGAGACAACCAGAGATTTGCAGGAATGTATGGTGTTGGACCATGTGAATTATGTATACGGCGAAGGTACGGCCTATGAGAAGCACGCCCTACGTGACATCAATCTGGTCATCGGAAAGGGCGAGTTTATCGGTCTTATCGGCCATACCGGTTCCGGTAAATCCACCCTTGTACAGCATTTGAACGGACTGATTGCACCGACCTCGGGACATATTTATTACCGTGGGAATGACATTTGCGCTGCCGGTTTTAATAAAAAGGAATTACGAAGTAAGGTGGGATTGGTGTTCCAGTATCCGGAGCATCAGTTGTTTGAAACTACGGTAGTAAAGGATGTGGCATTCGGTCCGAAGAATATGGGGATGCCGCAGCTTGAAGTAGATTTGCGTACCTTTGCGGCTTTAAAGGAAGCAGGGGTAAGCGAGGAATTGTATGACGCATCTCCGTTCGAATTGTCCGGCGGACAGAAGCGTCGTGTGGCCATTGCGAGTGTGCTTGCAATGCAGCCGGATATTTTGATTTTGGATGAGCCGACGGCTGGACTGGACCCGAGAGGCCGTGACGAGATATTGGACCGTATCGCACAGATTCATGCAGAAGGCAACCGGACGATTATTCTGGTGTCCCACAGTATGGAGGATGTGGCGAAATATGCCTCCAGATTGATTGTAATGAAGGAAGGCAGTGTATTTTGCGATGGAACGCCGAAGGAAGTTTTCGAGGCGTACAAAGAGCTTGAGAAAATCGGTCTTGCGGCACCGCAGGTAACTTACCTGTCGGAGGCATTAAGACAGGCAGGTGTAGCGTTACCGCATAATGCCACCACTCTTGAGGAGGCAAAGGAGCTTCTCCTTGCCGACTGGAAGGGAGGCAGAAGATGATTCGTGATATTACCATCGGGCAGTACTATCCGGTCGACTCGCCGATTCACCGTCTGGACCCGCGGGTAAAGCTTGCCGGGACCATGATGTTTTTGATTTCCCTGTTTGTGTTTTCGGGATATCTGGGCTATGTGATTGCAGCGGCTTTTGTAGGAATTGTCATTAAGATTTCCAAGGTGCCGTTCCGTTATATCGTGCGTGGTTTAAAACCGGTACTGGTTTTGTTGCTGTTTACACTTTTATTTAACGTATTTTTGACCAGAGAGGGCACGGAACTGTTTTCCTGGGGGATTATCCATATTTACGACCAGGGCCTGATTATTGCGGGGCTGATGGCGGTACGTCTGGTGCTTCTGGTGCTGGGGACTTCGCTTATGACCTTTACGACCACGCCGAATCAGTTGACGGACGGTCTGGAAAAGGGCCTGAGAGGATTAAAAAAGATTAAGGTGCCGGTACACGAGATTGCCATGATGATGTCCATTGCGCTCCGTTTCATTCCGATACTAATCGAGGAAACGGATAAAATTATGAAGGCACAGCAGGCAAGAGGTGCGGATTTTGAAAGCGGAAAGCTTCTGCAGCGCGCCAAGGCATTGGTGCCGCTTTTGGTGCCGCTGGTGGTATCGGCCTTTCGTCGTGCCAACGATTTGGCACTGGCTATGGAAGCCCGTTGTTATCACGGTGGAGACGGCAGAACGAAGATGAAGCCGTTAAAGTATAAGAAAATCGATTTTATTGCGTATTTGGTATTGTTTGGATATGTGGGACTTGTGATTGGGAGCGGATTCTTGTTCTAGCAGAAAGGGGGACAATCATGCGGCGGATTATGTTGATTGTGGCATATGACGGAACAAAATACTGTGGTTGGCAAATTCAGCCGAATGCAATTACGGTGGAGGAAGTGTTAAACCGTGAATTGTCTCGTTTGTTAAAGGAAGAGATTATGGTCATCGGTGCCAGCCGTACCGATTCCGGGGTCCATGCCATGGGAAATGTGGCGGTGTTTGATACGGAGACCCGGATACCGGCAGAAAAGCTTTGCTATGCGTTAAATCACAGCCTGCCGGAGGATATTGTGATTCAGAAGTCCTTTGAGGTGGCACCGGATTTTCATCCGCGGAAGTGGGACAGCAAAAAGACTTACGAGTACAAGATTTGGAATGCGGATTTTGTTCAACCGTTCAATCGGGGCTATACCCATTTTGTGTACCACGATTTGGACGTGGAGGCCATGCGGGAGGCGGCGCAGTACTTTTTGGGAGAGCATGATTTTACCAGCTTTTGTTCCACGAAGGCCCAGGTGCCGGATCATGTCCGTACCATCTACTCCTTAGAGGTGGAACAGGAAGGTCACCTGATTACCATTCGTGTCAGTGGCAGCGGATTCCTTTACAATATGGTGCGCATTATTTCCGGAACACTTCTTTTGGTGGGCGAGCATTTAAAGAAGCCGGAAGATGTAAAGGCAATGATAGAAGCAAAGAACCGCGAAGCGGCTGGACCGACGGCGCCGGCAAAAGGATTGATGCTTGTTGGAATTAAATATTTCCCTGACCCGGGGAAGCTTTGGTCGGAGAAATTGGTGGTTGAAAATAAAAAAATCAAGATTCACGAAGAAAAGTCATTGTAAATATGATTTTTGTGAATGAAAAATAAGAAAATTTAAAATTTCTTTAAAAAACCATGGAAAAACGCTTGACTTTACTTTATGTACCCGCTATAATGCGAAATGTTGGTAAGGTTATTCCGCATCGTCAGCGGAAGCTGACCATGAAGAAATAGAATGACAAGAAGATGAATGTAAGGAGGAAAATGCTATGAAGAGTTTTATGGCAAGCCCGGCTACCATCGAGAGAAAGTGGTATGTTATCGATGCTGAGGGACAGACTTTAGGACGTCTTTCTTCTGAAATCGCTAAGATTTTAAGAGGTAAGAATAAGCCGACCTTTACCCCGTTTATTGACACCGGAGACAACGTAATCGTTGTTAACGCAGAGAAGATTAAGGTTACCGGTAAGAAGATGGATCAGAAGATCTACTACAAGCACTCCGATTATCCGGGTGGAATGAGAGAGACCACCTTAAAGGAAATGCTTGATAAGAAGCCGACCGACGTAATCACTCTCGCAGTAAAGGGTATGCTTCCGAAGGGACCGTTAGGAAGAACCATGATTGAGAAGTTACATGTATATGCTGGCGCTGAGCATCCGCATGCTGCACAGAAGCCGGAAGCATTAGAGATTAAGTTTTAATTAGGTCGAAAGGAGGAAATTTAAATGGCTAAGGCAAGATTTTACGGTACTGGTAGAAGAAAGAGCAGTATCGCTAGAGTATACCTCGTTCCGGGTAACGGCAAGGTTACTATCAATAAGAGAGATATTGACAATTATTTCGGTCTTGAGACCTTGAAGCTCATCGTTCGTCAGCCGCTCGCATTAACCGAGACCGCTGATAAGTTCGATGTTATCGTAACTGTTCGTGGCGGTGGTTTCACCGGCCAGGCAGGTGCAATCAGACACGGTATTTCCCGTGCTTTATTGCAGGCAGATGCTGACTATCGTCCGGCATTAAAGAAGGCTGGCTTCTTAACCAGAGATCCTCGTATGAAGGAAAGAAAGAAGTACGGCTTGAAGGCTGCTCGTCGTGCACCGCAGTTCTCCAAGAGATAATCGGAACACAAAATCCCTCCACTTTGTGGGGGGATTTTTTTGTTCCGATGACCTCGGTTCCCGAGGTCAGTTCCGAGCGTGGCTCGGAATCTCCACGCTAAAAACGGTCCACCGGACCGTTTTCTTAACGCATGGACAGTTCTCCAAGAGATAATATTACTTGCGAATTGCAAGAAAACGAGAAGTCCGGAGGATTTATCCTCACGGACTTCTTTGTTTTACTCGTAACTTTCTATTACATATTCCAGCAACTCTATAATCTCCGGATACATGGTTTTGGAATTCGGCGCCCCGTAGTATACGCATGCATAGCGGTGTTCGGTTTGATTGGATTTTACGATGACGGACAGGCATTTGCCGGCATCGTCCGTGGAACCGGTTTTGCCGCCCAGCGTTGTAAAGAGGTCGCTGTGGTAGGTATCCGGTTTTGATTGCAGTTGATTCGAATTCTCAATCGTATGTTCTTCTACGATACCGCTGGCCGGAACGACATATTCCGCCTTTTGCATAATCTCCTGAATCAGTGGGTAGTTTAGCGCTTCCAAGGTAATTTTCATCATGTCGTTTGCCGTACTGTAGGTCTCGTTGTAGTAATTGCTGATATCCAGACCGATGGGATTATCGGCAGAAGTATTTTCAAGCCCCATGGCTTCTATTTTCTCATTCATCCAGGAAACAAAGGTATCAATGGAGCCGCCCACTCCGTCCGCAACGGTATCCGCCACATCTCCGTAGGATTGAATCAGGAGAAGGTTCATCCACACCTCCAGAGAGTAGGTGGTATCCGCCGGTACATCCATCACCCAGACATCCCAGTCCACACCGTCCAAAATCGACTGTTTGGTCGTAAGAAGAAGGGCAGGGGCGGCATGGTCAAGGGCAGTCATTGCGGTCAGCAGCTTGATGGTACTTGCAGGATAAATAAACTTCTCGCCGTTATAGGAAAGCAGTGTTTCTTCTGTTTCTGCATCTGCAATCACATAGGAATACCCCGAAAATTTTGGAAGGTTGTCGGTAACGCCGTTTGCCGCGTAAATTGCCGGCGTTGGTGTAGGTTTTTTTGTAGGAAGCGGCGTGGCAGTTGCCGTCGGAACTGGGGGAGATGTCGGTGCGGCTGTTGCGGTAGGCACCGGAATAGGTGTGGCGGTCGGCTCCGGAGTTGCGGTCGGCGTCGGAACCGGTGTGGCAGTAGGTTCCGGTGTTACGGTTGGTGTAGGAATCGGTGTGGCGGTAGGTTCCGGAGTTGCCGTAGGAGTCAATGTGGCTGTAACTGTCGGTTCCGGAGACGCGGTAACCGTCGGAGAAGGACTGTTTGTCAGTTGCGAACATGCGGCAGGGACGATACTTACAAAACAAATCAGTGCCGGAAGAATAAGGCCGGATAGGAAATATCTATGTTTTTTCATAAAGGGAATCTCCGTTTCGTTTGTATTGATAATTTTATTGTATCTTATTTCGACGGGAAATACAACAAGTCAGATGATGATGCGTCTGAAAGAGCGAGAAAATTTTAGGTGCGGGCTGAGTGAGAGTGTGTTATACTTTTAGTTGAAAGGGAAACTTAAATTAGTGGAGGCATATATTGATGTTCAAAAATAAAATCATCGTCGTCACCGGTGGCGCCAACGGTATCGGGAAATGTATCACGGAGGAGTTTAGGAAGGCCGGAGCGACGGTCTGTGTCATTGATAAAGCACCGGGAGAGCATTTTGTGGGAGATATTGCGGATAAGGCAGTGCTGGAGAACTTTGCAAAAGAGGTAACAGAAAGGTACGGTCGGGTGGATGTGCTGGTCAACAATGCACTTCCGATTATGAGAGGCATTGATGAATGCAGTTATGAGGAATTTGAATATGCCTTGGCAGTAGGCGTGACCGCGCCGTTTTATTTGACAAAGCTTTTTGCACCGTTTTTTACGGAAGGGGCATCCGTGATTAACATTTCTTCGTCCAGGGACCGTATGAGCCAGCCCCAGACTGAGAGTTATACGGCGGCAAAGGGGGGGATTGCGGCGCTGACTCACGCTTTGGCGGTGAGCCTTTCCGGTAAGGTCCGGGTAAACTCAATATCACCGGGATGGATTGATACGACAGGAAGTGAGTTTTCAGGCCCGGATGCGGTGCAGCAGCCGGCTGGCAGAGTGGGACATCCTATGGATATTGCCAATATGGTACTATTTCTCGCTTCGGAGAAGGCTGGATTTATCACGGGAGAGAATATTTGTATCGACGGTGGTATGACGAAGCTGATGGTGTACCACGGAGACCATGGGTGGACGTTGGAAAATTAAGTATTTCGTCATAGAAAAGTCACAAATAAAGTATATGATTAGTATAAGACAAAATTTGTAAAAGGAGACAAATCATGAGAAGATATACGAGAAAAGCTACCGCAATTTTGTTGGCAATGTTAGTGCTGGGTGTTGCAGCTTGCGGTACGCAGGACGAGCAACCGCAGAATGATAATGTGGTAGGCGAGCAGACCCCGGGAGATGCCGCAAATCAGGGCGGAGATGCGCAGGAGAAGCCGGATGAGGAATCTGCCAATAATAACGAGGCCACCGAGGATAAGAACGACGTTGCAGACGTGACGGAAAGTGGTGACAAGACCGGCGGAGTGACTACCGTGGTTCTGAGTGATTCCGGCATTACGGTGGACGGTGCCGGCTGTGATGTAAGAGCAGACCGTCTGAAAATCGAAGAAGCCGGTACTTACGAAATCAGCGGTACCTTGTCTGATGGCTACATTTATGTAAATGTGGATAACGAAAGCGAAGTTCACTTGATTTTAAACGGCGTGAAGGTACATAATACAGATAGTGCCGCTTTCTACAGTAAGAAGGCTGCAAAGGTGACTGTAACGTTGGCAAAGGGGACGGAGAATGTGTTCACTGACGGAGCAAACTATGTATTTGAGCCGGAGGAGGACGAGCCGGACGCTACCTTCTTTGCAAAGCATGATTTGGTCATTGAAGGTGAAGGTAAGTTAAAGGTTGTTGCCAATTACGGCGATGCCATCAAGGGTAAGGATTCCCTTTACATTAACGGAGGTATCGTTGAAGTGGATGCGGTGGACGATGGTATTACCGGCAGGGATTTATTGCAGATTACCGGCGGAACCATTACCGTACGCTCCGAATCCGATGCAATCAAGTCCAGCAATGATGTAGACCCGACGCTGGGTAATGTGATCATTGACGGCGGTACGCTTACGCTGATCGGTGATTCTGACGATGTTCAGGCAGAGAACCGCGTCATCATCAACGGAGGTACGTTAGCTTTGAGTGCCGGAGAAGACGGTATCCAGTCGGGAAATGCAACAGAGATGAACGGTGGAACGGTTACAAAAATTAAGTAATAAGAGAAGAAATGAATCCACGAAAAGGCTTTGGTGTCACAGGATACCGGAGCCTTTTGTTTTTACGAGGAAATTGCGCATTTCCTATAGAACGAGAGATAAAATAAAAAAATTTAAAATAAACAGTATATAACACTTGACAACAGTTATAAACTGTTATATACTGTTTGATGTCAGGAGGATGATCACCTATGAATATTATAATTAACAATTCGTCTATGACACCGATTTATGAGCAGATCGTGTCACAGATGAAAGAGAAGATAATGACCGGCCAGCTCAAGCCGGACACCATGCTTCCGTCGGTAAGAACACTGTCCAAGGATTTGCGTATCAGTGCTCTTACAGTAAAGAAGGCGTACGATGCCATGGAACAGGAGGGTTATATCGTCACCGTTCACGGCAAAGGAAGCTTTGTGGCGAATATGAACCCGAACCTTGCCATGGAGGAAAAACAGAAGGAAGTGGAAAAGCTCTTTGAACAGGGAATCCGCAAGGCGAGAGAATGCGGGATGTCTGCAGAGGATACGCAAGAGCTGTTTCAGGTTGTGTTAGGCGATTTTTAGTAGGTTATAGGTAAAATTGGAGGGATAGAAATGTTATTAAAGCTTAGTAATGTAAAGAAAAAGTATGATTCCTTTGAATTGGATTGTTCCATGGAAATCAAAAAAGGTCAGGTGACCGGATTAATCGGCAGAAACGGTGCCGGAAAGAGTACCACCTTTAAGTCTGTATTGGGTCTGGTTTATCCGGACAGCGGCAGCATCGAGATGTTCGGAAAGAAGCTTTCCGAGATTACGCCGGAGGATAAGGAACAGTTGGGCGTGGTGCTGGCGGAGGCCAATGCCTGCGAACTGTTTACCGCAAAGGATATGCTGCCGATTTTGAAGGCAATGTACAAGAACTTTTCGGAGCGGGATTATCTTGAAAAGTGTAAGCAGTATGACATTCCGATGGACAAGCCGATGAAGGAGTTTTCCACCGGTATGAAGGCAAAGTTCAAGATCATTATGGCAATGACCCACGACGCGAGACTGTTGATTTTGGATGAGCCGACGGCGGGACTGGACGTGGTAATGCGTACCGAGCTTCTCGATATGCTTAGGGAGTACATGGACAATGAGGAAAATGCAATCCTCATCAGCTCCCACATTGCGACGGACCTGGAGGGCCTTTGCGATGATATTTACATGATTGCCGATGGGCAGATTGTGCTTCACGAGGAGACGGATGTGTTGCTTTCGGAGTACGGCGTGTTAAAGGTAACCGAGGAGCAGTATGAGATACTGGACAAGGACTATATTTTGGCAACGAGGCAAGAAAAGTTCGGATATCTCTGCCTAACGAACCGGAAGGATTTCTATCAGGAGAATTATCCGCAGATTGCCATTGAGAAAGGTAATATTGATGACCTGATTATGATGTTGGGAAAGGGAGGAAGAAAGTAATATGAAGGGATTATTGATAAAGGATTTTAGGGTATTGGCTAAGCAGAAGAAGTTTTTGATTGTGGTGTTATTATTAGCCGTGTTTTTGGCTTTCGGTTCGGATGATATCGGTTTTGCGGGAAATTATGTAATGTTGATTTTATCCACACTTACACTGACGACAATCAGTTATGATGAAATGAACGGCGGTATGTTGTTCTTGCTTTCTTTGCCGGCAAACAGAAAGACCTATGTGAAGGAAAAATATTTGTTTGCGTTTTTGGATATTTTGACGGCGGCCGTGATTGCAATGGTGCTCAATTATGTGGAAAACGTTGTAAAAAAAGTAACCTTCAGTTTTGGCGATGCTGCTTCCGGTATTATGGGAATGATGCTGGTGGTGGGTCTGATGTTAGCGGTGGCCATTCCTCTTGACTTCAAATTCGGTGCGGAAAAAGGCCGGATGATTGTAACCGGAGCTATGATTGGTGTTGCGTTTGTAGGTATTGCAGGATTTAAGTTTTTGACAGAAGTACTTCATATCGATTTGGTAGGCGGCTTGACAAAGTTTTTTGGTGGAATTGAATCGGAAGTAGTGTTAAACGGTATTCTGATCGGCGGCTTGCTTGTGCTGACAGTGTTGGTGTTATTCTGCTCCTATTTGATTGCGAACAAGATAATGAAGAAGAAGGAATTCTAAGAATCCGGATGACATACGCCGGTGTTTGGGACGATTGGAATGTATTTAAACGGAAGTTGGAGAAACAATAAGAAAGGTTCGGAATTTCAGAAAATGGCGGTTGACATTATCTGACAGGTATGCTATTATAAAACTCCAACTTCATAAAATGTATTTTATACGATATGGTTTCAGAGTATAGAAAGACAGTATTACGCGTAGCATTTGCGAACGTTCTAC
Organism: uncultured Lachnospiraceae bacterium; assembly: GCA_964545045.1. Taxonomy (GTDB): domain Bacteria; phylum Bacillota; class Clostridia; order Lachnospirales; family Lachnospiraceae; genus SIG307. Next base: position 57,300 of record CAZJEN010000018.1, on the reverse strand, counting down.
TGTCTTTTTTTACGATAAATACCATCGGTAATTTGCCGGCAAAATCCGGCAGAAACCAGACCGACTTGGCAAGATATGATGTCAATCGACATCGCAAAGTATAACTACCAGGAGGAAGTAACAATGATTACGATGGAACATGTATGTAAGTCGTACAAGGTTGCAAAACGAAAGGCAGGCTTTTCAGAAGCCTGTAAGTCTTTGTTTCGCAGGGAGCATGAGGTCCTTCATGCCCTAAAGGATGTGAGCTTTACCATCGGCGAAGGCGAAATGGTCGGATACATCGGACCAAACGGCGCCGGAAAGAGCTCCACCATCAAAATTCTAAGCGGAATATTAACCCCGGATTCCGGAACCTGTCGCGTTGACGGGCGGATTCCATGGAAGAACCGCACCGAGCACGTAAGACAAATCGGCGTGGTATTCGGACAGCGTTCCCAGCTGTGGTGGGATATTCCGGTCATAGATTCCTTTGAACTTCTAAAGGAAATCTATTCTGTTTCCAAAGAAAATTACAATCGAAAACTGGAAGAATTGACGGAACTTTTGCAATTATCCGAAATTCTGAAAACTCCCACAAGACAGTTGTCTTTAGGACAACGAATGCGTTGTGAGGTGGCGGCATCCTTACTTCATGAGCCAAAGATTTTGTTTCTGGACGAGCCGACCATCGGTCTGGATGCGGTGTCAAAGCTGGCGGTGCGGGACTTTATCAAAAAGATGAACCGGGAGCATAAAACCACAGTCATTTTGACCACCCATGATATGCAGGATATCGAAGCCATTGCGGAGCGGGTGATTTTAATTGGCAAAGGGCAGATATTGCTGGACGGCAGCTTGCAGGATTTGCGAACAGCGGCTGGAGTTTCAGAAGTGGCGGCAGAGTCGGAAAACGTGCAGGTCGACGGCGGGAAGGCAGTTGAGGCGGAGGAGTCTGCGGCACAGTCCGGTCTGAACCTTGACCACGTTATGGCAGCTCTCTACAAAAAGCTGGATATTATGTAGGAGGGCGTTATGAAAAAATACTTTCTGTTTTTCAAGCTTCGCTTTGCTACGGGAGTCCAGTATCGGATGGCATCTGTGACAGCTCTGACCACCCAGCTGATTTGGGGCATCATGGAGTGTTTGGCCTACAAGGCCATCGCGGAGGCTATGGGAGAAGCGCTTCCTATGGATTACGAAGCAATTGTAACCTACATATGGTTAAAAGAAGCTTTTTTGGCATTGTTTCTGACCTGGACCGGAGATAAGGATATCTTTTCTTTGATCCAAAGCGGCGGCGTTTCTTACGAGCTGTGCCGTCCTGTTTCCGTGTATTCTATGTGGTTTTCTCGTATTGTGGGAGGACGGGGCGCAGAGGCTTTGCTTCGGTGTGTACCGATTATCATTTGTGCATTTTTGCTTCCGGGAACCTTGCGGATGGGGCTGCCGGTAAGTTCGGTGGCATTTGTGCTGTTCCTTGTTACGTTAGTGCTTGCTGTGGGCGTTGCGGTGGCCCTTTGTATGTTTGTGAATATGCTTTGCTTTTTCACCATTTCTCCTCAAGGGTGGCGTATGGTGCTGCTTGGTTCCGCAGATTTTTTCATGGGAAATATAATTCCTCTTCCTTTCTTTCCGGAGAGCTTCCGCAAAGTGACGGAACTGCTACCATTTGCCTATATGCAGAATGTTCCGTTCCGCGTATACAGCGGTGATCTGCCGGTGGCGGAGCTGGGACCGGTAATGGCAAAGCAGGTATTCTGGCTGGTGGTGTTGGTGGCAGCAGGCCTGTTTGTGTGGAAGCAGGTTGAGAGAAAAATCGTGGTACAGGGAGGTTGATGAGATGAGTCTAAGAAAAAGTATTTCCTTGTATATCCGCTATGCGGGCATTTGTGTCAGAAGTATTATGGAGTATAAATTTTCCTTTGTACTGATGATATTCGGTCGGTGTATGATTGCCTTTACCGAGTTTCTTGCTATCCGTTTTTTGTTTGACGGACTGACGGAAATCAAAGGCTATACCTATGGAGATGTGCTGCTTTGTTTTTCTGTGATACATATGTCCTTTACCTTGTCGGAGCTTGTTGGTAATGGATTTAAAACATTCTCCGGAATTGTCAAAAGCGGTGAATTTGACCGGATGTTACTTCGTCCCTGCAGTCCGATTTTGCAGATTATCGGGACACGATTTGAAATCGGAAGAACAGGTCCTCTGATCACGGCAACAATCACCCTTTGTCTCGGAATCAGAGAAAGTCAGGTGAGTTGGAGCTTTTTGACGGTAGTGATCTTGCTCCTTATGATTGCAGGGGGAACACTATTGTTTATCGGGCTGTATATGTTAGGGGCCAGCTTCTGCTTTTTTACCATTGAGGATACATCCATTCTAAACGCATTGACCTACGGAGCAAAAGAACACGGCAAGTACCCCATTGATGTGTACGGAAAAGGTGTGCTGCGGTTTTGTACCTTCGTGATTCCTTATACTCTGGTACAATATTATCCGTTGCAGTATTTGCTGGGGAGAAGTACAAAATGGGTACTGGGGTTGTATCCGGTAGGCGTGTTAGTGTTTCTGGCGATTTGCTATGGAGTTTGGTGCGCAGGAGTAAGGAATTATAAGTCCTGCGGGTCGTAAAAATACGTTTTTAGGAAAATAAAAATATTGCTTGACAACTTCACTCACTTTGTGCTAAACTCAGTCTCAAACATAAAACAAGGGGATGTTTCAGAATGAAAACCTACATTATCGTTACTATGAACAATAATAATAATAATATCTAGGCATCGTCAATCGTGACCGCAGTCCGATTGGCTGATGCCTTTTGGACTGTGGTTTTTAATTCTGAAATAAAGAATATAAGGACCACATTTTTTGATTTAATCAAAGATGTGGTCCTTTTTGCGTGTAGGCAAAGTGAGCATCGAAGTGATTCGGGAAGCGTGCTTCCCGAAAAGCACTGAGTATGCGAGCGCGCCCACGATCGAGTGATGAAGTCACGAGATTGGGGGAGGTGTGCAACACTGCCTACACGCAAGCCCCTCAAAAGAAAAGGAGGACATCTTATGAAACTTTTATCAACCAAACAATTCTATGAGCAGTACGAAGCACTTGCCGGACAGACCGTCACGGTCAGTGGCTGGGTGAAGACCAAGCGCCTTGGAAAAGAGGTAGGCTTTGTGGAAATCGGCGACGGCACTTGCATGCAAAGCATTCAGGTGGTAGTGGACTTGAAAAAGGAGCTTGAAGTCGGATTCGGACTGGGAGCATGTCTGTTGGTAAGCGGCGTGTTGGTACCGACACCGGAGGCAAAGCAGCCTTTTGAGGTACAGGCGGAGAAGCTTGAGGTGATGGGAGATTCGGAAGCCGACTATCCGCTCCAGAAGAAGCGTCACAGCAACGAGTATTTGCGGACGATTCCTCATTTGAGACCTAGGACAAATTTATTTTCTGCGGTGTTTAGGGTGCGTTCCGTACTGACCCATGCTATATTGGAGTTTTTGTACAAGGAAGGGTTTACCTATGTACAGAGCCCGTGTATGACCTCTTGTGACGGAGAGGGGGCGGGAGAGGTGTTCCGGTTAAAGACGGAGGAGTTTTTCGGAAAAGAGACCTGCCTTACCGTAACCGGACAGCTTCATGTGGAGCCTTTTGCTCAGGCCCTCAGAAGAGTCTATACCTTCGGACCGAGCTTCCGGGCGGAGGATTCCAACACCCCGCGGCATGTGGCGGAATTCTGGCAGGTGGAGCCGGAGATGGCCTTCTGCGATCTCCAGGAGCTGATGGATACCATTGAAGCAATGTGTAAGTTTATTATCAAAGCAGTTTTGGAAGAATCGAGAGAAGAACTTGAATTTTTTGACCGTTTTGTAGAACCGGGTCTGGTGGAAAAACTGGAGCAGGTAGTAGCAACCGAGTTTGTCAGAGTGTCCTATAAGGATGCGGTAAAAATCCTGATGGAGTCCGGAGAACAATTTCAGATTCCGGCATCCATGGAGACGCCGATTCAGACGGAGCATGAGCGATATCTGGCAGGCGAAGTGTTTAAGCGTCCGGTATTTGTAACGGATTATCCGAAGGGGCAGAAAGCTTTTTACATGTACCAGAACGACGACGGGGAAACGGTTGCGGCAACCGACCTTCTGTTTCCGAAACTGGGTGAAATCGTAGGAGCCAGTCAGAGAGAGCATCGCTTAGAAAAGCTGCAAAAGCGTATCGCAGAGTGCGGTCTCAGAGAAGAAGACTACGCTTGGTACTGTGATTTACGTCGGTACGGAAGCTGTGTACACAGTGGGTTTGGTTTGGGGGTGGAGCGAATGATGCGCTATATCACCGGCATGGAAAATATTCGCGATGTAATAGCCTATCCAAGAACGCCTGGTAGTATTATCTTTTAAAGGACGTTTCTGATATCAGAAAGAAAGTGAGGAAATCATATGCTCTACTTAAAAGAAATCAACTTTGATGACATTGAAAAAGAATATATTTTTGTTCGTGATATTCCTTTTAATGAAAATGGTTTTACCAACGAGTGGTCCGGCTGCACCGGAGAGGAATTTGACGAGGTGGTACGCCGGAGAATTGCCTATTCCAAAGGGGCTGAACTTCCGGATGGCTATGTACCGGAAACTTTTTTCTATCTTTGGGATGATGATGTAATCGTAGGAGAGTTCCGTATCCGGCATTTTCTTTGTGACTCCCTGCGGGAGGGAGCGGGACATATCGGATATTTTATCGGAAAGGAATACAGGGGGAGAGGCTATGCCACGGAAGGACTTCGCCTGACGCTGGAGAAGGCACGGGAAATTGTGCCGGAGGAGGAGATTTACCTAAGGGTTAACAAGGACAATCCGGCGTCCCTTAAGGTGATGTTAAAGAACGGCGGAAGGATTGACCACGAAGATGAAACAAAGTATTATGTAAGAGTAGCAAAATAATTTCAAAAAAATAAAACCGTTTCTTATTTCCCGACACTATATGAGTGAAAGGGTTAAGAAAGGAAGTATTTCATGACACGGGAAGAATATTATTGCAATGAATTCTTGGAGAAAATTTATTATTTCTGTTTGAAAAGACCGGGGATGTGTTGTCGGCGGAGGATCTGAGCAGTGAGATTTCCACGGAAATCTTAAGTGCATTGCACAAGGGGGCGTTGCCGGAGCATTTTGAGGCCTGGGTGTGGCAGATTGCCAGAAACCGGTTTGCCCGTTGGGTCAAGCAGAAAAAAATAAGCGGTGCGGAAATCTTTGACGAAGAAGCAATGGCACAAATCGCGACAGAGGACAACGTGGAGGATGCGGTGTTACACCCGGAAGAGGTGCAGGAGCTGCGTCGGGAGTTGTCTCTGTTGACAAAAGAGTACAGAGAACTTTTGGTGGCCTACTATGTGGAAAACCAAAGAATCGCCACCATTGCGCAAACCCTTTCGGTTCCGGAAGGAACCATTAAAACCAGACTTGCAAAGGCAAGGGAAAAGTTGAAGGAGGGAATGCAAATGGCAAGAACATTTGGAAAATTAAGCTATGCACCGGAGGAAATTGAGTTTAGTCAGAGCGGAGGCAGAAGCGAAAACTGGGCACCGGACTGTTATTTGGACGAGCCGATGTACGATAAAATCTGTAAGAACATTTTAATCGAGGCGTATCGTAATCCGTCTACCCTGCAGGAGTTGTCCATTGAGCTGGGCATTGCGATGCCGTACTTAGAGGGCTTCGTGGAGGCAATGGCAGAAGATACATTGCTTATTAAGAACGGAACCAAGGCGGATACCGCCACCTATGAGACCAATTTTGTTATTATCAGTGCGGAAGCAAAGCGGAAGATGGTGGACAAGCTGGCGCAGATTCAGGTAGCTTTCGTACCGTTGGCTGAGGAGTACTTAAAGACCGCCAGAGAGCTTCAGCTTGCGGCAGGCAATCATATTTTGGGGCAGTATCAGGATTATGAGGAGCAGAAGTGGACACTGGCACTTCGTTTGTCCGACGACATCCAGTGGACGATTTACGACAGAAGGAATCTGCAGTTTAATTATGATACGGTGCGTCCGGGTGGTGGAAGCTGGGATGTAATGGGAGTACAGGAATATCACGGACCGGCCTTTTACTGGATAGGACATTCCTGCGGGGAAGAGCCGGAGGGTGGCAGACTTGATATGTTTGTTACCGATAAGCAGGTAAAGAATGAGGATGACAGAACCTTTGCTTGCTCCGTGGACAATATAAAAGTGCTTCACCAGATTTTGAAGGGAGATTCGGGCAAGGTGTCCGAGCGTGAGTTAGAGGAACTTTCTGGTTTTGTACGTAAGACGGCAGACGGTAAATATGAAGTGGCCTTCGGTGTTTATTCCAAGGAGCATAACAGTGATACTTTGCGCTACGGCGTGCCGGTGGAACAGTATAAGGAAGCGCTTCTTCCGGTTTATGAGAAGATGCTTGCCCTGGCGGACGAGTATCTGGCCTACTGTGAGACCGTAATGCGTGACGAAGTACCGAAGCGTCTCATGAGTCAGTTTAACTTCTGTATGCATTCCGTACCGTTTATGCGCGGCATGGTGGTAGAGGGCTTGTTAAAGACCGGTTTTTTAAAGCCGGAGGAAGAATTGTCTCTGATGATCGGCGTATATACGACGGTGTAGGACGAGACAGAGCGGGAAAGTAAAATTCGATTTGGAAAAGCCGACAGAACGTTCGATTTCTGTTGGCTTTTTTGCCGTCTATCATGTATAATGTTTATAAGGCAAAGCGAGTATGCCCAAAAGACGTTCGAGGGATAATTGTGTGGGAATGGGATGAGAGGAAGAGAAAGAAAGAGAGAAGAAAAGAAAGCATGAAAAAAGCCTGTTTTGGATTTGTAATAGTATATATATTGAGTACGGCAGCGTGTAGTTTTGAAACGGAAGGAATGCCGCCGTTGCCGACCTTGGCAGTGGAAGAGGATGTGACGGGAACACCGACCGGGACGGCGGAAGTGACTGCTGCGTTGATACCGACGGCCACCGTACTGCCGGAACCGACGCCTACGGTGAAGCCGACTTCGACGCCAATACCGGAACCGACGTCGGTACCAACCCCGAAGGCTACGCCAACACCGAAGCCAACGGCCACGTCGACGCCGACGGCAACCCCAAAACCGACGGCAACTCCAAAACCGGTAGCGACCTCAACCCCAAAACCGACAGCAACTGCAACACCGAAGCCTACGGTTACGCCGACTGCGGCACCGACGACCGCACCAAAGCCGGTATCTTCGGAAATTGACAGGTTGCTTAAGCTGGGGGAGGTATATCCGAATACCACAATACGGGGCGAGGTGTGCACAAGCGAAGCGGAGGCGAATGAGTTTTTACGAGAGAAAACGTTGATTTACAGCTCTTTTGCGGTGATTGTAGAGAAGGTGGAGTATTTGCATTCCGCAGCGGAGTACATGGCCATGTATCCGGAAATCGAGAAAATGTCCATTGAGAAGATTGACTGTTATGACAATGGATATTGTGCTGTGTTTGAAAATGTGGAAACGGTGTACGACGCAAATTTGTGTTACGCCATGCGAACCGGAGATTTTTCGGTGCTGTCCGAAAAAGAACGTGAGATTTATCGTTATTTAGACGAAGTATTGAAGAAAACAGGTGCGGGACAGCTTACTGCGGTAGAGGCTGTAAAGTCATTACACGATTATTTGGTATTGGAATTAAAGTATGATGAGACTTTTCAGGAGATTTCTCATTCTCCGGAAGGGGTAATAAAGAATCGGACAGCGGTGTGTGACGGCTATGCAAGAACCATGCGCTTGCTCTTGTTAATGTCCGGAATTGACTGCCGGATTGTGAGCGGAACGGCCGGAACTCAGCCTCATGCATGGAATTTAGTTAAGATAGAGAGGGATTGGTACCACGTAGATGTAACCTGGGATGATCCGGTACCGGATGTGGAAGGAAAGGTCAGCTATCATTATTTTTTGAAAAACGATGCGGATATGGCTAAGACTCATACATGGAAGAGCGATATTACCTGTTCGGCGAATGATTACCAGATTTACTTGTATCAGGACGTATTATGTGAGTCTTATGATGCTATGCGGACGGTGTACTTTCAGCAGATAGATGAGAAGGAGTATCTGACCTTTTGTTATCCGAAGAACGGAGCTCTGACTCAGGACCTGATTTTGGATTTTGTAATGAATGAATTGCAGTTGGGACTTACCTATTATCCGGAAAAGGAGTTGACGGATTATATGGTGCTTGAAATTGTCAATCCGTTGTGGGGGAATTAGGTTGACAGCAACCGGTGCAGACAGGAGGTAACGAAATGAAAACACTGAAGGTGCAGGGGCGTTATTTGGTTTGGAATAACGATGAACCGTTCTTTTATCTGGGGGATACCGCATGGGAGTTGTTCCATGCGCTGAACCGGGAAGAAACGGAACTTTATTTTGCGGAGCGGAAGCGTCAGGGCTTTACAGCGGTGCAGGCAGTGGCTTTGGCGGAATTAGAGGGGGTGACGGTTCCGAATGCCTACGGGAGATTGCCGCTATGCATGGGGGCAGGACAGCCGGATCCTACACGTCCGGATACAGCGGGCGAATATTCTTACTGGGAGCATGTGGATTTTGCGGTGGAAACGGCGGCAAAGCATGAGCTGTTTGTAGTAATGCTGCCGACCTGGGGAGATAAGTTTCATCTTTGCTGGGGGAAGGGACCTGTAATTTTTAATGAGGAAAATGCCTATACCTATGGACAGTGGATTGCAAACCGTTATAAGGATTGCTGGAATATTATCTGGATGCTGGGAGGAGACCGGAAGTTGGAAGCGCCTCACCGGAAGATAATCGATGCTATGGCAGCGGGAATCCGTTCGGTGGATAAGTTTCATCTGATTACCTTTCATCCGCCGGGGGCACAGGATTCTACGGATGTTCTTGCGGATGCGGAGTATATCGATTTTCATACGGCGCAGACCAGCCATGCTACGGACCGATGCTATCAAATGGAAGAAGTGATGGAAAAGATGGCCAAAGCTTCGGGAAAGCCTTATATGGATTCCGAGCCGCGGTATGAGGATCATCCGGCATGCTTTGATGCTTCCATCGGTTATTTCTGGGATGCAGCGGATGTGCGGCAGAATGCCTATTGGGCCGTGCTTGCGGGAGCCTGCGGACATACTTACGGCAATCACAGTATTTGGAGTATGACAAAGAGCGCTTCCGATTATTTTCCGTATACTTGGAAGGAGGCTTTGACTCATGAAGGTGCGGAGCAGATGAAGTGGGTAAAGGAGCTGCGTCTGAGGCAGGATTATGCATCTCTTTGTCCGGCACCGGAGTTGGTGGTGGAGCGTTTTCCGGGCATGGGACGGATGGCAGCGGCAAAGGGGAAGGATTACGCCTACATCTATTCACCGCTGGGAGAGAGCTTTACCGTGGATTTGACATCTTTCTCCGAAGCGAAGTGTGTAAAAGCATCCTGGTTTAATCCGCGCACCGGCGAGGAGAATGTATTCGGCATTTTACAGGCGGGAGACTGTTCACTCGTAGTGCCGCCGACGAGAGGGAAAGGGCAGGATTGGGTGCTTGTTCTGGATGTGATTAAGGCTTAGAAGTATTGATAAAAAGAGCTAACGATGTTTTACAGCAATAAAAACGGTGTCGGACTGTCCGGCACCGTTTCATTATGATATGGGAATAAAAGGAGGAAAGTGATTATACATTTCTTTTTACACAACAAATATAGCGTTCTCCGCCGTCCGGAAGATCTGCCTTAAAGAAGTAGGCAATGGTTTCTGTAACGGCATTTTTTGAAGTAAATTCATAGTGGATGGTGAGACAATTGGTTTGTTCTGTTTCCAAGGTCTTATCTAACAATGCTTTGTTTTTGATGATTTCCAGCTTCTTTAAATCACCGGAATTGGTGACCTCCGCAAGCTTTTTGAAAAAGTCTCCGAAGGTGTACTGAGTCTGCGGTTTGATAAAATCATCCCCGTCGGCATGTAGCAGTTCGATGGTGCCCGCGGAATAATCCAGATGATATACCCGGTCATACAGTTTTAACAGTACGGAGCTGTAGTTTGTGACGTAACGTTCGTGTTCCAGGCGCTTTTGTTCCTCAATATTGTCAATGGCAATCAGAAAACGGGAACGATGCGGGTTACCGCCGAAATAACGTAACTTTACCGCAAGCCATACAAAAGACCCGTCATCTAATTTGTGGTGAAGCTGGAACTGTTGTACCTTGGCCTCTTCCTTTGCAATCCGGCACTGCTCTAAAAACAGACTGCGCTCCGGTTCCTCCAAAGGAATATTTAAAATCTTACGTTCGTAATTGGCAGAACCGTAAAGAGCTTCGTAATAGCCCTTATTTGCTCGCAGTAATTCCACATTATTTTCGCATACTTCAAGGATTCCCATGCCGCCCAGCATACTGTAGAACAGAACGCTTTCCGTAGTGTTGGTATGGTTGAAAATATCCAGAATGGAGTCGTCCTCATCGGGCCATGCATGGAATAAAAGTTTGGTGCTGTTGGCGGCGGACTTATCCAAAAGCTTGATAAAGTCCTCTTGAGGCATCGGCCGGTAGAAATAATAGCCCTGAACCGCGTCGCATTCCACGCTGCGGAGATACTCCCATTCCTTTTGTGTTTCTACACCCTCCGATACGACACTCAGTTTCATCCATTTTGCTAGGCGGATAATGGATTCCAGCATGATTGCCGCTTTTTGATCTTTGTCCAAATCATCCAGGAAACGCATATCGATTTTTAAGACATCAATCGGCAAATCCTTTAACATATTTAAGGAAGAGTAACCGCTTCCGAAGTCATCCATTAATACGGAAAAACCGTAGGCGTGGAGTTTTTTCACTGCATCCATTACCTGAACGGGATTATCGGCATAGGCGCTCTCTGTGATTTCTATTTTTAGTAAATCCGGTGAAATGTTATGCTTTTTTGCGATACTGCGTATGTCGTCGCAAAGAGCAGGATTATAAAACTCTACCCGGGAGACGTTAACGGATACCGGTACGGTAGCCAGACCCTGGTCCAGTCTGGACTGTTGCATGGCACATACTTCATCCCAAACGTAGCGGTCCAGTATACTGATAAAACCGTTCTTTTCAAACAACGGAATGAAGGTTCCCGGAGAAATCATGCCTTTTACCGGATGTTGCCAGCGGATAAGGGCTTCCGCACTGGTAATCAGTCCGTCGCTGGAACGACAAATCGGCTGATAATATACTTTAAACTGTCGCTCCTCGATAGCCTTTCGGAACTCCACGTTCATACGCTGTTCTTCCAATAACGTATTCCACATGCTTTCGTCATACCAGGCATAAAGGGTCATATAGTTGTTTTTTATGGTTTCCATGGCCGCACGGGCCTTGTCAATCATGTTGGAAAGAGGAAGAGTGCGGTCGGTAATGCGGTAGAGACCGCAGCAGGAATAGAAGTGGTATTCCGTGCCTTCGGCAGTGTAGCTGATTTCGCCTAATCGCGTCCAGTCGCTGCGATCCAAAAAATCTTCGGTGACACAACAAATAAAATTGTCGTGGTCGAGACGGGCATAAACAGAACGCTCATCCTGCAGAATTCCTCGAAGGGTGTTGGCCCAGTGAATCAGAATTTTGTCACCGGCTTCCCAACCGAATAAGTCGTTAGTGGTTCGGAATTTACGAATATTCCAGTAAATCAGACAGAAAGAAGTATCCGGAAATTCCTTCAGCATCTGTTCTGTATATTCGAAAAAGCCTTGCTGATTATTGATTCCGGTTAATTCGTCTAAGTATTGGCTTTGCTTTTTGGGTGATTGATTCGTAAATCGCATAGGCTGCTTCCTCTCTTTGACGGTAGAACAATCAATATATAAAAATCATTGCCTAAAAACGCTCTTAATTCAGTATAATTATACTACTATTGCGCTTGAAGCACAAGAGTTTTATAAAAGTTTAGGGCTTAATTCCTAGATATTAATAACAAAAAACAGCCGGAGAGTGGGAAAATGTGCTTGACTTTTTAAAAATCTTCGATTAAGATAGACACATATCGTTAAAATGCACGGAAAAAGAGGAGTACATAAGTCATCTTGAAAGAGAGCGGGACTCACCGGCTGAAAGGTCCTGTAAAGGCTTGCTTATGGAAGGTAGCTTTGGAGCAGTGGTTTTGAAGGAACAGGCTTGCGTGAGCAGGCGGTTCGCAGTAGAGACTACCGGGAGGTCCCGTTACAGACAAAGAGGCAGTAGATTATGCTGCGAAGTAAGGTGGTACCACGGTCGATTCGTCCTTATAGGATGGATTGACCGTTTTCTTTTTCGCGAAGCACGTGCCTGCAAAGAAAATTTGATTTAGGAGGAAATCGTATGCAGAAAGAATTAGCAAAGACCTATGATCCGAAGGACATAGAAGACAGATTGTATGCAAAGTGGCTGGATAAGAAGTATTTCCATGCCGAGCCGGATGAGACCAAGAAACCGTTTACCATTGTGATTCCGCCGCCGAACATTACCGGTCAGCTTCACATGGGACATGCACTGGATAACACCATGCAGGATATTTTAATCCGTTACAAGAGAATGCAGGGCTATAATGCATTATGGCAGCCGGGTACGGACCACGCAAGTATCGCTACCGAGGTTAAGATTATCGAGCAGATGAAGAAGGAAGGCATCGATAAGAGAGACCTTGGTCGTGAAGGCTTCCTTGAGCGTGCCTGGGAGTGGAAGAAGGAGTACGGCGGACGTATTATCAGCCAGCTTAAGAAGCTGGGTTCTTCCTGTGATTGGGACAGAGAGCGCTTTACCATGGACGAGGGCTGTAACAAGGCTGTTGAGGAAGTATTCGTAAAGCTCTATGAGAAGAAGATGATTTACAAGGGCTCCCGTATTGTTAACTGGTGTCCGATTTGTAAGACCTCCATTTCTGATGCAGAGGTAGAGTATGAGGAGCAGGCAGGTCATTTCTGGCACATCAAGTATCCGGTAGTAGGTACCGACGAATTCCTTGAGTTCGCTACCACCCGTCCGGAGACTATGCTTGGTGATACCGCTGTGGCTGTAAACCCGAACGATGAGCGTTATACCCATTTGGTAGGCAAGACCGTAATGCTTCCGTTTGTTGACCGTGAGATTCCGATTATTGCGGATGATTATGTAGAAATGGATTTCGGTACCGGTGTGGTTAAGATTACTCCGGCACATGACCCGAACGACTTTGAGGTAGGAAAGCGTCACAACTTACCGGAAATCAATATTATGAATGACGACGCAACGATTAATGCGGCAGGCGGCAAGTTTGCAGGCATGGACCGTTACGAGGCAAGAAAGCAGATTGTAAAAGAGTTGGACGAGATGGGACTTTTGGTTCGCATCGAGGACTATTCTCATAACGTAGGTACCCACGACCGTTGTAAGACCACCGTTGAACCGTTAATCAAGCAGCAGTGGTTTGTAAAGATGGATGAGCTCATTAAGCCGGCGGTTGAGGCTGTTAAGAATAAGGAAATTACCCTTGTTCCGGAGCGTATGGAAAAGACTTACTTTAACTGGACCGACAATATCCGTGACTGGTGTATTTCCAGACAGCTGTGGTGGGGACATCGTATCCCGGCTTACTATTGTGACAAGTGCGGTGAGATTATCGTAGCAAAGACTGCGGATGCACCGAGCGTTTGCCCAAAGTGCGGACACGATCACTTAGAGCAGGATCCGGATACCTTAGATACCTGGTTCTCCTCTGCATTATGGCCGTTCTCTACTTTGGGTTGGCCGGAGATGACCGAGGACTTAAAGTACTTCTATCCGACGGATGTACTTGTTACCGGTTACGACATTATCTTCTTCTGGGTAATCCGTATGATTTTCTCCGGATACGAGCAGATGAAGGAAAAGCCGTTTAAGACGGTTCTGTTCCACGGTCTGGTACGTGACTCCCAGGGACGTAAGATGAGTAAGTCCTTAGGAAACGGTATCGACCCGCTGGAGATTATCGACCAGTACGGTGCCGATGCACTTCGTTTCACGTTAATTACCGGTAATGCACCGGGTAACGATATGCGTTTTTACATGGAGCGTGTAGAGGCAAGCAGAAACTTCGCTAACAAGGTATGGAACGCAAGCCGTTTCATTATGATGAATATGCAGCAGATGGAGGCAGCCGGCGACGGTGCGGCGGCGAAGGCAGCGACCCCGGATATGGCAAGTCTTGCGGATGCGGACAAGTGGATTCTTTCCAAGGCAAATACCCTTTGCAAGGAAGTAACCGAAAACCTTGATAAGTTTGAGATGGGTATCGCGGCACAGAAGATTTATGATTTCATCTGGGAGGAGTTCTGTGACTGGTACATCGAGATGGTAAAGCCGCGTCTCTACGGCAACGACGAGAGCAGCAAGGCAGCGGCTATCTGGACCTTACGTCATGTACTGACCGATGCGTTAAAGCTCCTTCATCCGTACATGCCGTTTGTAACGGAAGAAATCTTCTGTACTTTAAAGGAAATGGAAGAGAACACCGCAGATGAGTCTATTATGATTTCCGCATGGCCGGAGTATACCGAGGAGTTCTCCTTTGCAGCAGAAGAGGAAGCAGTAGAACTGATTAAGGAAGCGGTAAAGGGCATTCGTAACCTGCGTAGCGAGATGAATGTTCCGCCGAGCAGAAAGGCTATGGTATTTGTAGTTTCCGAGCAGGAGTCCGTTCGTACCATTTTCGAAAACAGTAAGGTATTCTTTGCATCCTTAGGCGGTGCAAGCGAAGTACAGATTCAGGCAGATAAGGATGGTATTGATGATGATGCGGTATCCGCAGTGATTCCGAACGCTACCATCTACATTCCGTTTGCGGATCTGGTTGATATCGAGAAGGAAATCGAGCGTCTGACCAAGGAAAAGGCTCGTCTTGAGGGAGAGCTTAAGCGTGTAAACGGCATGCTTTCCAATCCGAACTTTGTAAACAAGGCTCCGGAGGCAAAGCTTGCGGAGGAGCGCGCAAAGCTTGAAAAGTACACCGCAATGATGGCACAGGTGGAAGAGCGTCTGGCTCATTTTTCGAAGTAAATAAACAGAAGAAGTTTGACGGAATGAGCAGGGTTTGACGACAAAAAATAAGGGATTTAGGCGATATTGCACATAAGAAAGGGCAATATCGCCTTTTTTATCCTTAAGAAATATTAAAAAATAGTGGGAAACTATTGATTTTTGAAGTATTTGCCGATATGATAGAATTTAGGAACGAACAAAACAAGAAGGCATTTTGCGAGAATGAACAGGCTGTTTTGGAATTTATACAAGGCAGGAGGAAAGGGTATGTTAAATTACGAAGAAGAGTTGGCAAAGTTTCAGCCGAGTTTGGAAATCGATCAGGCGGAAGAGGCCATTATGAACAACGATTTGACGGATTTATCCGATTTACTGGAGCAGGTAGTGTCAGGGAAAAAAGAAAGAAGGTAGGAAGACACCATGAATTGTCCGAAATGCGGCTTTGAAATGGGGCGGAATCGTCGGTATTGCGAGCAGTGCGGTGCAGACATGGCTGTGGCAATGCGTCTCTACCGGCTTTCCAACCGTTATTATAATGAGGGACTGGCCCGGGCAAAGGTAAGAGATTTGTCCGGTGCGATTTTGATGTTAAAAAAGAGTCTGGAGAATAACAAACGAAACATAGAAGCCCGGAATTTGCTGGGACTGGTTTATTACGAAATGGGCGAGCCGGTGGTGGCTCTCAGCGAGTGGATTATCAGTAAGCATTTTCAACCGGAGAATAACCGGGCGGATTATTTTATCGAGCAGGTGCAGTCCAATCCGGCAAAGCTGGATGCGGTGAACCAGACGGTGAAAAAGTATAATCAGGCCCTGGCCTATGCAAAGCAGGGAAGCGATGACCTGGCGATGCTGCAGCTCCGTAAGGCAATCAGCATCAATCCGGGGTATATCCGTGCCTTGCAGTTATTGGCATTGCTGTACATGAAAAATGAAGAATACGAGAAAGCAAAGCGTTGTCTGGTGCGTGCCCAAAAGACGGATGTTGCTAACACCACTACGCTTTCCTATCTTGCGGAGATTGAAAAGCAGCTGAATCCGGACGGTCAGTCGGCAAGGCAGGAGAAAAAGGTAGAAGGAATGTCCTATCAACCGGCGGCTACCGGTGTGGCTTATCGTGAGGACAAGCCGAACTACATTGCGTTTATTACTTTTTTTGCCGGAATTATCATCGGAATTGCGGTGCTGTACTGGTTGGTGGTACCGACGGTACGTTCCGATATTAAGGCAAAATATGCAGCTCAGGAGCGGGATTACGGAGCAGAGATTGCGGGTTATACCACAAAAATCTCTGTGCTGGAAAATGAGAAAAAGGATTTGAGCGATAAGTTAAATATAGCAGAAAATAAAGCGGAGTCTTTGCAGGAAGAACTGGATTTCGCAACGGCGGCAGAATTTGACGCTGCGGGCTATGAGCAGGCGGTATTTGTTCTGATGGAATATCCGGAACTGGAGGCGAAGGTGGCAGAAGCAGAAGAGGAGGAAGAACCTCTGACGGTTCTGGATGACCTGATCAGTTACGGAGAAAAGCTTCTGGCGTGTGAAAACGGTGCCTTATTACGCAAAAAGACAGGGGATTTGTACAAGGAGATTTATTCCGCGGTATCGGAGCGGGTACGTGATTACGGATATGAACACGGTCATGATTTGTACAACGACAAAAAGTATGCGGAAGCGGTACCGTATTTATTGGCTGCATACCGTATGGGCGGCAGTGATGCGGATACGATGTACTTTTTGGGACGTTCCTATCAGCGGAGCGGTGACGAAGATAATGCCAGAGTGTATTTTCAGTTGTTAGTAAACAAATATCCGGACAGTGAACGTGCCGAAATGGCACATCAGTGCATGGATGGTTTAAATTAAATAATAGGAAATTATTTTACGAAAGAGGACATTGCGAAGGCGTGTCCTCTTTCTATTTCGGAAAGGAGGAACTATGCAGGCAGCGGAATACGAACTGCGGGGAGACATACTGGTGATTCACCTGAAGGCGGATTTGGACCATCACACCGCAATAACGGTACGGGAAAGTGCCGATAGCTTATTGGCAAGAAGTCATGCAAAACATATTTTGTTTGATTTTACCGGGGTGGAGTTTATGGACAGCTCCGGTATCGGTGTGATTATGGGACGTTATCGTCAGGTAATCTTTCAAGGTGGACGCGTAGGTGTGATGGGCGTGGGTTCTAATGTGGACCGGATTTTTAAGGTATCCGGGCTCTATAAAATTGTGGAGCAATACCAAACGGCAGAAGAAGCATTTACCCGTCCGGCAAAGGAATGTTTTGCGGGCAGTAACTAGAAGAAAGTAAAAGGAGGCAGGAGAGTGGACAATTTTGATAACGAGATGCGGCTTGCGTTTCAGGCAAAATCCTGTAACGAAGCGTTGGCACGAATGACGGTGGCAGCTTTTTTGACGCCGCTAAATCCGACCTTGGAGGAACTGGCGGATACGAAAACCGCAATATCAGAGGCGGTAACCAATGCCATTATTCACGGATACGGAGAAGAAGGCGGAACCGTGGAAGTGTGGTGTGGAAGAAGGGGGAAGGAAGTGTTCTTTTCGGTAAAGGATACCGGTGCCGGAATTCCGGATATTGGGTTGGCCATGGAGCCTATGTATACCACAAAACCGGAAATGGAGCGCTCGGGAATGGGCTTTTCTTTTATGGAGGCCTTTACGGACGAGCTGTCGGTGGAATCTGCGGTGGGAGAAGGAACCGTTGTAAAAATGAAAAAAGTAATCGGATAAACGGGAGGCGTATGTTTGGATACAATCGGACTGATTCGTCTCTCACAGGAGGGAGACAAACAGGCGAGGGAACAGCTGATTACCGAAAATACGGGCCTTGTATGGAGCATGGTGCGACGGTTTTTGGGACGCGGCTGTGAAGCGGAGGATTTGTTCCAAATCGGAACCATCGGGTTAATCAAAGCCATCGATAAGTTTGATGTAACCTTCGATGTAAAATTCTCCACCTACGCAGTACCGATGATAACCGGAGAGATTAAGCGGTTTCTTCGTGATGACGGAATGATAAAGGTAAGCAGAACCTTAAAGGAAAACAACATGAAGCTGCGGGCAGCGGGAGAACGCCTGGCGGTACAGCTGGGCAGAGATGCGACATTAGAGGAGATTGCGACGGATACGGGGATGAGTATGGAAGAAATTGTACTGGCTATGGAAGCCTGTACGGAAGTGGAATCCTTATCAAAGCCGGTGAATCGTCCGGACGGCTCGGAAAGTACGTTAGGTGAGCGAATTCCGGGAGAGACGGATGCTACGGAGCAGATTGTAAACCATATGGTGATGAAGCAACTGTTAGAGGCGTTGCAGGAGGAAGAAAGAAAGTTAATCGAGCTTCGATATTTTGAAAACAAAACCCAGACGGAAATTGCCGCACGGTTTGGTGTCAGTCAGGTACAAATCAGCCGAATGGAAAAGAAAATTTTACAAAGAATGCGGGGACTTCTTGCATAGTTTGTTTAAAAACGGCACATACTTCCGACATTAAGGAAAGGCGGTGAAGGAAGAAGTGACGGTAAAACAAAGAATCACGTTGGTGATTGCGGCGCTGGCGCTGGCGGCTGTGGTATTTCTTCTGGTTTGGTTTTTTAGAAAGCCGGAGGATACCCCGGACGGAGTGCTGGTGTATCGGGAAGCTTATATGCGCATGGTGGACCATCCGTGGCAGGGGGAGCGTTTATGTCGAAGCAAGTGACGGTTTTTTTGAAATTCGACCAGTGTGTGCTGGTTAAAAAACGGAGGGTAGTACTGTCTGATGTGGTGTCAATCTACGCAACAGAACCGGCAGTACGACAGAAAATCGGCACACTGGAGCTATATTGTTTTCCAAAGGAGCAAAAAGAGAAAAAAATATTTTCCGTGATGAAGGTTATTGAAATCATCGGAGCAGCCTATCCGGAGATTGAGGTAAATCAGGTGGGAGAGCCGGATTTTATTGTGGAATATAAGCCGGAAAAGAAGAGCCGGTTTGAAAAGCCGCTGGAATGGTGCAAAACGGCTTTTGTGGCATTGGCGGTATTTTTCGGTTCAGCCTTTACAATCGTGACCTTTAATAAGGATTCCAGTGTGGAAGAGATATTCCCTATGATTTACCGCCTGACGGAGGGCGCGGAACGAAAGGGTCCGGGCGAACTGGAAATTGCGTACAGTCTGGGACTTCCTTTGGGAATCATTTTGTTTTTCAATCATTTTATGAGAAAGAAAATCGACAGTGACCCGACGCCGTTACAGGTACAGATGCGCCAGTACGAAAAGGATGTAAATTCCACCATTATCGAGAATGCATCCAGAGAGGGGAAAATTGAGGATGTCTGACTGGGTTCGAACGATACTGTACTATGCGGTGGGGATTTCTTTTGGCACCGCAGTGGCTGCCGGCCTGTTTGCGTTTATTACAACAGTGGGGGTGGTGACCCGGTTGGCAGCGGGAACGAAAACCGCAAAGCATGTAATGCTGTATGAGACCATTGCCGTAATCGGTGTAACGGCAGCGAATTTAATCGATTTGTTTCAGCTGGAGTTTGCGGGAGGCGTTATTCTCCGGACGGTTTGCGGGCTGTTCTTCGGTGTGTTTGTAGGCTGTCTGGCGGCGGCTCTGGCGGAAGTGGTCAATGTATTTCCCGTGATGACACGGCGGATTAAGCTGAAGGTGGGAATGGCGTATCTGGTATTAGCCTTTGCACTGGGAAAGGGCTTTGGAGCATGGTATCACCTGATTTGGGGAATGTAAAGGAGAAAAGGAATGGATGACAAACAAAGAAAACGTATGATACATGAAGTGGTAAAAGAAAGTGACCCGAAAAAACGGGATGAAAAATACAATCAGTATGTGGAGCAGGTAACCCCGAAGCACAACCCGTGGATTAATATTGTTTGGGCCTTTGCGGTGGGCGGCGCTATCTGTACGTTGGGGCAGGCTTTGTTGAACCTGTATCAGAATCTGGGCGCAAGCAAAGAGGACGCGGCGCTGTATGAGACGATTACGCTGGTGTTTTTGTCAGCGTTGTTTACCGGTCTGAACCTGTACCAAAAGCTGACCAAATACGCCGGTGCCGGCAGTGTGGTACCGATCACCGGCTTTGCCAATTCCGTGGCGGCATCGGCCATCGAATACAGCAAGGAAGGGCAGGTATTCGGTATTGGCTGCAAGATTTTTACCATTGCGGGGCCGGTGATTTTGTACGGAATACTGACCAGCTGGGCGTTGGGGCTGATTTACTGGATATTGAAATTATTGGGAATTGCATAGAGAGGGCAAAGGGGCTGCCGCATGATGAATGCGCAGCCCCACTCTTGCTTGTCGGCGTATGAATAATAAGTCGGTCTCTTATATTTTCCATTCACAGGTATGAATAAGCCGGTGGTCTTCGCATTATCCTCTTTTCTCGTACTCCGGATAGAGTCTTTCTAATTACTTCGGGTGAAAGTGTTGAACGATAACGCAGACGACTCGACGCGATGTCCTGTCGCGTGTCGTCTCCCACGGACGTCCGTGTCCGTGGGTTGCTGACAGACTATCGAAGTAATAAGAAAGTCTACTATCCTGCGTAAAGTTCAAAGAGAATAACGCGAAGGCCATCGGCTATACTCCGAGTAATGTGAAAGAAAATATAAGAGGCCGACTTTTTGTGCAACCGCAAGGACTACGCAAGAGTCTGCCAAGCCGGGCCGCTGCGCATTTAATTGTGCGACAGGCCCCTTTTTCGCACGGTGATAATTCTCTGCCACAAATTATTGATTATATAAAATAAAAAAGTACTTGACATATTATCAAAATGATAGTATCATGAACACAGAAACAAATATTATCAAAATGATAATAACAGAAAGGGAGGAAAAGATTATGAGAAAGACATTGATTGTGGTAGACATGCAGAAGGATTTTATTGACGGTGCGTTGGGTACCAAGGAGGCTGTAGCCATTGTGGACAACGTAAAGAGAAAGATTGCGGAGTATAGGGCGAACGGGGATGAGGTTATTTTTACGAGAGATACCCATCAGGCGGAGTATTTAAGCACCAACGAAGGGAAGTATCTTCCGGTGCCGCACTGCATCGAAGGAACCGATGGCTGGCAGATTTACGACGGACTGCCGACGGAGGGAGCAGAGCTTGTGAACAAGCCGACCTTCGGTTATCTTGACTGGGCAAAGTATGAGTTTGAGGAAGTGGAGCTCATCGGATTGTGTACCGACATTTGTGTGGTTTCCAATGCCTTGATTTTAAAGGCGATGTATCCGGAGATTACGGTGAAGGTGGATGCAACCTGTTGTGCCGGTGTAACACCGGAGAGCCATGCTGCGGCACTTCTTACAATGAAGATGTGCCAGGTGGAAGTATACGAAGGATAAGCGGATTCGAAAGGGGAGAGCGTTATGATACGATATAACGGAAAGCCGGTGGAGTTGAATCATTTTCCGGACGGGACGTTTCTTATAAAGGAGACGGTAACGGAGAAGGCTGAGGCAGTCATCCGCTGGAATTTTGAAAATAATGAAGAGATGGTAGCGTTGTATTTTCTTGTAAAACATTTCCGGGCACAGGGCGTAAAACAGTTGGTGCTGGAGCTTCCGTACATTCCCAATGCCAGACAGGACAGGGTGAAGACGCCGGAGGATGTGTTTACCTTAAAGTATTTTGCGGAGTTTGTGAACTCTCTGGGCTTTGACGAGGTGATTGTGCTGGATCCGCACTCTTATGTCAGCGAGGCACTGTTTGACAATCTTCGGATTGAGACGCCAGAGGAATATGTGACGTATGCGATAGAACATCTGGGGGGAAAGGAGAATTTGCTTCTTTTCTTCCCTGATGAGGGGGCTATGAAGCGCTATTCGGCCATGTTTGATTTGCCGTATGTGTTTGGAATTAAGAAAAGAGACTGGACCACGGGAGAAATCCGAGGGCTGGATGTGGCAGGCCGTACGGAGCTGATTGCGGGAAGTAAGGTTTTGATTATCGATGACATTTGCAGCAAGGGAGGAACCTTCTTTCACAGTGCAAAGGCGTTAAAGGCACTGGGGGCGGGCGATATTTCTCTTTATATTTCCCACTGCGAGAATACGATTTTTGAGGGAGAACTTCTTACTACCGATTGGATCAGCCGGGTGTATACCACGGACAGTATTTTTACCGGAAACCATGAAAAGATTACTGTTTTGAAGGGGTAAGGAAAGAGAGGGAGAGATTATGAACAGAACAAATCCGATGTTGTTAATTGATTTTTATAAAGCGGTACATGCAGAGATGCTGCCGAAGGGAATTACGAAATCCGTATCTTATTTTACGCCCCGGATGAGCCGGGTAAAGCGGTGGAACGAGGTGGTCATGTTCGGACTGCAGGGCTTTGTGAAGACATACCTGGTGGATTACTTTAACGAAGAATTTTTCAATAAGCCGTTCGATGAGGTGATGGCGGGCTATCAGCGGATTATGGACGCTACCTTGGGAGCGGAGGCTTATAAAATCGAAAAGGTGGAAAAGCTGCATAAGTTGGGTTACCTGCCGATTGAGATTTTCTCTCTGCCGGAGGGAACCTTGGTGCCGATGAAGGTGCCGATGTTCGGAATTACCAATACCCACCCGGACTTCGCATGGCTTCCTCAGTCTCTGGAGAGCCTGATTTCTGCAGAAAGCTGGCACTCGATGTTAGCTGCTACCGTGGGACACACCTACCGGGAAATCATAAACCGGTATTATGACCTGACCTGTGAGGATACCATACCGAGGGCAAGAGCCTTGGGGGCCTTTGATTTCCGTGGAGAGGAGTGTACGGAGTCTGCGGTGAAGGCGGGAGCGGGCTGGTGCCTGTCCTTCTTAAATACGGCGACGGTGCCGACGATTCCTTATTTGGAGCAGAATTATTTTTGCGATTGTACCAAGGAGCCGGTGGCTTTCGGCAGCCCGAGTACGGAGCATTCGGTGATGTGCAGTAATTTTGCCGTAGACGGGGATGAAATCACTTTACTCCGACGTCTGTTAACCGAGATCTATCCGAACACCTCTTTTTCTGCGGTGCTGGATTCCTATGACTACTGGAATATCATTGAAAACGTGCTTCCGCAGTTAAAGAAGGAGATTTTGGAGCATAACGGCTGTATGCTGATGCGGGGCGATTCCGGAGATTGTGTGGAGGTAGTCACCGAAACCGTATTTAAGCTTTGGGATATTTTCGGCGGTACGGTAAACAGTAAGGGCTATAAGGTACTGGATCCGCATGTGAAAGCGATTTACGGGGATTCTATTACGGTACAGCGTTGTGAGCAGATTTACGAAATTCTCACAGAAAAAGGCTTTGCCTGTTCCAATGTGGCGCTGGGCGTGGGTTCCTTTTCCTTCCAGTGTATCGAGGAGGACGGTATTTTAAAACCGTTTACGAGAGATACCTTCAGCTCCTGTATCAAGGCCACCTATTGCGAGATTGACGGGAAGCCGTATCCGATTTTCAAAAATCCGAAGGAGGGCGGTTTTAAAAAGTCCCAGAAGGGCTGCTGCGTGGTTTATCGCGAAGACGGCGTATTAAAATATAAGGACGAATACAACTGGAATGAGGCAGTAGCAGATGAGAGAAATCTGCTTACGACCGTATTTAAGGACGGTGTGCTTGTAAAAGAGCAGACGCTGCAGGAAATCAGAGAAGTATTGAACGGAGGAAACTTTTAATGAGCAAGTATGAATTTAATGCAAAAGAAATGAAAGACAGATGCGTACAATGGATCAGAGAGTGGTTTGCGGAAAACGGAGCCGGCTGTAATGCGGTGGTAGGTATTTCCGGCGGAAAGGATAGTTCTGTAGTGGCAGCTCTTTGTGTGGAGGCACTGGGAAAAGACCGGGTCATCGGAGTGCTGATGCCGTGTGGTGTACAGGCGGACATTGATATGGCCAGAAAGCTGGTTGATTTTCTGGAGATAAAGAATTACGAAGTGAATATCAAGGCGGCCTTGGACGGCGTTTTGGGGGCCTTACCGGACATTGAGATTTCGACCCAGAGTAGGACCAATCTGCCGCCGCGTATCCGTATGACCGTCTTGTATGCGGTGAGCCAGAGTGTCAACGGCCGTGTGGCAAATACCTGTAACCTTTCCGAGGACTGGGTAGGATATTCCACCCGTTACGGTGACAGCGTGGGAGATTTCAGCCCGTTGTCAAGACTTACGGTGGCAGAGGTAAAGGCCATCGGCAGAGAGCTGGGACTTCCGGAAGATTTGGTGGAAAAGGTACCGATTGACGGCCTTTGCGGAAAGACTGACGAAGACAATCTGGGCTTTACCTATGCGGCACTGGACCGCTATATCCGGGAGGGGATTTGCGAGGATGCGGCGGTAAAGGAGCGTATCGATACCCTGCATAAGAGAAACCTGTTTAAGCTGGAGCTGATGCCGTGCTTTGAGCCGTAGAAGTTTTCCGGGAAAAGGAGAGGCAATGAGTTGTTACAGGATGAGTGAAGAAGAAAAAAGATATCTGGAGCAGTACGACATTGACCGCTATGAGCGTCCTTCCCTGGCAACGGATATGGCAATCTTTTCTGTCATGGAGGCGGAGGAGGCAGAGAACTTCAGAAAGCTTCCGAAGAAAGCGCTGAAGCTTCTGCTTGTCTGCAGAGAGGCTTATCCCTACAAGGGAAGCTGGGCGTTGCCGGGTGGCTTTTGCAGACCGGGAGAGGACGTGGCGGAGACCGCCGGACGGGAGCTGTTTGAGGAAACCGGTGTACAGAATGCCTATCTGAGCCTGTTCGGAAGCTTCGGAGAAGCGGACAGAGACCCGAGAGGCTGGGTGATTTCCAATGCCTTTCTGGCACTGATTGACGCAGAAAAATGTAAGCTGAGTGCGGGAACGGATGCGAAGGAAGCGGCCTGGTTTACGGTAGAGGCGGAAGCTTTCGAAGTAAAAAAGGAGATCACGGAGAATTTCGCCGGAATCGAGACGGAATACACTCTTAACCTTAGACAGGAAGAGACCGGAGTCATTTTAACGGCAAAGGTTACGGAGAGTAAGACCTTTTGCGATTATCATGAACATGTGGAATACAAGATTACGGATAGCAGCGGACTGGCCTTTGACCACGGAAAGATTATTTTGCGGGCATGGCAGTACCTTCGGGAAACGTTGGAGCATGACCCGAGAATCGCCTTTGATTTGATGCCGGAGCTGTTTACTCTGCAGCAGCTGCAAAATGCCATGGAACTCATCTCCGGTCAGGAACTGCTGACTGCGAATTTCCGGAGAAAGATTTCGGAATATGTGACGGAAACCGATAAGGTGACGGAAGGAAAGGGGCATCGGCCGGCAAAGCTTTTTATGCGGAATCTGAATGCGTTCTACAAGTAGGGAATAAAATACCTCGGAGGAAATTTGTCGAAAAAAGTATCTCGTCAAGAAAAAGTCTTTTTACATGTGATAATTGGGAATAAATGGGAAATGTATGGACTGAAATTATTCTACGGAAATAGAAAAAGGAGCTTTCACGGAAAATGTTCGAAAAGAACGAAGTCTGTGAGGCTCCTTTTATTCTTTAAGTCTCAAGCACATGCGCCCGGACTCTTTGTTTGGCATGACAATACGAAATTGCTAGAAAAGAGGAGGCAAGCTATTTCTTTAACTGGTCACGAATCTCTTCCACAAGGAAGTCAACAAAAGCGCTGTCGGAGTTTTCCTCGGCATAGCAGTTTTCCTTGCCGAAGACGATGCCGGAGTTGTGCTCCTTGGTGTAAGCCTTCCATTCCGGAAGCGGTGTGCCGTCGATATCAAGGCCGTTCGGGTTGCCGGTCTTGATAAAGTTGGTCATGTAGTTACACATCTGGCGGGACACATCGTAGTGTTTGCCGGTAAACGGTCTCCAGCACTTTGCCAGCGTCTCGAACCAGAACCACAAATCCACGGAGTGGAAGGTACCCGGCTGGTCCGGTCCCGGAATATCTGCGTCGAAGCGGTAATAGTAACAGTCCTTGGAACTGCCGTTTTCCTGACGGTCAAGGAACAGGCTCTTTACAGAGCACTCGATGCCGCTGACCGGAGCAAAAGCAGTGTTGCCCATAAAGGAAATTTGCTTTTTGCTTTCTGCAAAGGAAAGGAACTCGTCTGCTTTGTCGCCGAACATTGCTTTTGCCTTGGCGATTAATTCTGCTTCATCCTTTGCCGGGATGGTGTTCGGGAACTCGTCTGCGGTATTCCCTGCCATAATCGGTACATTTAACGCCTGACCGGCTGCGATACGCTTCATCGGGTCGCCTACGGTGAATACGCCGTCTTCGATTGGGAACATGCGTCCGTGGGCAACCACATATTCGTCATATTTTGAGAGCAACCACTTGGCATCCATAGCTCTTGCTTCGGCTAACGACTTGGCACCGATGAAATCAAAGAAGCCCTTGCCTTGCTCCTGCGCCTTTTCAAAGGACATCGGAGAGGTGACCGGAGTCTGTACCATGTACGGGCTGCGGATGGCGCCGCTCATAATCACTGCCTTCTGGAATAATCCTTCGTTCTGCGGGGTAGCCAACTGCTGCATCACGCTGCCGCCGCCTGCGGACTGGCCTGCAATGGTAATGTTATCCGGGTCACCGCCGAAGGCTGCAATATTTCTCTTGACCCACTTGATGCCGGCCTGCTGGTCCAGAAGACCGAAGTTTGCCGGGGCGTTCGGCTGTTCCTTTGCAAGCTCCGGATGCGCTAAGAAACCGAACAAATTCAAACGATAGTTTACGGTAACCACAACAACGCCGCGGCGGGCAAAACGCTCACCGTCAAATTCCATCTCTGCGGTGTAACCCCAGTTGAAACCGCCGCCGAAGATCCAAACGAGAACAGGAAGCTTATCCTCCGTGCTCTTTGCGTTGGTCCATACGTTTAAGTACAGGCAGTCCTCACCCATCGGAATCTCCGGGTCCACATGCCACTCTTTGCAGTAGATGTCGGTGCCCAGGCCCGGTGTATTCTGAACGGAAATCGGAGCAAACTCATAGGCCTCCAATTCGCCTTCCCAGTCCGGACACGGCTGCGGTGCACGCCATCTGTTTTCACCTACCGGCGGAGCCGCAAACGGGATACCCTTAAATGCGGTGATACGCGGGTCTGCTGCCGGGAGACCCTTCACAATACCGTTTTCTGTTTTTGCCTTACGAATCATAAATAACCCCTCCTCAATTACTTTATCAGTTCAAATGATTTTAAGCTTACGTTTCCGCCGCCACGGTAGGTAAGATAGATTGCGTTGACGCCGTCCGGAATGTTAGCGACCGCTTCGTAGCGCTCCCATACGTTGGTGTACTCTAAGGTGACGGAGCCCAATACTTCACCGTCCCAAGCGGTCTTGATTTCGAAGGTGCCGTTGCCGTAGCCGCGGGTGGTAACTGCGAAACGCTTGATGCCCTTGCAGTCAAAGTACTTGAAGCCTGCGGTTGCACTGTTGCTGATGTTGGCAACATAGCCGATTTCCTCATCGCCGTCGCGACCGTCTTGCATGACCTTCGGGAAGCCTTCGCCGCCGACATATGCCCGCGGTTTGTCGGTGAATAGGTTACAAGCAAGGTAGCCTGCATACTCGCCCTCGCCCGGGAGCGGACCGTCGTTTAAGCCACAGGAGGTAATCTCAACCTGCGGAATGGAACCGTCCGGCAGAACCGTAATCTTTTCCGCACAGCCCTGACGGGAATACCAGCCACCGTTGGTCTGGCGGTGATAGAAGATGTACCACTGACCGTTAATTTCCACGATGCTGCCGTGGTTATTGGCACCGTAGGCCGCAGGCATGTCTGCCGGCTTGTAGGTGTCGATATGTAAATCACAGTTGCTGACGATAACGCCGCCGTAGGTAAACTTATCCGTCGGGCACTTTGCGGTAGCGTAGCAAAGCTCATGCATTACCTCGGAAGAATAAATCAGGTAATAGGTGTCGCCGATTTTACGGATGGAGGATGCTTCGAAGAAGGAATGACCTTCAAAGCCGGTGCCTTCACAGTACATACAACCCGGAGCCACCAGCTTCGGAGCCTCTAAAATCGTAATCATATCGGAGTCCAGAACGGTTACCAAAGAACCGGTACGGCTCTTGTCGCCTCTGCCGCAAAAACCGGTGTAAAGGTAGGTCTTGTTATCCTCCGTCAGAACGCCCGGGTCAAACTGCGGCTCGTCGCCCTGCTTTTCGCCGAGACGGGTGCCGTCTGCGTAGTGAACGTAGCCGTAAAACTCATACTTACCTGCCGGAGTGTCGCAAACTGCAACGGAAACCACCGGAGCGTGGTCGAGACAATAGTAAAGATAATATCTGCCGTCCGGGCCTACGGTAACGTCCGGGGCGTAGAGACACATCTTACCTTCCGGGTTCAACGGGTCCGAGGTCTTCGGGTAAATCACACCCTCATAACGCCAGTTGCCCAAATCGTCCACCGGCGCGGACCAGCAGACATAGTCGCCCATACAGAATACATAACCGTTGTAAAAATCGTGGGAACCGTATACATAGACACGGTCACCGAATACGTACGGCTCGCCGTCCGGAATATACTCCCAGGACGGAAGGTACGGATTCAAACCAAGTGCTTTTGCCATAAAAATACCTCCTCATAAAGCTTCAAAATTGCTATAATCTTGGGATTTAAGAATGTGTAAAAAACAGAAATAAACCCCACTGGTTCTATGATAAAACAATTAAAAACCAAAGTCAATTAGATGGCTAATTGATGCAAGGATTTTTATATAAAAGGTTATTTTGTGGGGTAGGGGAATTTACTAAGAGGAGGGAAAGCATTTTGGAGTGGCGCATTGAACGAAAGAACATTAAGAATAAATTAATAATTTGAAGGTTGACAAGGAATAGATATTACGGTATTATAATCCGTGGTTTTTTTGGCAAACTTATGGAAACATTAGGGCGCAAAGTTTGAAGTCTACGGGGAGTTTATCCTTATGATGGTTCGGCTGCAAAGGTTATCTTTGTAGCTTTTTTTATGTAAAAGTATATAAAAAGGAGAGACAATGCAAATGAAAAATAAAAAGATATTTGGAGTGCTTGGGATAGCTGTAATGCTGTGTATAAACGCAAGCCATGCAAAAGCGGAGACTTACTTATATGATGATTTGAACCGGGTAATAAAAGTGATTTATGAGAATGGTTCGTATGTTGAATATAAGTATGATAGTAACGGTAATATGATAGATACCATTGTATATATACCGGAGGAATTACAGGTGACACAAAAACCGAGCGCAACGCCGACGCCAAAGGCAACAGCAACACCGGTAGTACCGAGTACAACACCGACGCCAAAGGTAACAGCAACACCGGCATTACCGAGCGTAACACCGACACCAAAGGCAACAGCAACACCGGTAGTACCGAGCGCAACGCCGACGCCAAAGGCAACAGCAACACCGGTAGTACCGAGCGCAACGCCGACACCGGTAGTACCGAGTACAATACCGACGCCAAAGGTAACAGCAACACCGGCATTACCGAGCGTAACACCGACACCAAAGGCAACAGCAACA
>CAZJEN010000018.1:0-27693 GCA_964545045.1 uncultured Lachnospiraceae bacterium | reverse complement strand
CATTACCGAGCGTAACACCGACACCAAAGGCAACAGCAACACCGGTAGTACCGAGTACAACACCGACGCCAAAGGCAACAGCAACACCGGTAGTGCCGAGTGCAACGCCGACGCCAAAAGCAACGCCGACGCCGGAAGTAACACCAGTGCCGGATGCGACCGAGGGACCGAAAACGACGCCGATACCGGAGGCCGGGGAAAACCCAGAGCCACCGAAGGAAGAGGATTCTGTAGGTATATTCGGTCTGTTTACAGAAGAGATGCAAGAAGTAATGGGGGAAACTGTACAGATGTTTACGCGGGTGCTTGAAAGAGTGGAAATGATACTGAGAAACATACTGAGAACAGTAAAATAGATTTTAAATTTTTGAAAAATAAGAGCGTGAGGATAAAATGAGAAAGTTACGTACATTTTGGAAGAGAATTATAGCGGTTGTATTAATCATTTCGTTGTTGCCATTAACAACGTTTGAGGCAGCGTTAGATAATGTTGTTTATGCAATGGAAGAATTGCGGGAACAGCCAGAGCCGGTGGAGGCGATTGGGCCGGAGTCGATAGAGGAAGTAGCAACCACGGAAGCAGTAGAGGATGTTACAGAACAGGAAACAATACCGGAAGCAATAGAAGAGACTGTGGAGACGGAAGTGCAGGAAACGATATCGAAAGCAACGGAGGAAACCGCATGGGAAGCTGCGGAGACGGAAGTGCAGGAAACGGTCGAAGAAACATCGGAAACAGAATCCGATGAAACAGAACCGATAGAGGATGTTTCGGAACTGGAAACTTCGGATATTGAGTCTGGGGCGAGGGTTGTGTTAAGGGAAGATGAGGAGACAATCGTCAAAGATATGATGCCGGAAGAATCATATCTTTACGGTTATTTAGATGAAGAGAAAAATGGGTATTTAAGTTGGGACGAAGGATATAACATAGTTAGGTATGAGGTATACAGAGATAACAGTTTATTGGCAACGATATCTGCGAATGAAGAATATTGTACGGAGTATTATGATACGGAACTCCAAGTAGGGAAGCAACACAGCTATCGAGTAGAAGGAAAAGATGAAAACGGTCAGATGGTAATGAGAACCCAAGAGGTGAAGCTACCCGAGGACTTAATCATGGAAGGCGGCAAATATAAGCTGTCCTATGATAGAACCGTATATAGTGTAAATACTTTGGGAGGAACGATAGACCTGAACGGACATACATTGACCGTATATTCGGATGTTGTTATGACCGAAGGGACGTTGGACAACAGTAAGTACAACAGTGGATTGTTATCCTGTGGAGGAGATTTTTTGCTGACGGAGAGTAAGGTAAATTATTTGCCGATTGAAGTTGGCGGTAGTATGGCTGTATCGGGAGGGGCGATTAGAATAAAGTCCCTTGTTCTTAACGGAGAACAGGAACAGACTGTTAAGGTAGAGGAAAATACAGAGATTCGAAAGATTGAATTGCAGAATTACAGTGAAGCGGGAGTTCATTTTGCATCTCGTATCGAATGTTATGAGTTTATTACAAACGGCTGTAAATTTACATATGAGGAAGAAGGACAGTATGGTTATACTTTGGAAGAAGATGTTGTAATAGAAGGAGATTATCATCTGATTGGTGGCTGTCTAAATATGAACGGACATTCTATGACGATACATGGGGATTTTTTTCATACAGGAGGAGGAATTCGGGCAGGAAATGGCAATTTGATAATTGAGGGAAGTTATTATTTAGAAAATAGTGAGAATGATGCGACGACTTTTGTTTACTATGATGGTGGCGTAGGATATATCAATGTTTACGGAGATGTAGTTCTTAAAGATGGATATTTCAGTATGAGTTATACAGAAGGAAGGTACTGTTTTAAAATTGAAGGTGACTTGAGAATATGCGGAACAGGTACGACAAATTATGGAGGAGCGAGCTTTCTAATTGCCGGAGATGAAAAACAGGTTGTTTATTATGAAGATCACAGGTTAGGATATATTTATTTCGGTGTGGATAATCATAGTGAGGATGGAGTTTTCTTTTCTGATCCCGGCTCCATGGAAGTGCAAGAGAACGGATGTAAGGTAACCTATTACGATGAAGGGGCAACCTGTGGTTGGAAGCTGGAAGAGGATACTGTTTGGAATGAAGATTTGATTATGAACGGAGGGACACTGGATCTAAACGGGCATAATCTTACCGTAACAGGAGACTTTATTCAAATGGCGGGAACCATGAAGGTAAATGGTGGAACCCTATGTGTGGAGGGGGATTATAGGACACAGATAGTCCGAAAACAAGAGGATGGAACTGTTACATATGGAACCGGTAGAAGTAGTATTGATTTGAGCAATGATAACGATAAGATTATTGTTTGCGGAGATATAATCATAGACACTGTTAGCGATCCAATCGGAGAGCCTAAGGGGGGGTTGGAACTTAAAGGAAATTGTAATGTAAAAAATGTAAGAAATAATTATGATTTGAATTTGGGGCAGTTAACTCTGGTTTTTTCGGGAGAAGAGACACAGAAATTCGTTTCGAGCGTTTCGCCGGTAACTGTATATGAGATTATTAATCGAAATAAGCAGGGAGTGGTGTTAAGTTATTATCTTTACGTAACAGGGCGTGTGGTTGATGAGACCGGAACAGCTACAGGTGCAATAACGATTGGTAGTAATACTACAATCGAAGGGGGAAGGTGGAGCGGAAGACTTTATATTAGTCAAGGCGCGGTTACGTTGAATCAAGACATGGAGGTTCTTGGGGGGATATATGTACAGAACTCTCTAAAATTGAATGGAAAAACACTCAAGGCTAAGAAAATTGAGAGCACCGCAACGATAGAGATACAAGGAGGGCAATTACTGGTAGAAGAATCGCTCTATTTGAAAAGCGGAAGACTGGTGATGCAAAATCCTGAGGATTATGTATTTGTTGGTGGGATGTTTATTATCGGAAATTATGGCAGATACATTGGAGATGGAATTAAAGACGGTGTTATTGAAGTACAAGGGGATTTTCAGATTCAGTCTTATCCTTCCAGTTATAGCTCGGGTGGCGAGGTAAAAATCGGAAATACAATGGTGTTTTCCGGAGAGCAGTTGCAGGAGATTTGGACCTGCAGCAATCTGACAATCGGAAATATAATCAATCGGAATTTGAAAGGGTTGAGATTTGATGTATCAAAAGAGACTTATCAAATTCATATTCTCGGAAAATGTGTTGACGAGACAAGAACTGTCAGAGGAAGTACTCCTATTCATGTTGAGTACATTGACCAAATTGAAGGAAATGTATGGGGGGGGAAGCGTTTATGTTGAGGAGGAACTGGACTTAGGGCGCAATTTACAGGTAGGAGGTTTGACGCTTCCACTTGGAGGAAGATTAAATGGCTATTCTCTGAGCGCAGGAAACTTGATATTTTATGATATTTTGTATACTGATGGAGGAGAAATTGTATGTAGCGGAAAAATGGGAGTAAATGGCGATTTAATTACCAAAAACGGAACAGAAACGGTATTTGTAGGAGGTAATCTAAGCGTTAATGTATCTGAAACTTGTGATGAGACTGTGAACGGAGGAAGTTTCGATGTAAAAGGCCATGTAAATGTAATTGCAATGAATGAGACACTTGAGAAGTTTACAGTGATTCTCTCGGGAAATAAAGAACAACGAGTTTCCGGCCCGATACGGATTTATGGCTTGATTAATCGTAACACCGAAAAAGTGGTTATTAATAGTGAAGTGTATGTGAAAGGGGAATGTATCGATGAAACCGGAACGGTTGTCGGGACGCCTTACACGCATGATACATACGGTGTTTACTTGAAATCAGGTGCAAGTGTACAAGATGGGAACTGGAGCGGTAATATCGGATTTGCCGAGAATGCGGAACTAATGCAGAATTTGAACATTGGAGGAAAACTGATTGTAAAAGCAGGTGCGTGTCTGAATGTTAAAAACTATGAAGTGAATGCTTCTTGTTGCGTAATAGACGGAGAATTGTATATTGGAAGCGGAGCCGTTTCTTGTGCTAGAAACTTTACCTTGGGTACGGAAGGCAAGTTGATTCCGAAGGAAACGGAGTCAAAAGTTTTGATAAATGGTGATTTTGTTGTAAACACGACCTATAATCATTCAAATGAGTCTGTGAAAGGCAGTATCGAAGTAAAAGGAGACATTACATCAACGAGTGCATCAGAGACTGTTGCATTGGGGGGAATTACGCTGATTTTATCAGGAACAGAGTATCAATATATAAGCGTAAGAAAGGTACTAGAAGTTGACAGTGTTGTTAATCGAAATCCGGATGAGAGTTATTTTTCTGGTGGTATTGCAGTAAGGAACAGCGTTATTGATGAGACCGGAACGGCAGAAGGCTATATCATTATTAAGGATACGACAACTTTTGCAAATGAATGTTGGGACGGCTACTTGACGGTATGCGAACCGGTAAGTCTGAATCAAAATCTTGATGTAAGCGGCAGTATTACCGTAAAAGATGGAGGAATCCTTCGGTTAAACGGAAAGGAAGTACATACACAGTATGTTTATGTACAGAACGGAACTCTAGATATTCAAGATGGAACACTTTTATGTGATTATGATGTTAGAATAGAAAGCCAAGGGATTCTGTCTATGCAGGACGCAAAAGGACATCTTACGGTAAACGGGGAGTTTAAATCCTATTCTGAGATAGACCATACCGGATATTTGACAGCAGGAGTTTTGGAGATTTGCAATCTTTTCCGACAAGGAAGGCCATACTGCTTTGTTGCGTCGGATGAACATACGGTAATATTAAATCGATTAAAGGGGTGGGTAAGGGTATACAGTAGTTACCCTGATACATTCCGTTTTAATAGAGTAATCGTAAACCATGCAAAGAAGAACTATTACTTCAGCACCCCTCTCGAAACCATCTCCAACCGCATCATTGTAGAGTATGATTTGCCGGTGAGCCGTCTGGAGGTCAGTGACGTTACATATACAAC
Source organism: uncultured Lachnospiraceae bacterium (assembly GCA_964545045.1). Lineage (GTDB taxonomy): Bacteria > Bacillota > Clostridia > Lachnospirales > Lachnospiraceae > SIG307. The sequence goes on along the minus strand of CAZJEN010000018.1, from coordinate 22,710 downwards.
GGCAGAGCTGACCTATGAGGTACCGGCGAATTCAGGGGTAGAGGAGTATGTGATTTATCGTAACGGAGAAGAGATTGCGACCACAAAGACAACTATATTTTGGGATAAGGAGTTGCAGCCGGGAACAAAGTATGTGTACGAAGTATATCCGAGAAATGATTGGGGCACGTTGGCGAAGAGTTCTCCGAAGGTAGAGATTAATACGAAGTTGGATACCGAGGCACCGAGTTTGAACGGAAGTCTTGGCGTGAAGCTTAGAACCGGTTCGTCCATAACGATTTCATGGAATGCTGCCACGGATAATGTGGGTGTAGAAGGATATACGGTTTATCGTGACGGAGTAGAGCTGGTTTCCGGGATAACGGATACCTTCTATAAAGACACAACAGCAGAGGAAAACAAGGTATACTATTATTCCGTTACAGCCCATGACAGTTCGGGAAATGTTTCTGCGGAAAGCAATCGGGTGGAGTCGGCGCTTGTTATGCCTGAGATTACCGCTGTGTACCCGGAGCCGGGAAAGAATATTAAGGCAGATGTATTAAAGCTGTCTGTTCATTTTCGGAATTACGGAAACAGCACGGGAAATCAAGTGAAAATCGAGTATAAGGATTCCACGGGAGAATGGAAGCGTTTAACTCCGCAGTTACTGGAACAGAAGCGATACAACAGTACGACTCTTTATGTGGAATGCGAATGGGATGTAACTCATGTGGTAGGAGTAAAGGGTTATACTTTGCGGTATACATTATATGACGCCGACGGAAATAAAGACGAGGAAACAATCACTTATTTTGTGGACCGTCAGCTTCCGAAAGCACCGGAGAATCTGATTGCAATCGCAGATAACGGAACCATTGTGTTAAATTGGGAGCCGTCGATTACCGAAGACTGCAACAGTTACAAGGTATATCGGAAGAACGAAGCGGAGGACGAATATACGCTGCTCGGCACGGTAAGCGGTAAGAACAATACAAGCTACACCGATAAAACGGTGGAGGAAAACAAGACCTATACCTATGTTGTTACCGCGGTGGATGTCCACACTTACGAGAGTGAATATTCCGCAGAGGCAACAAAGACGGCAGATACGGATTTGTGTCCGCCGGAAATCAAAGAAATTCTTCCGAAAACCGGAACGGTGAACAAGTCCGTGACGCTTCAGGTAAAAGCGACAGATAACAAAGAGGCAGCGGAGGTGACATTCTATTTCCGCACGGATGGAGAGACGGAATGGACCGAGCTTGAAACGGTTTCTGTGAACGACAGAAAGGCGGAATACGTACTGGATACCACCAGGTATGAAGACGGAGTTTATTATATCGGCGTAGAAGCGGTAGACGCTGCGGGCAACCGGAGCGCAGAAAAGGAAATCAGACGTTATCAGGTGGATAATACGGGGATTACAAAGATTGTTCTTACGGAGTATATCGGAACGTCAACCCAGGTGCAGATAAAATGGGAAGATGTTACGGAGGCGGATTTCTCTTATTTCCAGGTAGAACAGTTAAAGGACGATGCGTTTGTAGCTGTAGGAAAAGTTTACGATGTCTTGGGATACACCGTGGGAAATCTTGTACCGAATACCACCTATTGCTTCCGAATTGTGGGATATGACAATCTGGGAAACAGAGGAGAACCGTCTGAGGTATGTGAGGTCACAACGGTAGAGGATACCATAAAGCCTACCATAAAGTCGGTATCACCGATTGCGTCCTACTATAAAGACAGTCTGGCATTACAGATAGATGCAAAGGACAATCATGCGTTGGAAAAAGCGGTATTCAGCTACTCTTTGGATAAAGTGAATTTTGTGGAAGTTGCAAGGGTCTACGGGGACGGAAATCAATCCGAAAGCTTTTACCATACGATGTCTCTCAGAGCGTTTGACGAGGGAAGTCTTTACATTAAGTTTGAAGTATATGACAGTGCCGGAAACAAAAATGCATTGTTGGAAAACGGGGAGGATGTCATTGTAGAGTATTTCATTGACCGTACGGCTCCGGCAAAGGTGGAGGGGCTTACCACCGGTTCTAACGAGGGGTGTGTAGAGTTACAGTGGTCGTCTAACATAGACAAGGATGTAAAGTACTATCGGATTTACCGGGCTGACGGACAAAACGGAAGCTTCTATGTGCACAAGGACAGATGCAATACCAAGAACTATTTTGATACTTCAGTAAGGGCCGGAGAGCGTTATCGTTATAAGGTTTCCGCGGTAGACATTGCCGGTAACGAAAGTACAATGTCGGAAGAAATTGCGGTAACGGTAGCTGCGGATACAGAAGCACCGACCATTACCGGTATTACGCCGAACGACGGAGAAACGGTAGGAAAGCAGGCACAGATGAAACTGCTGCTGATAGACAATGCTTCCTTAGCAAGGCTGAAAGCAGAGTATCAGAGAGTCGGAGAGAATACTTGGTACACGCTTGCGGAACAGCAGGTTTTCGGAAAAAGCTATTGGGCAACGATAAACTGGAATACGGTGAGACTGACCGAGGGAGAGTATAAAATACGTATTACGGCAAGCGATATAGCAGGAAACATGAGCGAGGAGCAGACGGTAATCTATTATGTAGATCACACGGCACCGCAGGCACCGGCTTTGACGGCAGAAACAGGTCATTTTGAAATCAAACTGACCTTAGAGGGCGAAAAAGCTTCTGATTTTTCATACTATGAAATTTACCGCAGAAAGGTAGGAGAGGATTCCTTTGCACGAATTGCAACCGTAACGGAAGACGAATTTACGGATACCGCTGTGGAGACGGGAGTGATTTATTTCTATCAGGTGACGGTATATGATAAATACGGAAATTCGGCAAAAACCGAGCCGGCAGAGTGCTATGCGGATGACGTGGATGAAGTGGCACCGGTAGCGGTGTTGGCACAGAATTTGGTTGGATTGGCCGGAATGGAAGTTGCGTTTGACGGCATGGGATGCTCCGACAATGTGCGTATTACACAGTATCTTTGGAATATGGGAGACGGAACCGAGAAAGAAGGTCCGCAACCGGTACATATCTATGAAGAAGCGGGAACCTACGAGGTTACGTTACAGGTATGGGATGCGGTAGGCAATACAGCGCAGGCGGTAACTACGGTAGAGATACAGGAGAAAACCGGACGGGGAAGCTCTGTGGTGAAAGTGGTAGATGAAAACGGAACTGCAATTCCGTATGCAAGTATTTATGTGAGTTCTGCAAACACAGAAGGCTATTCTCTCAAGGCAAACAGCCGCGGATTGGTTACGATTGTTGAAAAGAGCGGTGCCTATAACGTGGCGGCGTATGCCAACAAATATTTACCGGCAGATATTGATGTGACAGTCAGTGAATATGAGGTACGAGAATACACGCTTACCTTGGTAGAGGATGAATTGATTGTCGGTGAATTGACGGTACACCGGATGGAACTGGAGGAAATGTTGGAAGCAGAAGTGGATTTCTCGGACCCTGAAAATTACAATCTGTTTGTATTCGAAATTCAGTTGACGTTTGCACAGACTCCGCTTCCGGTGAAGATTAATTATGTCAGCGGAAACGGCGGAGCTACGTATAACTTTTCATACACCGGTACGGGTGGAGGCTCTTATGAGCGAAAGGTACATATTCAGGATATCAATTGTCCGGATGTTGAGGAGGAAGAACCGGTTCCGATCCTTGCCTATGTCAGCACGATACAGCACGTTTCCTGGTTGAAGGAGATGTATGAGGTAGAGCTTGGTATTTTAAACGCGGCGGACTCCTGTTATACCATTGAAGATTCCGTGGCTACCTTGAACCTGCCGGAAAGCGGTGTTTCCCTGGCAAAGCTGGTGGGAGGACAAAGCCTGACGCAGGATATGGGGACGATTCGGGGACAGGAAGAAAAGACGGTATCCTGGATTGTAAAGGGAGATGAGAGCGGAACTTATTCTCTTTCTGCAGATTTTGAAGGAACCCTGATGCCGTTCCGTCAAAAGGTGTCTGCACGGTTTGAAACCGAGAGCGAGTTTGAAGTAAACACAGGCGAAGGACTTCATATCTATATCATGCCGGAAAATCGTGCATACATCGATAGAGAATACTACATTCAGTTCAAGATTGTAAACGAATCGGATCGACCGCTGTATAAGTTCAGCACATCCATCGGACCGTACGAGGAGCCGACCAAGGAATATACCGTTATCGATGAGGATACCGGAGAAATCTATACGACAAAAAGCGCGCCGATTGCGGTTACCACGGGAACCAATCTGCGCCAGGCGGTTATCCTGGAGGATGGGCAGAAACTTGAGTTTGCCGTACTGTATCCGGGAGAATCCTTCTACGGAACCTATAAGACCACCTTCACGGGAGAGGGAGACCCGGAAAAGGTATATTATAAACTGATAGAGTCTCTGGTAACGGTGTTAGAAGGTGCGAACAAGGGAGTAGAGGTAACGGTGCTTCCGATTGAAGCGCACATTTATCAGACACGGTTCCGTACGGTTGTGTTACCGTCCTTCTACGGAGATCCGGTAGATATCACAAACGGACATTTTACGGAAGAAGTGGCGGCATTTGCTGTAAACGGAGCAACGAGCATTGGTCTGGATATGCATTACAGCTCCGGCCTGGCGGATTATCGCGGAGACTTGGGCTTTGGCTGGTATCATGATTATGATATGCGTCTGGAAGAGCAGAACGGTATTATCTGGTACTATGGAGCACCGGGGGCAAAGCTCTCTTTTCTGAGCAAAAATGCATTAGAAAACAATCTGTTTGCTACAAAGCAGGACGGCGTTATCCGTCTGGCGGAAGGAGAGGAGTATTCCTACGGCGAGTACTATAGCCAGAGTGAAGCGATGGAAGGGTACCGGATTGAAAAGCATGAGGACGGTACCTACGCCATGTACCTGCCGAGCGGAATCCGTTACAGTTTTGATGCAAGAGGAAGACTTGTAAAGATAACGGATACGGACGGAAAGTCGGTAAGTGTAGGTTATTCCGAAAGCACAATGACCATTACCGATGAGTTGTCCGGAAAACATGTATACTATAATTACAACAGTTACGGATTCATCACATCCGTTACGGATGATAACGGAAGAAAGATTACCCTGACCTATGACGGAGGGGGATGCTTGACATCCTATACCGACCCGATCGGCAATACGATTACCTACGTTTACGACGAGGAACATCGCATCATCGAAGCAAGCAATGCAAACGGGGTGTACGTTGCCAATGCGTATGATGATAAGAACCGTGTAACGGAACAGACCGATGCGCGGGGCGGTCGTATGACCTTCTCTTATACAGAGACCGGAGACGGCATGCTGGTAACGATTGTGGATGCGGCGGGAGTGAAAAAGCAGGCTGCCATCAACGCCAACGGCAAAATGACCTACGTGGTAAACGAAAACGGTGGAAAGACTACTTATACCTATGACGAGAAGGGCAGATTACTCAGTGAGACGGATTCTTACGGAAATACAACGTCCAGAGAGTATGACGAGAAGGGTAACATCGTAAAGCTGACAGAGTGCGGAACCAATTCCACTGCCATGACCTACGATGCAAACGGGAACCTGTTGACGGTGACCGATGCCGAAGGGAATACGGCATCCTACACCTACGATGCGCGGAATTTGATGCTTTCCAAGACCGATTTCAACGGCTGCGTCACCTTCTACGAATACGATGCAGACGGCTTCCTGGTGAAGGAAACGATAGAGGGGCTGGGTTCCGTACAATACACTTATGAAAACGGCATGTGCACTGCGGTAACGGACTATAAGGGAAATACCTCCTATGTGGAATACGACGGTATGGGAAATCTGATAAAGTCTACGGACGCGGCGGGAGATGTCACTTCCTATGAGTTTAATGCCGCAGGGCAGATGGTACGTGCCATCGACAATCAGGGAAATGTGACTTCGTACCGTTACGATTGTAACTTCAACCTGATTGCACTGACCGACGGTGCGGGAAATACCACCACCTACGAGTACGATGCAGCCGGGAATCAGACGGCCGTTTGCTACCCGGACGGAACGAAAACGTCTTATATCTATGACAGCATGGGACGTTGTACCGAGGTACATTACGCGGACGGATCGAAGGAGTTTATGGAATACGACGTATCCGGCAATCTGATAAAAGAGACGTTCCCGGACGGCAGTACGGTGTCCTACAAGTATGATTTGTTGAACCGCTGTGTGGAAGAACAGGATGTGGACGGAAGCTGTATCTCATACGAGTATTATCCGAACGGAAAGATTTCTAAGGAGATGTATCCGGACGGCAGCAGCCTGCAGTACACGTATAATTCCTCGTGGTATCCGGAGACGGTAACCGACCATATGGGCATATCAATCACGTATCAATACGACGTGAAAGGAAACGTTACCTCTGAGAAGGATGCCCTGGGCAATACGAGAAGCTATGTCTATGACACCTTTGGACGTCTTACGGAGGAAACGGATGCCAACGGCAATACCACTACCTACGAGTATGATGCCAACAGCAACTGCATTAATAAGACCAATGCGTTGGGTGTTTCGGTTCATATGGAGTATGACGAGAGAAACCGTCTGACGGAGGTGTATACCGAGACAAAGGACGGCGAGGTTTATCGGGTAACGTATGAGTACGATTCTCTGGGCCGGGTGATTGCGGTTACGGACGAAGAAGGCTATACGAGCCGGATGGCCTATGATGCTCTTGGTAACGTGACCTCGGTGACGGATGCGTTGGGAAATGTACAGACCGTCACCACCTATGACAGCATGGGCCGCACCGCTACGGTGACGGATGCGCTGGGTATCACTGCGGAATATTCCTACGACGCGGTGGGCAATCTCCTTGCTGTGACGGAGCTGTTAAACGGACAGAACGGTCGTGTAACCGGCTACTCCTACGATGCCATGGGCCGTCTCATCGGAGTGACGGACCCGCTTGACGGCATCACCGCAGAGGTCTATAATGATGATGGAGAGCTGGTTGGCAGAATGGATGCCAACGGTGGTACTACAACTTATACCTACGACTGTATGGGACGTCTGCTGACGGAGTTGAATCCGATCGGAAGTGAGACCTCCTACACTTATAACGAGCAGGGTCTGCTTTCGGAGCTGACCAATGCCCGTGGGCAGAAGACATCCTACACCTACGACGTGGCAGGACGTGTGACGTCCCTAGCGGATGAGCTGGGCACGGTATCCTACGAGTACGACGCCAACGGCAACGTCTTGAAGGTGACCGACGAGGGCGGCAGCATTGAGCGGAAGTACGATGCGTTAAACCGCATTACGGAGTATACGGACTACAACGGCAACACCGTGAAGTATGCCTATGATGAAATCGGCAACTTGATTTCCCTGACCTATCCGGGCGGTGAAATCGTACGGTATACCTACTACAAGAACGGTTGGTTACAGACGGTAACGGACAATGAGGGTCGTGTTACCTCCTACGAGTATGACGCCAACGGAAACCTGACCCACACTACCCGTGCTAACGGTACGGAGGAGTTCTGCACCTACAACGAAGCAGGACTTTTAGTGGAGCAGAAGGACGTAAAGGGAGAAGAGGTCCTTACCCATTATACGTATACCTACGATGCCAGGGGCAATGTTGCCTCCGTGGAGGGTACGGAAACTGACGAGCATGACCTGACCCGTCTGGTAAGTGCCACTATGACCTATGACGCGGCGAACCGTCTCCTGACCTACAACGGAGAGGAGCTTCGGTACGATGCCGACGGCAACATGCTTTACGGTCCGGTAAACGGAGAGATGACGGAGCTCATCTACGACTGCCGCAACCGTCTGGTATCTGCGGGAGGAGTAACCTACACCTACGACCCGGAGAATATCCGCATTGCAGCGGAAACGGACAGCTACCGAGAAGTATACGTGACGGAGAGTGTATCTTCCTCTCTGAGCCGGATTTTGAGTGCGACGAGGTATGAGAAGGGCGCAACCCAAGAAGAGGGAAAAGCGACTCTTTACATTTACGGTAACGGTCTTATCTACGAGTATACCGATGATGCAGTACTGTACCACCACTATAACAACCTGGGCAGCACAACGAAGTTAACGGATGCCACCGGAACAGTAGTTGAGACTTACACCTATGGTGTGTACGGTGAACTTCTCAGTGGAGACACCACCTTGACTCGGTTCCTGTACAACGGTCGTTGCGGTGTCAGCACCGATGATAACGGCTTGTACTACATGCGCCAGCGTTACTACAATCCGGAAATCAAGCGCTTTGTGAATCAGGATATCCTGACCGGAAGCATCGGCAACAGCCAGAGCTTAAACCGTTACAGCTACGTACAGGGTAATCCGGTAACCTACACCGACCCGTTCGGACTTTCACCGATAAACGGAACGAACCCGGGAGCGATGATTGCCCATACGGTATTGGGTCTTGTGGGCTGGGTACCGGGACTGGTAGGTGCGGCGGCCAATGCCATAGATGCAGTAGTGTATGCAGTGGTAGATAAGGATTATAAGAATGCATTATTTGCCGGCGGTTCGGCAGTTACCTTCGGCGTTGGAAAGATTGTTTCAGGCGTTGGAAAGGGAAGCAAGGCGGCCCTGAATGTACAGAGAGTCTGCAACTTTGCCGGTAGTGGAATCAACTTCGCCCAGAGTGCGGAAGGGACATACCAGACAGCAAGCATGATGGCCGATAAGTACATCGTCCAAGGCCAACCGTTTAGCGGTTCCACCGTGCTGGAAGTCGGACTTTTAGCAGCTAATATATTTGGTACTTATAAGTCCGGTAGCTTGGTGCTGAATGACCTTGCTGACGCCGGAAGCTCTGCAGTGAGAAGCTTTAAGGCGTGGAGGGAGAAGAATGGTATACCTTCTTTGGCACAGAATAACGGTGGATTTGTTGATATAGATGCATACAAGACCAGCTATGGGAAGTCAAGTGGAAAATACTCCGGTGCTGATAATATTGCAGATGCTGTTAGATTGAAGGAATATTATAGACAAGCGGAGAGATACGGGACAGGATCAATTAAGGAATTACATGATGGAAGATTTCGTTTTTATGAAGAACTTAAGCTTGCCAAAAAACAAGGTGAAATGGCAGGAGCAAGGCATGTAAGAGAATGGAATCCGTATACAGGTTATAAGCGTGATTGGTACGAAACCTTGGATCATTATGGAAATATTAGACAAGTTCGTCCGGATCCTAATATAACTGGTGGCATAAAAGTGCATTATATGTTTGATATTGATGGTGTTTATACCGGAAATTGGATGCCTAATAAGTAAAGGGGGATATAAATGAACCAACCAACGAGGGAAGAAATAACAAAAAGGATAATGATGGTTTTTAATGGAAGCCTAACTAGAGAAGCAGTTTGCGCATGGGCGGTTGAATATATTAGAAATGATGAGCAAGTTTGTATTGATGACTTGGAAGCGTGGCATTATTTAGTAGAGATATCAAATATTGACGAAATGCTTGGACCAGATGATTACCTTTTTGATGACGAAGATATACAGTCCATCGTTGAGAAGTATATTTAAGCATCACAACTAAGCCTCCCTCTCGGCAGACTTCTTAATTAGTATCACTACCAACAATTAAGCAAACTTCTTTGGTTCATAAGGCTTACCATCCCTGAGTACGGCGTAAATCACGGTGGTAAGCTTATGAGCCACGGCTCCGGCAGCAGTCAGATGGTGTTTGCCTTGCTCGCGTTTTTTCTTGTAATAGGCATTTAATGGGCTGTTATGGAAGGTACAGGTGGTAGCAGAGAGGAAAATCGCGTGTCGTAGGTAAGGGGAACCGCGCTTGGACATGTGGTTGTGGGTGGAATTGAATTCACCGGATTGCTTTACGGACGGATCGATTCCTGCGTAAGCCACCAATGCAGATGCTGTTTTGAAACGTCGTATGTCGCCGATTTCACCCAATATGGTTGCGGCGGCAATGGGACCGACACCCGGGATGGTATGCAGGTAACAATCAAAGGTTTCGTAGTACTTGATGATTTCGGTATCCAGTTCTGCAATCTGCGCATTTAAGAAATTTAATCGTTCAAACAGCTGATTTAGTTGAAATGCAAAGGCGTTTTGTGCTATCTTAATACCGAAGGTATCAGCGGCAGCTTCCTTGATGGAAAGGGCTTTCTTCATGGTAAGCTTGTTGTGGCTTTTATCTTTTATGAGGGCGAATAATTCATCAGTGGGAGCATTGGCGATTTTGTCAGGGGTGATGTAAGTCTCCAGGATGCCCATTGATGTGTTGCCCCATAGTGTAGAGAATTGCTTCTCGTACTCAGGAAAGATTTGCTCCATAATGGTGGAAATGCGAAGCTTGATTTCTGTTCTGCAATCAATGACAGAGTCCCGGTAACGGCAAAGCTGACGCATGGCCAAAAGGTTCTCATCGGCAAGGGTGGTGGTAGTGAATTGCCCAAAACGGATGACTTCAGCGATTAGAAACGAATCCTTGGAGTCATTTTTCGTCTGACGGATAAAGAGACTTCGGATACTGTTGGACTGAATCGGATTAATTACATAAACCGTGAAATGCTTTGATTTCAGAAAAGAATAAATGGAATACCAGTAATGACCGGTAGCCTCCATTCCGAAAACACAAGGTTCATTTGAGATGTGTTTTGTGATATGCTGCATAAGTTTTTCCGCACCGCTGTGGGTGTTGGAAAAGCGGAGCGAACGCCCAATGAGATTTCCTTGCGGGTCAACGATAGACGCTTCGTGATTGTTTTTACCGATGTCGATTCCGATGATGTACATAAAAAAGGCTCCTTTCGTAGAAATGATGTGTCGTAGATAGAATCCTCACTTCAATGCGGGTTACAATCTGGTTCGATATACGAAGTACAGTAACTTACTGCCAACATCCAGCTAATACGCAAAATCCTGCAAAGCAGAGGGAGCAGTCTCGAGAACGGAGTCACAATGTGCCCCAAGAGTGGTGACGCACACCTCTATCTATTACAGAATTATTGTGATATAGGAATCAAGAATAAGCAATAGATAGAAAGACTGCTCGGGTAAATTCCTATGTGATTAGCATACCAGAGTGGTAGTAACACAACAAGGGTAGGAAGATGGATGTCTCAAGGCGAGTATGATAAGATGATTTCATCAGGAAAAGTGCAGATGTCTGGAGATAATAAAGTCCATGTTGCCAATCCAGCAGATATTAATGCATTTGGAAGACAAGCACCTAAAGGGTCATTATATGTTGAATTTGATGTTCCTGCCAATACTATTTCAAAAGGCGGAGAATATGGATGGGGAATTATAAATGGACCAGGTTCTTTGCTTGATAGGTATTATAAGAGAAAAGGCTTGCCTAGAATTATTGAGATGCCAGATGCTACTAATATTTTACTGAAAGGAAGAAAGTAATATGAGTGACTATAATTATGAAATTATTAAAGCATCTGTGCTGACTTGGTATAAGAAAATATTATCTAAAACCGAGAACGGAGATGAAATTCTTTTATCAAAGAATAATGACGATGCGCTGATAATTGATTTTGATTTTCAAAATTGTATAGCACAGCTTTCCGTGACGGAGTCGCAGTATGTTCCATATCAATATGTGTATTTTGAGGCAATGGACATCGATGCATCAGATTTGGAGGAGACAGCACCAATATACTGTTTTTATGATAATGATACCATGCAGAAGGGTGATGTGATTAGTGCATTAGATAAAGCTTTGGAATTCTGCTCGAATTATAAAGTGAGGTAGTTATAATTTTAATTATGTCTCCACTTAAGGACGCCCACCACCTAAAAAACTAACCACGGTCTTTAAATTAATCGGAATGGCTCTCGCCGAAGGCGACTTATCCATGTAGATTAATTTAGAGACCCTTCTAGGGCGAAATTTACCCTTTGGGTGCACTTAAGGACATCCGAAATCAAAATTGAATATTGAGTTTCAATATGCTGATATTAACGTACTCATTTCAAAACGAATTTTCGTTGCGAAAGGAGTACGTTTTTATGCGTATAAAGAAAGTGAGTGCTGTTGGTGTTAAAATATATGATATGACCAAAGTAAAATGATTGACGTTACCCTTCTCATAGGTCTATAATATATGCAAAATCACCCCACGACATCGTCTTCGAAAGGAGAGCATCCCTATGACAACACATAAAAGAAAAATTACCGTTATCGGACATAAAAACCCGGATACCGACTCTGTTTGCTCCGCCATTGCTTATGCGGAGCTTAAGAACAAACTGACCGGTTCCGATTTGTACGTACCGCGTCGGGCCGGAGGGATTAATGCCGAGACCCGCTTTGTTTTGAAGCATTTTAACGTGGATGTGCCGGAGCTGGTGGAGGATGTAGGCACCCAGGTGAAGGACATCGAAATTCGCGAAATTGATGGAGTGGACGGTGGTATTTCCTTAAAGAATGCCTATACCCTTATGAAGGAAAAGAACGTGGTAACCCTGCCGATTGTTACGGAGGAAGGGTATTTGGAGGGCCTCATTACCATCGGTGATATTGCGACGTCCTACATGGATGTGTATGACAGCAGTATTTTATCCAAGGCAAAGACCTCTTACCGCAATATTATGGAGACTCTGGATGCGGAGCTTTTGGTGGGCGATGCGGATGCCGTTTTCGATGCAGGAAAGGTATTGGTTGCGGCGGCGAATCCGGATCTGATGGAGGGCTATATTGAGGAGCATGACCTGGTGATTACCGGTAACCGTTATGAGACTCAGCTGTGTGCCATTGAGATGAATGCGGCCTGTGTTATTATATGCGAAGGAGCAAATGCATCTCTGACCATTTGCAGAATGGCGGAAGCAAAGGGCTGTACCGTGCTTTCTACCCCGCATGATACCTATACGGCAGCACGATTGATTAATCAGAGTATGCCGATTGAACACTTTATGATTCGGGAGAAGATAGATATTTTCCGTACTACGGATTTTGTGGAAGAAATCCGTGAGGTTATGACCAAGAAGCGTACCCGCGACTTCCCTATTTTGGATACGAAGGGCAAGTACCGCGGTATGATTTCCCGTAGAAATTTATTGGATATGAAGAAAAAGCAGGTCATCCTGGTGGATCACAACGAAAAGAGCCAGGCGGCGGACGGTGTGGAGAATACGGAGATTTTGGAAATCATTGACCACCATCGTTTGGGCACCATGGAAACCATGTCTCCGGTCTTTTTCAGGAACCAGCCGTTAGGCTGCACCGCTACCATCATTTACCAAATGTATCAGGAAAATCAGGTGGAGATTTCGAAAAAGATTGCAGGATTGCTTTGTTCGGCGATTCTTTCCGATACCTTGATGTTCCGTTCTCCGACCTGTACTCCGGCGGATAAGGCGGCAGCGGAGCATTTGGCGAAAATTGCGGAAATCGAAGTGGAAGCCTATGCAAACGAAATGTTTTTGGCTGGCAGCGACCTTTGTCATAAATCCGAGGAAGAGATTTTCTTCCAGGATTTTAAGAAGTTTTCTTCCGAGGATGTGACCTTCGGCATCAGCCAGATTACGTCCTTGAATCCGGAAGAACTGAAGATGATCGGAAACCGTGTCAAGCCGAGCCTTCCGCGGTTCCGCGAAAGTCAGCAGGTGGATATGGTGTTCTTTATGCTGACGGATATTGTAAAGGAATCCTCCTCTTTGTTGTATGAGGGAGAAGATGTGGATGCGTTGCTTGAGATGTTATACGGTCATGCGGGTGTTGACGGCTGTATTGAACTGCCGGGAGTAGTGTCCCGTAAGAAACAGCTGGTGCCGGCGCTGATTCGGGCGGCGGAGCAGATTTAGAGGAGAAAGCGTTGCAGGCGGAAGCCGGATGTGATAATTAAGAGTAAAAAACGAAGGGTATCCTGAGTCAACGACTTGGGATACCCTTTTGTGTTATAGGAAATTATAAGTTTTACAAAAGGAACTTTTGTCTGAGGTTATCGCTTCGTCACCTTATACATCGCCGCACCGTGCTTCGGAAGCGTCTCGCAGATGCAACCGTCCGATACGGAAAATTCCTTCTTGTTCCAAATATCGTAACAGTTGTATTCTGTGCCGAACGGAAGTACTGCGGTCACTTCAGTCTCGGTTTCCCCAAGGTTAAAGAGTGCTACACAGAAGTCACCGTTTTCGTAGGTGGTCATCCATGCGCAGGTCTCCGTGTCCTCGGTCTTTTTGCGGAACAACGGATGAGCGGAATGGGTGTGTTGCAACACTTTGATTAATTCCGGATTATTTAACAGGCTCATGGTAAACTCGTCGAAGTCGGTCATGTCGCCACCGATCATCAGCGGGGAACGCATGATGCACCAAAGGGTCAGCATGGTGCGCTGCTCGTCCTCGGTGAACTTAGTGCGGTTTTCCTTTCCGTATACCTGATTAATCGGTCCAATCGGAAGCATGTCCGCATCCGGCCAGTGACCGTGAGTCTTGGTAACGCCGGAATGGATGCACCACTTTTCTGCACGTTCGAACATATTGTAGAGAAGGTCCCAACGATCCCAGAAGTCGTCGGTAATGCGCCACATATTGGCATACTGCTTCATATGCTCCGCCATGTCGAGCCGTGCCGGTCCCGGAGAAAGGGAGAGGACAATGTCTCTGCCGCAGTTTTTGATGGCCTTAGCGATAGCCTCTACCTCGGCAATCGGATAGCCACGACAAATGTCGTCTACCTTAATAAAGTCAACGCCCCAGGATGCGTACAGCTCCAGTAAGCTGTTGTAGTAGGCCTGACCACCCTCGGTGGAGCAGTTGACACCGTACATGTCCGTGTTCCAGTCGCATATACTGCTCTGGGCAGAAATTTGTCTCGCGGTCATGGTGCTCCCCTTAATCGGTGTATTCTGATGCACTGCCTGACGCGGAATACCGCGCATGATGTGGATACCGAACTTTAAGCCCAAAGAATGTACATACTCGGCAAGCGGTGCAAAGCCTGCGCCGTTTGCTGCGGACGGGAAACGGTTCACTGCCGGCATAAGGCGGGAATATTCGTCCATGCAAAGCTCTGTGAAATTGTGATAATAGTGGTTCTCGGCGGTAGGTTCGTACCACTGGATGTCTACCACTACGTACTCCCATCCGTATTGTTTTAAATTCTTTGCCATAAAATCGGCGTTTGCTCTGACAATGTCTTCGGTTACGGCTGCTCCGTAGCAGTCCCAGCTGTTCCAGCCCATCGGCGGTGTTTTTGCTATCATAGGAAAACTCCTTTCGAATTCAAACGGTGTGTGCGAAACCGGGTGCCGGATTTCGCAGAGCATGTTTCATTAAACTAAGTGTAAAACATTTTGTGTACTTTTTCTATAGCGAAATGTTGAATTGATATGGAGAAATGTGACTTTTACGTTTCCATGCCCTATAGGTTTTTCTTTGCTTTATTAAAATATTGCAGTGAAAAACTGATTAACAGAAATTAGAAAAACTTTGCATATTATAAAAAAACGAAGAATGATTATGGGGGAGGCAGATGAGCAAAAGTGCATTGAATAAGCGAAAAATGACTATATAACAAAATGAACAATAATTCATAATATAAATATTTGCATATTTTTGCTTGCATGTTGAACAAAAGTGATGTATAGTAATGTGAATGAAAGGAGAGTTCAGATGAAGCAGAGCAAACAAAGAACAATGGAAATTAACGAAAAGACCCCCATGCTGTTGCTGGCAGGTCCGATTTTTGTGGAGCTGTTGTTAAATATTTTGTTAAATAATGTGGATACCGTTATGCTCAGCCGATATTCCGAAAACTCTGTCGGTGCGGTGGGAAATGCGAACCAGATGATGTTCTTGTTCATTATTATGTTCAACGTGATTGCAAGTGCTACCGGTGTTGTGGTGGCTCAGTATCTGGGAGCGAAAAAGACGGAGAACATGAATCAGATTTATACCTTGTCGGTGGTGTTTAACCTGACCTTGGGTGTGATTTTAAGTGCGATAGTATTTTTGTTCCGCGACACCTTTTTGCGTGTGTTAAAGGTAAGTCCGGCTCAGGTAGAGGATGCCGGTACATACATGGCCATTGTAGGCGGATTTCTGTTTTTGCAGGCAGGCTACAATGTTATGGTACAGATTCTTCGCTGTCATGGTTATACGCGAGTGGGAATGTTTATTTCTTTGGCGGTCAACTTAGTGAACATTTTTGGAAACTGGCTGTTCTTGTACGGACCGTTAAAGTTCCTGAATTTAGGTGTGGCAGGTGTTGCGATTTCCACTGTAACGGCTCGTGTGCTGGCACTGAGCGTAGCTTTATTTATTTTCTTCCGGTATAAAATCGGTAAAATCTCTATAAAGACGCTGAATCCGTTCCCAAAGCAGATTTTGGTAAAGATGTTAAAAATCGGAGTGCCGTCCGCCGGGGAGAATTTTGCTTATTCCATGTACCAGTTGGTGCTGCTTTCCTTTATTAACCCTATGGGAGAGCTGTCGGCCAATGCAAAGGTGTACAGCAATACGCTGATGTCTTTTTCCGTGGTATTTTCCAATGCGCTGGCCCAAGCAACCCAGATTGTAACGGGTCATCTGGTGGGGGCAGGCAGAGAGGATGCGGCAGATAAGCGGGTAATGAAGACGCTTCTTACGTCCCTTCCGGTAGCAATCGGAATTGCGACGTTGAACTATTTGCTGTGTCCTTGGACATTAAAAATTTTTACCGAAAATACAGAGGTGGTACCGCTTGTGCAAAAGGTACTGGCAGTGGCGATTGTACTGGAAATCGGCCGTACCACAAATCTTGTGGTTATCGGCAGTATGAAGGCGGCCGGGGATGTGTTGTTCCCGGTGCTGATGGGTCTCCTTTGTATGTGGGGCTGCGGTGTTACCGTAGGATACACCTTCGGTGTTGCGCTTTCCTTCGGGATTGCCGGCGTATTTATGGGAACTGCGGCGGATGAATGTCTTCGCGGAATTATTATGCTGATACGTTGGCGTCTCGGAAAATGGAAGGGCAAGGCCATTGTACGGCGCGGATAAGATAATAAAAACAGAACGGTCCTCTTTATGGGAGGGCCGTTTCTTTACGTTTCTTTCTGCGGACGCGGTTGATGTGTCGTTCGAAATCACCGTTATTTAGGAGCTTGGCCAATACATACTGCATAAAGGTAGGGACTGTGCAGGAGTAGAAGCCGAGCTTTTTTTCGAATTCTTCCGCTAAGTGCTTCGGAAGTACCATGTAGCCGATACGCAAGGAAGGCGAAATGGTTTTGGAAAAGGTGTTCATATAAATGACATTATCATCGGAGGTATGGGAAAACAAGGTTTCCTCCGGCTTTTTGGAAATCGTAAATTCTGATTCGAAGTCGTCCTCAATAATATAACGCGTGCCTTTTGCTGCCCAACGCAAATACGCGTGCCGCTTGGAGGCGGAGGCGGTAACACCGCTGGGAAAACTTCGGAAAGGGGAGATGTGCAACACATCTGCGGTACAAGCTTTCAGAGCGGCACTTTTGATGCCGTCGGTGCCCAAAGGTAGCATGGTGGTTTGGACCTCCGCTGCATGGTATACCTGTTGGATTTTCTTGTAGGAAGGAGACTCCAAGGCATATACCTTGTCTCTTCCCAAAAGCTCTACAATCAGACTGTACAAGTATTCGGAGCCGGAGCCGATGATGATTTGCTCCGTATTTGCTGCAATTCCGCGGCTACGGAGCAGGTAACGGCGGATAGCGTCTCTCAGTTCCAAACAACCGGAGTTTGGGCTAATGTCAAGGATACCCTCCTCGTAGTCGCTTAGTACGCTACGCATGGTTTTGGCCAGCACGGAAAACGGAAACTCCGGTGCTGCTTCGGAGGACGAATGATGGGAAGGGAGTGGTGCGACGGTAGCAGTGTCTCCGGCGGAGGATAGGAAAGTATCCTCGGTGCGGAAGCTGACAAAGTAGCCGCTTCGTTCTCTGGATTCCAGATAACCCTCTTCGCATAAAAGGGTATAGGAATGCTCCGCCGTAACTGTACTGATACCGGTTTCGACGGCTATAAGACGTTTGGAGGGCAGCTTGGTTCCGTAAGGATAGATGCCTGCCACAATATCTTCCCGGAGCTGTTTATAGAGCTGAAGATAAGCCGGGGTATCTTCTGATTTCTGAATGGAATATCTCATCTGGTATTATAAAATTCTCCTATTCTGACTATTATCATATTACCAAAATTATTATATACTGGGAAACGTAAAATTGCAAGGAGGAACGAAGCATGGCACACAATCAGCAGAAAAAAATAGCGGTAATCAACGATTTTTGCGGTTTTGGACGTTGTTCCCTGACTGTTTCCCTGCCGGTTATTTCGGCCTTAAAGGTACAATGTTGTCCTGTGCCGACCTCGGTGTTTTCGAATCATACGGCTTACGACAGCTTCTTTTATACGGACTATACCGCTCATATGGATGCATATATAGAAGAGTGGAAAAAGTTGGGATTGACCTTCGACGGTATCCTGACCGGTTTTTTGGGCTCTCCGGAGCAAACGGAGATTGTAAGACGCTTTTTGGAATACTTTAAGAGCGAAGGTACCGTGACGGTGGTAGATCCGGTGATGGGAGATGAGGGAAGGCTGTATTCTACCTATTCTCCGGAACTGGCAAAGCAGATGAAGGCTTTGCTCCCTTTTGCGGATATTCTGACCCCGAATTTAACGGAGGCTTGTATCCTGACGGATACGCCTTACCGGACGGATATGGAGCCCCATGAGCTTTTGGCCGTTTGTGAGAAGCTAAGTAAAATGGGACCGAAAAAGATTGTGATTTCCGGATTGGAGAAAGAAGAATGGCTGATTAATTTTGTATACGAAGAAGGAAATGAACCGGTGAAGGTGTGCGGACCGAAAATCGGACCGAGCCGGGCCGGGACCGGAGATGTGTTTTCTTCAATCATTGCGGCGGATGCGGTGAACGGAGTTTCTTTTTTTGCTTCGGTGCGTCACGCGGCGGTATTTATTGCCAAAGTGCTGACCCGGGCGGTGGAGCTGGAGATTCCGACCACTGACGGTATTTGTTTTGAAGAATTTTTGACGGAAATCAGAGAAGGAGCAGAGGATTAAAATGAAACAGAGCAATCAAAAAGGGATATTATATATGTGTCTTGCAGGCGTACTTACGGCGTTGGTGTTTGTATTTACCGCCTATTTGCACATTCCGAGTGTGAACGGTTATGTGCATATCGGAGACGGTTTTATTTATTTTGCGGCATGTTTGTTACCGCTTCCTTACGGCTTGTTCGTGGGAGCCGGTGGAGCGGTTTTGGCGGACTGCCTGACGGGATATGCAATCTGGGCACCGGGTTCTGCGGTAATAAAAGCATTGACTGTATGTTGCTTTTGCAGGACCGGGAAAAAGATGTTGAGCAAAAGAAATTTGTTGGGATTGCCGGTGGCTGCGGTAGTTTGTGTGGGCGGCTATTATTTGTACGGAAGTATTATCACCGGGAACTTTGCGGCACCCCTTGCGGATGTTCCGGGAAATTGTATGCAGTCGATATGCAGTAGTGTGCTGTTTGCGGTGTTGGCGGCTGCGGCGGATAAGATAAATTTGAAAAAATATTTGTAAGTAAGGCGGACAGATGAGGTCTCCGGTTAAGAAGCGTGTTCTCGGAAGCGGGAATGCGTTTTTTTCTTTTGCGCAAAAAAGTATAAAACGGGAGAAAAAGCAAATAATGAGTGTGAGTTAGTGATGAAACAAAGAGGGCGTGAAAATGAGGAAAGACTTGTACAGAAAGGCGGAACAGGAATGAGTGAATGTAAATACATTGGTGCGCAAAGTGTTTGCTTTAGGTCGGATGTGTATGTACTGGGACGGGCGGCAGTGGTCGGAAGTAAGGAAGGCGAGGGACCGCTTCGTTCCTTCTTTGATGTGATTGATACGACGGATATGTTCGAAGGGGAAAACTGGAATGATGCGGAGAGCCGGATGATGCAAAAGGCGGCGGCGCTGGCAATCAAAAAGGCGGGACTAACGCCGAAGCAGATTCGAATGTTATTTGCGGGAGATTTGCTGGGGCAGCTTCTGGCCAGCTCCTTTGGTGCTGGAGAATTGCCGATTCCGTTTCTCGGAGTATATGGTGCATGCTCCACCATGGGAGAAAGTCTGCTTCTTGCATCCATGGCGGTGGACGGCGGTTTTGCGGATTGTGCCGAAGCGGTCACCTCCAGCCATTTCGCCAGCGCGGAAAAGGAGTTCCGCTTTCCTCTTGCTTACGGAAACCAGCGCCCTTTGGCGGCTACTTGGACTGTGACGGGCAGCGGTGCGGTTGTGGTGGGAAACAAGGCCGCACTGGAGCGATGCCGTGCCCAGAGAGAGGAAAGTGCCGGAGTTCATGGAAAGTCGGTGAAGCCGGGCGTGGAAGTGGTAGTTGCCGGCGGAACGGTTGGGAAGGTAACGGACTACGGAGTAAAGGACAAGGCCAATATGGGGGCATGTATGGCACCGGCGGCTGCGGCGGTAGTGGAAGCACATCTGAGGGATTTCCATCGGAAACCGGAGGATTACGATAAGATTATTACCGGTGATCTGGGAAGTGTGGGAGCAAAAATATTTGCGGATCTTTTGGGACAGAAGGGTTATCGGGTAGAACCGGTGCAGGAGGACTGCGGACTGTTGATTTATGACAATGAACTGCAGGATACCCATTCCGGCGGCTCCGGCTGCGGATGCAGTGCTTCTACTCTGGCGGGGTATCTGCTGGATAAGCTGTATGAAGGAGAATGGAACCGGATTTTGTTTGTGCCGACGGGGGCCTTGCTTTCCCCTGTCAGTGCAAACGAAGGCAGCAGTATTCCGGGAATTGCCCATGCCATTGTATTGGAACGGAAACAGGAGGTGTGTTAGGATGGAATATGTGCTTGCATTTACAGTGGGAGGCGTGATTTGTGCGCTGGTACAGATTTTGATGGATCAGACGAAGCTGCAGCCGGGACGGATCATGGTGCTTCTGGTGTGCAGCGGGGCGGTACTCAGTGCGGTGGGGTTATACGGTCCCTTTAAGGAATGGGCGGGAGCCGGAGCCTCGGTGCCGCTGACCGGTTTCGGACATACTCTGTTTGAAGGAGTAAAGAAAGCAGTGGATGAGTCCGGATTTCTCGGGATATTTAAAGGCGGCTTTACCGCATCGGCGGTGGGAATCAGCGCGGCTCTTGTTTTCGGGTATCTGTCATCCCATGTGTTTAAGTCAAAGATGAAGGATTCGTGAAAATTTGGTGAACTGGGCATTTTTGAGGCGATTTGCTTGCCTTTTCCACTGCGTCGTGGTATACTATAAAGCGTGTTTTCTCTTTTATGAGGGAAACACGCTGTTTTATTTTGTAGGATTTAGAAAAGAGGATGATAAGTATGAAAAAGAAGATGTTAACAACTGCATTTTGTGTAGTGATGAGTATGGCTCTGTGTGCATGCAACACAACCGAACCGGCAGGTTCCAATACGCCGACCGAGGCACTGGTGCCGACCGGTACGCCGGCTCCGACCGCTACCCCGACCGCAATCGAAGAGGCCTATGCAGGTCTGCCGATTTCCGATTATGAGGATTATGTGACATCTACCGTATTGCCGAAGGACTATGTAGGTATGGAGGTGGAAAAAATCACCGATGCCGATGTGGATACGTATGTGCAGGAGGTTTTGGAGAATAACAAAGTTCGTGAGTTAAAGGAAGGCCCGCTTGAGATGGGAGATATTGCCATTATTGATTACACCGGCTATGTGGACGGTGTGGCATTTGAAGGCGGTTCCGATACCGGCAAGGAATTAGAACTGGGTTCCGGAGAATTTATGGAAGGTTTTGAAGAGGGCTTGGTAGGTGCTAAGAAGGGAGATAATGTGACGTTAGAACTCTCTTTCCCGATTGATTATTGGGCAACGGATCTGGCAGGCAAGGATGTTGTGTTTGAGGTAAAGATTAATTCTGCGGCAGCAATGGTTGTGGCAGAGTTTACGGATGATTTCGTAACGACTTTGACCAGCGGTGCTTATACGACTGTAGAGGATTTCCGCAGTTACGCTATGGGCTTTTTGACTGAAGAAAGAAAATACAACACAGTAATGGATTATCTGGTTGAGAATGCAACTTTCGGCAAATTTAATGAGGAGTATGTACAGAAGGCTTTCGCATTGGAAAAGGAATATTATGCAATGATGTACGGCTTTGCCAGCGTAGAAGAGTTTGAGACGGCTTTTACGCCGGAAGCAAGTGAGATTTTGTGGCAGATGGTGGAAAAGGAAATTCGTCGTTACGAGCAGGACAGAGTGGTGCTTTACACTGTGGCAAAGGAACAGAATCTCACATTTACGGATGAAGAGTACACAACAGCTGTCGAGGAGTATGCCGCAGAAAACGGATTTACCGTCGAGGAATTGTATGAGATGCAGAGCGAAGCGAGTCTTCGTCAGTCCATGTTAATGGAGAAGGCATTGGAGTTTTTGTTAGACAGCATTGTTGAGGTTGAGAAGGGGGCAGAAGAATAATGAATTTAAAGGGACGTTCGTTTTTAAAATTATTGGATTTTACACCGGAGGAGATTTTGTATCTAGTGGATTTGGCAGCGGATTTAAAGGATAAGAAGAAGAAGGGGATTCTTACCAAGGATTATCATGCCGGCAAGAATGTAGCGCTGATTTTTGAGAAAACCAGTACCAGAACCCGTTGCTCCTTCGAAGTGGCAGCTTACGATTTGGGTATGGGCTGTACTTATCTGGATCCGTCCGGTTCCCAGATCGGAAAGAAGGAAAGTATCGCTGA
>CAZJEN010000017.1:0-68683 GCA_964545045.1 uncultured Lachnospiraceae bacterium | reverse complement strand
GAACTTAAAATGAGGATGGTTTCAGAAGTGAGTAGCTGAAAACCACCGCAGTCCAGGAGGAAGTAGGTTAAAGTATGATCAGTATTCTTCGAAAGTATTAGAGATTGTATTCCCAGATGTGCCGTTGACACCTGAGCAATCAAAAGCCATTCAAGAGTTTTTGGATGAAGTTGCTGAATTGACAAAAAACAGTGAAAAGAAAATTGAAATCAAGATACTGGTTACGAAAGGATAATTATTTATGAATTCGTTATTTCCACAGAAAGATAAGAGACCATTAGATATTAGTGTTTATAAAGGAGAAAAACGTTACTTGATTATTCCTTATGACTATTCGGTAGGGGGGTATCAGGTTGGCTCAAAACGTCATGTGAGTTTACCAGAGAATATTAGTGCAGAAGAGATGGGAAATCAATTATTGAAGGCATTGGAAATAATTAAGGAAAGTCCGTTGGATACAAGGTATGCTAAGCAACGAGATGATGATTTTTCTGAACTAACAGGTTTTTCGACTTATGCAAAATTTGCCAAAAAATACGATGGAGTATCTTTTTTATTGATGAAAGATGACAGTTATTATGTTGGAGCCAGTGCTAAGAAAATAAAAGGAAGTGGAGCGGGCTGGTGCGGAGAGCAGATAACACAAAAATATCATTCATCAGCTGCTACAGCAAGGGAAATCGGAGAGAGTATCTTTGAAGCGTTTGATGAGGTGGAAACTTATTATGAAAAGGTTACTTTGCTAAAGCATATGAAAAGTGAGTTTGAAACGCTAACTAATATGCGTATTTTGTTTTATGAACCGAATGATGAGCATTATACCGACGAACAGGACTTTCATGCTGGAGAAATCTACCAGGGATATTCCTACTACAAGGAAGGGGCAGATGAATCGATTGCCGATTTATATTTTGCTCTTGCAAGTGAACTGGATTGCGACATAACTCCGGAGCATGTTCAATGTGTTTATGAGAAGTATGATGGTCCGGCAGAGAGGTTTACGTATGTAGCGGTTGAGCATCCGGTGTTTGGGTATCGAATTGAAATGGAAAGTACGAAGATACATCGGATTGTGTATTTAGCCAAAGTTTCCGAGGAGGAATTACTATCCTGCGAGTTGTTGCTTAAGAAAAAGCCAGCCGGAAAGCGATTGCATGATAAAATTGTAAAGGATTTTGAGGCAATGGTAAAGAGTTGTCGGCAGGAGAGGTAGATAGTAGAGAATTGCTTTTATATGCTTAATATGCCATGTGCAAATTTTCATGGGAAATAGCATTGCTGTTTTCTTCCGAATATGGTACACTGGAAAGTGCGAGGAAACTATGAAAAAGTAAGGTTAAAAATTAATACAAGGAGAAGAAATTTATGGAAATTAAGAATCCGATTTTACCGGGCTTTTACCCGGACCCGTCCGCTTGTGCGGTAAACGGAAAGTTCTATGTTGTAAATTCCAGCTTTTGTTATTTTCCGGGTGTTCCGATTTTCGAGAGCACGGATTTGAAGCATTGGCATCAGATCGGTAACGTACTGGACAGAGCATCCCAATTGCCGCTTGGCCATGACGGGATGTCCCGCGGTATTTTTGCGCCGACCATCCGTTATCATGAGGGTACCTTCTATATGATTACCACCAATGTAAGCTACGGCGGAAACTTTGTGGTAACCGCTACCGACCCGGCAGGTCCGTGGTCTGAGCCGCACTACCTTGCGGGAGCGGAAGGCATCGACCCGAGCTTGTTCTTTGACGATGACGGAAAGTGCTATTACATCGGTACGAGACCGAATCCGGCGGGTGTAGGCCATAACGGTGACTGGTACATTTACATCCAGGAGTTAGATTTGGAGAACTGGTGTCTTGTGGGGGATTACAAGATGGTTTGGAACGGCGCGATGCGTAAGGCGGAGTGGCCGGAGGGGCCGCACCTTTACAAGAAGGACGGCTATTATTACATTATGCACGCAGAGGGAGGTACCGGTCCGGCACATGCTATCTGTGTGGCAAGAAGTAAGGAATTGTGGGGACCGTACGAGAATAATCTCATGAACCCGGTATTTACCCACCGTCATCTCGGCAAGGATTATCCGATTCGTTATGTGGGTCATGCGGATTTGATTGAGGATCTGGAAGGCAATTGGTATGCGGTAATGCTGGCTTCCAGACCGTGCGAGTGGCACACCAATATGGGACGTGAGACCTTCCTTGCAAAGGTTACCTGGGAAGACGGCTGGCCGGTATTTAACGCGGGCATCGGTATTTTGGAGGATACGGTGACGGTTCCGCTGAAGGAAACCGAGGGAGAACTTGTCACCAGCGGCAAGGATGCAGACGGCATTCCGTTCACTATGGTAAAGCTTCGTAATCCGGTAGATGGCATGGCAAAGGGTGAGGGCGACGGCTATCGCTTAAAGACTCTTCCGTATATGCTTTCTGAGAAGAAACCGGCAGCTTACTTGGGACTTCGTCAGACCTCCTACTACTTTACCGCAAAGACGACGGTAGATTTTACACCGGTACAGGACGGTGAAGCGGCGGGCCTTGCACTTCTGCAGAGTGAAGAGGCATATATTGCGGTTGTATACGGCAAGTTTGACGGAAAGAATCAGGTGCGTTTGGAAGTGAATGCGAAGGATGCCGGCGTACAGGTGATGAAGTCTGAAGAAGTATCTGCGGATAAGATTACCTTTACCATTACTCAGAAGGGCCAGTCGGCAACGATTTCCTATAATGCGGGAGAAGGCGATAAGGTGTTGATTTCCGATATTTCCACGAAGATTTTGAGTACCGAGTCCGCAGGCGGCTTTGTAGGCTGTACCATCGGTATGTACACAACGTCTAACGGCAAGGAGAGCGGTAACACCGCATTCTTTAGCGGAATTGACTATACGGCGGAATAAAAGAAAATACAAGAAGCGGCAGGTCGGATTCGGCCTGCCGTTTTTTGCTCTTATGATGAAAATTACTGCTTTTTTGACTTCTTACTGAGAGTTTTTCCTGTATCCTTATAGAACTCTTTGAACTCCGTAGGAGTGCATTCCTTGAATTTCTTAAATACCCGGTTGAAGGTGGAAATGCTGGCGAAGCCGGACTGCAGAGCAATCTCTGTAATCGGCAGGTTTGGGTCCAACAGTAAGGTTTCCGCGGCCTTGATTCTTCTGGCGCAGAGATAATCGTAAAAGGCGGTATCGGTAAACTGCCGGAACAATCGGGAAAAATGGAACTTGGAAAATCCGATTTGTGCAGCCACTTCCTCTAATGTAATATCTTCCATATAATGCTGTTCGATGTAGTCGAAAACAATATTAAACTTTTCTATGTATTCTCGCTGCTTGTTTGGCTGCATGGCAGGAAGAGAGGCAGGAACCGTGTCCTCACTGTTCCGGGCCAGCAGAACGAAAAACTGAATCAGCATGGCGAGAATGGATGGTTCGGCCAGGTCGCCGCCATCGGCATACTCTTCGGCAATCTGTATTAGCAAGTCACGTTCTTTTGCGTGGATATCCGGCATGGTCTCCGGGGTAATCGGACCGGCAAGGGACGGACGGGAGAACAAACGGGTGAAGCCTTTAAATTTGGTTAAGCCGGACAAATCAAACAGCAGCACCAGACGATAACCGGAGGCGGGAGGTGTCAGCTCGTGCAGCTCTCCCGGCGGAACGATAAGGATATCATTTTCCTCTAAATGATATTCGTTTTTGTTTATTGTAACGGAAAAGTCGTTTTTGAGCGGCATAATGATTTCTACGGTAGAGTGCCAGTGAAGCGGAAAGTTCCCCGGTTCCCGGTTAATCCAGAGAAACACAGAGGAGTTGTCCTCGGAACGATGGGTCTTTTCGTGGGTGCCGGCAATCTCTCGTGCGCGGAAGGATGCATTGCGTTCGCAAACCTTTTGACGTAATTCTGCCCAATGGGCAATGTCGAAAAAAGTAGATTCATTATTCAGCATAAACAACTCACCTCCATAAAATTGTTGTTAAATTTCACTAGATTGGTATGCAGATACAACAATAAAATGCAAATGCATATAAATTGTCAAAAATTGCTATTTCCCCAGGTTGAAACGTAAAGGATAATATGCATAAAAAAACTTCTGAAAAAGCGTATTTTATACTTGAAATTATACAAATATCATAATATAATTGGAGTAGGTTGTAAAGAGCCCTTTTAAAAATAGTCCGTTTCATACAGATTGCGACAAAACGGAGCAACAGATGAAAGTTCGGAAAGCAATATTTGATAAGCGCGTTTTCGGAAAAGAGACTATAATGGCACTATACGCTACAAAAAAAGCTTTTTCCGATGTCGCTGTTTTTGGTGATTATGTACAAAATCGGAATCAGCACCCCTTTGGTCATTTTTTTCAGAGGGAAGAAAGCCGATCCACATTTTATAAAGGCTGTGCAAACAGCCTTGATTGAGGTGTGCACCGGCTTTGGTTTGTCGTAAAGACAAATCGTTGTGCAAAGGGAATATGCACAAAGAAAGGAGAAAACTATGTCAAAAGGAAAGAGAATATTCCTTACTGTAGTCGGAGTTGTGGCTGTGGTTGCTGCGATTGTTCTTGTCAGCAAGCTCACCGGCGGCGACAACAACTTCAGTGAAAAGTATGAGGGGGCAAATCTTGAGACCGACGGCGAATTCGAACGTACGGATACATATGCCGCATATCTCAAGACGCACGAAGGTGCAACCAGACCTCAGGGTGATGAAATTGTGGTAGATCTCGCAAAGTACAATAAGGACAATGCAGAGAATACCGAGATTCTTACCGATTACCAGGGTGAAGCTGCTGTGCTTTACCAGGGAGACGGTGGCTATACCGAATGGCAGGTAACAGTTCCGGAGGCGGGATTGTACCGTGCATATATTGAGTATTATCCGGTAGAGTCCAGAGGTGTAAGTATGGAGCGTCGCTTCTTAATTAACGGAGTGATGCCGTTTACCGGTTCCGATGCTTTAACGTTTACGAGACGTTGGGCAGATGCGACCGCAGTTGTTACCGATAACCAGGGTAATGACCGTCGTCCGTCCCAGACCGAGAAGCCGGATTGGTGTTCCGCTTACTTTACGGACTATATGGGATATTATACAGACCCATATGAGTATTATTTCGAAGCCGGCACCAACACCATCGCATTGGATGCGGTGAACGAGCCGATGGCAATCCGCAAGATTTCCATTTGCCCGGTTGAGGAAACCATGACTTACGAAAAGTACTTGGCAGCATGTCCGCAGGTATCCGGCGGTGCAGATCACTTTGACGAGGTGCAGGGTGAGGCATCTACGGTACGTTCCGCGCAGTCTCTGTATGCGCGTTCCGACCATGCTTCCGCAAATACGGTTCCGTACAGTGTAACCCAGACGAAGTTAAACTACGGCGGCGGCGAGCAGTGGCGTGTGGCAGGCCAGTGGATTGAGTGGGATATCACCGTTCCGGCAGACGGCTTCTATAATATTACCGTAAAGTCCCGTCAGTCTTATAACCGTGGTCGTGTATCTAACCGTGTAATTTATATTGACGGCGTGATTCCGTTTGAGGAGTTGTCTGCAGTGGCATTCCCGTACAGCACGGACTGGACGAACGTAACGCTTGCAGATGCTGAGGGCAATCCTTACGATATTTACCTGACCGCAGGTACCCATACCCTTCGTATGGAGGTTACCATGGGTGAACTCGGTAATATCTTAAATGAGTTACAGGATTCCGTAATCCGTATGAACGATATGTATCGTACGATTCTCGTATATACCGGTGCTACTCCGGATAAGAACCGTGACTACGACTTAGACAAGGTTTATCCGCAGGTTATGGAAGCAATGGATGTTGAGTACAAGCGTTTGTACAAGATCATTGACGAGTATGTTGCTTATACCGGTGAGCTTTCCGGTGATATCGCTAACGTACAGAAGCTTGCAAAGCAGATGGAGACCTTCATTAAGAAGCCGGAGAAGATTTCCAAGCAGTTTGCTACCTTTAAGAGTAACATCAGTTCCGTAGGTACTTCTATTATGAACCTTGCAGAAGCACCGCTTGATATCGACCTGATTACCGTAACCGGCGTAAATGCACAGCCGAAGGAGATCGAGACCGGTTTTATCAAGAGTGCAGGACACACCATTCGTTCCTTTATCGCTTCCTTTACCGTAGACTATGATGCTCTCGGTAACGTATACGAAGACGAAGAGGCAATTACCGTTTGGATTACCACCGGTCGTGACCAGAGTAATGTGTTAAAGGCTCTTGTGGATGATGTATTCACTCCGTCCACCGGTATTCCGGTTAACATTAAGCTGGTACAGGGTACCGGCATGGTATTGAATGCAACCTTAGCAGGTACCGGCCCGGATATCGCAATCGAGATGGCGCAGGGTGATCCGGTTAACTATGCACTTCGTAATGCGGCAGAGCCGATTAATCAGTTTGAGGGTTGGGAGGATGTAATTGCTCAGTATCCGGCAAGTGCTGTGGCTCCGTACTGGTTCGAAGGCAATTTATACGGTATTCCGTTGACACATGTATACAACGTAATGTTCTATCGTAACGATATTTTAGAGGATCTCGGCGTAGAGGCTCCGGATACTTGGAATGATCTTATCGATATGTTACCGACCTTACAGCAGAATAACTTAGAAGTGGCGATTCCGTCCACCGAGCGTTTGATCGGCGGTACCGCAAATCCGGACTTGTCCACCTTCATTGCACTGTTGTATCAGCATGGCGGTGCTATGTATAACGACACTTTGACCAAGAGTACTCTTGCCAGCGAGGCAGGTGTAAAGGCATTTGAGATTTATACCAGCTTCTACAGCGATTACGGTCTTCCGGTTGCATACGACTTTGCAAACCGTTTCCGTTCCGGTGAAATGCCGATCGGTATGCAGGACTACGATACTTATAATAACTTAGCGGTATTGGCTCCGGAAATCAGAGGACTTTGGGAGTTCGCATTGATTCCTGGTACGGAGCAGGAGGACGGTACCATTGATCGTTCCGCTTCCTCTTGGGGTACCTCTTCCATGATGATTAAGGATGAAACCCGTTCCTCTGAGATGACTCAGAAGTGTTGGGAGTTCATGAAGTGGTGGGCTGATTCCGAGACCCAGACCAGATACGGTCGTGAGCTCGAGGCAGTTATGGGTACCTCCGCAAGATATAAGACCGCAAACAAGATTTCCTTCGAGGAGCTTCCGTGGAGTGCGGACGAGATGGCAATCTTAAGAGAGCAGTGGTCCTGGACCGAGCAGGTTCCGGAAATCCCAGGCGGTTACTTCGTTACCCGTCACGTAACCAACGCAGCTCGTAAGGTATACAACGAGAAGATGGATCCGCGAGAGACCTTGCTTGACTATGTAGACACTATTAACGACGAAATCACGAAGAAACGTGAAGAGTTTGGTTTATCTATTGATGTAGAGTAGAAAGGAGGATGACATGAGTAATAATACTTTAGCGCTTTATTTACGTAAGAAAAAGAGAGAAAGACAGATTATGTGGAAAAAGGCGAAGGCAAATAAGACCTGTTACCTGTTCATTCTGCCTTACTTGCTTTTATTCACGGTATGTTTTATCGTACCGATTGCAATGTCCTTGTTCCTTAGCTTCACTTACTTTAACGTATTGGAAGCTCCGGAGTTCCGTGGCATGCAGAACTACATTAACTTAATTCTTGCCGACGATGTATTCCTTACCTCTGTAAAGAACACCTTCGTCCTGGCAGGTCTTATCGGACCGATAGGTTATCTTGCTTCCTTCTTGTTTGCATGGATGATTAACGAATTGCCGCGTTACTTAAGAGCGGTTGCCGTAGTTGTATTCTACGCACCGTCTCTTGCAGCGGGTTCCACCATGGCAATTTGGAAGATTATCTTCAACAACGACCCGTACGGTTGGATTAACTCCTTACTGCAGGTGTTCGGACAGGAGCCGGTGCTTTGGTTGTCCAACCCGAGCTACATGTTAATTGTAGTTATTGTTGTTTCCGTTTGGTCCAGTTTGGGTGCAGGTTTCCTTGGTTTCGTAGCAGGTTTCCAGGGTATCGATCGTTCCCAGTACGAGGCTGCATATGTAGACGGTTTGAAGAACCGTATGCAGGAGCTTTGGTACATCACTCTTCCGAGCATGAAGCCGATGCTTATGTTCGGTGCAATTAACTCCATTACCTCCGCATTCAACGTATCCGATATTCCGGAGCAGTTGTGTGGTAATCCGAGTACGGACTATGCGGTACATACCGTTGTTACACACTTGAAGGACTATGGTAGTGTCCGTTTTGAGATGGGTTATGCATCTGCAATCGCTACCGTTCTCTTCCTTGCAATGCTTCTTTGTAACAAGCTGATTCAGAAGTTGTTAAGCAGAGTCGGAAACTAACTGTATGAATTATACGAAAAGAAGCAGGCAGTGTTCTGTAAATAAAGAAAAGGAGAGAAGCGATGAAAAAATTTAGATTAAAGCGCAGACAGCCGGGCCGTTCCCGTGGCGGCGACCTCGGCGTATATATCATTTTGTTATTATTCGGCGTAATGTTTGCAATCCCGCTTGTAATGCAGGTGTGTCAGGCATTTAAGCCGTTAGACGAACTTTATAAGTTCCCGCAGACCATTTTGGTTTACAACCCGACGTTAAACAACTTTAAGGACTTGTTCGTAATTATGGGTCAGTCCTGGGTACCGTTTTCCAGATACATATTCAACACTGTATTTATTACTGCAGTAGGTACCGCAGGTCAGCTCTTAATCGCATCCATGGGTGCGTATGTACTTGCAAAGTATGACTTCCCGGGCGGAAGAAAGCTTTTCGCAATGATTACCACCGCGATTATGTTTAACGGTTATGTTACCGCAATCCCGCTTTACCTGGTTATGGCAAAGTGCGGATGGCTGGATACCTTTATTGCACCGATTCTTCCGGCACTTGCATCTCCGATGGGTCTCTTCCTTATGAAGCAGTTCATGGAAGGTATTCCGGATTCCCTGCTTGAGGCAGCGAAGATTGACGGCGCAAAGGAATGGGGTATCTTTACGAAGATTGTCATGCCGAACGTTAAGCCGGCATGGTTGACCCTCATCATTTTCTCGGTACAGGGACTTTGGAACAATCCGCAGTCTACTTACATTTTCTCCGAGGAATTAAAGACTCTTCCGTATGCGTTAGGTCAGGTTACCGCAGGCGGTGTTGCCCGTGCGGGTGCAGGTGCAGCGGTTGGTTTGTTCATGATGATTGTACCGATCGGTATCTTCATCTTCTCCGAGAGTAACATCTTAGAGACGATGGCTAGTTCCGGTATTAAGGAATAGGAGGAGAGAATTATGAAGCTTAAAAGAAAAATTGCAGCAGCTCTCCTTGGAGTAATGACGGTTGTCACTGCTCTTCCGGCCGGAGTGGCAAATGCAACGGAAGTAAATAGCTATACTTACAATTATGATTACTGGGGATTGGAGTACGAATCCCCGGATGCGTACCAGCCGGTATTCTATGTCGATGGTGCGGCCTTGGGAACCAAAGCCTTAAAGGCTCCGAAGAGTATGTTTACCCGGGACAACAGCATTTATGTTGTGGACAGCGGTAACAATCGTATTCTTGAGCTTTTGGTGGAAGACACCGGACTTTCCCTTGTAAGAGAGATTACAGAGTTTACCGGTGAGACGAAGGTATTAAACGGTGAGGAGCCGGTGCTTACCTTCAATGCTCCGCAGGATATTTACGTAGCGGAGAACGGTGATATGTACATCACCGACCAGGCAAACTACAGAATCCTTCACTTAGATAAGGATTGCAACCTGATTAAAGAAATGTTAAAGCCGGATAGCCCGCTCTTAGATGCAGAAAACCCGTTCGAGCCGAATAAGATTGTAGTTGACCGTGCGGGACGTATGTTCGTTCTTGCAAAGAATGTCAACAAGGGTGTTATGCAGTTCGAAGAGGAAGGTAATTTCGTAGGATTTATCGGCGCAAGCGAAGTTGTATTCAGTATGGCGGACATGATTAAGAAGACGTTCTCCACCAAGGCACAGAGAGATCAGATGATTGACTTTGTTCCGACGGAGTACAACAACCTTTACATTGACAACAAGTCCTTCATTTATTGTACCACCGAAGTATTCGAAGAAGCTGACTTGGATGCGGGAACCGCAAAGCCGATTCGTAGGTTAAACTCCCTCGGCGGCGACATTCTCATCCGTAACGGTGAGATGGTTCCGTGCGGTGACTGGCAGTGGGGTGATGCGGCAGGCATGAGCGGCCCGTCCAGAATCGTGGACATTACCGCAATGGACGACGAGACCTACTATGTAGTAGATCGTGTCCGTGGCCGTTTGTTCGGTTACGATGAGCAGGGTCATCTGCTTTACGCATTCGGCGGTACCGGTAATCAGCTCGGTCACTTCACCTATCCGATTGCAATCGAGCATGTAGGAACCGATCTGTATGTATTGGATACCACCACCGGCGGTATTACCAAATTTACCAGAACCGAGTTCGGTAACCTGATCCACAGTGCTTTGGATGAGTACGATGTAGGTAACTACGAAGGTTCCGCAGAGTATTGGGAAGAAGTACTTGCCATGAACGGTAACTACGAGCTGGCATACATCGGTATCGGACGTTCCTATCTCCGTCAGCAGGATTACAAGACCGCAATGGAATATTTTGAGGTTATGCGTGACGATGATAACTACTCCCGTGCATGGAAGTATTATCGTAAGGACTGGATTGAGAATAACCTGGGTTATGTAATCGTAGTACTTGTGGTACTGGGCTTCATTCCGGTTATCGTAAAGAAAATCAAAAAAATCAGATGGGAGGCGAAGGAGCAGTATGAGTTTGAATCTGAAAGCAAAAATAAATAAGTCTGCTTGGACGAGATACAAAGAGTCTCTTAAGTATGCGTTATATATTATGACCCATCCGTTCGATGGCTTCTGGGATTTGACTCACGAGAAGAGAGGTTCCATGGCAGCTGCAAATACACTGCTTATACTGACTTTCCTGACAAATCTCTGGGGTATGCGTTATACGAACTTTATGTTTAATAATGTTCGTTGGGAGCGCGTGAATATCTGGTCTCAGGTAGCAGGTATTCTGGCACCGCTTCTTCTCTACGTTGTAGCAAACTGGTGTCTGACCACGTTATTTGACGGTAAGGGTCGTATGAAGGATGTATACATGGGTATGTGTTATTCCCTTACCCCGTACATTCTTATTATGAACCCGGTTACGATTATCAGTAACTTTGTGACAGCGGAGGAAGGTGCTTTCCTTACTTACTTCAATTATTTGGCACTTGCCTGGGCTGCAGCTCTGATTCTCGTTTCCGTAATGCAGATTCATGACTATTCCCTTGGTAAGGCAATTCTGGCAATTGCATTCTCTGTTGTGGGAATGATGATTATCGTATTCTTAGTAATGCTGTTCTTCAGCTTGGTAAGTGATGCGATTGCATTCTTCATCTCCATCGGCAAAGAGATATTGTTGCGTGTGTACTAATCGAAAGGAGGAAGTTTAAGTGAAAAAGTTAGCAAAATTACTGTTATTCCTTCTTTTGGCCGGTGTACTTTCCGCTTGTGATAAAGAGGTAGCCGAAGAAGAAATTGTGGTTCGCTACTATAATGCAGCGGATTATGAAGGAATGGAATTTAAAATGGAGAGCGATGATTTGCTCTTCCAGTTAGACAAGGACACGACGCAGTTTACCGTGACCCAGAAGTCCACCGGTAAGGTTTGGTATTCCAACCCGACGGATGCGGCTTCCGATCCGATTGCGGATAACTCCAGTAAGCGTTTGTTACAGTCCATTTTGGCAATTGAGTATTCTAATGTTAACGAGTTGTTGGTAAACTTGAATACCTTTGAGCACAGTGTTAATATTGAGCATGCGGGAGGACAGGGTATTTACACCCTTGAGCAGCCGGATGCCAACACCATTAAGGTAAATTACTCCATTGGTAAGGTTGCAAGAACCTTTATCATCCCGCCGTCCGTACCGGATGCGCGTTTTATGGAGTGGTATGATAAGCTTGACAGAAGCATCCAGAAAAAGCTTGACAGAGTTTATCGTAAGATTGATATCAACAATCTGTTGGCAACGGATGATAAGGGCGAGCTTTTGGAGAAGTATCCGGACTTAGAGACGACCTGTGTATGGGAAATCCGTTCTTCTGCGAAGGATCATCAGAAGGAAGAGCTGCAGGAAGCATTTGCGGCAATCGGATATACCAAAGAAGAGTACGAGAAGGATTTACAGTACTATGCGGCGTCCGACGACAATGAAAAGCCGATATACAACATTTCCGTAGTATATCGTTTGGACGGCGACAAGTTAAGTGTTGAGATTCCGTTTGATGAAATCGAGTATAAGAAGGATTATCCGATTACCGATTTGACCTTGATTCCGTACTTCGGAGCAGGTGCTTCCACCGAGGAAGGCTTCCTGTTTGTTCCGGAAGGTTCCGGTGCAATCATCAACTTCAACAACGGAAAGACCAATCTTTCCGCATACTATGCACAGCTCTACGGTTGGGATTACGGTTTAAAGCGTGACGTAGTCGTTAATGAGACGAGAGCGGCATTCCCGGTATTCGGTATCTCCCATGCGGATGGTGCTATGCTCGGTATTGTAGATGAGTACAGTACTCTTGCAACCATTCAGGCAGACGTTGCCGGCAGAAGACACAGCTACAACTTCGCATATGCGAGCTACGAAATGGTTCACGGTAGTAAGATGGACGTTTCCGCAAAGAGTGACGCAACCATTATTTCTTACGAAAAGACCCTGCCGGAAGGCGCAATTAAGCAGAGTTATCTTTTCTTAGACGGTGAGCACAATACATATTCCGATATGGCTAAGCTTTACAGAGAAGATTTACTTGAGAAGTATCCGGAGCTTCAGAAGACCGAAAATGCAAATGCTCCGATTTCCGTAGAGGTTATCGCGGCAATCGACAGAGTAAAGCAGGTTCTCGGTATGCCGGTTACTCTTCCGGAAGTATTAACTGATTTTGAGGATGCTAAGGAATTGATTACCGATATAGCAGCAGAAGGATATGAAAATCTTTCTCTCCGTTATGTCGGTTGGATGAACGGTGGTATTAACCACTCTCTTCCGAAGGATATTGACATTACCAGTGGAATGGGCGGTAAGAAGGGCCTGCAGGATTTGGTTTCCGCTACCGACAGCCTCGGCGTAGATTTATATCTCACCGGACGTACCCAGAACGCATACGACAGCGGTTTGACGGATGGATTTATGAAGTCCCGTGATGTTGCGAAGTATATCAGCCGTGAGGTAGTTGAGATTCCGGAGTTCTCCAAGATTTGGTTCTCCGATATTAACGAGGGTCGTCTGGAGCATCATTTCCTGTTAAGACCGAGCGTATGTGTTACCTTAATGCAGAGTCTTGCGGATTCCGCAAAGGAATACGGCGCAGGTGTAGGTTATGAAGATACCGGTTACTTGTTAAGCGGTGACTACAATCAGAAGAGAAGCACTACCAGAGAGGCTTCTATGGATATGCAGACCGCAAAGCTTGCTGAGGTAAAGGCAACAGGAACCAAGGTTGCAATGACCGGCGGTAACGAATATGTACTTCCGTACGCTGATTTATTGACCCAGGTTGATTTGTACGGTAAGGATAACCTGATTTTCGATGCAAAGGTTCCGTTCTATGAAATCGCAATTCACGGTCTGGTGGATTACACCGGAAATGCGGCAAACTTAAGCGGCGATGCATGGGAAACCGTATTAAAGAGTGCCGAGACCGGTGCAGGTCTTGCATTCACCTTCTATTCTGAGCCGGCCAGCCTGATGCAGGGTACCGAGTACATGGATTTCTTCGGTGCGAACTACGACGGTTGGAAGGATAAGGCAAAGGAATACGCAACCCGTTACGAGAAAGAAATGGCAGGCTTAAACAACCAGTTCATTACCGAGCATCGTATTCTTGCGGATGGTGTTACCGCAACGGTTTATGAAGACAATACGGTTGTATATGTAAATACTACGGTATTTGAGTATACGGATGAGAATGTAACGATTCCGGCTAGAGAGTATCTGGTAGAAAGGAGTGAGAAGTAAGTGGCGAAACATAAGAAGCAAAGAAATTTGCGCAGACGAAACGCAATTACGGGGTATTTCTTCATCGCTCCGTTTATCATCGGTTTCCTGTTATTCCTTTTAAAGCCGATGATTGAATCCTTCCGCATGAGTTTCTGTAACGTATTGATTGCAGCAGGTCAGCAGGAAGGCGGTAAAGGTTTCATTTTGGAGCCGATTAAGACTTGGAAAGACTCCAACTATTACAGAGCTTTTTTGTATGACCCATATTTTAAAGACCGTTTGGTTGACTCTTTGAAGAATATGGCAATACAGGTTCCGGCAATTCTTGTGTTCAGTTTCTTTATCGCATTAATCCTGAACCAGGAATTCAAGGGCAGAGGCTTCGTAAGAGCTATCTTCTTCCTGCCGGTAATTCTTTCCTCCGGTGTTATTGTAGGTCTTGAGTACAACAACTCTTTGATGTCCGGTATGCAGGATGTCATTAAGGAGGCAGGTAACGGCATTAATATTACCGCAACTTTGGAGACGATTTTAAAAACCACAGGTCTGGGTGGTAAAATTCTGGATCCGGTATTTAAAATAATCGAAGCGGTATATGACGTGGCGCTGGCATCCGGTATTCAGATTGTTATCTTTATTTCCGGTTTACAGACAGTATCCACTAGCATGTACGAGGCTGCTAAGATTGAGGGCTGTACGGCATGGGAGAGTTTCTGGAAAATTACGTTCCCTCTTGTAAGTTCCATGATACTCGTAAATTTAGTTTACACTACGATTGACTTCCTTATGAGAACAGATAATCAAGCCATGGTTTCGATTACCGAGAAGGTAAACCCGCAGATGGAATACGGCTTAAGTGCTGCAATGGCATGGAGCTATTTCGGAATTGTTGCGGCAGTACTCGGTATTCTGACCGCCATCATTTCAAAGAAGGTGTACTATTATGAGTAAAAAAGTGAAAATTGCAAAGAGACATGACTTTTGGGAGAGAAACAGAAAGACGAACGGATATCTTCTTCAGAAGAAACTCGGTGATATCGGATTCCGTTTTGTTCGCGCAGTGCTACTGTTCGGCCTGTGTTTCCTGATTCTCCAGCCGATTCTCAATAAGGTTTCCGTCAGCTTCATGAAGGAAGCCAACTTGTACGATGCAACGGTTATTAATATTCCGCGTGACTGGACTTTGACAAACTATAAAATGGTAAACGAGTTAATCGGTTACTGGAAGTGTTTGTTCAACTCTATCTGGGTATCTTTCTTAGTTGCATTTTTGCAGGTGGCAGCAGCTACCTTGGTAGGTTACGGTTTTGCAAGATTTAAGTTCCCGCTCAAGAATTTCTG
Organism: uncultured Lachnospiraceae bacterium; assembly: GCA_964545045.1. Taxonomy (GTDB): domain Bacteria; phylum Bacillota; class Clostridia; order Lachnospirales; family Lachnospiraceae; genus SIG307. Next base: position 53,290 of record CAZJEN010000017.1, on the reverse strand, counting down.
GTTCGGTTGCGTTATTTTGTTAATCATTGTACCGCCGCAGACCATCATGAGCCCGCTGTACTTAAACTTCCGTTACTTTGATATCTTCGGTATTCTTGAAGCAATGGGCAAAGAGCCGTTGAACCTGCAGAAGACCATGGCACCGTATCTTATGATGTGTGCTACTTGTATGGGTCTTAAGAGTGGTTTGTACATTTTCATGCTTCGTCAGTATTTCCGCGGTGTTCCGAAGGAATTAGAGGAAGCAGCATATGTTGACGGTTGCGGTAACTTCCAGACTTTCTTACGGATTATGCTTCCGGATGCAAAGTCCATGATTGTATCCTGTTTCCTGTTTGCATATGTATGGCAGTGGACCGACTCCTTCTATTCCAAGATGTTCCTTGGTAACATGGAACTCTTGCCGAAGGGACTTAACTCCATTGCAGGTCGTATCGATAACTTCGTTAAGGTAAACGGTTACGGCACTAAGGCCAGCCAGGGTATGTTAAATCAGATGATTTCTACCGGTACTTTGATGGCAATTATTCCGCTTTTGATCCTTTATCTGTTCGCTCAGAAGGCATTTGTGGAGAGTTTAAGCCAAACCGGTATAAAAATGTAACAAAAAAATTCAAAGATTTTAAAAAAAAGCTAGCATTTTGTTACAAAATGCGGTATAATGTCTTTGGAAGTAATTCGATAGTGGCGCGGACGCGTTTGCTATAGAAAAGAGGAGCGACGATTTAATCGTCATATGGGACGCCAAACCCAAAAATTAAAAGGAGGAATTTTGGTATGAGAATTAAGAAGTATGCTGCAGCTTTCCTTGCTGCAACAACCGTTCTTGGCAGCCTTGCTGCATGTGGCGACAAGCCGGCAGATGTTCCGGCAGATGCAACCCCGACCGCGGGAACTGAGAACCCGGGTAATGAGGGTGGCGATGATCCGGAAGCAACCCCGACCCCGGCTGCAACCCCGATCCCGGCAAGAGATCTCGGTGGTATGGAAGTAATCATCGGTGACCACTGGTCTCCGGAGACCCCGGCTGAGCCGACCAACGCTCAGGAAGAAGCTACTGCAAAGTATCGTCAGGAAATCTTCGCAAAGTACAACTTCAAGATGCAGTCTAAGACTGTAGCTGGTTGGGGCGAAATGACCGACCTTTGCGTAAACTCCATTACTGCTGGTGAGCCGGCAGCTCAGTTATTCGAGCTTGACTACAGATTCGTAGCAAAGCCGATGCAGAACGGTCTTTTCTATGACCTTGCTACTCTTGATGAGCTTGACTTCACCGAGGATAAGTGGAGCGTAGCAGTTAAGAACTTAATGACCAAGGGCGACAGCATCTACGGTATGAGAGCTGCTAAGTCTGAGCCGCGTGGTGGTTTGATTTGGAACAAGAGACTCTTCGAAGAAGCTGGTCTTGATCCGGATCTTCCGTACGATTTGCAGGCAAGTGGCGAGTGGACCTGGTCCAAGTTCGACGAGCTTTGTGCTAAGTTAACCCGTGATACCAACAACGATGGTGTTACTGATATTTATGCTACCGTTTCTCAGGGTGCAGCAACCATGGGTTGTTTAGTTGCATCTACCGGTGAGGACTACTTCGGTAAGGACGAGAACGGTAATCTTACCAACAACATGGGCTCCAAGGCAGTTCTTGATGCACTTAACTTCGCTGTAGAGCTTTACAACAAGGGTTACGAGATGCCGACGCCGGAAGGCGCTAACTGGGACTGGTTCTATGCAGCATTCCAGGAAGGTAAGGCAGCTATGACCTTCAACGAAGAGTATACTTGTCAGCCGGGCCAGACCTACGGTGACGCTATGGAAGATCCGGTTGGTTTCGTAATGCCGCCGAAGCCGGACGGACAGGAAGGTTATCATTCTTATGTATGTGATAACATCACCATCATCCCGTCCTGCTACGATGCAGAGACCGCTGGTAACATTGCATTCGCATACAATGTATACACCATGGCTACTCCGGGTTATGATGACCCGAACGACTGGAAGGAGACCTACTACTCTCACTTCAACGATGAGAGAGCAATCGACGAGACCATCGTTATGTTCAATGACGGCGTAAGCGCTCACTTCCTCAACCAGACCCTTATTTCTACCGACCTTGGTCCGGACCTCTTATGGGTATATCCGTTTGCTAACGTTACCCCGGCTGACCAGGTTGCAGCAATCAAGGATTCTTGGGATGCAATCGTTGCTGAGGCAAATGGACAGTAATATTTTACAACATAGGTTTTTACATAAGGGGTGGCTTGCCTGCCCCTTATGTGCTACCTAAAAACAGGTGGGAGAGATTGGAAAGGAGTGTTGTGTATGAGAAAAGAGAAAATAATCGGTTTGTTAGCGCTTGCTGCGACATTTCTTTTTGCGGGATGCTCCGGTTCCGTAGAAATCGGACCGGTACCTACGATTACCCCGAGACCGACGGTAACGCCGGCACCGACACCGACTCCGGTTGTTGTAGTGCAAGAGGGTAACAATGACCAGACTGAAGAAGTCAGTGTATATGAGACAAAGAAGTTTAAAGAGTATTATGAAAAAGAAAATAAGCTTCCGCAGTTAAAACTCGCCTATAAGGACGTGTTTGCTGTGGGCATGGATGTATTATTAATAGATGTTATGGATGAGAAGCGTGCGGCTATCATCAAAGAGCAGTTCAATTCGATTGGTATTAAGCAGGATTTAATGCCGGAAACTATTATGGACTACGAGACAGCGAAGGTTTCCACGGATAAGACCCATATTCCGCTCAATTTCTCTGCGGCGGATGTGATTTTAAAGTTTGCAAAGGACAATAACCTTACGGTTCGTGTCCCGCGTTTGCTTACCGAGTCGACTCCGGCGTGGGCGTTTTCCAAGGATCTTGACCGGAATCAGGTAGTTGAGACTACGGATGCAGAAGGTAATACTACGACTACCGTAGAGTTTGCGGATGCGGAAGTTATGACCATGCGTCTGGAGAATTATATTAAGGATATTATTACATACTGTAATACGAATTATCCGGGAGTGGTAATTTCCTGGGAGGTTTTGGATGACCCGATTCTTGCGGCTGAAAGTAACGAGTTGAAATATCGTTCTACTTATTGGTATCAGACCATTGGTGAGGAGTATGTGGTAAAGGCCTATGAGTTCGCCAGAAAGTATGCAACTGCAGACCAAAAGTTACTTCTTTCCCAGGATGGTTTGGATGAGACGAACACCTTGAAGCCTTCCCTTGCCTTGATTAACCTTTTGAAAGAGAAGAGTCTTATTGACGGTGTTGCTATACAGGCTCATTACAATCCGAACGGTCCGACTGTGTTCCTTATGGAGGATATGGTAAAGGCTTTGAGTGCCACCGGTTTGGAGCTTCATTTTACGGAGTTTAACGTAGATTCCAATGAAGGAAATCGAGGTGACTTGGACAAAACTCCGGAGGAGTTGCTTGCCAGAGGAACGAAGCGTTACAAGGCTTTGATGACGAATATTCTGAATTATGAGTTAAAGAAGAATTATGACATTAAGAGCATTACCTTCGAGTCCTTGACAAATGATAACGCAAATCTGAACCAACCGAAAGAGTACATTGATCATCTTACTTTGGAAGTGAAGTACGGTGTTCAATTAGAGAGCTATCCGAGTATGTTTGATGCTGATTTGAATGTGATGGATGTATTCTTTGCAATTATCGGAGATGTTACGGTAAAGGGCTTCTAAGATGAATGTAATAAGATAAGGATATCGGGGCTGGATTTTGAAATATTCATTTTCAGAGTTCGGTCCCGGTTTTTACGTAATAAGATGTGATGAGAACTAATAAAGTAGCTAAATGACGAAAATTAAATCTAAAGTTAATTATTTGGATGCTATGAAATCATACAGAAAGGGGTACAAAAATGAAGAAATATCAGGATGAAAGTCTTTCCTTTAAGGAAAGAGCAAAGGCTTTGGTTGCCGAAATGACACTGGAGGAGAAAGTATTCCAGACTTTACACTGGGCTGCGGCAATTGAACGTTTGGACATTAAGGCGTATAACTGGTGGAATGAGGCATTGCATGGTGTGGCGAGAGCCGGTGTGGCAACGGTATTTCCGCAGGCAATCGGTTTGGCGGCAGCTTTCGATGAGGATATGATGGAGGAAGTGGGTGACCACGTTTCCACAGAAGGACGTGCAAAATTTAATATGCAGCAGAAGTACGGCGATACGGATATTTATAAGGGCCTGACCTTCTGGGCTCCGAACGTAAATATTTTCCGTGATCCGCGTTGGGGACGCGGCCATGAGACCTACGGTGAAGATCCGTATTTGACCTCTCGTCTCGGTGTGCGTTTTATTGAAGGTATGCAGGGTAAGCATGAGAAGTATTTGAAGGTGGCAGCCTGTGCCAAGCATTTTGCGGTACATTCCGGACCGGAGGATGTGCGCCACAGCTTTAATGCGGAAGTGTCCAAGCAGGATTTGTATGAGACCTATTTGCCGGCATTTAAGGCATGTGTACAGGAAGCGAAGGTTGAAACCGTTATGGGAGCTTATAACCGTACCAACGGAGAGGCTTGTTGCGGAAGCAAGACTTTGCTGCAGGATATTTTACGTGACGAATGGGGCTTTGACGGTCATGTAACCAGTGACTGTTGGGCAATTAAGGATTTTCACGAGGGACATGGATTAACCACGTCTCCGGTAGAGTCTGTGGCTCTTGCCATGAACAACGGATGTGATTTGAACTGCGGACACATTTATGTGAATTTGCTGGAAGCGGTAAAGCAGGGCCTGGTAACGGAAGAGACGTTGACCCGTGCGGTAGAGCGTCTGTATGTTTCAAAGATGCGTCTCGGCATTTTTGATGCGCCGGAGCATGTTCCGTATAATACCATAGATTATTCCGTAGTAGACAGTAAGGAGCAGAAGGAGTTCAATCTTGCGGTGGCGAAGAAGACTCTTTGTTTATTAAAGAATGAAGGCAATGTTCTTCCGCTTGATAAGACGAAATTAAAGACGGTCGGTGTTATCGGACCGAATGCAAACAACCGGAAGGCATTAATCGGTAATTACGAGGGGACGGCATCCGAGTATATTACAGTTTTAGAGGGTATTCAGGAGTATTTGGGAGATGATGTAAGAGTACGTTATTCCGACGGATGTCACTTGTTTAAGAATAAGATTTCCGGTCTCGGTCAGGAGAACGACCGTATTGCAGAGGTGCGTGCGGTTTGTGATGAGTCCGACGTAATCATCGCTGTTATGGGACTGGATTCCGGTCTGGAAGGTGAAGAAGGCGATCAGGGTAACGAGTTCGCCAGTGGTGATAAGCCGAATCTGGAGCTTCCGGGTCTTCAGAATACGGTGCTTCAGACGATTTGTGAAAGCGGTAAGCCGGTGGTATTGGTATTATTATCCGGTAGTGCTTTGGCATTCCCGTGGGCAGAGGAGCATATTCCGGCTATCGTACAGGCTTGGTATCCGGGTGCTCAGGGCGGTCGTGCGGTAGCACAGATGTTGTTCGGTGAGTATGCTCCGGAGGGCAAGCTTCCGGTGACATTCTATCGTACTTCCGAGGAATTGCCGGCATTTACCGATTATGCCATGAAGGGCAGAACCTACCGTTACATGGAAAATGAGGCGTTGTATCCGTTCGGTTACGGTCTCAGCTATACCGATTTTGAATTAAAGAATGTTTCCGTATCGGAGACTGAAATCGCAAAGGGCGGAAGTATTACCGTAAAGGCTACCTTGGCGAATGTGGGAGATTATGACGGAGCGGAGACCGTACAGGTATACGTAAAGGCGAAGGATGTGAAGAATGCACCTTGGTTCCAGTTAAAGGGCTTGAAGAAGGTACAGCTGGAAAAGGGTACCGAGAAGTGCGTTGAGCTCGTACTGAAGGATGAGGCATTTGCATTATATGATGAGGATGCTGCGTTTGTGTTAAATGAGGGCTCCTATGAAGTGTTTGTAGGCACTTCCCAGCCGGATAGTAGAAGTATTGCATTGACGGGAAAGAAGCCGGAGAGTTTCTCTGTTGTTTGTAAGAAAACCGAGATTCTGTAAAATGAGGTAATAAGAAATGGGCTGTACATCAATGGATGCACAGCCCGTTTTTGTTTGGATGATGTTCAAAACTGATAAATGTACCAAATGATAAAAGTTAAATTCTAATTTAACTTTGCCAGTGTTCCCAGAATATCATTATCCGCAATCGGTACAAAGTGTTCAGTGTAATAAAGCAGAGAAGCATTGCTTGCGGAGACGGAACAGCCGTATTCAGAAGCAATATTACAGATTTTGTTAAAGTCCTCTGCGGTGTGACCGGACATTCCGAGAAGCAGATAGTAGTGTTCATCGGAAGGATTTTTATAGAGCTTGGCCGTGCCGTGATAGCGAGGAGCTACTACCGCCGCAAAGCGACTTACTGCCGGCAGGGAATCAAAGGAATATACCTTAACAAGAGGCTCAAGCTTTGGTTCGGAGCTTTGTTCTTTGTTCTTGGAAAGTTCATCCGCCTTTTTCGTTAATAAATCCTTGAACTGTGAGAAATAATTTAAAATTTCATCCGCTAGAGCCGGAATCGGCATCTTCTCGGAAATATTTTCCTTCTCGGTAAAAGGCGTGAAATTGGAAAATCTGGAGTCCAGTTCCTCGGAATCTTCCATTTTGGTTACGACCAAAACGAGACAGTCTGCATCTACCGGGATGGCCTCAATCATAAGAGGCATATCCTCGGTTTCAAAACCGCACTCGTAGGATGCCATTTGTACTAAATCACGGAATAGGGCCTTTGCTTTTTCACTGCCGTAGAATAGTTCGCTTAACTGCAATTGACGCTCCTGTAAATCTTGCTTGTTTAACGTACAACGGATCTGAGTATCACTTAAACGTTCGATTGTCATGTGTATGCACCCCCTTCTTCGTGTTATACAAAGTATATAGTAATTTTCAACGAAAGTCAATAACATAAATTGTGAAGTTTGTATAAAGAAGGTAAGGAAAAATGCGGGTTTAATTTTAGTAATACTGTACGAAAAATTAATGGAAAGTTTGTGAAAATTGCGAAGAGAAAAATGCTTGCAGGTCGTGTTTTGAGAGCGTTATAATATATGCAGGTGAGAAATCACCGGCAATCCGACAGCGAAAAGGACAAATCGGTACGCATAGGGCGTGCAGAAAGGAGAAGATGGAAGAAGAATTATTATTTGGGAAGTACCGGATACTCAGACTGCTTGCAAACGGCAGCGGAGGCGAGGTATTTCTGGCGGAGCACAGGATGCTCGGAGAACGGCGGATTATAAAACGTCTTTTAAAGAACAGGCCGTTTTATGAAGAACGCAAGAGGGAAGCACACACTTTGAAACTGTTGCACCATACGGCAATTCCTCGTATTTATGATATTGAGGAGGATGCATCTGCGTGCTATATTATCGAAGAAGATATGGGCGGGGAAACTTTACATGATTTTCTTAATAGGCAGAAATGCCTCTCAACATCTTTTATATCAAATTATTCCATTCAGCTTTGTGAAATAATCGAATATTTGCATCAGAAGGGTATCTTGTATTTGGATGTAAAACCGGAAAATATTATGATTTGCGGAGACAGACTTACCTTAATTGATTTCGGCGGAGCAATACGAAAACAGGAGTGTTCCGGAGTGATGTTCGGTACGCAGGGGTATGCGGCTCCCGAACAGTATAACGGCATGGCAGAGGAAAGTTCCGATATATACGGAATCGGTTGCGTAATCGGTGTTATGCTGGGAGAGAGAAGCAAGGGGAGAGAAGCGTTATTTGCAATCTATGAACGATGTGTGAGAGATGTTCCCGCAAAACGTTATCCGAGTGTTTCGGCTTTAAAGGAAGAGCTGCAGAAGGTTAGCCGCGGAACAGGGAAAAAAGCGCGACGGAAGGGAAGAAGACCCGGATATATCGGCATAGCCGGTATCCATGAAGGTGCGGAGTGCGGGGCCTTTTGTACATTATTGGCGACATATCTGAACGACAGGGAAAACAGTCGGATTGCATGTATTGATATGTCGGGAAGACACATATTCGAACAGCTTTACGAGAGCGTGTTCGGAATAAAAAAAGCAATGCCGGAGTACTTTATATTACAGGGAATATGCTACGTTACAGAGGGCTCTTCCGCTGTAATCGGGGCTTATGCGGCAAAAGGGTATGAGACAATTCTGCTACATTTCGGAGTATGGCAGGAAGGAAATTCGGAGGAATTCTTTCGGTGTGACAGCCGGTTTGTACTGGGAACTCTTTACCCGTGGCGGATGCCGGAATGGAAGGAATTTGCCGGGGCGGTAAGAGACGGAGCGGTACGAAAGAGCATTACGGCAGTGATTACCGGAGGGGAGCGGGAAATGCTTCCTGTTCGGTTCGGAAAGGTCGTCGAGATGCCGTATGTGGAAGATGTTCTGCGAGTTGACCGAAATAGCCGGAAATTATTTCAGACCGTATTGTAATGAAAGTAATCCGAAGGTGCATACCACTCGGAGGTTGTTTTGCATATCACACAGGTTCTGCCTCCGTATGGAATCGGACCCGTGACTGCCGCTGTGTCTCTAAGGGACGAAAACGGCTTGTTCTCTCAGGAAAAGTTGAAAAGGAAGATGGGACATGGCGGCAAAATGGGGTTGATTATTTTTTATAACTTGTATATACTAAATTACAGTAAGATACAGAAAAGAGGAAACGCTTGTGAAGAAGAAAACGGGAGTTACAATAATCGGAGTGTTTGTGGCGCTGCTTTTGATTGCGGCGGTGCTGGGTGTTGCTTTGGTGCGGAAGTATACCCCGAATAAAGAATATATCGCACCGGAAGAGGTTGTGACAGTGCCGGAGGGAGAGGCTTATGTCACCTTTTGGAATGAAAAATATGAGAAAAACGCACTGCTTTTAAACGGAGGGATTTACCTCGATTTAGAGACGGTGTTTACCTATATTAACGAAGATTTTTATTATGATGAAGAAGAGTTTGTTTTGACCTATACTATGCCGAATGAGATTATCCGGGCTTATCCGATGGAGGCGGTGTATTACAGTAATAAAGCACGAAACGAATTGTCTCATGACCCGATTCTGACCAAGGGCGGAGTGCCGTATATGTCACTGGAGTTTGCGGCATTGTTTTCCGATGTGACTTACACCTTTTATGAGAAGCCGGCAAGAGTGTTGATTCGTACCGGGGCAAAGGATGTATTATCCCTAAAAGCAAAGAAGGACACGACGGTGCGGGAGACGGCGGATATTAAGAGTCCGAATTTGTGTGACTTAAAAAAGGACAGCGTTGTATGGTATGTGGATGCCGGAACCGAGACCAGCACGAAGTTTGTGAAGGTTATGACCGAGGACGGTTTGTTCGGATATGTGCGGAAGAAGGATTTAAGCGAGACCTATCACGAGAGCTATTCTTCCGAATACACCCCGGCGGTATATCCGCATATTTTATCGGATAAGGATATCGTTTTAGGCTGGCATCAGGTAACCAACAAAACCGCAAATGCCGGTCTGGAGAGTTTGGTTAAGAATAACAAACAAATGACGGTGGTGTCTCCGACTTGGTTCCGTGTTGCAAAGTGGGATGAGGAGAGTGAACCGGAAAGCCCGCTTATATCCTTAGCGGATGCAGCATATGTGGAAACTGCGAAATCCTACGGTCTGGAAGTATGGGGATTGGTGGATAATTTTGATATTGCGGACGCGGAGGGCTTTGACCCTACGGCGAATTCTTATGAAGTGCTTTCCTCTACGAAAAAGAGAGAAGCGTTGATGAATGCGTTGGTGGCAGAGGCAATCCGGTATGATTTGGACGGTTTAAATATTGATTTTGAGATGCTTTCCTTGGAGACGGGGCCACATTTTATCCAGTTTTTAAGAGAGTTGTCTGTAAAGTGTCGTGCCAACGGCCTGGTGCTTTCCGTGGACAACTATGTTCCTTCCGCTCATGCGGCTTATTATGACTGGGCGGCTCAAGGCGAGGTTGTGGATTATGTCATTATTATGGCCTATGACGAGCATTATGCGGGCTCGGAGGTTGCGGGCTCCGTAGCGTCTTACAAGTACCTGACAACGGCGGTGGATAACATTCTTACCATGGTGTCGAAGGAACAGGTAATCATGGCGGTGCCGTTTTATACCAGATTATGGACCGAGACGAAAGAAAACGGCAGTACAAAGCTGACTTCGGCCGCACTTTCCATGGTGACGGCACAGACGGAGCTTTCCAGAAATAAAGTGACACCGGTATGGGATGAGGAGACTCGTCAGTACTATGCAGAGTACGAAAAGGACGGGGCTGTCTGCAAAATGTGGATGGAGGATGTGCAGTCTCTTCAGGAAAAGATTCTGTATATCAGAAAAGCGGATTTGGCCGGTATTGCAGCCTGGAGATTAGGCTTTGAGGATCCGGAGGTTTGGAATTTGTTTGAAAAGGATGTTCTTGCCGAGTAGAAGAAGCATATACTTGTAAAAATGCATTTTGGGGTGCAATATGCAGGGAATAGACAGGAGCCCCTTGGTTTTTCTGAAAAAGTATAAGCATATTTTTCTGCTGCTTGTGTTCTGCCTAATGCTGATGTTTGCAAAGAGTAAAGCAGGAGAACGTTTGGCGATGGTTTTCTCGGATAAAGAGAACGGGGCAGATACGGTTATTGTGATTGATGCGGGGCACGGTGGCGTAGACCCGGGAAAGGTCGGAGAAAACGGTACTCTGGAAAAGGATGTTAATCTTTCCATCGCCCGAAAGCTTCGTACCCGTTTGGAGCAAAACGGATTCCGGGTGGTAATGACCAGGGAAAATGACGATGGTCTGTACAGCGAAAATGCCCCGAATAAAAAGAGAGAAGATATGGAGGCCCGTGTCCGTATAATTTCCGAGGCGAATCCGGCTTTTGTGGTGAGTATCCACCAGAACAGCTTCCCGGATGTAAGCTGTAAGGGAGCGCAGCTGTTTTATTATAAGGATTCGGAAGACAGTAAGAAGCTCGCGGAGGTCTTGCAGAAAAAGCTTGCGGAGGTACTACAAGACGGAAATACCAGGCAGGCAAAGGCTAACAGTGATTACTATTTGCTTCGGAAAACGGCTTGTCCGGCGGTAATCGCCGAGTGTGGTTTTCTTTCTAATGCTGCCGAGGAGGCGTTGCTTGCAGGCGATGAATATCAGGAAAAGGTAGCAGAAGCCTTGTGTTTGGGGATTTTGCAGTATAGATCCGAGATGTCCGGGCAATAATGTTTACAACATTTATGTTTGGGACAAAAGGGAACGGAAGGAAGGTTTTTTAACCGGATGAAGACAGAAATTATAAAAATAAACAGAGACAATTTTACGGAAGAGGAGCTGGATTTTGCTGCACAGTGTCTGCGGGAGGGAAAGCTGGTGGCTTTTCCGACGGAGACGGTGTACGGACTTGGCGGAAATGCATTTGATGCCACGGCTTCGGCCCGGATTTATGCGGCGAAGGGACGGCCTTCGGATAATCCGTTAATTGTGCATATTGCAGAAACAGAGGCTCTTACGGAGCTGGCGGCAGAGGTGCCGGATGCGGCGTATCGTCTGGCGGAGGCTTTTTGGCCGGGGCCTCTTACTATGATTTTAAAAAAGAGTGATAAGGTGCCGAAGACCACCACGGGCGGCTTAGAGACAGTGGCTGTTCGTATGCCGTCGGATTCCATTGCGGCGGCACTGATTCGGAGTTCCGGTATTTATGTGGCAGCACCGAGTGCCAATGCATCGGGGCGTCCGAGTACCACGAAGGCAGAGCATGTCATTGAGGATTTGGACGGTAAAATCGATGTAATTATCGACGGTGGTGCATCTGCCATCGGTCTGGAGTCCACCATTGTAGATTTGACGGGGGAGGTACCGATGATTCTGCGTCCGGGCTATATCAATGCGGAGCAGCTGGCGGAGGTGTTGGGCGAAGTGCGGTTTGACGAAGCGGTGTTAAAGAGAAGTGCTTCCGAGAATATCGTGGCAAAGGCACCGGGCATGAAGTACCGGCATTATGCACCGAAGGCACCGTTATACATTGTAGAGGGAAAGAGTGACGAAGTAGTTCGTTATATCAATACAGAGGCAGTGAAAAATGCGACAGAGGGTCGGATTACCGGCATTCTTGCCACAGAAGAAACGAAGAAGTGTTACACCGGCGGCATGGTGTTTTGCGCGGGAGAGCGTGCTAATGCCGAGTCTATTGCGGCGGGATTGTTTGATACGTTGCGTAGCTTTGACGAGACCGGGGTTAGTGTAATTTACTCGGAAAGCTTTGCGGATAACCCGCTGGGGACGGCAATTATGAATCGTCTCTTAAAGGCGGCGGGATACCATATCATCCAACTGAATCAGGATGAGGATATATAAAATAAAATGAATTCTAAGGAGGAGACAAAAATGATAGCATTAGGTTGCGATCAGGGCGGTTATGAATTAATGCAGGAGGTAAAGAAGCACTTAGTGGAAAGAGGGCTGGAATATAAGGATTTCGGTACCTATTCTTCCGAGTCCGTAGATTATCCGATTTACGGTAAGAAGGTGGCTCATGCGGTAGCAAACGGCGAGTGCGAAAGAGGTATTTTGATTTGCGGAACCGGTATCGGTATTTCTATTACCGCAAACAAGGTGAAGGGCATCCGTGCGGCTCTTTGTCATGATGTATTCAGCGCAGAGGCAACAAGACTTCATAACGATGCAAACATCCTTGCCATGGGCGGCAGAATCGTTGGCCCGGGCCTGGCACTTATGATTGTAGATAAGTTTTTGGACACCCCGTTCTCGAACGAAGAGCGTCATGCAAGACGTATCGGAATGATGGAGGACTAAGGAAGCGCTTTGGTTAGCGTATCCATAGATTACAACAGAAAAGGAGATTACGATTATGGGAATCAACAAGTATGTAGGAACAAAGACAGAGAAGAATCTTTGGGAGGCATTTGCCGGGGAGTCCCAGGCAAGAAATAAGTATACTTATTTTGCTTCCGTAGCAAAGAAGGCAGGCTATGAGCAGATTGCGGCGCTGTTTTTACAGACAGCGGAGAACGAGAAAGAGCACGCAAAGCTTTGGTTTAAGGCGTTGGGTGAGCTCGGTGATACCGCAGAGAATTTGCTTCATGCGGCAGAGGGCGAAAATGCCGAGTGGACCGATATGTATGAGCGTATGGCAAAGGATGCGGAAGAGGAAGGTTTCTTAGACCTTGCTGCTCAGTTCCGCGGTGTGGCTGCCATCGAGAAGATGCACGAGGAGAGATATCGTGCACTGTTACATAATGTAGAAGCTATGGAAGTGTTCAAGAAGAGCGGTGTAACCATGTGGGAGTGCCGCAACTGCGGCCATGTGGTTGTGGGCCTTGAGGCTCCGGCGGTATGTCCGGTATGTAAGCATCCGCAGGCGTATTTCGAAGTAAGAAAAGAGAATTATTAAGAAGTTCAGGGGCTGTCGCATAGTGAGTGCGACAGCCCCGTTCTTTTATATGTACCCTTCTACGATTTTCTGATATTCTTTGAATTCTCCGTTGCGGATGATGCGGAGCAGGGTGTCTGCGGCATTTAATGCTAAGGTTAAATCCGAGCCGCTGATCAGGCCTCTTTCAAAGGCATCCGCTGCTTCGTCTAAATCCAACACGTGGACCGAACCGTCCGGTTCAATTACGATGTCAATCAACAAATCCTCCATGAGATAAGTGGCGGTGTCAGTTGCTTCATCCACGGAAATATGTACTTTCATGATGTCGCAGTACCAGTGATAGAGACTGCCGTCTGCCTTTGCTACGCGGGTGATTTTCCAATGTTTTTCAAAATCAAACAGGGAGATGCCGGAGGCGAAGTCCGAACGAGGTTTTAATACGTTCCAGGAAGTGACCAGACGGGAGTCATCCACAAAGAGAACGGTGTCGTTCTTCAACGGAATACATTCCTCCGGGATATGACGTTTACGAAATAATTGAAGGCCGGTATTCATGAAAATCCCTCCTTTGTAAGATAAAACAAGGCTTTTTGAAGAGTTTTTACTTCTGGTTACGGACGAGTTTTCTTATGGATAGTATACCACTTTTTTTGTAAAAATGGAAGGAAAATTCGTGTGTTAAAGTGTGAAAAAATTGTCAATACAATTGTGCGTTTTTAGGAAAAAAAGTGATGAAAAACGAAGAAAAAACTATACAGACCTTGAATTTTGTGGTAGAATATAGTTGGTGTTTTTTTGACTTGTTTTATCAGGACACCGGACAAGGAGTTGGAGATGAGAAACAGCAAAGTCATCAAAGCCCTGATGCTTGTGACACAGCTTGGCATCAGTATGATGGTTCCGATATTTTTGTGTGTACTTGCAGGAGGATTTATTGATAAGAAGGCCGGTACAGGCTGGGTGATGCCGGTATTTCTTCTTCTCGGTATAGCGGCAGCCTTTCGTAATGTGTACTATCTGCTGAAACCCTTTTATGCAAAGGATAAGGCCAGAGAGGATGCGGAGCTTGCTTATATCGAGCGTTTGAAGGCCGAAGGCCGGCAGGTAGCAGAGCAAAGAAAGGCAGAACGGTCGGAACATGGGGAGTAAATCGGCAGGGGCTGTACAGATAGGGGTAAAACGAAGAAGCAGTGAGGTGTTCCCGGGTTGACAGAGGAAGAAAAGAAAGAGCATTCCGTAGGTTGGAGTTATGACTTTGACGAGGAATATGGAGAGAATAACGAGTTTGTGGAAGATGCACCGCCCTTAACAAGGGCGGAACAGGAAGCCCAGGTAAAGCAAACCCTGTGGGATTTGTATGCGGGGATTGCCGTGGCGGGAGCGTTGCTTCTTCTGATCGGTAATTTGATTTTAAAAGGGAGTTTGTTTTTTTCACTGGGAGCCTTGGCAGGAGTGATTACGGCAGTGTGTCTTGCCGGGTATATGTATCACTCGGTGCTGGTTGCCACGGAGTACCCGGAAAAGCAGGCGGCGGGTTATATGAAACGCTCGTCTGTAATACGTATGGTAATTATGATAGCGGTCATCGGTGCTTCCGTATTTTTTTTCGGAAAGCACGGTTTGTTCGGAACGGTTTTGGGGACACTGACCCTGAAGCTTTCCGCACTGTTTTGGCCCGTCATTCATAAATACAACCCTTTTACGAGGGTGAAATAAATCGCGCTGAACAAGCGTAGAAAGAAGGAAAGGAGTGTGATAAAGTGGGAACTGGAATTGTATCCCGGAGCGTGTTTCTGGCGCAGGATGTAGATATCGGTATTACCGGATATTTTCATTTTGAAGTAGGCGGACAGACGCTTTGGATTACGACGACCCATGTCAGCCTTTTGATTGTTATGATTGTTCTTACGGTATTTGCTTTATTTGCAAATCGTGCGATTAAGAAGGCGAATCCGGAGGATGTGCCGGGACCGTTTTTGAATGTAATTGAGCTGCTGGTTGAGCTGGTGGACGGTCTCACCAAGTCCAACATGGGAAAGCGCGGAGTCAGGTTTTCGAACTATATCGGTACATTGTTCGCAGTGGTACTTACCTGCAACATCAGCGGTTTGTTCGGACTTAGGCCGCCGACGGCGGACTACGGTGTGACGTTGCCTCTTGCTTTGATTACCTTTGTACTCATTCACTACAACGGTTTCAAGTATGAGAAGGCGGGTCATGTTACAAAGCTGTTCCAGCCGGTATTGCTTACCCCGATTAATATTATCGGTGAAGTGGCAACGCCGCTGTCCATGTCCCTTCGTCTGTTCGGTAATATTTTATCCGGAACGGTTATGATGGGCTTGCTGTACGGCTTGATACCGAAGCTGATTCAGGCGTTTTTATGGCCGGTATTCGGTGTGTTGCATGTGTATTTCGATGTATTTTCCGGTGCAATACAGGCGTACGTATTCTGTATGTTGACCATGGTATTTATTGCACAGAATTTCCCTGAGGACGAAGCACAGGGATAAGTAACATCACAGTGTAAATTTTTTGATTGGAGGATTATTTTATGATGGATGGAATTTCGAGTGAAGCTTTTGTTTTAGGATGCTCCGCAATCGGTGCGGGCATCGCGATGATCGCCGGTGTAGGACCTGGTATCGGTCAGGGTATCGCAGCAGGTCACGGTGCGGCAGCGGTAGGTAGAAATCCGGGTGCAAAGGGTAACATCATGTCTACCATGCTTCTCGGACAGGCAGTAGCAGAGACCACCGGTCTTTATGGTTTTGCGGTAGCAATCATTCTTCTGTTTGCAAACCCGTTAATGAAGCTTCTGTAAAAGCGGAGCAATGAATAAATCATAAAGGAGGCCGGAACGTGAACGGACTTTTAACGAAGTGTTCCACCCTTGCTTTTTTAGAAGCGGAGGCGGAGCCTAAGATGGAAGGTTACATTTTCGGACTCAGCCCGCAGCTTATTTTGGACTCTATTATTTTACTTTTGGCAGTCGGTTTTATGTTTTTCCTGCTGTCCTATCTTTTGTTCAATCCGGCGCGGGATTTGTTAAACAAGCGTCGTGAGAAGATTGCAAACGAGATGGCGGATGCGGCAAAGGAAAAGGCGGACGCGGAAGGCTTTAAGGCAGAGTATGATGCCAAGTTAAAGGCAGCGGACAAGGAAGTTGAGGCAATCTTAAGCGAGGGCCGTAAAAAGGCATTAAAGCGTGAGGATGAAATTGTAAACGAAGCAAAGGCGGAGGCATCCCGTATTATGGAGCGTGCCAGCCGTGAGATTGAGTTAGAAAAGAGCAAGATGAAGGATGAGGTAAAGCAGGAAATGGTAGCGGTAGCTACCGTGATGGCAGGCAAGTTTGTGGCATCCTCTCTTGATAGTGAAAAGCAGGCGCAGTTAATTGACGAAGCATTGAATGAAATGGGTGATGATACATGGCAAAATTAGCGGCTGAGGTATACGGAGAAGCGTTGTTTGACTTAGCTGTGGAAAACGGCAGTGTCGATACCCTTGCGGACCAGATTAAGGCAGCAGAGCTTGCTTTCGGGGAGAATCCGGAGTTTTTAGAGCTTCTGACCCACCCGAAGATTACCAAGGAAGAGAAGCTTTCCGTAGTGGAAGCGGTCTTTAAGGGCAGAGTGGACGACGCAGTGACGGGACTTCTTACCGTCATTGTGGACAAGGGCAGATGTGCCGAGATTCCGGCGGTATTTACCCTCTTCCTGGATAAGGTGAGAGAGTACCGCAAAATCGGTGTAGCCAGCGTTGTATCCGCAACAGAGCTTTCTGCCGAGCAGAAGAAGCGCATCGAAGAGAAGCTGTTGTCCCAGACCAAGTACGAGAGCTTTGAGATGCAGTACAGTACCGACGCTTCCTTAATCGGAGGCATGGTGATCCGCATCGGAGACCGTGTGGTGGATGCAAGCATTAAGTCAAAGATTGAGCGCATGGCAGCCAGTCTGTCAAAGCTGCAGCTTTCCGTATAGTATACGAAATAGAAGGTGCATTGCATGTGTGGGTTAAGGCATACGGCAATGGACATTCAGGAATAAGACTTTGTAGAAAGAAGGTGCTTTTACCTTGAATTTAAGACCGGAGGAAATCAGTTCCGTCATCAAAGAACAAATCAAGAATTACAGTACAAAGCTTGAAGTGTCCGATGTCGGTACGGTAATTCAGGTCGCTGACGGTATCGCGCGTATCCATGGGTTACAGAAAGCGATGCAGGGCGAACTTTTAGAGTTTCCGGGAGAGGTTTACGGCATGGTGTTAAACCTCGAGGAAGATAATGTAGGTGCGGTACTTCTCGGTGATATGGGCAATATCAGTGAGGGAGATACCGTAAAGACGACGGGCCGCGTTGTAGAGGTGCCGGTAGGCGATGCAATGGCAGGTCGTGTTGTAAACGCACTGGGTCAGCCGATTGACGGCAAGGGCCCGATTGAAACAAATAAATACCGCCAGATCGAGCGTGTGGCATCCGGCGTTATTTCCAGAAAATCAGTAGATACTCCGCTTCAGACCGGTATTAAGGCAATCGACTCCATGGTACCGATCGGAAGAGGTCAGCGAGAGCTCATTATCGGCGACAGACAGACCGGTAAGACGGCCATCGCCATCGATACGATTATTAACCAGAAGGGTCAGGGCGTGAAATGTATTTACGTTGCCATCGGCCAGAAGGCTTCCACGGTTGCTTCCATCGTTTCCACCTTGGAAGAGCACGGTGCCATGGATTACACCACCATCGTTGCGGCAACCGCCAGTGAGCTGGCACCGCTTCAGTACATTGCTCCGTATTCGGGCTGTGCAATCGGTGAAGAGTGGATGGAAAACGGTGAGGACGTGCTTATCGTTTACGACGATTTGAGTAAGCATGCAACCGCATATCGTACGCTGTCTTTGCTTCTTAAGCGTCCGCCGGGACGTGAGGCATATCCGGGTGATGTATTCTACTTACATTCCCGTTTGCTGGAGCGTGCGGCAAGACTTTCCGATAAGCTGGGCGGTGGTTCCCTTACCGCACTTCCGATTATCGAGACCCAGGCAGGCGACGTTTCGGCCTACATTCCGACCAACGTAATTTCCATTACGGACGGTCAGATTTACCTTGAGACCGAGATGTTTAACTCCGGTTTCCGTCCGGCGGTAAACCCGGGACTTTCCGTATCCCGTGTGGGCGGTTCTGCACAGATTAAGGCAATGAAGAAGATTGCGGGTCCGATTCGTATCGACCTTGCCCAGTATCGTGAGCTTGCTTCCTTTGCACAGTTCGGTTCCGATTTGGATGCCGACACCAAGGAGAAGCTTGCCCAGGGTGAGCGTATCCGTGAAATCTTAAAGCAGCCGCAGTACAAGCCGATGCCGGTTGAGTATCAGGTAATCATTATCTACGCTGCAACGAAGAAGTTCTTACTGGACGTTGAAGTAGATGATATTATGGAATTTGAAAAGAGACTCTTTGAGTTTATCGATACCAAGTATCCGGAGCTTCCGGAGGGTATCCGTACCGAGAAGCAGCTCACCGAGGATATCGAGGCGCTTCTGGTAAAGGTAATCGAAGAGTTTAAGAAGGAATTTAAATAATACGCATAGCGCAAAGAAAGTGTAGGTGATACGTTATGGCATCCATGCGTGACATAAAACGACGCAGGGAAAGTATTCAAAGCACAGAGCAGATTACAAAGGCGATGAAGCTTGTCGCTACCGTAAAGCTGCAAAAAGCAAAAGCGCGTGCGGAAGAGTCGCAGCCGTACTTCAATGCGATGTACGCTACCGTAAAATCCATGTTAAAAAAGTCCGGTAACATCAACCACCTGTATCTGGACGGAGCGGGCGAGGGCAAGAAGGGCATTATCGTCATTACCTCAAACCGCGGTCTTGCGGGCGGATATAACGCCAACGTCATGAAGCTTGTGACGGAGAGCGGCATGAAGAAGGAGGATATCGTGATTTATGCCGTAGGCCGCAAGGGCCGTGACGGTCTGGCAAGACGGGGGTATGAGATTGTACAGGATTATTCCGAAGCAATGAACGAGCCGTTGTTCTCCGATGCTTCCGAAATCGGTAAGCAGGTATTGTCCGACTTTACGGAAGGCAAAATCAGCGAGATTTACCTTGCCTATACCGTGTTTAAGAATACGGTAAGTCATATCCCGACCTTTATCCGCTTGCTTCCGGTGGCCTTTGAGGAAACGGAAGAAGAGGAAGTAAAGTCCGAGGATGCGCTGACAATGATGAATTACGAGCCGGAGGCGGAAGAGGCATTAGAGCTCATTATTCCGAAGTACATTAACAGCTTGATTTACGGCGGTCTGGTGCAGGCACTTGCCAGTGAAAACGGTGCAAGAATGCAGGCAATGGATTCGGCGACCAGCAATGCGGATGAGATGATTGCTGATTTGGGCCTTAAGTACAACAGAGCCCGTCAGAGCTCCATTACGCAGGAATTGACAGAGATTATCGCAGGCGCAAACGCGATTGGTTAAAAAGCTTTTAATCCTTTTTAACCAATACGCTCCGCGAGGATGCGGAGTATAAAGATGCGCACGGATTCGAATTAAGAGTTGTCAGCCGGCGCTGACCGAATTCGGCGCGCAATACTCGTGAGCGAGTATTGAAACTATTACAGAAAAGGAGTGACAGAAAAGTTGGCAGAAAACAGACTTGGAAAAATCACTCAGATTATCGGTGCGGTTTTAGACGTTAAGTTTACGGAGGGCAATCTTCCGGAAATATACGAGGCAATTAAGGTAACCAAGCAGGACGGCGACGTTCTTGTGGTTGAGGTTGCACAGCATCTCGGTGACGATACGGTTCGCTGTATCGCCATGGGACCGACGGACGGTTTGGTGCGCGGTATGGACGCACTGGCAACCGGTGCTCCGATTTCGGTTCCGGTAGGTGAAAAGACCCTCGGAAGAATGTTTAATGTACTGGGTAATCCGATTGATGAAAAGGATGCTCCGGAGGGAGTGGAATATTACCCGATTCACAGACCGGCTCCGAAGTTTGAGGAGCAGTCTACACAGACCGAAATGTTAGAGACCGGTATTAAGGTCGTTGACCTTCTCTGCCCGTATCAGAAGGGTGGTAAGATCGGTTTGTTCGGCGGTGCGGGTGTAGGTAAGACGGTTCTTATTCAGGAGCTCATTACCAATATCGCAACGGAGCACGGCGGCTATTCCGTATTTACCGGTGTAGGCGAGCGTACCCGTGAAGGAAATGACCTTTATTACGAAATGATTGAGTCCGGCGTTATCGAGAAGACCACCATGGTATTCGGACAGATGAACGAGCCGCCGGGAGCAAGAATGAGAGTAGGTCTGACGGGTCTTACCATGGCAGAGTACTTCCGTGATAAGTCCGGAAAGGACGTCTTACTCTTCATCGATAACATTTTCCGTTTTACCCAGGCAGGTTCCGAGGTGTCCGCGCTGCTTGGACGTATGCCGTCCGCAGTAGGTTACCAGCCGACCTTACAGACGGAGATGGGTGCTCTGCAGGAGCGTATTACATCCACGAAGAACGGTTCCATTACTTCCGTACAGGCAGTTTACGTGCCGGCGGATGACCTTACGGACCCGGCTCCGGCAACCACCTTCGCACATCTCGATGCGACCACGGTATTGTCCCGTTCCATCGTAGAGCTTGGTATTTATCCGGCAGTAGATCCGCTTGAGTCTACCTCCCGTATCCTTGACCCGCGTATCGTAGGTGAGGAGCACTATCAGGTAGCCCGCGGCGTACAGGAAATCCTTCAGAAGTACAAGGAATTGCAGGATATTATCGCAATTCTCGGTATGGACGAGCTTTCCGAGGATGACAAGCTTTTGGTAGCAAGAGCAAGAAAGGTACAGCGTTTCCTGTCCCAGCCGTTCCACGTTGCGGAGCAGTTTACCGGTCTTCCGGGACGCTACGTACCGATTTCCGAGACCATCCAGGGCTTCAAGGAAATCCTTGAAGGAAAGCACGACGATATTCCGGAAGGTTTCTTCCTCAATGCAGGTAACATCGACGACGTGCTTGCAAGAGTGAACAATAAGTAAGCGGCTTTGCACGGAAAGGAGAAACTATGGCAGATACAGGCAGACTGTTTCGATTAAAAATAATTTCTCCGGACAGAATCTTCTACGATGCTGATGTGGAAATGGTAGAGCTTCGGACCACGGAAGGCGAGATGGGTGTGTTAAAAGACCATATCCCGCTGACCGCCATCTTAGTTCCGGGCGTATTAAACATCAAAGGAAGCGCAGAGGGCGACAGAGAAGCAGCCATGCATTCCGGTTTTGTAGAAATTATGCAGGACCATGTCACCATTCTCGCAGAGTCGTGCGAGTGGCCGGAAGAGATTGATTTAAACCGCGCAAAGGAAGCGCAAATCCGCGCAGAGCGTCGCTTAAAGAGCGGCGATTCGGATGTGAATATGGCAAGAGCCGAGCTGGCTCTGAGAAGGTCATTAATCCGAATCGAACTGGCGGAGAAAAGACTTTAGAATTTACGGGGGCTGTCGCACTTTGGTGCGGGGCTCCCGTTTCTTTATGTGGACTGAAAATCACCGTACCGAGAGTACTTTCTTTTCATAGGTTCCGGATGAAGACTTTCTAATTGTTCCGTCATGATTTTGAAATAGTTACGCAACCGGTCTTATGCGGCATCCATGCCTTATGGCGACCTCGCTCAGACCTCCTGTCTGAGCGTTGCTATGCATAAACGGAACAATAAGAAAGTCTAACATCCTACACTGAATTCAAAGAAAGTACTCTCGGTACGGTGATTTTCAAAGCGTCACTAAACGAAACGGGTGTGAGTGGGGAAGGGGTGACAGCCCCCGTAGTGAGAACGGAGATACAGGTGGAATGTTCAAATTTATTGTGATATAATAGAGAGAGACAAATTTGAGGATTACGAAATATAATTTATTTAGAAGTGATGTTAATTGATAAGGAAGGTGGGCAAATATGAATTCAGACTTAAATTATAATGAATTATACTATATTAGGTTGAAAAGTGTACGAGGCCAATTTGTGGCTATGCCTGAAAGGTATGATAGTATATCTACGGAAGAATTGTGTGGATATATCTATGGCAAATTCCCGAATGGAAAGCCAATTACATTTATACAATCGATGGGTACTGAGAAAACAAGACGTGGACTAATTATACCAAGTGCTATGGGTTTTAAATTGTTTCATAAGAAGATAATCGATATATTTACAGAAAACGGGTTTACTGGGTGGGAGTCTTATCCTGTAAAAATTCTATGCAAAAACGGGGAGGTAGATGAGAATTATCATGCATTTATTGTGAAGGGAGTATGTGGCCCTTATGACACAAGTAAAAGCAAGGTGATTGATTATACAGCAGATAATGGTGGTTTTATTTTAAGGGAAAAAAGATATCAGGGAATGTATTTTGAACCTAAATCATGGGATGGAACTGATATATTTATGATGAAAGATACGTGGATGACTATTGTTACAGAGCCGGTAATGAAAGAATTAGAAAGGTTAAAGGTAAAACTTAATATAACAAAGTTATCAGAGTTTCTTCTTTTGGATAAGGTTGATTAGCAGTTAGAAAACTTCCAAGTTGCAGAGATTGAGACTTAGAATTTATTTTCCATTTTGAATTATGAGAGGAAAGCATAATGTTTAATTCGTTAAGAGATACAGCTAATGAAATAGTCACTTTTTTGAACGAAATCCCTATTGTTAAGAAATGTAGCATTTATGGGAGCTTGGCTACAAATTCGTTTGATGATTTATCTGATATAGATATCGAAATAGATGTTTCCGGATACGATAATGGACAGTTTATGCTAGAACTTATAGAATTGATGAAAGGAAAATTCAGGATTTATTACAGTGATTATGCTCCGAGTCTTATCCCTGATAGGTATATTGTATCAATAGCAATAGATGAAAAAAATCCGTTTTTGATTGTAGACTTGTGCTGTAGTGCTGAGCCTCATTGTACTACCGTTACGAAGCAACAAGCATCCGAAAAAAACGATAAGTACACGCATATACTTAAGCTATGGACGGCCAATTTGAAGCATTATGTAAGAGGTGGCGAATGCTACGATGATATTGTTCGGATGGGGCAAAAATTGGCACTGGAAGATATTGATACCAAAGACGTGGTTGAGATTTTAGAGAAAACCTTATGTTGGCTTGAGGAAAATGTGGAAAATGGATTATATGAGTTCGTTAAATCTTGCAGAAGGAGATTTGATGAGTTAGTGAATTGAGTATAGCGACTAATTTAGAGGAAACGATATGGATTACATAATAAAAGAAGAACGTTTAACAGCAACGGAATATATTGATTTTTTGAAGCATACGGATTTGGGTTCACAGTATCCGAAGGAAAGGTTTGAAGAACGAATCGAGACATTAGTGAATAAAGCTTCTATCAGTCTTGTTGCAAGAAATGAAGAAAATGAAATCATAGGAGTATGTTTCGGAATAACAGATTTTGCATATTGGCTTTTTATCACAGATTTAGGCGTGGTTCGAGAGTATGTGGGAAAAGGAATTGGGAAAGCATTGGTTCGCAAGTTGCATGAGCTGGCAGGCGGAGAAGAAAACATCATAATGTACACCTGTGTGAACGAAAATGCAATTCCTTTCTATGAAAAAATCGGAATGAGAAAGCCGGATGATGTTATGGTATATAACCGCGTGGAATGGACGGATTTTGTGGTGGAGTAAAATCATAATTATAACGAAGGAAGAATCAGCCAATACTATGAGATAAAGCTAAGGAAACGCTTTAATCAGCGTTTCCCTATAAAATTACCGATTCTTGTTTAAAGGAAGGACGTTTATGAAAAAGAAGATCGTTCATGAAATAAAAAGCTTACTCTTAATTGCAATAGCAACCTTGATTTATGCCATAGGAATCAGTTTATTTTTGGATCCGAATCAGTTGGCTCCGGGAGGTATTACCGGTATTGCGGTGATTTTAAATCGTCTGGTAAGTATTGAGACCGGTACTTTATATTTTTTGCTGAATCTACCGCTTGTTTTACTTGGAATTTTGAAGTTCGGAATTCGTTTTATTGCAAAGACCGCATATGCCATTTTATTGACATCTGTGTTTACAAACCTGTTAAGTCCTATGGGGGCATTGACCGATGATTTGCTGATTGCGGGTGTGATCGGAGGAATTTTAATTGCCGTGGGGGTCGGATTGATTTTCAGAGCAGGTGCCACAACCGGAGGTACCGACATTATTGTTAAAATTCTACGTCGGAAATATCGTCATTTGAAAACAGGGTTTCTGTTTCTGTGTACGGACATTATTGTTGTGAGTCTTTCGGCACTGGTTTTCAAGAATATAGAGGTTGCATTCTATGCATTGTTGACAGTTGTAATCTGTGGAAAAGCACTGGATTATGTACTTTATGGTGGCGATGAGGCTAAGATGCTGTTTATCATTACGGAAAAACCGGAGCAGGTCGGAACCCGTTTGATGGCAGAATTAGATGTCGGAGTGACCTATTTGCAGGGACAGGGTGGTTGGACCGGAAATGAAAAGAGAGTGGTATTTACGTTAGTTCCGAATCGTCTGGGAGCAGAAGTCCGGGATATAGTAAAAATGGAAGATCCGGTGGCGTTTATGGTTGTGACAAGTGCCAATGAGATTTTCGGAGAAGGATACAAGGATATTTTTAAGGAAGAGATATAGAAAGGTGAAACTATGATTCATGTAAACGTAAGAGGTTTGATTGTCCGGGAAAGGGAGAACGGAAAACAGTTATTGATTCAGTTGCGGAAAAGAGCGGGAGAGCCGGAAAGTTACGAACTCCCTGGCGGCAGAATCAACGAGTATGAGAAAATGGTGGACGGCCTGAGAAGAGAGATTATGGAAGAGACCGGTTTAACGGTGCAAGTGGTTCATGGCGAGCAGGATTCCGTTATTACAACGGGCAGGAGCTTTTCTATGGAGTGTATCAAACCGTATGCGACCTATCAGACCATAGAAGGACCGGTAGATTCTTTTGGTGTTTACTTCCTTTGTGAGGCGGAAGGAGAACCGCAAAAGGAAGGTGATGATAGCGCGGATGTGCATTGGGCAGGTTTGACTGAGGTTCAAAAGGTGATTTCCGAAAAAAGGTTTTCGGAAATCGATTTGCCGGCGGTGTTGATGTTTTTACGGGATGAAAACAATAAAGCAATTTTTTGGGACTGTGACGGTACATTGGTGCGTGATAATGAGTCTTTTAAGTGTTCCTTGCTGAGAGCGTTTCAGGAATTCGGTTACACGGTTAATGAGGAAGCGGTTAAGAGATTTTTGCGGGAGGCCTGCTCTTGGAATAAGCCGGAGGAGGATCACGGCGATAAAAACGGAGAAGAATGGTGGGAAAGACTGCTGGTTGGAATGCGTGTGTTTGTCGAGGAACAGGGCGCAAGTCCGACGGATGCGGTATCTGTTTGCAATGCCTTTCGGAAGAACGTAGTGAGTTATGAGTATGAAGTTTATCCGGATGCAAAGAAGGTATTACGGTATTTTAGTGAAAAGGGCTACAAGCATTATATTATTTCTAATAACTTCCCGGAACTTCGGGAGGTATTGATACGCGTCGGTCTGGATGAAGAGATATCCGGGTATTTCATTTCCGCAAGTGTGGGATATGACAAGCCGCGGAAAGAGATGTTTGATTACGCAATAGCAAAGGCGGGTAATCCGGAAGTTCGTTATATGATCGGCGACAATCCTGTGGCGGATTATGAAGGGGGCTTAAATGCAGGGCTGAAGCCGGTGCTTGTTCATAAGAAGGTAGAGGGCAAAGTGTGTTGTGAACAACTTACGGATTTATTTGATATTATTACGGATTGATTTTTTAAATCCCTCTTGACTCTCCCCTTTACTGTAATGATACTATGACAGTGCAAGGTACCTGCAATGTAGATTAAAGGAGTGATTGGGATGTATAAAATCGGTGAGCTTTCCAAGCTGAGCCAGATTCCGGTGAAGACGCTGCGGTTTTATGATGCGGAAGGGATTTTAGTTCCGGATGAGATTGACGAGTTTACGGGGTATCGGTATTACGGTGCCGCGAAGCTGTCGGATTGTTACCGGATTGTGGCTCTAAAGGAGCTGGGGTTCAGTCTGAGTGAAATTAAGGAATTTCTTTCTGTGCCGAAGGAAAAGGTTTCGGAGCTTGTGACGGCAAAGGAAGTGGAATTAAATATACTAAAGGCGCAAACCGAGGCACGCATCCGAGTTCTCCGTAACTTAAATTCGGCGTTAAAGGAGAGTGCGTGTATGTTTGATATCATTATCAGAAAAAGTGATGAAATCCGTTTGTTGTTTGACCGCAGAGTGATTTCGGACAAATCCGAATGTGACGGTGTTTTGGAGGAACTTCGGAGCGCAGTTCCGAAAGGTTTCTGCGGGGCCAGAAGCGTCATTGTGGATTATGAGACGGAGTATGTCAGTGAGAATTTTGATACAGGCTTCGGTGTGGAGCTGACGGGTAAGGTTTCGGATTTGCGGGGCTTTACGGAAAAGGTGGTGCGTTTTTCGGGAGATAACGCAGGCCTTGTTTGTAAGGCGGAGGAGTACGACGAGGCGGTACGGGCATTACACCGGTATGTACTGGACAACAACTATCAGATTGTAGGTCCGACCTATCAAATCCGTTACGGAGACGGTACCGTGGAGGTAAAGCTTCCGGTGGTAAAGCTCCATGAGTTTAATCCGGAGTTTAACGAAGCAATTGATGTGCCTTTTGAAAACGATGAAGCAGTCATCGGGCGTTGGGAACTGCTGGACCATTTGCCTTGTAAGGAGATGTTTCTTCCGGAAAAGAGGAAGTCTGCCTGCCACGGTGACCGGGTAAAGGAGCTTTATTTCCTGCCGGGTGGCGAGCGGTACTGGTGCTTCGGGTGGACAAAGGGGTATCTCTTATCCGATTGCGGTTATCCGCACCGGAAGAGTAAGAATCCGTACACCATTGAGCACATCGGAGGAGAAACTTATTTGTTTCTGGAATTTAAGGGACATAATTATTTTGAGGGCGGCAAGCCGGAGGTTTGGGTGTTCCGAAAGACTGATTCCAAGGAATATACGAAGAAGGAT
Organism: uncultured Lachnospiraceae bacterium; assembly: GCA_964545045.1. Taxonomy (GTDB): domain Bacteria; phylum Bacillota; class Clostridia; order Lachnospirales; family Lachnospiraceae; genus SIG307. The sequence goes on along the minus strand of CAZJEN010000017.1, from coordinate 25,813 downwards.
ATCCGGATTGTGGATGAAATCCCGCAAGTGCCTGCAGATGACAGTGCTGTAATGGGACTGTGGAATGTTTGTGATTTAGTTCGTGGTGTGGAGACCTTTGACCCGCGCAACACGTGTGCCTTTATTCCTCACGAGGCACTGTACTGGAGAAGCGCAGAATTTTTTTCGAATGGACAGATTCGGAACGGGTTCTTAAATTCCAAGGACGGAAGCGTAACCATTGACAAGGACGAAATCTGGCGTTGGGTAAACGGCTACGTGATTTGCAATCCGCAGGTGACCGCAAGTAAGTACGTGATAGAGAAGCATGAGGGTACGGAGTATCTGTTTGTGCAGTGGAAGAGCGGGGACTACTCCTATGGCGGAGAGCAACCGTTTTGGTATGTGTTTAAGAGATAACTGTAAGGGGTCGTACCATAGTGGCGCGGCCCCATTTCCTAACTTTTTTTGAAATCACTCTTGACTCTCACGTAACGTTATAGTGTATACTTCCTTGTGTGAGGTGATAAAAATGAAACTGCAGATTAAAGAATTTGCCGAATTTACGGGTGTAAGTGTGCGCACTCTCCATTATTACGATGAAATAGGCTTGCTTACGCCTGCCTATGTTGACGAGCATACGGGATATCGTTTTTACGACGAAGGTTCTCTTCTTCGTATGCAAGAGATTCTTTTTTACCGTGAACTGGACTTTTCTTTAAAGAGCATTGGGGAAATTTTGTCATCTCCGGATTATGATACCGGCAAGGCATTAAAGGAGCAGAAAAAACTGCTTATACTCAAAAAAGAGAGGTTGGAGCGGTTGATTTCTGCCGTTGACGATGCCATGAAAGGAGATAACGTGATGAGAGCTTTTGATAACAGTGAATTTGAAAAATATAAGACGGAAGCGAAAGAAAAGTGGGGTCAAACCCACGCATACAAGGAACACGCAGAAAAGACGAAGGGGTATTCCAAAGAGAAGTGGAGTCGTCTTGTGGAGGAAATGAATGATATTTTTGCGGAGTTTGCCACATGCAGGAAAAACGGGGAAGCGCCTGAATCTGATGAAGTACAAAATCTTGTGAAGGCATTGCAGAAGCATATCACCGAAAATTATTATCATTGTACCAAGGAGATTTTGGCAGGGCTCGGCCAGATGTATGTCCTGGATGAACGTTTCAAGAAGAACATTGATAAGCACGGGGACGGTACGGCGGAGTTTGTCGGCGAAGCGGTAGAGGCTTATTGCGGAAAATAGGCGGACAATTGATCGTGGTGTATTCGATGGCGAATAATAGAGCTTTATTTTTTCTTGCAATTATATGAGATTGGGTGTATAATAACAACGAAATAAAACAGGGGAGCTTGTGATGGCAGGCTGAGAGGAAGTAACCGAACTTCGACCCTTTAACCTGATACGGATAATGCCGTCGTAGGAAGTCATACACAAGGATTTTTTACAGGAGGCATCCATGATAGGTTGTCTCCTGTTTTGTATTTGCAATTAAATAAACGGGGAGCTTGTGTGACAGGCTGAGAGGAAGTAATCGAACTTCGACCCATGAACCTGATTTGGATAATGCCAACGTAGGGAAAGATTCTGTAAGAATTACGGGAAACTACCAAATCGGAGTTTCCCGTTTTTTGCGTGCAGGTAAAGTGAGCATAGAGTCATCGTTGCAAGCTTGCTTGCAACCGGTGACGAAATGCGAACGCGCCCACGACCGAGCGACAATGTCGCGAGGTGTGGGCGTGCAGAGCACAGCCTGCACGCAAGAAAGCAGGCAAAGTGAGCATAGAGTCATCGATGCAAGCAAGTTTGTTTGAAGGGAGGTGAAACAATGGTAAAGGTAAACGGTACGGAACTTGACATTGCCGGAAAAACGATAACCGAGTATCTGACCGCAACGACTTACGATTCCAAGCGAATCGCAGTGGAACGCAACGGCGATATTGTGTTTAAGTCACAGTATGGCGAGACGGTGTTGGCAGATGGTGATAGTTTGGAAATCGTCAGTTTTGTAGGAGGTGGTTGATTGATTCCGTCAGAGAAGGAATGGATGGAGGCGCTGATAGCTCGTCACGGAATCGAACTTCACAGGCGTTTTTCATCCGCAACGGTCGCTGTATGCGGCTTGGGTGGTCTAGGCTCCAATATTGCGATTGCATTGGCGAGAGCCGGTGTCGGGAAACTGCTGTTGATTGATTTTGACAAAGTGGATATTACAAATCTTCACCGCCAGCAATATAAGGCAAGCCAGATCGGTCAATACAAGACAGAGGCCCTTGCGGCCAATCTTTTGGAGACTGCACCTTACACGGACATCAAAACCGTTACGGCGAAGCTTACAGAGGATAATATTGCGGATTTATTGAATGAGGCGGATATTATCTGCGAAGCCTTGGACAATGTAGAAGCCAAAGCAATGCTGGTAAACGGTGTGTTAGAGCAGTTGCCCGATTGTTTTCTGGTTGCGGCGTCCGGTATGGCAGGGATAGATACTCCAAATATCATCAGGACGAGAAAAATCGGGAAACGATTTTATCTTTGCGGCGATGAAGTCAATGATGTAGCAGGCACCATCGGACTGGTTGCACCAAGGGTGATGCTTTGCGCCGCACATCAGGCACAAACGGTCCTGCGGATTCTCGCAGGCGAATACGAAGTATAAGAAAGAAGGACAAAGTATGGAAAACAAAGACAAATTAATCATCGGCGGGCACGAATTTAATTCACGTTTTATTTTAGGCTCCGGCAAGTATTCTATGAAGCTCATTGAAGCGGCTGTAAAAGATGCCGGTGCAGAAATTATTACACTTGCAGTACGCAGAGCTAATACGAAGGAACAGGAGAATATTTTAGACTATATTCCGGAAGGAGTCACGCTGCTTCCAAACACCTCCGGTGCGAGAAACGCGGAGGAGGCGGTTCGTATTGCCCGCCTTGCCAGAGAATTGGGCTGCGGAAACTTTGTGAAAGTAGAAATTATGCGTGATACCAAGTACTTACTTCCTGACAATCAGGAGACCATCAAAGCAACCGAAATCCTTGCAAAGGAAGGCTTTGTGGTTATGCCGTATATGTATCCCGATTTGAATGCTGCCCGGGATATGGTGAATGCGGGAGCGGCTACCATTATGCCGTTGGCATCTCCTATCGGTTCTAATAAGGGGCTTGCAACCAAGGAGTTTATCCAGATTCTTATCGACGAAATCGACTTGCCGATTGTTGTGGATGCGGGCATCGGCAGACCGTCTCAGGCTTGTGAAGCAATGGAAATGGGTGCTGCGGCTATTATGGCAAACACCGCCCTTGCAACTGCCGGTGATTTACCTATGATGGCATCTGCCTTCCGGCAGGCAATCGAAGCAGGACGTAAAGCGTATCTTTCCGGATTGGGTCGGGTACTGACCCGCGGAGCTTCTGCTTCCGATCCGCTGACCGGATTTCTGCGGGATTAAGGAGTCGGGCTTATGGAAAATCAATTTTTTGTAGACTCCGAGCATCTGTCACCGGCTGCTCTTGAGAAAAAGCATCGGTTGGAGAATGAACCGGCCAGCCGCAAAAACCATATGGAATACTTACCGGGCATGGAAATGATCGAATCCGATGTTTGTAACCAGGTGATGTCGCAGATGAATTCCTTTGACTATTCGGTTTACACAGCCCGTGATGTGCGGGCGGCGCTTGACCATGAAACCTGTTCCGTTGAGGATTTCAAGGCACTTCTGTCTCCTGCGGCAGAGCCTTTTTTGGAAGAAATGGCGCAGAGGGCGCGGATGGAGACAAGCAAGCATTTCGGGAATACGGTATATCTCTTTACTCCTTTATACATTGCGAATTACTGCGAAAACTATTGTGTATACTGCGGATTCAATTGCTATAACCATATCAACCGCATGAAACTGAATCCGGAGCAGATTGAGCATGAGATGAAGGTCATTGCCGATTCCGGCATGGAGGAAATATTGATTTTGACCGGAGAGAGTCGTGGACAGAGTAACGTGGAATATATCGGCGAGGCCTGCAAACTGGCAAGAAAGTATTTCCGTATGGTGGGATTGGAAATCTATCCGGTGAACACCGACGAGTATCGCTATCTTCATGAGTGCGGAGCTGACTATGTGACCGTATTTCAGGAAACCTATGATGCCGACAAATATGAGACCCTTCATCTGCTGGGACATAAGCGTGTTTGGCCGTACCGCTTTGATGCACAGGAGCGGGCACTCAGGGGGGGCATGCGCGGTGTGGCGTTCTCTGCTCTTTTGGGCTTGTCCGATTTCAGAAAGGATGCGCTGGCAAGTGCACTTCATGTGTATTATTTGCAGCGTAAATATCCCCATGCAGAGATGTCGCTGTCTTGTCCGAGACTGCGTCCGATTGTCAATAATGATAAGATTAATCCGCTGGATGTGGGAGAAAAGCAGCTCTGCCAGATTCTTTGTGCCTATCGTATTTTCCTTCCGTTTGTGGGGATTACCGTATCGTCCCGTGAAAGTGCGGAGTTCCGGAACGGCATCGTAAAAATTGCAGCTACCAAGGTTTCGGCAGGGGTATCTACCGGAATCGGTGACCACGAAAGTAAATACACCGGCAAGGAAGAGGACTGTGCCAAGGGCGATGAGCAGTTTGAGATTGATGACAACCGCAGCTTTGAGGCGATGTACAAGGATATGTCCGGGGAAGGCTTGCAACCGGTACTCAATGATTATGTTTATGTGTGAGGTAAGGATATGAGAAAATTTGATTCGGGTTTATATTTTATCACCGACAGCACGAATTACAGTGAAGAAGAGTTTCTGTACCGTGTGGAACAGGCGCTTTTAGGCGGTGTAACCCTTCTCCAGCTTCGTGAAAAGGAAAAATCTACCAGAGAGTATATCGAGCTTGCGGAAAAAGTGCATGAACTTACAAAGAGATATAACGTACCGTTAATTATTGACGACCGCGTGGACGTGGCACTTGCTGTTGACGCGGAAGGGGTTCATGTGGGAGCAAGTGATATGCCGGTTGCCACAGCACGTAAATTGATGGGAAAGGACAAGATTGTCGGTGCAACCGCAAAGACCGTTCCGTGGGCAAAAGAAGCGTATGAACAGGGCGCGGATTACCTCGGTGTAGGAGCAATTTATCCTACCACTACGAAGGTGAAGACCGTTTTGACATCCACGGATACGTTACGTGACATTTGTAAGGCGGTGCCGATTCCGGTGAATGCAATCGGTGGGCTGAATAAAAATAATATTGACGTACTTGCGGGGATTCCGATTGCCGGAATTTGTGCTGTTTCTGCGATTATGAAAGCGGACGATCCAAAGACTGCGGCGGAAGAATTGAAGGAGGCGTACGGAAAACTATGAAAATGAGGACAGTATTGACCATTGCAGGAAGTGACAGTAGCGGAGGTGCCGGAATTCAGGCTGATTTGAAAACCATGACCATGAACGGAGTGTATGCCATGAGTGCCGTTACCGCACTTACGGCGCAGAACACAACCGGGGTAAGAGCAATTCAGGAATCCACTCCGGAATTTTTAAAACAACAGATTGACGCTGTCTTTGAGGATATATTCCCGGATGCTGTCAAAATCGGTATGGTTTCTTCGAGTGAGCTTATCCGTGTCATTGCGGACAGACTGAGATACCATAAGGCAACGAATATTGTAGTGGATCCGGTTATGGTGGCCACCAGTGGGTCTTCTCTGATGAAGACCGATGCGGTGAAGACACTTATCGATGAGCTCCTTCCCATGGCGGTACTCGTTACACCGAACATTCCGGAAGCACAGATTCTCTCCGGCATGTCCGTTGACAGTAAGGAGGACATGGAGAAAGCCGCAAAAACAATCGGTGATACCTATAACTGTTCCGTTCTGCTCAAGGGCGGCCATAGTGTAAGTGATGCTAACGATTTGCTGTATTCGAAGGGTATGATGCAGTGGTTTGCGGGGAAACGAATTGATAACCCGAACACCCACGGTACCGGATGTACACTGTCCAGTGCAATTGCTTCCAATCTCGCCAAGGGATTTACACTTGCCGATTCTGTTCAAAGAGCAAAGGACTATATCTCCGAAGCACTGGATGCACAGCTTGATTTAGGTAAGGGTTCGGGACCTATGCAACATAATTTTGATTTGAATTCCCGCTTCGCTGAGGAAAAGTAACAGACTGAAAGGAAACTGGAAAATGAGAAATTACACAACCCAAATGGATGCCGCAAAGCGTGGTATCATTACCCCTGAAATGAAGGCGGTTGCCGCAAAGGAATACAGAACCGACGAAGAAATCCGTGACCTTGTTGCCAAAGGACAAGTGGCCATCTGTGCCAATAAGTTACATACCTGCATTGACCCCAACGGTGTCGGCTCGATGCTTCGCACCAAGATTAACGTCAATCTCGGTGTTTCCCGTGACTGTAAGGATTATGACATTGAAATGCAAAAGGTTATGGCAGCAGTCGATATGGGGGCAGAGGCGATTATGGACTTGTCAAGCCACGGAAACACCCAGCCCTTCCGCCGGAAGCTGACCGCAGAGTGTCCGGCTATGATCGGTACGGTGCCGGTTTATGACAGTGTGATTCACTATCAAAGAGATCTTGCGACCCTTACCGCAAAGGACTTTATTGATGTAGTTCGTTTACATGCGCAGGATGGCGTAGACTTTGTAACGCTTCATTGCGGCATTACCCGCAAGACCATAGAACAGATTCGTAAGCACAACCGGAAAATGAATATCGTTTCCCGTGGCGGCTCTCTGGTGTTTGCATGGATGAGTATGACCGGTGAGGAGAATCCGTTTTACGAGTATTACGATGAGATTTTGGATATCTGCCGTGAGTATGATGTGACCGTCTCTCTCGGTGACGCATGTCGTCCGGGCTGTCTTGCGGATGCAAGTGATGTATGCCAGATTGAGGAGCTGGTTCGACTCGGAGAGCTGACGAAGCGTGCCTGGGCGAAGGACGTACAGGTCATGGTGGAAGGTCCGGGACATATGCCGCTGGATCAGATCGAAGCTAATATGAAGCTGCAGCAGACCATCTGTATGGGCGCGCCTTTCTATGTACTCGGTCCTATCGTTACGGATATTGCTCCGGGATATGACCACATCACCTCTGCCATCGGAGGTGCCATCGCAGCGGCCTCCGGCGCAGCATTCCTCTGCTATGTAACGCCTGCGGAGCATTTGGCTCTTCCGAATGTAGAGGATGTAAAGCAGGGCATTATCGCGTCCCGAATCGCCGCCCACGCTGCGGATATTGCAAAGAAGGTACCTCATGCAAGAGATGCGGACGATGCAATGGCGGATGCCAGAAGAACATTCGACTGGGAGAAGCAGTGGGAATGTTCCATCGATCCGGAAACTGCCAAAGCAATTCGTGACAGCCGTGCACCGGAACACGAAGACAGCTGTTCCATGTGCGGAAAGTTCTGCGCCGTCAGAAGCATGAACAAGGCACTGAACGGAGAGTACATTGATATTCTGTAAAATATGTCGGTCTCTTATATTTTCTTCATGAAAGAGATGAATCAGCCGACGTCCTTCGCATTATCCTCTTTTCTCGTACTCCGGATAGAGGCTTTCTAATTACTTCGGGAAAATGTTTGAATAAGTGACGCAACCGCCCTGATGCGGCATCCATGCCTTATGGCGGGCTCGCCCGGACCTCCTGTCCGTGCGTTGCTGACGAACTATCGAAGTAATAAGAAAGTCTACTATCCTGCGTAAAGTTCAAAGAGAATAATGCGAAGGACGTCGGCTGTATTCATAATAATATAAAAGAAAATATAAGAGACCGACTTTTTTATTTTTGCCACCTGTCATCACAAAACGACCGTCCGTCCGGAATGAATTGCTTTTCTTTCCGGGAAGACTTATAATCAAATCAGTTACTGACAGTGCACTTGAAGGAGACGTTATGAAAATTAAGTATATCATTGGGGATAAGTATCCGGAGCCGGAGGTTCACCTTTGTGTAAAAGAGAAGAACCGGGAGGTGACGGAGCTTTATGAGGCCATAGAAAAACTACTGGAGTTGCGGATTGTGGGCTACCGTGGGCAGGAATCGGAGCTTCTTGCGCCGGCACGGATTATCCGGATTTATTCGGAGAATAAGAAGGTGTTTGCAAGGACTGCAGCGGAGTGCTATGAGGTAAAGGACAGGCTGTACGTGCTGGAGGAGCAGCTTCGTGAGCAGAAGTTTGTGCGGATTTCCAATTCGGAGCTGGTAAACGTGCAGCAGATTGAGAAGCTGGATATGAGCTATGCCGGGACCATACAGGTGCGGATGAAAAACGGAGACGTGACCTATGTATCCAGAAGATTCGTGCGAAAAATCAAGGAAGTGTTGTGTTAGGAGGGCCTTATGAAAAATATTCTGATTCGGTTTGTGAACGGGTTTTGTTATTCTGTTGCCATTACAATGGTGGTACAGTTGGTTGTGATGAAGCTTACCGGGAATGTTGTTCTGTTGCCGGAGTTTGCGGAAGGGTTTGAAAATGATGTAATTGCTTTTTGCGTGCAGCTGTTGCTGGTGGGCGTGATGAGCGGTGTGACGTCGGCAGGAACGATTTTGTTTGAATTAAAGCGTCCGGGGCTGTTATGGCAGAGTGTGCTGTTTCTTTTGGTGATGCTGGCGGTGTGGATTCCGACGGCCTGCTATTTGTGGGGCTTTCATAAGTATCTGGCGTCTATGATTTCCTGTCTGGCCAGCATTGTGGTGACCTACGGTATTTGTTGGGGGATTCAGTATAAGCTGTGTAGCCGGGATGTAAAGGAAATTAATGAACGTTTAAATCAGAAAGAGGTGTAACCATGGGGTACGGAATTGAACTTAAGGGGCTTCGGAAGGAGTTCGGCAGTAAGGTGGCGGTAAAAAATTTGGATTTGCGGATTCCGGAGGGGAGTTTGTATGCGCTCCTTGGTGTAAACGGGGCAGGAAAGACTACCACAATTCGCATGCTGATCGGGCTCACAAGGCCTACAGCGGGAGAGGCTTATGTCATGGGGCACAACATCTCCACCGAGATTGATGAAGTAAAGAAGCTGGTTAATATTTCTCCTCAGGAGACTTCGGTGGCACCGAATTTGACGGTGCGGGAAAATCTGGAGTTTATCGCCGGAATCTATGGCTTTGATAAGGCAAAGACGGTCGAAAAGGTACGAGAGATGCTTGCGCAGTTTTCCATGGAAGAGGTGGAGAATCAGAAGGCGAAAACCTTGTCTGGCGGCTGGCAGAGAAAGTTGAATATCGCTATGGCGCTGATTACGGAGCCAAAGGTATTGTTTTTGGACGAGCCGACTCTTGGTATCGATGTATTGGCCCGGAGGGAGCTTTGGCGGAAAATAGAGGCGTTAAAAGGAAAGATAACGATTATTTTGACCACGCACTATATGGAGGAAGCGGAAAGTCTTGCGGATGAGATAGCAATTATGGCAAAGGGAGAGCTGATGGCAGTCGGTTCTCCGGAAGACTTAAAGCAGCAGACCGGAACGGACCGTTTGGAGGATGCGTTTATTAAGATTGCAGAGGAGGTGTCCTATGAAGAGTAAAGTGTTTGCGGTAAGAACCTGGAAAGAGATTGCCAGAGATCCGTTAAGCTATATTTTCTGTCTGGGATTTCCCATTGTGATGCTGGTGATTATGAGCGTTGTAGACCAAAGTATTCCTACGGAAGCGGGACCGCAGGTATTTCATCTTCCGAATCTGGCCCCGGGGATTGCCTATTTCGGCCTTACCTTTGTGATGTTGTTTGCATGTATTCAGGTGTCAAAGGATAGAGCTACGGCATTGCTTCTGCGCCTGTATGCATCCCCGATGAAGCCTCTTGACTATATTTTAGGCTATACCATGCCTATGGTTGTGCTGGCAGTGGTACAGACCGTGATTTGCTTCTGTGCTTCTCTAGTGGTGGGAGTTTGTACAGGTACGTCTCTTGCGATAGCTGACATACTTCTTTCCGTATTGGCATTGCTTCCGTCCATGATTTTGTTTGTGGGCTTCGGCATTTTGTTCGGAACGCTGGTGGGAGAGAAAGCGGCTCCGGGGATTTGTTCTATCTTGATATCGGTAGCGGGAATGATCGGTGGTATCTGGATGGATGTGGAAAGCATTGGCGGAGTACTGGCAAAGGTGGCAAGGGTTTTACCTTTTTACCACGGAGTTACCTTGGCAAGACTTCCTTTCAGGGAAACCTCGGAAGGGGTAGCGGAACATTTGATTTGGACGGTAGCTTGCGGAGTATTGGTATACGGACTGGCGGTTGCGGTGTTCCAAAGTAAGATGAAGAAGGATATCAGATAATAGTTAGAGTGATAATCAGGAGGAAATCTTCGGCGGCGGAGATTTCCTCTTTTTCTTTGAAGTTGGCTTCGAGAACTCGGGAGTGTATTTGTGTTTGCGCAGGTGTGGTAAAATGTAGTATAATATGGCTGAAAAGGAGTATAAACTATACATCCTTGGGAAAAAATGTTATATAGGAAATTTGCGGAGGTGCCTATGTTTTATACTATGACTTTAAATCCTGCATTGGATTACAATATGACGTTAAAGGAATTTGCTCCGGCGATGGTGAATCGTGCGGTAAAGGAAGAAATGATTCCGGGAGGGAAGGGACTTATGGTGTCCCGGATGCTTAAAAATCTCGGAATCGAGTCCACGGCTTTCGGCCTGGTGGCAGGCTTTACCGGGACGGAATTGACCCGGATGGTACATGAACTGGGAGTACGGACAAGCTTTGTCAGTCTTCCGGCAGGGATGACGCGCATCAATGTGAAGCTTTGGGGCGGTCTGGAAGGCGAGATTAATGCAAGCGGTCCGGCCTGTGACGAGAAGAGTTTGCAGGCACTTTTTGAAAAGCTGACGATGCTGACCAAGGAGGATACGCTGGTGCTTTCCGGCAGCGTGCCGGCGTCTCTTCCGAAGGATGTTTATGTGGATATGATTAAGCAGGTAAAGGATAAGGGAATCCGTATCGTAGTGGATGCCACGGGAGAGCTTTTGCGGAGTACCTTATCTTACCGGCCGTTTTTGGTAAAGCCGAATCATCATGAACTGGGTGAGCTGTACGGCACGACACTTTCTGCCAAGGAGGATGTGGCACTGTATGCCAAGAAGCTGCGGGATGAGGGCGCAAAAAATGTGTTGGTGTCCATGGCGGGAGACGGTGCGGTATTGGCAGCGGAGGACGGTAGCGTCTGGTTTGGAGAGGCGCCTCAGGGGCAAGTAGTAAATACGGTGGGTTCCGGGGATTCCATGGTGGCGGGATTCCTTGCGGGCTACGAAACGGAGCATAGTGCCGAGACGGCTTTTAAGACGGGAATCGCGTCCGGCAGTGCCAGTGCATTTTCCACAGAATTGGGTACAAAGGACGAGGTGGAAGCGTTATTGCAAAAGGTACAGGTAAAACGTGTAGGCTAAGGGGAGATTTTATAAGTTTTTTACGGTTTTGGACGTGCTTTCACATTGACAAAAATATATCACTGCAATATAATGGTAGTAGGTATTTTTATGCTTTGGAAAGAAGGGGACAGCGACATGGAGAAGGTAATTTCAACGGCAGTAATCAAGCGTTTGCCGCGCTATTACAGATACTTAGGTGAGTTGAGAAAAAAGGAAGTAGTGCGCATTTCATCCAAAGAGTTAAGTGAAAGAATGAATGTGACGGCATCTCAGATTCGTCAGGATTTAAACAATTTCGGCGGCTTCGGTCAGCAGGGTTACGGCTATAACGTAGAGTATCTGTACACCGAAATCGGTAAGATTCTGGGCCTTGACCAGGAGCACAAGGTAGCGATTATCGGTGCGGGTAATTTGGGACAGGCCATTGCCAATTATGCGGATTTTGCCCGCAGAGGCTTTGATATAACGGCGATTTTTGATGTAAAGCCGGAGCTGGTGGGCAAGGAAATCGGTACGGTGAAGATTCGCGCTATGAGCGAGTTGAAGGAGTATGTGACAAAGCAGAAGCCGGATATTGTTGCTTTGGCGGTGCCGAAGGAGCATGCGGTTCAGGTGGCAAACGATGTTGTGTCATGGGGAGTCAGTGCGATTTGGAATTTTGCGCCGGTGGAACTTCGCTTGCCGAAGCATGTTGTGGTGGAGAATGTACATCTGACGGAGAGCTTAATGCGTTTGTCTTACAATATCCGTGCGGCGAAGGATAAGGAAAATTCAAAGGGAGCGTCGGTTGTTACGGGAGAGAGCGCAGCAACGAAGGAATAAGGAGAATGAGATGATAACCGGAATCGGTACGGATTTGGTTGAGATTGCCCGGGTGCAGAAAGCAATCGGGCGTTCTTCTTTTTTAGAGAAGATTTATACAGAAAAGGAGCGGGAACTGATTGCGGTGCGGGCCGTCCGTGCGGCAACCAATTTTGCTGCAAAGGAAGCGGTGGCAAAGGCCTTGGGATGCGGCTTTGCCGGAATTGCTCCCGCTGAAATCGAAGTGTTGCGCCAACCTTCCGGAATGCCTTATGTGATGCTTCACGGCCGGGCAAAGGAGAGGGCGGAGCGTCTTGGAATTTCTAAGATTTTTGTATCGATTACGGATACGGCAGAGTATGCCCAGGCCTATGTGATTTGCGAAAGCGATGAATCTCGGGCAGCGGGAGAACAAGGAGCGGCACAGTTTGCCGGAAAGAGTGTTCCGGGGACGCCGTTTTCCATTGAAGAGTGTTTGCTCCCGGTGCTGACTGCCGCAAATATGAAAGAGGCAGATCGTGTGACAATTGAGGAGGCCGGAAATCCGTCTCTTGTTTTAATGGAACGCGCCGCATTGGCAGTGACAGAGCGTGTGAAGGCGTATGCCACAAAAGAAAGCCGTATCGGTGTGTTATGCGGCACGGGAAATAACGGTGGCGACGGAGTGGCGGTTGCCCGTCTGCTTACGGAGGCGGGATATAACGCTACGGTGTTGGTTATCGGTGGAACGGAGCGCCTTTCCGGGACGCCGGAGTTTTTGCAACAAGTAAAAATAGCGACAGCTTGCGGAGTGCCGATTTGTGCGCCGGAAAAGACGAGCGCATATGATATTATTGTAGATGCCCTGTTCGGTATCGGTTTATCGAAGCCGGTAGAGGGAGCGTACGCATGTGTAGTGGAACAGATTAATAAAGAGTCGCATATTGTAATAGCGGTGGATATTGCCTCCGGTATAGCGGCGACGGACGGCTCTGTTTGCGGAGTTGCGTTGTATGCGGACGAGACGGTAACCTTCGGAGCTGCGAAATGGGGACATTTGCTATATCCCGGAAAAGATTATACAGGCAAGCTTACGGTGGCGGATATCGGATTTCCAAAGCCGGTATTGATGCGGCAAAAGACAGGAGCATGGTTAGATACGGAAGGAATCGAACGGTTATTGCCGATTCGTCCGGCGTATTCTAATAAAGGAACCTTTGGAAAGGTGGCAGTGATTGCCGGCAGTAAAAATATGGCGGGGGCGGCTTATTTTGCGGCCTGTGCAGCATATAGAACCGGTGCGGGGCTGGTGAAGCTCGTAACGCCGGAATGTAACAGGGAGATTTTGCAGTCCTTATTGCCGGAGGCAATGCTGGCGACGTACCGGTGTGAAGAGGAGCTTCCGGATGTTATGGAAGAGGCGGTGCGCTTTGCGGATGCATTGGTGATCGGACCGGGGCTGGGGCAGAGCAGTGAGGCAGAGACCTTGGTTTCGGTACTGCGACAGGTGTTGTGTGAAGCAGAAAATGCGCCGGCCGGCGTATGGGATGCGGACGCGTTGAATATACTGGCAAGGAAAATGGATGCGGAAGGTCTTGAGACGGAGGCAGAGCGCTTGGGTTTTTTGGATACGTATCTTCCGGAAAATGCGGTGCTTACCCCTCATCCGGGTGAGTTGTCCAGGTTGCTTCATGTGCCGGTAAAGGAATTAACAAGCTGCTTTTTGGATACAGCAAAGAGGATTTCTTCGCAAAGTAATCTGACCTATGTGTTAAAGGATGCGGCGACTTTGACGATAAAGAATTCGGAGTGTGTTGTAAATACCACCGGAAACAACGGTATGGCCACGGGAGGCAGCGGAGATGTTTTATGTGGTGTCATTGCGGCGTTGTTGGCGGTGGGCAAGGAGCCTTTTACGGCAGCGGCGGTAGGAGCATGGCTTCACGGAGCTGCGGGAGATTTGGCTCGGAAGAGTGTGGGAGAGGCACCGATGATTGCGAGAGATATTTTACAGGCAATCGGCGGGCTTTTTGAGGAAAAAGAAAAGGAAGTGAAACTTGATGGGGTATGAACTGCAAAAGGTAAAAGAATACTACCGGGTAAAAGCGGACATTAATCTGGATGCCGTTGCCCATAATGCAGAGGAGATAAAGAAGCACTTACGACCGGGAGTAAAGCTGGCGGCAGTGATAAAGGCGGACGGCTACGGGCACGGTGCGGTTCCGGTGGCGGAGACGGTATACGAAACGGCGGACTGGTTTGCGGTTTCCAATATCGAGGAGGCGTTGGAGCTTCGCGGCGCGGGCGTGGATAAGCCGATTCTTACGTTAGGCTATACGGCGCCGTTACAGCTTGCGGAGGCAATCAAGAACCGGATTACATTGACCCTTTGCGATATAGAGTCTGCGGAAGAAATCAGTGAGGAAGCATCCAAAATCGGTCTTACCGCAGAGGTGCATATTAAGGTGGACACCGGTATGGGACGTATTGGTTTTCCGGCAGATGCCGGCTTTGCCGCACAGGTGGCAGAGGCTGTAAAGCTGCCGAATATTAAGGCTACCGGTATTTATACTCACTTTGCCAGAGCGGATGAGGCAGATAAGGGAGCAACGGAGCTTCAGTTTTATAAATTTTTGGCATTTATCGATGCCATGGAGAAACACGGTGTGACAGGGTTACTTCGTCATGCGGAAAACAGTGCGGCTATTTTAAGTCTTCCGGAATATCAGTTGGATATGGTACGTCTGGGCATCAGTTTGTACGGGATGTACCCGTCTGAGGATGTTATGCCGGAGGATATTGTGTTACAACCGGCCATGGAGATTAAATCCCATGTGGCATTTGTAAAAACGGTCCCGGCAGGTACCGGCATCGGCTATAATGCAACTTATGTGACACCGGCACCGCAGCGAATCGCTACCGTACCGGTGGGGTACGGAGACGGGTATCCGCGGGCTTTGTCCAATTGCGGACGGATTTTGGTTCACGGACACAGTGTGCCGATTGTAGGCCGGGTATGTATGGATCAGTTGATGATTGACGTGACGGATGTGCCGGAGGTGAAACGTGGGGACACGGTCACGCTTATGGGCAGAGAAGGAAAGGAAGTCATCACGGCAGAGGAGATCGGTGCGTTGTCTCATTCTTTCCATTATGAGATGGTATGTAATGTGGGAAAGCGCATTCCGCGCGTCTATTATAAAAAGGGAGAAGCCGTCGGGGCACGACACTTCGTATAACGCATACAATATAGCAAACAGTAGAAAGTATAAGAAGTTATTTTCAGGGAATACTGTTGCTATAGAGTAAAGCGGAGTGTGAGAAAATGGTAATTCGACGTGGAGACATTTTTTATGCGGACCTTCGTCCGGTGGTGGGTTCGGAACAGGGTGGAATACGGCCGGTATTGATTATTCAGAACGATATAGGAAACAAACACAGTCCTACCGTGATTTGTGCGGCGATAACTTCGAAAATGAACAAGGCAAAATTGCCGACTCATGTGGAAATTAATGCGAACAAGTACGATATTATGCGGGATTCGGTGATTTTACTGGAGCAGGTGAGGACCATCGATAAAGTGAGATTAAAGGAAAAGGTTTGTCATCTGGATCGGGATGTGTTGGAGCGTATCAACAAGGCACTTTGTGTCAGCCTTGCGTTAGATACATAACAAAAGAGAGAAAGGGGATTAAATATCCATGCAAGAGTATCCCATACTTGGTATAGGAATTATTCTGGGACTTCTGATTGTGAACGGTCTCGCTTCTGCAGCGGAGACCGCGTTTGACCAACCGCTCAGTGCGGTAGTAAAGAAAGGCCTTACAGAGGGCAGGAAAAGAGCGGAATGTGTAGCTTATATCTGTGACCGCAGGAAGCGTTGTACAACGGTGTTGGATTTGCTTCGTACCGTAACTGTGTTTCTATGCGGCATTACATATGCGGAGCTGTTAAAATGCTTTGCGGTACCGGCACTACAGTCTTTTTTTGAAGCGTACAAGCCTACAAAGGTGTATGTTTGGGTTTGTTTGGTTTTACTGCTGTTGGCAGGAGTATGGCTGGTGGAGTTGTTTTGTATAAAGGTTCCGAAGAAGCTGGGATATAAATATGCGGATCGTTTTGTGTTCCGTGTTTCCGGCTTTGTACGTTTCTTTTTGATTTTGTTTGCGCCTCTTGCATTTTGGGCGGAATGGGTAGCAAAGGGAATCGGAGCAATATTCGGAGTGCATCCGGGAGATATTGCGGAGAACGTGACCGAGGAAGAAATCATCTCCATTGTAACGGAAGGTCAGGAGCAGGGGCTTTTGGATGAAGAAGAAGCTGAGATGATTACCAATGTCATGGATTTTGATGCCAAGGCTGCACGGGATGTTATGACCCGTAAGAAAAAGATTATCGGTATCCGGGAGGAGACGAGCATCGAGGAAGCGCTGGAATTCGGATTGAAGGCGAATTATTCACGTTATCCGATGTATGGAGAGAACTTGGATAATATTACCGGTATTGTGCATTTGAAGGATTTGATGCTTTATTTTATGGAACATCGGAACAACGAGGATGTAATAAAGAATACGCCTTTGGCTGAGGTGGCAAGAGAACCGTATTTTGTACCGGAGACGCAGAATATCGATGTTTTGTTAAACGATATGCAGGAAAAGAAAATCCATATGGCGGTAGTCATTGACGAGTACGGTCAGACGGCGGGTATCGTGGCCATGGAAGATATGTTGGAGGAAATCGTAGGCGACATTCAGGATGAATACGATAACGAGGAGCAGGAGATTATTCCGCAGAACGACGGCAACTGGTTGGTACGTGGATTTACCATGTTGGAAGAATTGGGGGATGTTCTGGAAGTGGATTTCTCGGAAGAGGAAGCCGATACCTTAAACGGATTTGTGATATCAAGGCTCGGCAGACTTCCTTCGGAGGAAGAGACGGAGTATCCGCTGATTACGGAGTACGGCTACTCGTTTGAAATTTGTAAGGTAAAGGGAATGCAGATTGATACGGTAAAGGTATCAAAGGCAGAAGAACCGGAAACAGAGATAGAAGAGTAAAGTTAAATCAAGGTTAAATAAATGAGCGCACCTGCAAAAATGCCGGTGCGCTTTTCTTTTGGTGATTTAGATGTCGTTATCGTTGTCAAAGTCACAGTCCGGATCGCTGATAAATTCACGATTGGAAACGCGCTTTTCCATACGCTCCTTTTCGATTAAATCAGACAGGAGATTCTTTACGTTATAAGAGTTTTTTACATTGATGATCTCAAAGTGTCCCATGGTTTTGTCACTGGAATGACACTGGATGGTTCCGAGACCGAACATTTTTTGAATCAGAGTTCTCTTTAAAGAAATATCCAAAATGCGATACAGACGAACCTCGTCTTCTCTGGTGGTAAAGAAGCCGCTCTTAATGAACAAACGGTCCTTTGTCAAACGGTAAACGGTAAAGGTCCAAGGCAAACCCAAAAACGTTAAACGTTTCCGTGCTCTCCATAAAATTTCATTCTGATTGGTTTGCGGTAATCCGGTATCTGCCATAACACACCCTCCTCTAATCGTATACATTGTATCGAAATTACAAAAGCTATCTGTATCCTCACAGAGTAAGTTTATCATAAGAACTCGAAAAAGACAAGTGTGGGGAGGAAATAATCAAAGGTGGTTTTTGTACGGGGAGAATTGACTTTATTTCAAATTCCGTTTATACTGATTATATTGAAAATAATAGGAACGTGACAGGAAAGGAGTATGACCATGGCAGCAATACCGACCGCCCATAATGCGGCAAAGGAAGGCGAAATCGCAAAGACTGTTTTATTACCGGGAGACCCGCTTCGGGCCAAGTTTATCGCAGATACTTATTTGGAGGATGTGACCTGCTTTAATACGGTGCGTAATATGTTCGGTTATACCGGAACTTATAAAGGCAAGAGAGTATCCGTGATGGGAAGTGGTATGGGTATGCCGTCCATTGGGATATACTCTTATGAATTATATCATTTTTACGATGTGGACCGGATTATCCGTATCGGCTCCGCAGGCGGCATTTCCGATAAGGTAAAGCTTCGTGACCTTGTCATCGGTATGGGGGCGTCCACCAACAGCAATTATGCGGACCAGTATAATCTGCCGGGCACCATTGCACCGATTGCGGATTATGAACTGCTTCGCCGTGCGGTAGAAGTGGCGGAAGAGATGAAGGTGCCGGTAACGGTAGGTAATATTTTATCTTCCGATGTATTCTATAATGCGGATCCGACCTTCAACGATCGTTGGAAGAAGATGGGTATCCTTTGTGTGGAGATGGAGGCTGCGGCATTGTATCTGAATGCGGCCTATGCCGGTAAGCAAGCCCTTTGCATGCTGACGATTTCCGATCACTTATATACCGGAGAGGCACTTTCCTCCGAAGACAGACAAAACAGCTTCCATGAGATGATGCAGGTTGCATTGGAACTGACGTAAAGGAGAGTTTTAATGAATAAGAATGTTGTAAAGTATGTGGACCATACCCTTTTGAACCAGGCGGCCACATGGGAAGAGATAAAACAGATTTGTGATGACGGAGTGGCTTACGGAACCGCGTCTGTTTGTATTCCGCCGTCTTTTGTAAAGCGTGCCAAAGAATACTTGGGAGACAAACTTCCGGTATGTACCGTCATCGGTTTCCCGAACGGTTATAATACCACTGCAGTAAAGGTTTTTGAGACCAAGGATGCGGTGGCAAACGGTGCGGACGAAATCGATATGGTCATCAATATCGGCATGGTAAAGGAAGGAAACTTTGCCGGCCTTTTGGAAGAGATTAAGGCAGTAAAAGAAGCTTGCGGTGGTAAGCTTTTAAAGGTAATTATCGAGACCTGTCTTTTGACAGAGGCTGAAAAAATCGAAATGTGCCGTGTGGTTACGGATGCGGGGGCGGAGTTTATTAAGACTTCCACTGGATTTTCCACGGCAGGCGCTACCTTTGCTGACATTGAGTTGTTTGCGAAGCATATCGGCGAGGGTGTGCAGATGAAGGCGGCCGGCGGCATTTCTTCTTTGGAGGATGCGGAGAAGTTTGTTGCTTTGGGAGCGACACGTCTCGGAACCAGCCGTATTGTAAAGATATTAAAGGGCAACGGTGAGAAGGTAACCGGCGGTTATTAATATTGGGCGCGAAGGTTGTGGAATTATGAAAAGGCGGTGATTGTATGGGAGAAAGCAATACACAGTTACAGACCTATGAGAAGAAAGTTCCTGCGGTGCAGGATATGAGTAAGAAATTGCCGGATGCCATGAGTGATGCGGTATGCAGAAGGCTCATTCGTGTAGCGTCGGAGTACCGGAAGAAGGCCTATGCCCCGTACTCCGGATTTAAAGTAGGAGCGGCACTTCTGACCAACAGTCATGAAGTCATCGGTGGTTGTAATATCGAAAATGCAGCCTATACGCCGACCAATTGTGCGGAGCGTACAGCTTTTTTCAAGGCCGTCAGCGAAGGAAAGAAGGACTTTCTTGCTATTGCCATTGTAGGCGGTAAGGGAGAAGATTTGGAGGATTTCTGTGCGCCTTGCGGGGTATGCAGACAGGTGATGACGGAGTTTTGTGACCCGAAGACCTTTTTGATTATTTTGGCACGGTCCGAGGATGACTATATGATTTATACACTGGAGGAACTGATGCCTTTCGGATTTTCCGGGAAGAACCTGGAATAGAAACTAAAAAAGAGTAAGAGAGGATTTGTATGAGCAGTTATCAGGATTACATTGTAAGAGCGAGTGCGGCAGACGGACAGATTCGTGTGTTTGCGGCAACCACAAGAGATTTGGTAGAAAAGGCAAGAAAGATTCACGGCACCAGTCCGGTGGCAACCGCGGCATTGGGACGTCTCCTTACGGGAGCGGCCATGATGGGTAGCATGATGAAGGGCATGAGTGATGTGCTGACGGTACAGGTAATGGGCGACGGTCCGATTGGTTCCATGACCGTTACAGCAGATTCTATGTCCCGCGTGAAGGGATTTGTGCAGAAGCCGGAGGTGATGCTTCCGGCAAGCAAGGAAGGAAAGCTGGATGTCGGCGGCGCTGTCGGTATGGGTATGCTCCGCGTCATTAAGGATTTGGGCTTAAAGGAGCCGTATGTGGGAGAAACCGAGCTGATTTCCGGTGAGATTGCGGAGGATTTAACCGTTTATTTCGCAACATCTGAGCAGACCCCGTCTTCTGTAGCGTTAGGGGTACTTATGAACCGTGACAATACGGTGGCACAGGCAGGCGGTTTTATTATCCAGCTGATGCCGGATGCGACGGAGGAAGTGATTTCCCATTTGGAGCAGAAGCTGACCGAGGTAACCTCTGTGTCAGGTCTTTTGGAGGAGGGAATGACTCCGGAGGAGATTTTGGAGTACATTTTTGCAGGCTTTGACTTAAAGCTTCTGGATAAGATACCGACTTCTTATTACTGTAACTGTTCCAAGGAACGCGTGGAAAAGGCATTAATCAGCATCGGTGCAAAGGAGCTGAATGCCATGATTGCAGACGGTGATCCGATTACCATGAATTGTCATTTCTGTGATAAGAGCTATACATTTTCTGTAGATGAATTAAAAGAACTGGTACAAAATTGCAGATAACAATACGATACAAAAGAGAAAACATTGTGTGTACCGAAGAAAACAATGTAGAACGAATAAGGAAAGGCAGGAAAGAGAATGAAAAAATGCCCGCAGTGCGAGGGAAAAGGAATCTCCGTTTGTGTGGTTTGCTTCGGAGATAAAATCAATCCCATTCACAAAAACAAGGTGTGCGGTTTTTGTGGCGGACACGGAGAAACAAAATGTATTATTTGTGAAGGGAAGGGAGAACTTTCTGACGACGACATCTTTGCCGTGGACGGAAAGCTGCCGAATTACCCGGCGAAACTTAGTAAAGATTAGACGAAAGGCTGCCCGTTTAAGAACGGGGCCTTTCTTTTTCTGCGTGCAGGCAAAGTGAGCATGTATGCAAACTGCGTGAGCTTGCTCACTTGCAGTTGCGTGATCATGCGAACGCGCCCACGACCGAGCGACATCGTCGCGAGGTGTGAGAGATTGCGGAGCAAGAAGCCTGCATGCAGTATTTGCCTTAGAATGCCTTTTCTCTCGTGATACGGATATAAGTCTTTCTAATTACTCCGAGGGAGAGTGAAATAGAGCGACGCAACCGCCCTGACGCAACTTCCATGTTGCGTGGCGGTCTCGCTCAGACATCCTTGTCTGAGCGTTGCTGACAGATGAGCGGAGTAATAAGAAAGTCTAATATCCTGCTCAAAGTTCGAAAAGACATTCTAAGGCGGACGATTCTATCGTGCAAAATATAAAAGCACAGAAAAAGAAAGTATTTCGAAGAAGGGCGGGCAGCCCTTCTTTTTTCTTTTGAAATTCTTTCGCTTTTTCTGAAGGCGGTCTTTCGATTTGTCTGATAGAGTAGAGGCATCAAAGAAAGTCGGAACTTGATTCGGGAGATACATTATTCTTTGTGAACCAGTGCCTTCCCGGTGCTTGGATAATTTGCCCTCTTCTTTCTGAAATGTACCGGGAAGATAGACTGGTTTTCGAGAGGAACATAATTCTTTCGAAATTCTTTCGTTTTTTCTGTCGATTTTCTTAGGTTTTGTGTGTTAAAATGGAGGTGAAGTATGGGGAAGTACGGAGGATAGGTATGTACAACATATTAGTGGTCGAGGATGACCGTGACATCAGAGACGGAATCGAAATATTTTTGAAAAGTCAGGGGTATCGGGTGCTTAAGGCGGAGGACGGAATCCGTGGTTTGGAATTGATGAAAGAAAATGAAATTCATCTTGCTATTGTAGACATTATGATGCCGCGAATGGATGGGATTACCATGACCATGCGGCTTCGGGAAACCTATGATTTTCCGGTGATTATGCTTTCGGCAAAATCGGAAGAAACCGACAAGGTAATGGGACTGAACATCGGTGCGGATGATTATGTAACAAAGCCGTTTACGCCTTTGGAGCTGATGGCCAGGGTAAATTCCCAGCTTCGCCGCTATATGAAGTTCGGGTTGCCGCAGCAGGAGAAAGGTGGACGGCGTTATACGGAAGGCGGCTTGGAAGTGGACGAGGACACGGTGGAGGTGACGGTGGACGGCAATCCGGTCAAGCTTACGCCTATGGAGTTTAAGATACTGGTGTTACTTATAAAGCATCCGGGGAGAGTGTTTTCCGCGGAGGAGATTTATGAGAGTGTCTGGAACGAACGGGCGGTGAATACAGATACGGTCATGGTGCATGTAAGAAATCTTCGGGAGAAAATCGAAATCAACCCGAAAAATCCAAAATATGTAAAGGTGGTGTGGGGCGTTGGATACAAGCTCGAAAAACAAAAATAAGTTAAGATGGTTTCTTGGAATTGTGGTGGGACTGTTGGTGACGGCAGCCGGATTTTTTGCCATGCAGTATATCATGGTGGCGAAAGAGGCAGTGGGCTATCTGTCAAAGTCCGTCGGATATACCGGTAGCGGAAGTTCGTATTACGAATATACCAAATATATTGACGGAATACCGGTCCATTATAAGACCACCTCAAAGAATCCGATTATGTTCGGAGTTGATATGAGTGAGGCAACGGCAACTTTTCTGGCAAGGTACGGTGAGGCATTATTGATTGTGGGACTGGCCTTGTGCATGTTCCTTTTGGTGAAGTTTTTACGTAGCAAAAAGATATGGAAGGACATGGAATGTGTACATAGGAAAGGAATTGCTTATGTGGCGGAGCTTTTGGTTCTTGCAATTTGTTGTATGCCGGTGGTATTTCATGAATGGGCGCAGGCCTTGGGATATTACAGTGCCTGGCAGATGTGGGATTTCGAGAACTGGGTCGCATTAATGGAGTATGTGGCGGAGTGTTCGCTTCCGATGCTGTCGCTGTTAGTGTACTTTTTCTTTGTGTTTTGGTATTTGCGGCCGTTGTTTGCCCTCGGTTTTAAGGAGTATATCAAAGAATACAGTTTACTGTATTTGATTTACCGGGCTTGTGCAAATTTGTGGCGTCGGTGGAAAACCGCACTGGCGGAGGTGGATTTTACCAAAAGTCCGGTGAAGCTTCTTCGAAAAGCGGTATTGATCCAGTTTGTGATTTTGTTCGTTTGTGTGTGCTGTTGGTTTGTGGGAATTCCACTGCTTATTGCCTATTCGGTAGCTTTGTTCTTTTTCCTGAATAAGCAGTATAAAAAGGCGGAAAACGGATATCTTACGGTATCCCGGGAAGTTGAAGAAATCGCAAGCGGTAATCTGACAGGACAGACAGAAGAGGATTTCGGCGTGTTCCGGCCTCTCGGTACAGGACTGTCTCAAATCAAGGAAGGGTTCCGCAAGGCGGTGGAGGAAGAAGTAAAAAGCGAGCGTATGAAAACGGAGCTGATTACCAATGTATCCCACGATTTAAAGACACCGCTTACAGCGATTCTGACCTATGTGGAGTTGCTTAAGAAGGAGGATATTACGGAGGAGGAACGGACCTCTTATGTGGAAACCCTGGAGAAAAAGTCCAACCGCTTAAAGGTGTTAATCGAGGATTTGTTTGAGGTGAGCCGGGCGGCCAGTAATAACGTAGAATTGCAACAGACGGAAGTGGATTTGGTCAAGATGGTAAAGCAGGCGGCGGTGGAGCATGAGGAGCTGTTTGCGGAAACTAATCTCAGCTTACGTCAGACCATGCCGGAGCAGGCTTGTATGGTGTATGTGGACGGACAGAAGACTTACCGCATTTTTGAGAATCTGTTTTCAAACATCTGCAAATATGCCATGCCGGGAAGCCGGGTGTATGTCCGGGTATTCGAAAAAATGGGATGGTATTATGCGGAGCTGAAAAATATGTCCGCCACGGAATTGTCGGTTGCGGCAGAGGAACTGACAGAGCGGTTTGTCAGGGGCGATGCATCCCGTAATACAGAAGGCTCCGGACTGGGGCTGGCCATTGCGAAGAACCTGACCCAGGTGCAGGGTGGCAGCTTCCGGGTGGAAACCGACGGAGACTTGTTCAAGGTGGAATTGGGATTCCCAAAATTGATATATGAGGAAGTGGAGGAGTAAAAGGATGGGCTGCCCGTAGGTGACTGTGGCGGCCTTTTTCTGTGCCATTTTCAGTGGCAAAGAATCCCTGGGCCGAAGATGATTTTTCGAACTTTGAGCAGGATATTAGACTTTCTTATTACTCCGTTTATTGGTTAGCAATGCTCAAACAGGAGGTTTGAGCAAGCCCGCCATAAGGCATGGATGCCGCATCAGGGCGGTTGCGTCACTCTATAGAATGCTTTTTCGGAGTAATTAGAAAGACTTATATCCGAATCACGAGAGAAAAAACATCTTCGGCCCAGGGATTCTTGCCGTGAGTCAAAAAGCACAGAAAAAGGCTACGCGCACAATCACGCGGGCAGCCCAACAAGTTTACAACGGTATCGTCACCAAACGGTTAATCGGCTGATACTTTCTATAGGTCACGCCTGCGGAGTCAAACATCCGCTTGGAGGCACGTACGGAATCGGTTTCCGCGTATTTGTCCGAGTGGTAGATAACCTCGGAAATGCCGGTCTGGATTAAGGCTTTGGTACATTCGTTACACGGGAACAGGGTGGTATAGACTTTGGCACCCCGCATGTTGACACCGGTGTAGTTTAAAATGGCATTCAGCTCTGCGTGGCATACATAGAAGTACTTGGTCTCTAAGGCGCTTCCTTCCCGCTCCCACGGATATTCGTCATCGGAGCAGCCTGCCGGCATGCCGTTGTAGCCTACCGAAAGAATCTTGTTGTCCTGGCTGACGATGCAGGCACCTACACTGGTGTTCGGGTCCTTGCTTCGCATAGCGGAAAGCATGGCGATTCCCATAAAGTATTCATCCCATTTCAAGTAATCCTGTTTCTTCATAGCTCCTCCTAGGTGTTGTGTTTGTCGTACATGTCGTGCTGTCCCTGTTTTCTTGCCGAGGGTCTTGCACGGAGCGATAAACCATAGCGATACTTTCTTTGCAAGTCGCAATGCTTCGTCAAACTTCCTCTAACCGGTTCTAAACGTCTCTCGGGAGCGTCCTCGAGACTTAGAACCGCTAAGAGGTGATTTCGACTACGCAAAAAGCGCGACCCTTCGGGAAAAGCAAAGAAGCTATCCTATGGTTTTGCGCTCCGTCCGAAAGACTATCGACAGGCAAGAAAACAGGGACGACGCACGACAAAGTGCGACAGACCTAAGCACGCGGGTTTTCTTTAAGTTTAGTTTAGCACAGCATTTCCTATCCCGCAATTTCTTTTTGATATTTTGATAAAAAAGGAGAAAAGGAAAGGGATGGAAATTGTAGAAAGTGCCGTTTCTTTTGAAAATCTGAAATTTTGACAAAAAAGGTATAGACGAAATCGCATTTTTGTGAGAAAATAGGAAAGGAGTGTGCGCAGGTGCGTATGAGGTGGTTTGTTAAAGATATCACATTCTTCGCAAGATGCGAACACTAATATTGCAAGATGTATTGAAAGGAGTCTAGGCATGATTTATTCACACGAAGTAGAAAAGATGTGCCCGGTAGCACAGGGCTGCTCCGTGATGTACGCCCTGTGCTACCGGGCACATCTTTTCTACTTCGTGTGAATAAATCATGCCT